>JAGAMG010000029.1 GCA_017624835.1 Lachnospiraceae bacterium
GCACACATTTTGCCCTTTTTCAATACACGAAAAGATTCCTCAGCGACCTTTTTCATTTCAGTTAAAAATTCTTCTAAGCCAAGCAAAGAAATATCCCCTACTATTCCTTTACTATACTTGATGATATTGGCATAAGGCGGATGCGTACAAATAAAATCAATACGACTATCTTTAATAAAATGCAAATCTGTAGCATTGCCATTTCGAGTAAATATTTTTGAATTTGTTTCACATTGGAATTGTAAATTTGTTTCAGAGATTGAAACGGATTGCGGATTGATGTCAACACCTACCGCATTACGATTGAGTAGTTTCGCTTCGACTAAAGTTGTTCCACTACCCATAAATTGATCTAAGACCCATTCACCGGGATTAGAATAGCGTAGTATCAGATTTCTTGGTACATATGGCGACCAATTCCCTCGATACTTTCCTGAATGCGTTGCCCAACTGCCTCTGTCCGGAAATGACCAGACCGTCGTTGGTTCAAGCCTGAAATTATTTGGTTGTAAACTTATAAGACATTCCTCCTCTTCTTATTTCCATTGATTGAAGTACTCTGAAACACCCACAATACCTTTGGCTGTGATTGCTCTCGTAACATCATTTTCAAATCTAATTTTATTTTCATCAGAAAGTTTATTAAAGTCCTGTTGTATCTCTTGTACTTTATGTGCTAACCCTATCACAAACTTATCATATTCAATGTTTTCTTCTTGAATTGATTTCATTATAGTTGCTCCCTTCATTGATGATACCAATAAGTCTACATCAATTTTCCCCAAAAATCCACCTCTTTTTTCTTTCACTATAAGTGAATTTATATAAACTCTTTACCATGAGATAATATTCACAAATAGTGAAAGAGGTGTTTGTATGCATTTCAATAATGACACTGACCTATATCGTGTTATAGGTTCTAATATAAAACATTACAGAGAACAAGCCAAATTAACACAAGTACAACTCGCCGAGCAAGCTCAAATCAGCATCAGTTATCTTTCTAAAATTGAAGCTGCCGGATGCAATAAAAGCTTGTCTATATCTGTTTTAAATCAAATTGCTAATGTACTTAATGTTGAGATTAGCGAATTTTTTAAGGAGGTATCTGAATCATGAAACTTATCGAAGCACAGTCAAGAATAGAAAAAATTGCCTATATTCCCTTCAAAGAATACTTATCCCCTGAACAAGTTCAAGATGCCATGATAAAAATCAACAAAGGGAAAACTGGACAACTTTTAGAACTGACCATCGGACTAAATCTTTCCAACACCACTCTAGATTTTGAAGATGGCGAATTAAAAACCAACAAGTGCGACCGAACCGGAAAACCTCTAGAAACGATGTTTATCACACAAACAGCATCCATCATAGATGAATTATTATCAAGACGAAGATTTCAAGACACAAAGTTATACAAGAAATTTCAACGATTATTATATGTGCCAATCAGCAAGGATGGCGGTCCCGCGGACTGGATGTATTTAGCTCCAATCCAAGTAGACTTATCACTACCAAAATACTATGAACTAGCTCAACAGCTAGAAGCAGACTATTACAACATTTGCGAACAGTTAAATCAACAATTATCAGAATCCAATAGAGCAACTTTACATACTGCCAGTGGTGAATTTATTCAAATTCGTACTAAGGATTCAAAACCATATCACCCTATCTATTCCAATATTTACGAACGAGAAATATCTGACAAGAACAGAGCATTTTACTTTAAAAAGGAGTTCATGAAATATATTGTATCTCTTGAAGATTAATAAGGTGGAGCCGAGGCTCCACCTTGTCATTTACTACAATTCAACATTATGTCATGTCAAAAGTATTAACTCCACCCACATTATATAATACCGCCAAAAATTCTCTTTGTACTTTAGTCAGTTTCTTAAATTACCGAACGCGCCAATAAATATGACAACAAAGTCAATATTATGATTACCTTCTGTGGTATATTTTTCGCTTTCGTAGTAACCTTATTAGACAAATTAACAGAATTACCTTTTCCCGAAACCACCAAACAGGGAATCGTTTTTGTAATCTGTATCATAATCTTTGTAATAATCAGTATATGTTACATATTATCTATGATTTTACTTGTCATCGGATTGCGCCCAATCAAGTTACATCGTTTTAACCCCAAATTATTAATTGATTACAGTTTGTGGAATAAACCGTTTTGCCAAGCAAATATGCTTGCCGTAAAACAATATACAGAATTTGTTTTAGCAAACAACGATGCTCTTGAAAAATCTTATAAAAAAATACATACGGTAACAATTCTTATGAGCATTGTTGTATTCTTTAGTTTTTTAGAATACATACTTTTAATTTTTGCATAGAAAGGAGGCACTATTATGGATAATATTCAAGACTTTTTAAACACTATTGCCAGTGGGCAAGATACAAAACCAAGTGATGTTGTAGTTCCTACTTCAGCTCCTAATGACAATTCACAATATTTATCTCATGGTCAAAATACCTGGAACTATGAATATCGTGGAGACAATTCCACGGACAAATAATCAATTTTATATACTCTTTTTCAAACGTCTTAATCGAGTCAAGAAACATCGCAAATTCGAATATTCTTCGCTCGATTAAGACTATAGCTATATAATATTCTTCCACAAGATATTCTTTAGAATATCAATTAATAGATAACTACAAATAATAAATCAAAGAGAGTTCCATTTTCATCCTTAAATGTCCGCTCCGACAATTGGATTTTATCCCGCAAATGTTATACCTTGTGATTCTAACCATTCTTTTATTTTCTTTATAAGTTCATAAAGTATGTATGCTATAACTGGAGCCAGCAAAAAGGCTTTTCCCATACACACATATATTCTATATGTGTAAAAAATCAACAAAAACCAACAACCTGCATACAAACCAAAATCCGAATATGCATATATTATTTTATACCTACCCAAAATAGATATATGTTTTAAAAAAGTTCCCGATATTCCCACAACGATTAGAATAATTCCAATAAAGAAAATAAATTCTTGATATGTATCCATCCAATTTGCAATCCTTTGACTATATTCTCCAATTATTGGTGGTTCTTTTATTTTTTCCTCTGTCATACCATAAAATAAATCTTTTGCCGAAAAAATAGCTAGAATATGGAATTCTATTATCCATACAATTTGCAAAATTACAAACAGATTCATTTTCTCCAATACACTTTTAGTATAATCTTTCAAAAAATCACTCATATCATCCTCCGTATATTTTTAAATTTCTATTCTATGTTAGTTTTATTGTCATTTGATTGTCACACCCCAAAACAAGAGCCAAGAAACGCCGAAAATTCGGTATTTCTTGGCTCATTTGTATTATTCAAACTCTATCGTCGCCGGGGGTTTCCCTGTGCAATCATACAGCACTCTGTTAACCCCCTTAACCTCATTTACTATCCTGCTGGTTACCTTGCCAATCACTTCCCAAGGCAGCTCAGCAGCCTCCGCTGTCATAAAGTCAGAGGTAGTAACTGCTCGCAAAGCCACCGCATAGTCATAGGTTCTCTCGTCACCCATACAGCCTACGCTTCTCATATTGGTCAATGCGGCAAAATACTGTCCCAAGCCTTTGTCAACACCGGCTTTGGCGATTTCCTCCCGGTAAATGTAGTCTGCATCCTGAACGATACGGACTTTTTCGGCAGTTACTTCACCTACAATGCGGACGCCCAGTCCCGGACCGGGGAAGGGCTGGCGGTATACCAGGTATTCCGGAATGCCAAGCTCTAATCCGGCTTTTCTTACTTCATCCTTAAAGAGGAGGCGTAAGGGTTCAATTATTTCCTTGAAATCTACGCAATCCGGTAAACCACCCACGTTATGGTGGGATTTGATGACTGCGGATTTACCCAAGCCACTTTCGATAACATCGGGATAAATGGTTCCCTGTACCAGATAGTCTACAGCACCGATTTTCCGGGCTTCTTCTTCAAATACACGGATAAATTCTTCGCCAATGATTTTGCGTTTTTCTTCCGGCTCGGTAACTCCTGAAAGCTTGGAATAAAACCGCTCCTGAGCATTAACACGGACAAAATTCAAATCGTAAGAGCCGTTAGGACCAAATACAGCCTCCACCTCATCACCTTCGTTTTTACGCAAAAGACCATGGTCGACAAATACGCAGGTCAGCTGTTTGCCTACGGCTTTTGCCAAAAGCACTGCTGCCACGGAGGAATCCACACCACCGGACAATGCGCACAGTACCTTGCCATTCCCCACCTTTTCGCGGATAGCCTTGATACTGCTCTCCACAAAGGAATCCATCTTCCAATCTCCCTTGCAGCCGCAAACATTCAGCACAAAATTACTGAGCATCTTCATACCCTCCTGAGTATGCATTACCTCAGGATGAAATTGCACTGCATAGAGCTTGCGCTTGGGACATTCCATTGCTGCCACAGGACATACGGGAGTGTGTGCTGTAATGGTAAACTCAGCTGGGGCTTTTTCAATATAATCTGTGTGACTCATCCAGCAAATGGTCTTATCAGTCACGCCATTAAAGAGAGCTGCGCCGGTGTCCACAGTTACTTCAGTCTTGCCGTATTCGCTGACAGGTGCCGTTGCAACGCTGCCTCCCAGCATATGCGCCATCAACTGGGAACCATAGCAAATACCCATAATAGGCACACCCAACTCAAATACTTCTTTGTCACACAGGGGAGAATCCTCTCCGTACACACTGTTAGGCCCTCCGGTAAATATAATTCCCTTGGGATTTAACGCCTTCAGTGCTTCCATGCTCATATTATAGGGATGTACTTCACAATAAACACTGCATTCTCTGACTCTTCTTGCAATCAATTGATTATACTGACCACCAAAATCCAGAACTACAATCATTTCTCTTTCCATAAATATTGCAACCTCAATTCTGCCGCACACTTCTGTGCGGTCTTATTCCTCTGCTACTCTGTATCAAATGTTCTACTGTTTTGAGAACATCTATTTTACATTTTTCCATTATAATTACATGCTTTTCCGCTGTCAAAAGAAATTTGTCGAAAGATTGTATTTTTTTATTTAGTGCCAATATCCTCCAATTTTCCAAAGCTATAACCCATCTCTTCCCATTTGGTTAAAAGTTCATCCATGATTTCTCCATTGGTTTTGGAAGTACTGTGTAGCAAAACAATTGCTCCGGGATGGATTCTTTTACACAATTTATCCAATGCTTCTTCATGACTGGGCTGTTTATCCACATTCCAATCCACGTAGGCAAGGCTCCAGAAAAAGGTGGAATAACCAAGTTCCTTTGCCATTTGCAGATTGTTAGTACTGTATTTTCCCTGGGGCGGACGGTAATACATGGATAGCTCTGTTCCTGTTACCTCTTGAAAAAGTGTCTTTACGTCGTCCATCTCCTTTTGGAAGGAAGTTTGGTCTGAAATTTTAGACATGTCAGGATGATGATATGTATGGTTTCCCACGGTATGACCGTCCTCTATCATGCGCTTCACCAATTCCGGGGCAGATTCCAGATAATGTCCTACCACAAAAAAAGTAGCCGGCGCATTATGCTTTTTTAAGGCATCCAGAATGGGCTCCGTATTGCCATTCTCATATCCGCAATCAAAGGTCAGGTAAATAACCTTTTCTTTGGTATTGCCTACAAAATAAGCATTGTACTGCGCCAGCTCTGCTGCTGAAGCATTTCCTGTTGGCTGGGTGCCATCTGCCCCGAAACCAAGTCCCCAATTTTCGGAAGCAAGCATAAGCTCTTCCATGGTGGGACTCTCCATTGTGGTAGCACCTCCGAAAACCGCCCTGTTCTCGGATTCCGTTTCTGCAAAGGTTTCCATTGCCGTTTCTCCAATAGCCCGCCCCAGGAAGAAAAGGGCGAATAAGAAAAGGATGGCCGGAATCCAGGTTTTGGCGTGGGTTTGTATGAAGTCTTGTAAGTTTTTCATGTATTGTATGGCTCCTTGTTTTAGAAGGGGGGAAGGGGAAAGGTTGTGGAGGGTCAGGGGCATGGTATGTTCCACACGCGGCACGCTCTCGCTCCGCGAAAAACGTAGCGGTACTAAGCTCGTAGTCGAAATAAATTTCGCCTACAAGCTAAGGACCGACGTTTTTCAAGGGCCGCTTTGCGGAACATACCATGCCCCTGACCCAGCCAAGTGTATTCACCCTTACTCCCCTCTACATTAATCTTCCATACAATATATGAAAAAATTCTTTATCTCATACATTGGTGGTGAGTATTGCACTGTACAATAATTCCTAATTATAAAATCCCCTCTGTCTTTAACAGGTATACCTTTTCATATCCCAGATACTCCAGGCTTTGTTTTGCCTGAGAGCTGCGTTTGCCGGTGGCGCAGTAGAGGACGAGGGGTTGGGATTTGTCCTTGAAGTAGTTGCCGGCGATTGCGTGCATGTCCATGTAAGGGACGTTCATTGCATCGGAAAGATGACTTTGGGCGTATTCTTGTTCTGTCCGTACATCTACCAAAAGTGCTCCTTCCTCTACTAACTGTTCCATGTGTGGCATATCTATCCATTCAATAGGTTTCCAGTGGTATTCGCCTTTGTCGTCTTTGTTGGGGATTTCGCGCCCCGTCTCGCTCTTTATCCTGTAAACAAGGGTTCCGTGGGGTTCTGCTTCCACAGAAATTGTTTTTTTACATTCACAGTCCGTATGTTCCCACAAATCTCTTATCTCTAAGATTTCTCCCAAGAGTCCTGCTTCCTCCAAGGAAAGCTCCATGCTTAACCGACACCCGCTACGGTTCAGGAATGCTACTGCCTTTTCCGTTCCCCCTTCTCCTAATTCCTTAAGCCAGATTTCTCCAAGCAATTCTCCATTTTCATTTCGGAATTCCTTGATAACGTATGCCTGTTTGCAGGCAGAATCCTGATTCAGGGCAATCAGTTCTTCATTTTTCAAAATCGCAAGGGTTTCCTCCTTGATTTTGGTTAAGTCACAGCCAATCATCAGGGGAGTTGACATCATACACCACATGGCAAAATGGCTTTTTTCCTCTTCATGAGTCAGTCCGTTTCCTATCTGCATCATATCTAAATCGTTGACATGTCCCGGAGAACAGTATCTTGCCAAAGGCTTAATCATATCCAACTGGTGCACCACAGAGGAAAAAATAGGGCAAATATCCGCTCCGGTTCGCCATGAATCAGCCACCTTGGCAGCCCAGGAGCCGGGAAACTGCCAGCGACAAATATTGTACACAATCTCCCGACCGGTATCTAAGCGAATCCGGTCAATAATTTTTCCAATCTTGGTATACTGCTCCTCGTCATTTAAGCCCAGACGGACGCCACCGCACCAATCCACCTTGATAAAATCAAAGCCATTCTCCACCAGATACATGCGCAAATCCTGCTCCTCGTGTCCGAATAATCCCACATTTTTTCCATTATTTCCCTCATGGTCGTAATAGTGACCACAGGTATTATCTCCCGCTTCCGAATAGATTCCTGCTTTTAAGCCCAGTTCATGGGCATAATCTGCCACAGGCTTAATACCATTGGGAAATCTTTCTTTATGAAAGTGTAAAACTCCCTGCTCGTCACGACCACCGAAAAATCCATCATCCATATTCAAATAAGTATAACCGCATTCTGCCAGCCCGGTATCCACCAAAGCTCTTGCCTGCTCCTTCAACCGTTCCTCGGAAATATCCGTGTGGAAGCAATTCCATGAAGCCCATCCCATAATAGGGGTTTTGCGGATAAGTCCCTTTGATGATAATTCTTGCTTCAATTCCTGATTCATTACTACATCCTCCATTAAGATATATTTTATCAAATGACATCATTGTCATTTTATATGATAGCAGCTATTTTTTTACCTAGCATCTCTATAAATGCTTCCTCATAACTCAAATTCCTCAAAGTTTCCCTCAAAGGATAATCTCCTGTATATGACATTAAATTATCCACCTGCGGAAGTTCTCTGCGAAGTAGCGCTTTTACCTCTGCATCCGCCATCAGTTTTCGCAGCTTATCATTGATACTCATGGACTCCGCAATGGGTTTCTTTGTTTTATAAGTAATCCCATAGCTTCCAGCTGAAACAATACAATGGTTCTCTTCCACATGGGCAAACAGAGGATTCTGTTTCTCCACCGCGCACACAGCATTCACGTCACATAAGGGCAACTCCACCTTAGCACTACAACCGCTTGGCACTACAATTTTCAAGGAAATATGGTGTAAATCCAATGCTTCCCAAGATATCTTATAGGTTCCTGCCGGAGAAGGATATTCTGCATCTACCTTCTTAATCTTCCAATTTACATGGGGTGCAATCCTTACCCGTCTAAAGCCAGGCTCCTCTTCCGAACATCGTAAACCTACTACATCCTTCCAAATCCATCCCACTATTGCCCCATAGGCATAATGGTTTAAACTGTTCATACCAGTGGAAGAAATATGTCCTGTTTCATCCAGCGAATTCCAACGCTCCCAAATCGTAGTAGCCCCTAAGTTTACTTCATAAAGCCACCCCGGATATTCCTCATTCAAAAGAATCTGAAAAGCTTCCTTTTCCATGCCGGCTTTAATTAGACCTTCACATAAAAGCGGCGTGCCCACAAATCCTGTAGATAATTTGTTTTCATTATTCTCAAGCAAAGTTTTTAAAGTATTCTTTGCCCTTTCCCTATCATGTAGCTGCTCCTGTAAAGTCAAAAGGGCTGCCGTCTGGGTATGAATACAACAACGTCCGTTAGGAGAAAAATATTCCTCCACAATACCTTGTAAAATCTGCTCTGCAAGAGCTTCATACCTTTCTGCCTCTTGGTTTTTTCCTAAAATGCGAGCAGTTTTTGCAGTAATCAATGCACTTTTCCGGTAAAAAACATCTGCTATAAATCCCTCATCTGTACCACCTCTGGTTTGTGCAGAACCCCTATAAGGAGAATCCAAAGCCAGCCAATCTCCGTAATGGAATACTTCACGCCAACCATGATTGTTACCATCCACTCCGGCAATATAAGCAAGCCATGCTGTCATACTTTCATAATGTTCCTCCAAAATGGTCTTGTCCCCATAATATAAATACAAATTCCATGGAATAATACAGGTAACATCTCCCCAAACGGAACTTCCCTTCTTACAAAGAAAAGCGGGAATCACATCCGGTACCATACCATTAAATTTTTTCTGCTCCTGAGCACAATCATACAAATATTTTTGATAAAAGGTATAGGTATCCGCCAAATAACAGGCCGTTTCACTAAACACCTGAGTATCTCCCGTCCAGCCCATGCGTTCATCCCTCTGGGGACAATCCGTAGGGTTTCCCACGAAATTACTCTTCATGCCCCATAGGGTATTGGAAATAAGCTGATTTACCTTTTCGTGTCCTGTGATAACCTTTCCCTTCATTGCCACACCTGAATAAATAGCAAAAGCTTTAAAATCCTCCGGCTTAAAATCCGTGATTCCCTCTATCTTCACATAACGGTAGCCATAAAAAGTAAATATAGGACGTAACACATGTTCTTTACCATCCGATGTGTAAACATATTCTGCCTTGGCAGTTCTCAAATTATCCCGATAGAAATTGCTGTCCTGTAATACCTCGCCAAACTGCAAATGCACTTTCGTTCCTACAGGCTCCTTTACCCGGAGAGTAAACATACCTGCCATATTCTGACCTACATCCAGCACCAGCTCCCCCTTAGGAGTATGTAATACCTTTACAGGAAATCTCTCCTGCTCCAAAACAGGAATGCTTAAGCGATCCTGCACTAGGGGTGACGTATCAATACAAATCTGTGCCTGCTCCAAGGATAACGGAATTAATGTATCGTCTCTTTGCTCCCCATCATATATGCCTGAGAAAATCAGATTGCTTCTGGACACCATCCAACTTTCATCAGTACCTACCACCTGCTCGCTGCCATCCGTATACCAAATATGGATTTCTGCAAGCAGCTTCCAGGAATCTCCATAAATAGCCGCCTTGCTACTTTCAAAATCAAATCTTCCCTTATACCAGCCATCTCCCAATATAACAGAAACCTGATTCTCTTCCAGGAGCTGTCTTGTAATATCATAGGTCTGTGCCTGAAGCCATCTGTCATAGGCATTACAGCCCGGGGTAAGATATTCGTTGCCAACTTTCTTTTCATTAAGATAAGCCTCATATAAACCCAGACCACAAATATAAAGTCGTGCTCTTTCCACTTGTTTTCCCTTTACAAGGGAAAATGTTTTTCCAAAAACAGGCAGTCTGGGCTCATCCCCTTCACAGGTAATCCATTTTGCCTGCCAAGATTCATCCCGTTTTCCTGTCTCAAAGGTTTGAAAAGCACTTTCCAGCCTTTCCCCTGTTTGCGCTCTCACCTGCACCTGCCAGATATAAATGCATCGTGGCTGTAGTTCTATATTTACTACCTCCCCTAAGGAATCTAAAACATCCCATCCTGTATCGGCTATTAAATAGGGATACCTCCCGGAAAATCCTCCACTTGCTGTGATTTGTCCCCGATAAATAATAATTCTGGCTTCTTTTACTTCCACGCCCTCCACAATCCAGGAAAATACAGGCTTAGAAATCCAATAGCCCAAAGGGTTTTCTAAATGATTTACTTTGCAGTTTGTGATTTTCATACTTTATACCCTTTACTCCTTCTCGCCATCTCCACTTCCAATCACTACATTATAATCTCTGAATCTGGACGGCGTCACACCATAGTATTTTTTGAATGCAGTGGTAAAATATGTACTATTATTATAACCTACGGCTTCTGCAATTTGCGCAATATCTTTATCCGGCTCTGATAATAGCAAGTTCTTTGCCTTTTCCATTCTTACCTTCAAAATATACTCCAAAGTTTTACATCCGGTAAATTCTGTAAACTGCTTGCCAAAATAAGCTGCACTAATATTTAATTTATCTGCCAGCATATTTACATTTAAATTACAATCATCATAATTATTTCTAATATAATCCACTGCCTCTTCAATCATATTTGCAGTAGAATGATTACTTACTTTACTAATTTCAATAGCTGCTTCGTCATATAACGATTCCAGCCACAACATAATTTCTTCTCTTCCGGTTAAGGCTGCAATACGTTCCTTTAAATCTATTTCAGATTTTCTTCTATTTTCTACATTCTTGCTTATTTTTCCGGTCTTTTGTATCGCTTCTGCAATATCCTCCAATCTACTTATAAATTTTCTATAAGGCATTTTCTCACATTTTTCCAGAATTGCTTCCAATGCCTGCATATATTCTTTCTTTTCCCTCCGCTTCAAACTATCAATCATTTGCATCAAAAGACTTTCTGTGTCTGTCTCTTCTTCATTCTCCAAAATTATTGTTTCCTGACATCCCAGCAAGTGCCTGGTTTTTAAAGAATCATTCATCCTTCCAAACCATGAAACACATTGTTCTCCACCATCTGTCATTCGGGGTGTCAAGAGACTGAAAAGTTTTACATTTGATAATTTACACACCGTTTCTTCAGCTTCTTTAGTTGCTTCCAGCATTACGGAATTTACCAATTTCTCATTTGCCGTTGATACCACAAACAACATTCTTCGCAATCCAACCTCAAAATAAGTGCATTTCCCATACTCAGCCAACACAGATGTATAAATATTACTCACCATATTTCTCAGCATATCATATTCCTGCATACTGAAATTTCTGGACAAATCCCGATTCTCAACCAATACAAGAATCATATAATATGGGGAATCCGCAGAAATAATTTTTTTATTCTGCAGCAATAGCTGTGTTTCCGTTTTCTGGTTTCCCAACAGTAAATTTTTTACGATAAAATCTTTTTCTTTCTTTTCATTTAATACTTCAATATGGGAAGATACTCCATGATAAAAATGCTCTAAAAATAACACATCATCCGCTTCCGGTTCCAACTTCTGGGCTATCTGGGATTGTTTTAAACGGATCATTATTTGGGTAAACGGATCAAATATTTTTCTTGATACCAAAAGCATTAACATTACAATTACTACTGCTGCCCCGATAATTACAGCAAAAATAATATAAAATATATAATTAATATTTACAATCTGAGTTACATAATCTGATTGTGCAACAATATGAAATCCTCTTTCTTCGGTGGGAAATGCTATATACTCCCATAATTTTCCATTCTCTCTCATTTCAAATTGTTCTTCATTTGCCAATACCTGTTGCACCCATTCTTTCCCTGACCAATCCTCTCCCAAATACTCCAAATTACTGTTTCCCACCACGATTCCTTCATCGTTGATGATATAAATCCTAAATTGTTCCTCCTGCGCATCTGCAAATAATGTCTTATTCAAACCAACCAAATCAATATTCATTACTACCATACCATTAAAATCTGCACTTCCTATAGAAGCCTCTGCCATTGGAATTGATAATAAGGAAATCATTTCTTTCTCTGATTTTCTATTCTTTACTTTCCATACAATGGGATGATTTCTACCGTTTTCTTCCAGCATTTTGCTTACGAGAATTTTTTCCAGATTCTCAGGAGTTGCAACCCCGGTTCCTATATCTAATGCCATATTTCTTTGACTATTAATAAAGCAAACAGATTGCAAATAGGAAGTACTGCTTAATATACTCCGAGTTTTATTCAAAAAAGCCATGTGATTTGTAAAATCATTATTCTCTCCCAAGCGCAAGCTCACTCCATCCGGTGATGCATACCACTCCATAAGCAGATCCTTCGCATTATCAATACTACTACTGAATACCACATCTGTATTCCCCATGGTTGTCTTTGTCAAATCATAGTATCCTCTAACCATTTCTGCCCGAAACCATATGGTCAATATCACTGCCACAAGCACCAAAACCAGCAAAGATATGGAAAACATCCCAAATAAAGTTTTAGAATACAACGTTCTTGTCCTTTTTTTAAACCAACTCATGATAATAACCCCATAACAATTGCCAAAAGACGTCCACACATATGCGGACGCCCAATGGCTCTATTAATCTCTATTTATTCTGCTGTGCGTAAAATTCTGAAAACTGTTTCTGATATTCTGCGATATATTTTTCCAGACCGGCAGCCTTCATTTCTGCAATCACACTGTCAATATTTTCTTCATAATCCAAAAAACCAAGCATCATAGGATGCAGTTTCTCGTCGTAAATAGAAGTCAGCATCGCTACCTCTGTGGATACAGGCTCTGTATTAAAGGAAAAACCGGTAAGCTTAGAAAATACGGAATCATTATCCCAATTTTCATACTTTTCTATGGTTTCCTGGGAAAGTGATACATCATATACATTATAAGGAATCGCTTCCATAAACCAACTGTCAATAAATGTGTCCGAAACTAATTTCTTAATACTTCCATCTTCATTTATTTCATAATCCTTACCTTCTACTCCATATACACAGAAATTAAAATGCTCTTGATCCTTGTACATCCAATTAAACAAATCAAGCCAACGCGCAACATTTTCTTGATCTGCTGCTGAAATAGCAATACCCCAATCATAATCTTTATTCTTAATCTTTAACTGCTTACCAATACCCACCATTGTTTCATAAGCATCCGGATTTGCTGTTTTTAGTGAATTAGAAATCAATGAACCGGGCATACCATTTCTGGCAAGACAGTTTGCAGCACTCCAATCAGCTTCACTTTGGGATGGATTGGTAATAAGGTCTTTATTTATGTAACCCAATTCTACCCAACGGCTAGTAATTTCACATAAATTCTTAAATTCCTCAGACTCAAAATAGCTGTAAACAGTGTCTCCCTCTTCCGCTTCATTTACATATACAAAATCATTACCCTCATTCAAAGATCTGGTTCCTTCTCCACAATATGACCACAACGCATAAGGAAGAAAATCAAGATTCATTACAGTTCTCTGATTTGGATATTTCTCCTTATGTTCTGCAAACACTTTTTCAAGTTCTTCTAAGGTATCAACCTCCTCCGGTGTATACCCCAACTCATCCAGAATGTCACCTCTTACGTCAAAATACTGCATAGAACCTGCATATGGTTTGTTTCCAAAGGGAATTGCATACAGCTTACCATTGTACTTTGCACACTCGAATCCGTTATTTTCTCCTCTTGTAGCAATCAAGTCCGGAAGATGCTCTTCTAATAAGGATTCATCAATTTCTGCCAGATATCCCTTGGTATGCCAATCATAATTTGATACAATATACCATACTGCAAATTTCTCTCCAGACGCCAGCATTGTAGACACATTCGTATCAGACCCCCACGGTAAATATTCCACAGACAAGTCAATATTCAAGTCTTCAAGTACAGCATCATGAAACTCGTTTTTAAAAAATTCTTCTCTACGGGATGACATGTCTCCATACATAATTAATCTCAGTTCAACCTGATCCTGTTCGGTAGTCTTGCCACTTTCAGCAGTTTTCTCCTGCACATCAGATGCAACTGCCCCACTGTCCTCTTTCTGCGCACCACAGCCTGCCAACACAGATGTAGCCATTACAAGACTCAGTGCTAGGGTTAAAAATTTCTTTTTCATTTTTTCCTCTCTTTCCGTGGCTTTTTCAACCACTTTCATTTTACTATATCCAACTGACTTACATCAATAGGAATCCACTTTATCCCTTTACAGCTCCCACAGTAATTCCCTTTACAAAATATTTTTGTGCCAGGGGATAAAACAATAATACCGGTAATACCGTAAACACAGTCATTGCCATTCTCGCTGTATTAGAAGGCAATACAATATGTTCTTTTGCCGATTGTAATGTTGAATTTGTAAGCAAAGCAGAAATATTTGCCATCATATTGTATAAAAGCTTCTGTAATGTGTATAAATCTGTTTTTGTAATTAAATATAATGACAGATAGAAATCATTCCAAAACTGCAATGCCATAAATAAGATGACACTGACCAATCCCACCTTTGCCAATGGCAGAGATATGGAAAAGAATATTTTTGCATCAGATGCTCCATCTATTTTTGCAGCCTCGATCAGTTCCTCGGGAATAGACTTAAAGTTACTTTTTAACACAAACATATAAAAGACATTCATGCCATAAGGAAATACCAATGCCCAAATATTATTTTGTAAGCCATAATATTTAGTGCATAGTATATACCATGGAAGCAAACCTCCACTAAATATCATGGTAAACCAGGCGAAAAAGGATAATGCATTTGCAAATCGGAAATTTTCTTTTTTCTGTGCAACTGCATATGCAAATAATGCCATAACTGATACAGAAAAAAAGGTTCCCAGAATAACACTCATGAATGACATTCCATATGCACGAAGCAACATAGCTCCCTTGTTTTCCAAGATAAATTTATAAGTTTCCAAAGTAGCATCTCTGGGTAACAATGAAAATCCTTCATTAATAATTGCTGTTTCATCCGAAATAGATGCTACAAAAGCAATCCAAAGTGGCAAAAAACAACTAAATGCCATGATTCCCACAATTACATAACAAATTATACTTTCTTTTTGTTTTCTCATAATTCCCAAGCTCCTCTTATTAAAATAGTGAATAATCCGGGTCTATTTTCTTTGCCAGCAAATTAGAACCTAATACCAATACAAAACCAAAAATAGATTGATACAATGTAATTGCTGATGCCGATTCAAACTGTCCATTCACAATCGCAGAACGATATACAAAAGTCGCAATGGTATCCGTGGTTTCCAACAAAAATGGATTAAGGCTTGTCATGCCCATTATCTGGTCAACACCACCTGCCAAGATTCCTCCTATATTCAGCAAGAACATAATTACTATAGTAGGTTTCAGCAATGGTAATGTTATCTGCCATATCCTCTGCCATCTTCCTGCGCCGTCTATTTCAGCCGCCTCGTAAAGACTTTGGTCAAATCCTGTCAATGCACAAAAATAAATAATGGAACCATAACCTGCATTCTTCCATATAGTCGTTATTATCATAATTGGCCACCAATAATCCGGATTGGAATACCATTCCAAAGGTGTCCCTCCAAGAGCAGTAATTACCGAATTAACCATTCCTGCCTTTTCATCAAAAAGAGCAAGTGCTACCATACCAACTACAATCCATGAAATAAAATAGGGAAATAACATGACAGATTGTGTTACTTTTCGATATTTGCTAAGATTAATTTCATTTAACATAATGGCCAGACCTACGTTAACAATTACTCCCACCCCAATACTAAACCCATTGATTACCAGCGTATTTCTGGTAGCTCTGAGTGCATTATCCAAATTCAAAAAGAAAAACTTAAAATTCTGAAGTCCTACAAACTCACTTCCAAATAGCCCTCCCTGATAGGTATAACGTTCAAATACCACATAGAGCCCTGCCATGGGTAAATAAGAAAATAGAATTAAGCACAAAATTCCGGGAATAGAAATTAAATAAAAAAACCACTTTTTTCTTATCTCTTCTAATAAACTCATTTTCACTTCGCTTACCTCCTTGATTTGCTTGCCCCAAGATTAACACCCAATTTTGTGCTTCTCAACCAAAAAAAATTGAAAAACCTTAAATTTTTTTGCTATTTTTAAGGTTTTCCAATTTTTTAAGTATTATTTTTTTAATTTTTATACTTCGTCATTACCAATCACTTCAACCTTCCAATCATACACATTCTTATATCCCAGATAGGTAAGACTCTGTTTAGCTTGTCCACATCTTTTTCCTGTTTTACAATATACAATAATCGTTTGCTCCTTATCCGGAAGATAAACCCTTGCATTCACATGAATCCCCGTATAGGAAAGATTGATTGCCTGTGGTAAATGCGCCTCTTCATATTCTTGCGGCTCCCTTACATCTATTAATAAAGCTCCTTCCTTTAATAATCCCCTAACTTCTTCGTCTGTCAAGGTATTTTTCTCCTGTATATTCTTCAGCCAATTATTTTCCACCTCATAGAGGTTTCGTTCTATGCCACAAGCACTTGCTTCCACTACATAAATGACCACTCCATGCGGTGGAACAGTCACTTGAAATTCTTGAGCCAATTTTATCTCTTGATGACTCCACACATCCCGAACCGAAATAATATCCCCCGCTAATCCCAATTCCTCTATAGAAGCTCTAATCACTAAAGTTTCTTCACCTCTATTCAGAAATGCCACTGCTTTTTTCCTGGAATGTTGCATTCCTAAATTTTTTAACCAAATCTCTCCTATTAATTCTTCCTTTCCGTTAAACACTTGTTTCGTCAAAAAAGCCTGCTGACATGCCTCATCTTGATTAATGGAAATCATTTCCTTGTTTTTTAATATTTCCAATGCCTTTTCCGATATGGTTGTCAAATTGCACCCAATGATTAATGGTGAAGACATCATACACCACATAGAGAAATGTGTCTTTTCCTCCTCTTCACTTAATCCATTTCCTATCTGCATCATATCCAAATCATTTACATGCCCCGGACCACAGTAATACGCCAAGGATTTAACATTATCAATTTGATGTAAAATTGAAGAAAATTGTGGCTGAATGTCTCCTCCGGTTCTCCAAGAATCTGCTACCTCAGCCACCCACTCTCCCGGAAATTGCCACCTACACACATTGTAGACAATTATTCTCCCTGTTTCTTCCCTTATTTGGTCAATAATATTTCCAATTTTTGTATACTGTTCTCTTTCATCTAATCCTAAGCGCAGACCTCCACACCAATCCACCTTTATATAATCAAATTCAAACTCCTCAAGATACATCCGTATATCTTGTTCTTCATATCCATATAGTCCGACGTTTTTCCCGTTTGCTCCCTCCTTCTCCAAAAAGCCGCAAGTATTATCCCCACCCTCTGCATAAATTCCCGCTTTCAAACCAAGAGAATGGACATAATCAGCAAGCACTTTTATCCCATTGGGAAACCTTTCCCTATGGATTAATATACGACCATTATCCCCGCGTCCCCCAAAAAAGCCGTCGTCTATGTTAAAATAATTATAGCCGCATTCTGCAAGCCCTGTTGTAACTAATGCAGCCGCTTGTTCTTTCAATATTTTTTCATTAATATTCGTACCAAAACAATTCCATGATGCCCAGCCCATAATTGGTGTTTTTTTTCTCAAATAATTATTTTTCATTTATATAGCCTCTCTTTAAAATGTTTTTCTTTCACTTTAAAGGAGAATATTTCAATTAGCAATTTCACTTTTTAGTATTTTCTTCAAAAATTAGATATTATAAATATTTTTACACATTCGTAAGCACCTCAAAGGTTTCCTCCAAATTCAGCCTCCCATACCCCCACTCTCTATTGGGGTAGGTCAGCCCCTGACTCCGCTCTGCTCCCCGAATCAGATAGCTTTTAATCTGTCGTCCTTCTGCAAACTCGTCATTGTTTTCTACCACCGCCCACTGCATAAACTGTGCCACTGCTCCGGCTGTAATGGCTGCTGCCAGACTGCTGCCGGTACTTCGCCCACGAATAGTGGACACATTGACACCGGGGGCTGACAAATCCGGTCGCACATTTCCATCTCTCGAAAAACCTCTGCCGGACTCAATATAGAAGCTGTTATTTTCTGCATTATAGGTTGACACACTGATAACCTCACTTGCCATGGCCGGTTCCGTCAGAGTAGTGTAGGGTGTGGGATTCAAAAAATATACCTGTGTATTCAAAAAATCCGTAATAGGCAACCACATATTAAACTGTCCATTATAAATCTGACCCACCGCACTGACCCGGAAGGTCCATATGCCGGGTGTAGGTTCCTGTACCCGAAACAGTAACAACTCATTTCCCGAAGATGCCTCCACCAAAGTAGTATCCACCGTTACGCGACTTCTTTCATAAACAAAATCATAGGTTATGCTTTGTTGTAAATTTAACCGAATAGGAGCTATGGTCTCTCCACCCGGAGAACGAATACTAACTGTAATAATATCCGGTAATTCTCCCCAAATTTCCAACCAGAAGCCAATGGAGCCCTCTCCTACCCGGATTTCTACATCCCTCTCAGAATCTCCCTCCTGCAATCGTCCATAATAATGATGGGATGCATTTCCTTCATTTCCTCCCCCCACAACTACAGCCCTGCTTCTTTTAATGGCAATAGCATTTAAATATCTGGACAGGGCAGAGCTGCCTGCATGATCCCCCATATTAGTTCCCACCCCAAGACAGATAACCACCGGCCGAAGAAACAATCTTGCAAAGGAATCCGCATACCTTACTCCCAGCATAATGTCATTTTCCTGATACGCAGGTACCCCCTCCGGCACCAGATAAAATCTGCGGAGATAATCCTTGCATTCCTTTAATTTTACTACCACAATATCTGCATTGGGTGCTGCCCCCAAAAAAGCATTTCCGATACGCACATTGCTGCCTGCTGCCACTGCTGCCATGGCACTTCCATGACCATTTTCATCCCGACTTGGCACAATGGTATAGGGATTCTCCGCCCTAAGTGCCCGATTAATATCCTCCCTAAGGTACTCACTGCCAAAGGGAAACCCTTCCGGCGGTGTTCCCTCCTGAATGGTCTGATCCCAGATAGCCAGAATACGACTATTCCCGTTTTCATCCAAAAATGCCGGATTTCTATAATCAATTCCTGTGTCAATCATACAGACTACCACACCGCTTCCGGTAAGGCTTAAGGGCGGTCTTTGTACCTGAGTAATGCCGCTGGCAATCAGATTATTAGGGTCAAACTGCATACTACTTTGCAATACATTTCCCTGCTGTACCTCATCCCCAACCGGCTGCATCAGTCCGTAAAGCTTAGGTACTATCTGGTAATCCCAGAAATCCATTTCCCGGTTACTTCCTCCCCTTGCATTCATATAAACAATACTATACCCCTCTCCGGCATCTACATAACAAAAGGGCTCCTGTAACTCAATTCTCTCTATGGGAAAATCCGTAATAATATCATAAACCTCATTGGAAAGTATCATTTCCTTGCAATCCATAAATCTCCTTAAAAAGGCATACCCTTCATCATTATGAATAAAGTATGCCTATCAATCCCTTTATGTTCCTAAATGATACTATTATATTACTTATCCACCTTCAAGCACCGGATAGCATTCAACACTGCCAATACCATTACACCTACATCTGCAAAGATCGCCACCCACATATTGGCAATACCAAGAGCCCCCAATATCAGGCACAGCCCTTTTACTCCCAAGGCAAATACGATATTTTGGTAAACAATACGCAGGCATTTTCGAGAAATACGCATTGCCAACGCAATTTTTTCCGGGTTATCATCCATTAATACGATATCCGCTGCCTCGATTGCCGCATCGGAGCCCAGCGCGCCCATGGCAATCCCAATATCCGCTCTGGAAAGTACCGGGGCATCGTTAATACCATCGCCCACAAAGGCAAGCATTTCTTTTTTACTTTTCTGCGCTAAAAGCTGCTCTACACGCTCCACCTTGTCAGCAGGAAGAAGTTCACTGTGAACCTCGTCCACTCCTAAGCTTTCTGCTACATGCTCTGCCACCTGCTTACTGTCTCCGGTAAGCATTACCGTCTTTTTCACCCCTGCAACTTTCAGAGCAGCCACTGCCTGAGCTGCAGTTTCTTTTTCCACATCTGCAATCAGGATATAGCCTGCATAAACACCATCCACAGCCACATGAACCACCGTTCCGATGCCTGTATCTTCTGCATAGTTCAAGCCCAGCTTCTGCATCAGCTTGGCATTTCCTGCTGCCACCAATACTCCGTCTACCTTAGCTTTTACACCATGACCGCTGATTTCTTCGATATCAGTGACCCTTGTATTATCAATATCTTTTCCATAAGCCTCACGAAGACTCTTACTGATAGGGTGATTGGAAAAGCTTTCTGCGTGAGCCGCATATCGTAATAACTGTTGCATGGTCTTTTCTAATAACAACTCAGAATTTGCCGGCTCAGCCACAGCCTCTTCTGTCGCATCCTCAGTTGTAACCTTCTCTTTCTCAACCTTGCAAGTTTCCTTAAACTCCTCGCTTGCCTCGATTCTCACCACCTGAAATACACCCTTAGTTAAGGTTCCTGTCTTATCAAACACCACATATTTCGTCTGAGCCAGTGCCTCCAGATAATTAGAGCCCTTTACCAGAATACCACATGCGGAAGCACCGCCAATTCCTCCAAAGAAGCTTAGGGGGATGGAAATTACTAATGCACAAGGACAGCTGATTACCAGAAAGGTCAAAGCGCGAATTACCCATGTACTCCAATTAGCCGGATTCCCTAAAAGCAGATTGATAACCGGTGGCAAAATTGCCAATGCCAACGCACTATAACAAACTGCCGGGGTATAATATCTGGCAAATTTAGTAATAAAATTTTCACAGCAAGACTTCTTCATACTGGAATTTTCCACCAGTTCCAAAATCTTTGACACCGTGGACTCTTCGAATTCTTTGGTAGTGCGAATTTTCAGCAGACCATTGATATTAATGCAACCACTGATAATATCATCCCCACAGCCAACCTCTCTGGGAACACTTTCTCCGGTCAATGCACTGGTATTCAAGGTAGAGCTTCCTTCCGCTACCACACCATCAATGGGCACCTTTTCTCCGGGACGCACCACAATAATACTACCGATTTCCACATCATCCGGGTCTACCTGCTCCAAATCTCCATCTGCATCCTCCACATTGGCATAATCGGGACGTATATCCATCAGCGCGGTAATATTCCTGCGACTCTTACCCACAGCCACTGCTTGAAAGAGCTCACCAATCTGATAAAACAGCATAACCGCCACACCCTCGGAATACTCTCCCAAAATCATGGCACCTACCGTAGCTACCGCCATCAGGAAGTTCTCATCGAAAACCTCCCCATGTATAATGCCAAGCACTGCCTTCCGCAAAATATCATAACCAATCACCAGGTAGGGAATCAAAAACAAAATTGCTTTCCAATACCCTGACACCGGAATCAAATTTACAGCAACCAGCAAAATAGCAGCTACAATTATCCGATACAGTACCTTCTTCTGTTTCTTCGTCATTTACATCAACTCCTATCACAGTACCCTATAGGAAAATCTCGCAATCAGACTCCACCTTCTTGCAAGCCTTAAGTACCGCCTGCATCACAGCATTTTCGTCAGCACCTTCTTTAAACTCTACCTTCATTTTCTGTGTCATAAAGCTTACAGTTGCATCAGCCACACCCTCTACCTTCTTTGTAGCCTCTTCCATTTTTAATGCACAGTTTGCACAGTCAACTTCAATCTTGTAGGTTTTCTTCATAGTAATTTCCTCCTGAATTTTGCAAGCAATTTACCACCTTATCATCGTATTCATTGCCTTGCTTTATTTTACTATTTTTGTTTCCAGATGCAAATGATTCGCATCTCGTTTTTTAGTTCATTCATATGAACCATCGTTCATATGTTTATAATAGCACAACTTCTGTTTTTGTCAATAGGGATATCTCATTATCTTAATTTTTTTCTAACATACACCAACCTAATAATGCTTCTATATAAAAAGGAGACTATCTCTACCCTGAGACAATCTCCCTCTTCCGTTTTCATTTTTATAATTTTTTCTATTAGTCTTCTGCTTCTTCCACCGCTATCTGCTTCAAATTCTCCACAGGCTCAAGCACCTGATTACTACGGATATCAATAATGGGACCACCGGTACCTTCAATATATTCTCTGGTAATGGTTACCCGACCAATATTGTCATCCTTGGGAATCTCGTACATGATATCCAACATGAATTCCTCAATAATGGAACGCAGTGCACGGGCTCCGGTGTCACGCTCCATGGCTTTTTCCGCAATTGCCTCCAAAGCATCATCGGTAAACTCCAGCTTTACCTCGTCCAATTCAAGCAGCTTCTGATACTGCTTCAAAATCGCATTCTTGGGCTCCTTTAAAATCTTTACCATCATTTCCTTGGTAAGTCCCTGTAAGGTATAAATAATGGGCAAACGACCGATAAACTCGGGAATCATACCAAACTTGCGGATATCCTCCACCGTTACCTTGGACAGAATATTTTTATCCTTGTCATATTTATCCTTTAAATCAGAATTAAAACCAATGGATGCAGACTTATTCAGACGCTCCTTGATAATCCCATCCAAATCCGGGAATGCTCCGCCACAGATAAAGAGAATATTTCTGGTATTTACAGTGGCAAGGGGAACCATGGCATTCTTGCTGTTGGCACCTACAGGTACTTCAACCTCTGCACCCTCTAATAGCTTAAGCATACCCTGCTGTACACTTTCCCCGCTGACATCACGGCTGGTGGTATTCTTTTTCTTGGCAATCTTATCGATTTCATCAATAAAGACGATACCACGCTCTGCCTTTTCCACATCATTATCCGCAGCCGCCAGAAGCTTGGAAACCACGCTCTCAATGTCATCGCCGATATAACCGGCCTCCGTCAAAGAAGTGGCATCTGCAATGGCAAGGGGCACATCCAGTAATCTTGCCAAGGTCTTTACCAAATAAGTCTTACCGCTACCGGTAGGTCCAATCATCAGCATATTGGACTTCTCAATTTCAATCTCATCCATGGTGCCTGTAGCCACACGCTTATAGTGATTGTACACCGCCACGGAAATTACCTTCTTGGCATGCTCCTGCCCTACCACATACTCGTCCAGACTTGCCTTAATCTTGTGAGGCGCAGGAATATCCTTGATATTCAGCACGGGCTGGGCATTTTCCTTCTTCTTTTTCTTTTTTAACTTCTGCTTATTGGGAATACCGCCCTCCCCCTGCAAATCCGCAAGGTTCACAAAGCTAATCTTGGGGAAACCGTTCTTGCCGTTAAACTGATCGAAATCCCCCTGCATACCGGGGTAATTCAACATCCCCTGATAATCAAACTGGCTGACCGTATCCATGGTCTTGTGCATACAATCATTGCAGACACTGATATTATTGGGTAGCTTGAACATCTTCCCAGTCTTGCTTTCCGGACGACGACAGATAAAACATACATCCTCGTACTGATTATTCTCGTTATCTTCAGACTCAGAGCTTTCGGTTTTGGTGGACTCGTTATCCATAGCAAGTACTTTCTCCTCTTCTACAGCTTCCAGCTCGTCCATTACTCCCCTATTGCTTAGCTTGTCATCCTCTTTACTCTGATTCATTTTACTGTTATTTATTTCATCATCATCTACTTCTTTATAGTTATCTGACATAATATCCTCCTCATAAATTTATCCTGCTACACAAGATTTCTCCGGCTTATGACTTGTCCGGCTTATGACTTGTCCGGCTCAAGATTTCTCCTGCTTAAGACTTCTTCGGCTTAAGACTTCTTCGGCTTAAGACTTCTTCGGCTTAAGACTTCTTCGGCCTCCGGATTACTTCCAACCAAAGGTCATTTTATTGCACTAACGCTATTATATCTAATCATGCAAACATACACAAGTTAACTTTTTATAAAACCCGTTGATGTTTTCCCAACTTTTCCTTAATTTTCTCTCAACGGTTGGGGTATTTTCTTGCATCTATACCAACTTTCTGCTTGATTTCCTCTTATGATTGGGCTTGTCCCTCGCATCTATACCAATTTTCCACCTGATTTCCTCTTATGATTGGGCTTGTCCCTCGCATTTATACCAATTTTCCATCTGATTTCCTCTCACGATTGGGATAACCTTTTGCATTTATACCAATTTCCCACCTGATTTCTTCTTACGATTGGGTATGTCTCTCTCATCTATACCAATTTCCCACTTGCTTTCCCCTTACAGTTGGGATAGTCTCTCTCATTTATACCAATTTCCACCTAATTTCCTCTTACAATTGGGGTATTCCCTCTCATCTGCTCCCATATATCCCAACTGCCGGAATAAATATCAAAAAACATACGAATTCCTCATTAATTCTAAATAACTACAACGAAGAACCGCAGGTCAAATATCCTAAACCTGCGGCTCTTCGTTGATTATTACATTATTTATATGAGAAAAATAAAAGGATGAGCTTATCTTGCTTCTTTAGGTCTTACCCCCAAAGTAATCTCTAAATCATACTGTACATACTGACCATTTTCCTGTCTCATTACGGTAATCTTGGCGGAATCACCTGCTGCATAATACTGCAAAATATTCTGTAAGCCTTCATAGGAAGTAATCTTCTCGCCATCAAACTTGGTAATGATATCACCTGCCATGATGCCAGCCTTCTGTGCTGCGGAATCCTCCTCTACAGAAAGTACATAAATACCCTGAGGCCAATTGTACATTGCAGAAATCTGCGCAGTTACTTCCTGTAAGGAAATGCCAATATATCCGCTTTCTCCTTCTGCCACCTTGTTTCTGGTCTGACGCTCCATCAAATCTGCAATAATGGGATTTGCAGAGGTAATGGGAATGGCATAACCCATACCTTCAATTGCGGAACCACCAATCTTACTGGTGTTAATACCAATCACTTCACCATTTACATTTAATAATGCACCACCGGAGTTTCCGGGATTGATTGCTGCATTGGTCTGAATAAAATTGCCTGTAGAACCATCATCCATGGTAATTTCACGATTTAAGGCACTTACAATACCGTCTGTTACGGACTGTCCGTAGCCCAACGCATTACCGATTGCAATAACCGGCTCGCCCAGCTTCAAATCATCACTGTTACCAAGAGTAGCTACTGTGATCGCATCCATAGTTTCTTCGTTAATATTTTCCAAAGGAACTGCAATTACCGCCAAATCCATATCGGAATCCAAGCCCTTGATGTGAGCTTCCGCAACACTACCATCAATAAAGGTAATTTCCAGCTTTTCCGCTCCTTCCACTACATGGTTGTTTGAAACAATTAAAAGCTCTGAATCCGTTTCGGAAACGATGATTCCTGAACCGCTGGATGCTTCCTGCTCGGAATAGGTCTGTCCCCAAAAATTACTGGTTACCGTATAGCTGTTTACGATGGAAACCATTGCCGGCATTACCTGTTCTGCCACATCCACCACATTGGACTGTACCACAGTCACATTATTGGTACTGTTAAGCTGCATGCCCTCTGTTCCTACCGTGCCGGAGGTTTCCACTGCATCCTCACGGGGCTTCTCCTCTACAACATCGGCTCCACCTTTTTGTTCCAACAGCCCGGTTCCCTGCTGTACCGCATAAAATCCGATTCCGGCAAACATTCCAAAGAATAATCCAAGGCTGATACTGAGCAGTACCTTCTTGAAAAAGCCTCCAACATTGCTTTTTGCTTTAGGTGCTTCCTTCCTCATAGATGTCCCATCGTTATTTGTGATATTCCGATAGGTAGCGTCACTGTAGACACCACTGTTACTTCCTCCGGTGGCAGTACCGGTATTCGTATTATAGGTACTGTAACCGGAATAATTTGTATTTTCATTTTGATTCTCGTACATATGTTACCTCACTTCCAAAAAACTCTTCCTGTTTTCCGATTTCATGGTCTTAGTATAACGGGTATTTGTGTCCGAATTGTGATAACTTCATGAAGTGAATGTGAAGAAATCTCAAAAATAATATAATTGCATGCCTCGGGTCACGGACTCAAAGCATGCAATATACTTTCTTACTCAACTGTTACAGACTTCGCAAGATTTCTGGGCTTATCCACATCACAGCCCTTTGCCACAGCTACATAATATGCAAATAGCTGTAAAGGAATAATGGCAAGGGAATTGGTAAAATATGGATTGGTTTCGGGAATATAAACTGCATAATCCGCCGCCTTTTCAATTTCCTTTTTACCTTCATTGGTTACCGCCATTACAAAGGCACCTCTTGCCTTTACCTCTACGATATTGCTCACTGTTTTTTGGAACAATGCAGGCTGGGTAGCCAGTGCAACCACCAAAGTACCATCCTCAATTAAGGAAATAGTTCCATGCTTTAATTCTCCCGCCGCATAGCTTTCGGAATGAATATAAGAAATCTCCTTCAGCTTTAATGAGCCCTCAAGGGAAATGGCATAATCCACACCTCTTCCGATAAAAAAGATGGCTCTGGCCGCCACATAACGGTTTGCAAACTGCTGGATTTTTTGCTTGTGTCCCAAAAGCAGTTCAATCTGATGGGGCAGACGGCGTAAATCCTCCAGCATACCGGTAAACTGTTCCTCTTCTAACTTTCCACGTACCTTTGCCAGCTTCATTGCCAGCATATATAACGCTACCAGCTGGGCACTGTATGCCTTGGTCGTAGCTACTGCAATCTCGGGACCTGCCCAGGTATACATCACACTGTCCGCTTCTCTTGCAATGGAGCTTCCCACCACATTAACAATGCCTAATACCTTAAAGCCCTTTGCCTTGGCATCCCGTAACGCCGCCAGGGAGTCCGCAGTTTCACCGGACTGACTGATAACGATTACCATGCTGTCTTCTTCCATGATGGGGTCACGATAGCGGAATTCACTTGCCACATCCACCTCTACAGGGATTCTAGCAAGACCTTCAATCACATACTTTGCCGTCACACCGGCATGGTATGCAGAACCACAGGCAACAATATGAATCTTACGGATTGCCCTAAGCTCCTCGTCGGTCATATTTAATTCTTCTATTACAATGTCATTATTTTTGATACGGGGAGAAATGGTATCCGTGATGGTCTTGGGCTGTTCATACATTTCCTTTAACATGAAATGCTCATAGCCGGCCTTCTCCGCTGCATCCGCATCCCACTCAATGGTAACCGATTCCTTGGTTAATTCTTCCTCATCCACAGAAAAGAATCGCAAGCCATCTCTTTCCAGCTCTACAATCTCTTCATTGTCGATATAATACACATTTCTGGTATATTTTAAGATAGCAGGTACGTCGGAAGCAATAAAGCAACCATCATCATTCTGTCCTACAATCAGCGGACTGTCTTTTCTGGCTGCAAATAATGTATCAGGATATTCTGCAAACATAATTCCCAAGGCATAGGAGCCTTCCACACGATGCAACACCTTGCTGATAGCCTCCAAAGGATTTCCTCTGTAATAATAATCCAGCAAATGTGCCAATACCTCCGTATCCGTCTCGGATACAAATTCATAGCCCCTTCTTATCATCCTGTTTTTCAAGGCAATATAATTCTCAATAATGCCGTTGTGAACCACTACAATGGTTCCTGCATTATTGGAATGAGGATGAGAATTCAAATCGCTGGGAGCACCATGGGTTGCCCATCTGGTGTGGCCGATACCCATGGTTCCTTTCAGAGTTTCTCCTCCATGAGTCAGATTTTCCAAAACCTTCAATCTTCCCGCTGCCTTAGCGGTGTTAATCTTTTCCCCGTCAAAAATAGCCATGCCGGCGGAGTCATAACCTCTGTACTCAAGCTTGCTGAGTCCGTCTAAAATAATGGGAGCTGCCTGTTTCTTTCCAATATAACCTACAATACCACACATATCTGCTTATCCTACCTTTCTTCATACCATTATGATGTTCAAGTTCATTCTGTAATTTAGGGTACTGCCTTCTAATTCCTGTTCCAATACTCCTTATTAGCTGTAAGAGCAAGAATCAAGCGCTTGGGAAGCTTTTTATAATTCTTCCCCAAAAGATATCCTGTGTATTTACAAAAGCACTGCATATAAAAATAAGGTATTTTTCCTACCCGGTGCTTTTCTTTTAAGTAACGGGTTACATCCTTAACCATTCTCTTTCCTTCTGATTCGGAAGGAACTGCTTCAAAAATCTCCGGATGCTGTGCCTGAGAAACTCCCAAATCAAAATTACGATGCAACTGCTGCATATGGGTATAATTATGGGAATGAATCACCATTGCCTCTGCAACATACGCAATCTTATATTCAGCATTTATAGCGTCTGCAGCATATATCATATCCTCATTAAAAATGGTACGCTTAATGAAGCCACCCAGGTAATCATAAATATCCCTACGATAGGCGGCGCAGACATTGGAACAAAAATATGTTTTGATACCAAGCTGTGGCAAATCCTCCCATGACTTTATTCGGGACTTTGTGGGATAATTAAATTTTCTGGTATAGCGTTCTATAAAATTGCAATCCGACTTGGGAATCTGTCTGGCATAGGAAACTGCCACCTCCCAATCCTCCTCAAAGGGAGCAATCAGATTTTCCAACAAATACTCATTTTCCGGAATGGCATCCTGAGTCATCATCACAAATATTTCTGCCTGAGACTTTTGAACTCCAATACGCCTTGTCAGTCCATGGTCAAATTCCTGTTTGGATAAATGAGAAATCTCCACATTTTTATATTTTTCAAAAAAACGCGTCCCATATATCAAATTAGTAAAATATTTTTCCTCTGTATTCATCAGAATAATCTTTCCGATGGGAACCGTCTGACTTTGCAAACGATCCAGCAATGTAAAAAGCTCTTTACCGGGCCTATACAGTGGAATGATTACATCAATTTCCATAAGCATATCCTTTCATATACTGCCGAAACACCCTTGTTATTATAATGCAAAACAGCGTTATATACAAGAAAAAATGTGCACCAACCGGCGCACAAGAATACAAGGGAGCACTTCTGCTCCCTTGTCCTTAATCATCCGGTTAATTTATTTTATTAATATATGGTGCGGTATCGGACTCAATCTGTTCGTTAAACTCAAGAACGCTGTCTGTAACGGTATATGCCTCATCCTCGAACAGGAACTGATGCAGCCAAATTACATTCTCTTCCAGATTTACAGGAATAACACAGCTTCCCTTTGCTCCAATATTTGCAACAGTACGCTGACTTTCCTCAGGGAAACCACCCTCATCCACAATCTGGTAATTTGCTACATTCTTAAGCAATTCCAAAATGTCCTCTTCATCCAAGCTGGTGTAAATATCATCAATTGCTTCATTAAATACCTTGGAAAGAGTTTCAAAATCAGCCTTCTTTGCCTGCTCCTCCAATGCCTTAATAACCTCACGCTGACGTGCGGCACGCTTAAAGTCATCACCGGCAGTATAACGAATACGGCAATAAGCTGTAGCCTGCAAACCATCCAAAAGCTGTAAGCCGGGCTTGGTTACTGCTACATAATCACATTTCAATACTTCTGCAATACCAATCTGATAGTTATTGATGTGCTTTAACTCTTCCTCGTCTACCTCAATATAAACACCACCAAGACCATCAATTACTTCACTTAAGCCCTTATAACCTACGGTTACAAAGTTGGTAATATCCATATCCAGATTCATGTTCAGCATCTTAACAGCCTGCTCAGCACCACCCACTGCATATGCCTTGTTACATTTGTTATACTCATCGGTACCAAGGTTCAGATAAGTATCACGATATACGCTGACAAGTTTGATATCTCCGGTATCCATGTTAATGCTTGCAATCATGGTACTATCGCTTCGGCTTCCCTTATAAAGCTGACTATCCTTTGTTGCATCCACACCAAAGAGGGCAATATTCATATACCCCTTCATAGTACCGCCTTCTTCTTTTTTCTCAATAATCTCCTGAGGAATTGCTAACTGTTCTTCCTTCAGTTCTACTCGCTTAGGACCTTCATTGCTTGTGTGGGTCATTACCAGATATAAAACTGCTATCATTACTAAAATTACAACTATCTCAATTGCAAAAATAACAATTCTTCTCTTTTTTCTGGCCTCACGCTGTCTTGCAGCTGCTCTTCTCTCTCCAGCCTCTGATGTACCCCTCTGATTTGACTCTGTTGCCATTGTTGCTTTCTCCTTACCCTGCATATTTAATATGCGTTTTTGTTAATAAACCCTGTTAAAAAGGTCATTAAAATTATTTTAATATCAAATCCCATGGACCAATTCTCAATATAGTAAATATCGTATTCGATACGCTTCCTGATAGAAGTATCACCTCTAAGTCCATTTACCTGTGCCCATCCTGTAAGCCCCGGTCTGACCTGATGCTTTACCATATATCTGGGAATCTCTTCCTGAAACTTCTTTACAAAAAGAGGTCGCTCAGGACGGGGACCCACGAGACTCATATCACCCTTTAATATGTTGAACAATTGAGGAAGCTCATCAATACTTGTTTTACGAAGTACCTTACCCACCCGGGTTACCCTGGGGTCATTCCTAACTGTCCATGCTTTCTTTTCCTCCTTGGGAGGCTGCATTGCCATGCTGCGGAATTTATACATATAAAATGTTTTATTATGAAGCCCTACCCTTTCCTGTTTAAAGATAATGGGACCGGGACTGCTAAACTTTACCAATAATGCCACCACCAATAAAATCGGTGAAGTAATTACAATACCAAATAACGCTCCTGCAATATCTACAATTCGCTTTATAATCATATTTCCGGTATTGCTGAGAGGGACATATCGGATATTAATCACCGGAAGCCCCATCAAATCCTCTGTATAAGGCTTTGTAGGAATCAAACTGTTATAATCCGGAATAAACTTGGTATGCACACCGGATTTTTCACAGGTATGCACAATTCCCTCCAAATAATCATAATCCTTCAGGGAAAGAGTTATGGCGATTTCATCAAAACGATTATTTTCCAGAATCACTTCCAGATTTTCCAGTGTTCCTAAGACCTTCACACCTTTATAGGCGGTTCCTGCCGGAATACTGTCATCCAAAATACCGTATACTACATATCCCCATTGGGAATTATCCCTGATACGATTAATGTATTCCTCTGCCGCACGAGAGTAACCAACCAACAAAATATGCTTTAAGTTGTACCCCTTTTTCCGCATGGTATTTAAACCCTTGCGCAAAAAAATTCTAAGTGCCGAAGTGGAACCGATATTCAGCACATAAAATATGACCATTACGGAACGGGAGAAGTTAATCTCCTTAATTACCAGATAAAATACAATAATCAGTGCGCAGATTCCTATTGTATTTGCCTGTAAAATGCCGTATATTTCAAATTTCCGGCGAACAGTCCGCTTGGGCGAATACATATTGCACCGATGATACAAAATCATATAAGTGGGTACCAAAAAAGGAAGTACCTTCACATATTCAATCACAGGCAGAACGCCAATACCCGGACCATTTTCCAATATATAAAATTTGATAAAATAGGCTAGCACAAAGGAGGCACCAACAAGAATACCATCCAAAAGAACCAACAGCCTGTTAAATACCTTTTGATTGTCTTTTATCATAGCGCCACCTGCAAATCCACAGTAAAAACCTAAAGTTTCTGTAGATATATTACAATAGTATTACCCAATTCTCAACTTAAGAATTTATGAAGCAAATTCTTAAGATTTCATAAGAATTCGAAAAGTATTTACATATAATTGCCCCTGGATTCGGATATAATTTCCCAAATTCTTCACTTGAAAACGCACCTTATGACTGCGCCCTGCGGAGCTAAAACAACGCTTGAAACCCTGCCACAAACCTCTCAGATAGATTCTGCCCATCCCTTTTTTACAGAAGAATAAAAATTTCACGGTAAATCCTAACACCAAAAAGGGAAGATTAAAAAGCAATTGCAAAAGGGGCATATTTTTGCCGATTACATAGATATTATTGGCAGAAGCAAGCAAAGTCTTACGCTCATTATACCGGGAACCGGTGGATGCGCTTCCAAAATGTAGCACCTTTGCTTTGGGCTCATAGGTATTACGATACCCAAAAATCCGGGCACGATAACCGATATCCAAATCCTCCAGATAGGCAAAATGCTCCTCATCAAAAAGCCCGATTTCTTCCAAAATGGATTTTCTGTAAATAGCAGCGCCGCCACAGGCGGAAAAAATCTCTGCAGGATTATTATATGCTTCTGCCGGTTTTCCATTCCCTCTGGCATAAGCCCAGCCAAGCACGCAATATCTGTCCCCGGCATCATCAATTAATTCCGGCTTGTCCCACATAAGCATTTTGGCACTGACGGAAAAGATACGTTCATCCTGCTGTATGGCTTCATACAGACTTTTCACAAAGCCCGATTCTACCTTTGTATCATTGTTCAATAAAATAACGTATGTTGTTTTTAAGTTTTCTATTCCTATATTTACAGCATGACAAAATCCGGTATTTTCTTCCAGATATATTTTCTCAACCTTAGGCCATTTCTCCTTAAGCTCCTCCACGCTGCCGTCTTTTGAGCCATTATCCACCACCAACACAGTAAAATCAGGAGAACCCGGCTCCTGATTTTGTAATGCCTGTAAACATCCCGGCAAATATTTCATACCATTGTAATTTGGAATAACAACCGTTATTTCTGTCATTCTTTTTTCCTCATGTCTTCCATGTAATTTCCATCTGTGGTTGATACAAAATACTCAAACCTGCCTTCTGCAGCGCCTCACAGAATTTAATACTTACCGCTTTATAATCCGTATCCCTTGGCAAAATAGATGCATCAAAAATCAAGTCCTGATTTCCATCCGCATATATTTCCTTATAGGGTACTCCTATTATCTGCTCAAACAGCTCCCTGCATTCCCCTCGTACCTGAATACAGCGGATATCCACTGCCTCCGCCTGCTGGGTAAGCACCGCACGATGCATATAACCGCTGTAGGCGGCAGGAATATTTTCATAATATACTCTGACACGCTTGTCACATATATCCATTCTTCCGCCAATCAGTTTTTTGGTACCAAGGATACCATTTTTCCTAAGAACCCTTCCACCTACAGCCCCCAAATCACTGCGCACCTTTAATGCTCCATCGGGATACCTCAGGGTATAAAAGCCCAAATGCTTTAAGGCTTCTGCCTTTGCTCCATAGCCCATTTCATCCGCATAATCCTGTAATGCCATTAATCCGGCATCATAGGCATACTGCTTGCTCTGAGGATTTTCCGCAGTGGATCCGGTATGACAGCGCCAATGATACAGCACCTTGGAAATATGAACGATATTTTCCTGCTGTTTGCCCAGTTTCTGCGCCCCGCGAAGCACCAAATCATAATCCTGTGCACCATCGTACCTAGAACGGAAGCCCAACTCCTTTATCAGCTCACTCTTCATCACCAAAAAATGGCAGATATAATTATTACTTAATAATAAATCTAAATTAAATTTTTCTTTATGATGCGGTTCATAATATTTTGTCCTGTCACCATTACATTTATCTTCATCAGAGTAGAGCATTTGCAGCTCCCTACCCTGTTTCTTTCCCTCTTCTATACACAATGCCATCTCATACAGGGCATTTTCTGTCAATACATCATCATGATCCAGCAATCCGATATAGTCTCCTGTTGCATACAGCAGGGCTTGATTCGTATTAGCTGCAATACCGGCATTTTCTGCTAATTTTATATAGCGAACCTTATCCGTAACGCCGGTTATTTTATCACAAAGTATTGCATCTATATTTCTCTTTACACTGTCATCCTCTGTGGCATCTGCCAAAATTAATTCCCAATGGGGATAGGTCTGCTCTGCCACCGATTGAATCATTTCATATAAATATACTTCATTGGTTCGGTAAGTGGGTACCACAATACTGAAACGGATTTGTTTGTCCTTTGACCATTCCCGCTGTTTCCTTTTTTCTTCCTCGGAAATCGGAGCATACGTATAAGAAGTGGCATTACGCTCCTCCAGCCGCTCCCTCATCGCATAACAAGTATTTTTGATACCATTACGTTTCAGATAATATATGGTTTTTTTCAGATTTGCCACACTTATTTTTCCCATAGAATTCCTTCCATTAATCCCGGCACGGCTGTTGGAAATGCACGTAGCCGGACGAACAGCAAACAGCAGACCGTCCCATAGGAGTCGGTCTGCTGCTCCTTTTATTACTTTACAATTCAATTATAAAACTGCCTTTAAATCCTCGGTCAGCTTATCTACTCTTGCCTGTGCATCCTCAAGGCTGTTACCCTTCACACCCATGTAGAATTTAATCTTAGGCTCGGTACCGGATGGACGTGCGCAGCACCATGCATTATCAGGAAGCTCAAAATACAAAACATTGGACTTAGGCAAGCCTGTGGTAGTCTTCTCACCGGTTGCCATATCGATTACCACATCATTCTGATAATCACGGAACTTAAGTACCTCTAAATCACCAAATGCCTTTGGAGGATTCTCACGAAGCTTGTTCATGATTTCCGCAATCTGCTTGGAGCCATCGATACCCTTTAAGGTAATGGTATACTGAGTCTCTTTGAAGTAACCGTACTTCTCATACATATCCAGCATCATATCCCAGAGAGTCTTGCCCTGCTTCTTACAGAATGCAGCTACCTCACAGAGACACATAACTGCTACGATAGCATCCTTATCCCTTGCATGGGTTCCTGCCAGACAGCCGTAGCTTTCTTCCAGACCGAATACATAATTGTTGCTGCCGGTCTGCTCAAAAAGCTTAAGCTGCTCACCGATAAACTTAAAGCCGGTCAGTACTTCAATTAACTTAACACCATAGGACTCTGTAATAGGGAAGGTCATATTGGTGGTAACAATGGTGGTTACCATTGCAGGATTTTCAGGCATGGTCTTTGCCGCTGCTCTCTCTCTGAGAATATATTCTGCAATCAGCATACCGGACATATTACCGGTAAATGCCACATATTCTCCGGTCTTGGTATCCTTTGCATAAACACCCAGACGGTCTGCATCGGGGTCAGTTGCCAATACGATATCCGCATCCTTTTCCTTTGCCAGCTTCAATGCATAGGTAAATGCCTTGGGATCCTCCGGATTAGGATAATCCAAAGTAGTAAAATTAGGATCGGGATTCTCCTGCTCGGGCACTACATAAACATGCTTAAAGCCCAGCTCGGACAACACACGTCTTGCAGGAATGTTTCCGGTTCCGCAAAGAGGGGTGTATACAATCTTAATATCATCCGCCATCTCCGCAATTACCTCAGGATGAATAATCTGCTTCTTCAGCTCTACCATATAAGCATCATCAATTTCCTTGCCGATTACATTGTAGAGTCCTGCTGCCATGGCAGCATCCTTATCCATAGTCTTTACCGTATGGTAATCCTTGATGCTCTGTACCTCTGTAATAATCTCTTTATCCTTGGGTGCGGTAACCTGTGCACCGTCCTCCCAGTAAACCTTATATCCGTTATATTCAGGAGGATTATGACTTGCTGTTACCACAATACCTGCTGTAGCGCCCAATGTACGAAGAGCAAAGGAAAGCTCCGGGGTAGGTCTTAAAGAATCAAAAACATATGCCTTGATTCCGTTGGCAGCCAGACACAATGCTGCTTCATCCGCAAATTCCGGAGACATATTACGGGAATCATAAGCAATGGCAACACCCTTATCCTGTGTTCCCTGCTTTAAAATATAATTTGCCAGCCCCTGTGTTGCTTTACGCACAGTATACACATTCATACGATTGGTTCCGGCACCGATTACACCTCTTAAACCACCGGTACCAAACTCAAGTTCCTTGTAGAAGCGCTCCTCGATTTCTTTTTCATCATCCTGAATGGCTAACAGCTCATTCTTGGTATCCTGATCGAAGTAATCATCCTCAAGCCAGAATTTAAATTCATCCATAAAGCCCATCTCTTCGTCCTCCTGATATTTTTGTAACTATTCAGAGCCATGCGAGTTTATGATAAATAGACCGTGCATGCCTGCATGCAAAGGACTATTTTCGTAAATTCATATGGCGAGAAGCCATACATTCGCAAAAGGAAAGCACCGCAGGTGCGATTTTGCGAATTGGCTCTGAATAGTCACTCTAATTTTTCATGATTCCTAATAAGTATACCACATATTTCCCCTTGTGAAAAGAATAGGATTGTAATATTCCCTTGATAAAATTTTTTTCCCTGCTTATAATGCTAATAGAACATTTTTCGGAGGATTCCTATGTTAAATAAATTCAAAAAGAATTTCCAATTAAAGCATTTAATCATAGCATGTCAGCTTTTGATTCTTTTTATTGCACTTTTACTTTATATTATGAATCGAGGCAAGGCTTATACTCATAGCTTTTCCTGGGACGAGCTTCGTTTGGGAGATAATGTAGTGGTAGGTGAAACTCTTTCTGCCACCGAGCCCACCTCGGATGACAGTACCTTTGCCCGTACCCATGATTTGTCCCTGGATAAGGGAACCTATCGTATTTTGGTGGATTACAGTACGGATTCCGAGGGCGGAGAGCTTCGCATTTCCGGTAATGATATTGCCAGCATTGATTGGAACTGTACCCCCTTAGATTTATCTCCGGATAAGGAAACCGGCTATATCACCTTGGAGCTTACCCGCCCTTCCGACCAGGTAGTCATTAAGGTAAGCTATTCCGGCGAGGATACTTTTACCTTGAAAAGCCTTTCCATTTATGAAACCAGTGCCCTCTATAAAAAGAATCTTTTTTACGCACTGCTTCTTTGCGGACTTCTTAGCTTCGGCTATTATTTTCACGGCTGTGATATTCCCAAACGCCGCAGGATTCTGGCACTTTTAGGTATTTGGGCAATATCCTGTTATCCTCTTTTAAAGGATTATCTGATTGCAGGGGACGATATTCCCTTTCATCTGCTTCGCATAGAAGGAATTGCCGCCGGCTTATCTCAGGGAAGCTTTCCGGTCAAAATCCATCCCGTATGGGCTCAGGATTACGGTTATGCAGTAGGAGTATTTTATGGGGACTTCGCCCTTTACCTTCCCGCGGTACTGAGACTCCTTGGTTTTTCCATTCAGACCTCTTTTAATATTTTTGTGGCATTTACCCAGCTTGCCACTGTTTTGGTGGCATATTACCCCTTTAAGCGTATGTTTAAAGGCTCCAATATCGGGCTTTTGGGCAGCCTCATTTACAGCCTATCCCAATACCGTCTGATGGATGTATATACCCGCAATTCCGTAGGTGAATTTCTGGCAATGCTGTTTTTCCCCGTGGTTTTCTGTGGTTTTTATCTGATTTTCATGGAAAGTGATAAAACCAATTGGTGGAAGCATGCCATTCTCACCGCATTCGGACTTACGGGACTGGTTCAAACCCATATCCTCAGCTGCGAAATGACACTTTTCTTTATTGCCATCAGCTGTGTGATTTTACTTCCTCTGGTTATCAAACCTTATAAATTCAAAGCATTGGCATTGGGGGCAGTTTTGACAGTATTTATGAATCTGGGCTTTTTAATCCCTTTCCTGAATTATTTTAATGAGGATATCATGATTCACTCCTCCGAATGGGTGGGCAGCACTGATGGTGCCATTCAGGATACCGGATTGTTCCTGTTACAGCTCTTTTCTCTTTTCCAAAAGAGTACCGGCGGTACTTGGCCAACCTCGGAAGGGCTTCAGACAGAAGCTTCCTTTGGTATGGGAATTATATATCTCATCGGAATCGGACTTTTGGTATATCTTCTGCTATGCTGTGGTAAGGAATGTGCAAAGCACCCCAATTTCCGCCCTGCCTGCTTCTCACTGGTATTAGGAGGACTGGCACTTTGGATGAGTACCTGTTATTTCCCCTGGGATAATTTAGCCAAGTCAAATCCTATTTTGAATAAGCTCATTGTCAGTGTGGAATTCCCTTGGCGTATGCTGGCTCCTGCCACTGTATTTTTGACTTTTGTATGCTGCTTTGCCTTTTCCCAGTTGTCCCTTGCTGCCAAGGAATATACCTCTCTGGTGCTCTGTAGCTGCATTGTACTGCTGTTTATCAATACCGGCTGGTATTTTTATGATTTATGCTATAGCAAGGAGCCCTATCGTATCTACGACACCTACGAGCTGGACACCATGGCAATGTACTCCTGTGACTATCTTCCGGCAGGAACGGATCCCGGATTGATAAAGGAAGGCCAGGTCTTCCAAGAGAATGTTTTTATTGAGAATTACCATAAAGAGGGTACAAAAATCCTCTGCCGTATTACAGCAGAGGATCAATGCGGATGGGTTGACTTCCCATTAAATTATTATCAGGATTATCACTGTATCTCAGTAAGCAGCGGTTACGAATTGGAGGTAAGTGCGGGCACCAACAATATGGTAAGAATCACCCTGCCCGGTGGTTTCAGCGATACCATTCAGGTATCCTTCCGGGAACCTCTTCACTGGAGAATGAGTGAAATCATATCCCTGCTTACCATTTTGGGCTGCATAGCAGTTATTTCCCCGATATCTTTAAGGAAAAATCACTGCGGTCCAAAGAAAAATTAGGATTGTAATAGGGGTCTCCCTTTTCCAGGGCGGCCTTCCATTTTTTACGGAACTTTTCAGATTCTCTATTATACCGCTCCGCTTTCTCACCGGCATCATCAAGCCCACGGGAGATGGACTCATAATGATACAGCTCTGCAAAAGGAGTAAACACATTTAAGAGTTCCTTCTCCCGCAGCTTCAAACACAAATCCACATCATTCAGAGAAATGGCAAAGCCCTCATCCAGACCTCCCACCTCATCAAACAAACTCTTCTTTACCAACAGGCAGGCTCCGGTTACTGCCGTTACATTCTGGGTATAGCACAAGCGTCCCATATAGCCAAGATTTTGGCGATGCTGCTTATAATGGGTATGTCCTGCGGTACGATGAGCTCCCAGACCAATTACCACACCTGCATGCTGAATGGTCTTGTCCGGGTAAAAGAGCTTGGCTCCTACTGCACCCACATCTTCTCTCTGGGCATACATAAGAAGCTCTTCCATCCAGTTTACGGTAATCACTTCCGTATCGTTATTTAACAGTAAAATATATTCTCCCTGAGCATAGGCAGCACCCAAGTTATTTACTGCTGAATAATTAAATTCTCCCTTATAGGTTACGATAGCAACCTGTCCATTGGCAACCTTTCCGCCCAGAATATTACTATTTTTACTACGCACCACTCCGGCATCATTCTTACAAACAGTAAATTTCTTAATTCCCTCTTGATAGGAGTAACCAAGCAATTGGTCATAATATTCGATAATTTCCGGTGTGGTACTGTTATTTTCCACAATAATCACTTCAAAATTATCATAGGTGGATTTCTCAAATATGGAGGTAATACAACGCCGTAAATCCTCCTTATGATCCTTATTGGCAATCACAATGGATATCTTGGGATTACCGATAATTTGATAACGAATGCGGAAAATGGTTTCAAACGCGCGGGTACTGATAATCTGAAAATGGTCATAGCCATGCTTTCTCAGATGCTCACCCACCGCTCCCTTGGCAGCCTCAATGGCATAGGGCTTTGCGTCAATACCGGATGCCACACTGCCTGCATGACTGCGCCAATAATACATCAGTCTGGGCACATGAACAATCTTTTTGGCATTATCTGTAAGACGTAAAATCATGTCATGATCCTGACTACCGTCAAACTTGGTACGGAACAGCTCATTACCATCCAGAAGTTCTCTGGAAAATACACTGAAATGACAGATATAATTGTTGGCTCTCAGATTATCCGGTGCAAAATCCGGCTTAAAATGCATGGTCAGCATCTTATTGATGTTATTCCCCTTGAAGGTGGTTTCATCACAATACAGATAGTCCGCTCCCTGCTCATTAATTGCCTTTACATATTCGTAAAGCACGGAGGGATGCAGCACATCATCCTGATCAAAAAGACCAATATACTCACCGGTGGCAAGCTTTAAGCACTCATTGGTATTGCCTGCAATACCGCCGTTTTTTGGAAGGCGCTTATAAACAATTCTGCCATCAGCTTTTGCAGCATATTCTCTACAGATTTCTTCAATATAGCTATGCTCCGCGTCAGAGCCGTCTGCCAAACAAAGCTCCCAATTTTCATAGGTCTGATTCATCACGGATTCCAGCATTTCAATCTGAAATTCCCGCTGGTTATTCCACAGCGGCACCAGAATACTGATTTTTACCATTCGGGGGAAGACAGTTTCACGCTCCAACTCTCTCTGAGCTTCATCGGGAAAGCTTTCCGTACCAAACTGCTTCATTGCCTCCCGCTCTCTTTTTTTGTAAGCCAGCTTATGAAGCACACCCTTAATGCCACCACAATTTGCCAATCTGTCCTTTTGGCGAATCAGCCAATGCATCACATTTCTTAAGGGTTTGCTAAGCTTCCACAGCGGATTATTCTTAATACGATTTAACTTCCAGGTCAGCTCTTCATTTTTGGATTCCAGCTCTGCAACCCTGGCTGCCAGATCCGCACATTTTAAATGCTCCTGCTGATAAGCTTCCTTATAATCCAACTCCTGCATACTCATTACCTATGCCTTTCTAGTTTTTTACAGTAAATACCCTGTTTGCCCAATTAATCAGCTGCAGACCTGTTACTCTGTTACGGGCAGTGATTCCCACACTGTAATCCCCAGATTCCAAACAATTTTCTGCGCTTAACCAAAAACCACACAGACCTACATTTACCTGATCCGGCATATTTCTAACCAAATCCGGGCGATACTGCCCCTCTATGGGAATTCCGTATATACTGTTTTCATCATCCTGTTTCTTCAATAACAGCATCTTATCATAGCAGGAATTATCATCCCCCAGTACCACACCGTACCCCTGCAAAATTCCCTCTCTACAGGTTTCCAGTCGTACCAGCAGACAATTATCCTGACGACAGCCGCTTAATTTTTCTGCTCCCAAAGGCTTACACTCTCTGGCAGATACCTTCTGCTTCTCATTTCCGGCGGTTTCAAAGGCGGGTCTGATACCGGTATCCAAGCCTTCTTTTCCAAGTCCTTCATGATAGTAAGGATCCCAACCTACAAGCTTGGGATGAGCCGTATACAAAATATCTCTTTCTGCCTGCATACGCTCCCACTTTTCAAGGGACTCATCATTTCCCCTGCTTAAGGATTCATGATGATAGGCAAAGCTATCATTGTCACACACATTACTATAGCCCTGCTCATAAAGTTTAAAGCACAAATCCACATCATTAAAGGCTATCCTCAGTCGCTCTTCAAAGCCTCCCACTTCCTCAAACTTGCTCTTTTCTACCATCAGGCAAGCCGCCGTTACCGCCAATACATTGCGCAGTCCTCTGTTACTATTATAATAATAGCTCTCCTTATCATCCATAAACTGCAGCTTATGTACCGGTCCCATAGGCAGATTGGTAATGCCGGCATGTTGTATTTTGGTAGAATCCGGATACAGCAATTTTATTCCCACTGCTCCGGTATATTCCCTTGCTGCCAATGCCGCAAGCTTTTCCAGACATCCCTTCTGATTTAATTCCACATCATCATTTAAAAATAACAATAGCCTTCCGTGGGCTTTTTGGGCTCCTAAATTACACATTTTCGGAAAATGAAACTCCATGGGCTCGTAAATATACTTTATTACATTTGAGCTCTTTTTTTGAGCACTGAACTCGTTAAAGCTCTGTACCATAGCCTCAATGCGCTGCTTATTGGTATCATCGCTTCCGTTATCCACTATAATAATCTCAAAGCTTAAAGCCCCTGCTGCCTTAGGAATCGCCTGCAGACAATCTCTTAAAATTTTGGAATTATCCTTGGAGGGTATAATAATGGACATCTTGCATTCCTGCTCCTTGGCATACTCTTCCGTTTCCTTAACGGTTGTCCACTGCATATACTTTTTGAGAACCTCTTCCCTGTCTCCATGAAAAAGAATCTTTGATAAATGTCCTACGGACACACACCCCTTCTTTTTGCTTTCCACAGCTTCCAGACACTTTCTAATCCAGTTCACAAAGCTCTCATGATTTTCTTCCCGCACCTGCCAGATACAGCATTCCTTCTGACTCTGACGCTTTTGAGATAAGCTGGCTGCAGGTACCGGATACTTTTCCACCATTTCCCTGCGAATGGCTACCACGCTACCAAAATAGTACCAGCTATCAAACACATCCGGGGACCAATCCGGTTTAAACCAAGGGGCATTACGCTTAGAAACCTCCATACCGGAAAGCTCCTTTGCCCAGACATCCTCATCCCCGTACAAAATCTGTACCTCAGGATGCGTGGCAAAATATTCTGCAATTTGCTCCGTTGCCCGTTCTGCCAGTCTTCCTCCCGGCATCACAAACACATCCGCTATCACACCCTTGCCTTCACCTGTCAAAGAGGCATCTGGTTGTTTTCCTTCTGATTCCTCCCGCTGTCCTATCCACTGTTCATAGGTAACAGTACGCCTTGCAAGCAGCTTCTCATATCGTTTATTCTCTTTTTTGATTAATTCCTGCTTTACCCGCTTACGAATATCCAAAGTTCTTCTCCTTAAATCAGCTTCTTTACTGCTCCGGCCATATCCCGAGCCATCTTTAAAGGAAGTCGTACAATTTCCATCCTCACAAACAACTCATTCTCAGCCCTGCGTTCCAGTTCTCCTACAGAAATATTAATATTGGGATCCGTTGTAGGGAACACAATACTGGGCTGATAGCTGCCTTCATTTTTATCCGCCGGCTTAGCAATCCTACCATTGGTTATCAACATCTTCCTGCGCTCCAAGGGCACAGCCTCTCCATTAAAGAGCATTTCCTGAATAGTTACCATACAGGAATCCATTGCCGGGTCAATACGCAACATCTTTACGTCCCCGCTTACGGAAAGTGTAAGCTCAATCTGATTTTCTCCCAGATAAGCCTCTCTTACAAAGTAAGACTCTTCCTCGTTATATCCATTTCCTTTATCTTCATAAACCTGTACACGGTTTACCTTTTCCGAATCCTGATACCTGTCTATCCACTTTTGGGGCACCATACAGCGATAACCGATTAAATCACGCATTTGAGCCATGGAGTATTTGTTTCCGGTAACAAATTTCTGAAACTTCATTTCCTGTTCCCGGAAATTTTCCGCATCGGACTCATCAATTGCCAATGCTTCCATAATTCTGTCCACATCCAGTCTGTTGCGTTTTTCATCCTCCAGCAGATAACAATAGATTGCCCGAAATGCCAATTCACTGGTATCCACAGACCTGTCAAAGGTCCATTCGTAGTCAATCAGTGTCCATTTATCCTTATTAACTATAATATTGGCAAATATTAAATCCACATCTGCCACGGGCATATCGCTGTTATAGCCAATTCTTTCCACATATTCCATAAACAGCTTATGGAAACCATCCTTATCCTCCCGTTCCAGACAGTTATCCATCAACTCAGAAAGAGGTGTGCCGCTTACAAATTCAAATTCTGCGTAAGCCTGACCCTCCTGCTCCACCAACGTACATTGATTAATATCCAGCTTACTGCCCTGATATCTTTCCACTAATTTCCTATAAGCAGCTTCCATACCCTTTATATGCTGCTCCGCTTCCTTGGTCAAAGGATATTTACGCACATAGGGCTTTCCGCTTTCATCACGTCCAATCTCTGTACGGATTGCATACTCCTTAACCCGGTCGTTGGAATACTTGGCATACTTTACTCCAAAATCTCCACCGATTACCGCCACATAGGAATTGGCAAACAAAGGAAAAAGCCCCTCCTCCACCAATCCGTCAAAGGCACTGCTTTCATCAAAAAGCAGCATTCTATCCCTGTCAAAATTTCTTAGGTTATTGGATAATTCTCCTTTTCCGGGCAGATAGGCATCACTGTACAGCATGGTCATAAATTTATAATCCGGATAGGGATAATAAAAATGCCACTCCTGCGCTCCACAGCTACGGAAAATACGTTCCAACCCTCTTCGTCCAAAGGTGCGCACTCCGCCACCATCAGGATAATTTTCAATACTGCTGAAGTAGGTTCCCAGATGGTCTTCCTTACAGCCTGCAAAATACTTTAAGCCGTATTTATTTTCTATGGCAATCACAATTCTGCCATCCTTTTTCAGATGGCGCATTAATATTTTCAAAAAATCCTCAAAGGGAGTATCTCCTCCGATATAGCTCTGTCCATATTCAAACACACCAATAAGACAGATGAAATCATAATCATCCGCCAAATCCGGTTCAATATCCTTAAAATTTCCCACATGGATATTTACATTTTCACAATCGCTGTGACGATGGGCATTAATCAGGCTTCTTTTCCTGGACAGCTCCACACAGGTTACACTGCCCGCCTTTCTGGACAGAGCTCCCGTAATGGCACCACAGCCACTGCCCACCTCCAATACCTTGGCATCCTTCCCCATGGGAATCCACTCAACAATATTTTCCCGTAAAGGAGATAAATGATACAGCATCGGCCAGCTCTTCTTATCCTGAATTGCCTGTTCGTATTCAATAGGTGAAAGCTTCTTTACAATCTCCAGAAGCTCGTCCTCCACCGCACCATCACAATAAAAATCCTCTCCGGGATACTTGCTGTAATCCAATGTAATCTTTCCGATATGTTCTATTTTTTCCAATCCATCGTCCTCTTAAATCTGTATTTTGCAACTTGTAATTATTCTGCATCCCGTACCTTTACCACAGAATCCATATCATAATAACCCACAGTATTCTTATCAGATACTACGGTAATATTCAGGGCATCATACAATCTGTGATAAACCTCAAAGGTATCTCCATTATAGCCGGTTACACCGAAGGACAACAAATACTCCCCCCCCTGTAGGCTCATTTTCTGGGTAAAGGTAACCTCCTTGGTCTGCCCCTTAACCACATTACTCAAAAAAGCCTTCTCAAACATGGAATTGGTACCGGTTATCTCCGTTCCCTGTACATTTTTTACAGAAAAAGCAAAAATGGGAGCCGGAATATCATCATGCATCTGCACCTTCAAATGAATCGTAAATTCACTGCCCTTAATCACCGCTGTAGTTTGCACCCCTTCGGCATCCGTCATATAATACTCTACAATTTCCGCCTGCTTGGTGCCATACTCCAGCAGATTAGGATTCAGACCCACACAAGGACCTTTCCCCCCTGCTGCACTGCCGGCAGCCGCCTGCAATTCCTTATCATTTAACAAATCCTGATTATCCGCCTTTTCCGGTACTGCATATTGACCCACCAGCACCTGCTTGTAGGCATCTATCATTTCCTTGGCACTGCCTTCTCCTAAAAGGGTACCCTGATTTAACAAAAATACTCTGTCACAATATTTACTGATACTGCTCAAATCATGGCTTACAAAGAGAATGGTTTTCCCCATCTTTTTAAATTCTTCAAATTTGTGATAGCATTTTGCCTGGAAAAAAACATCTCCCACGGACAAGGCCTCATCCACAATGAGAATTTCCGGCTCAATATTGATTGCCACCGCAAAAGCCAATCTTACAAACATGCCGCTGGAATAGGTTTTAACAGGCTGGTATACATAATCACCGATATCTGCAAATTCCAAAATATCCGGCAGCTTTTCATCAATCTCCTTTTCGGAAAAGCCCATCATGGTACCGTTTAAATACACATTTTCGATACCGTTATATTCCATGTTAAAGCCTGCTCCCAGCTCAAGCAGAGCTGAAATTCGCCCGTTTACCTTCACTTCTCCCGCCGTAGGATTTAAAACCCCGGTAATAATTTTCAGTATGGTGGATTTGCCGGAGCCGTTGGTTCCGATGATTCCCACTGTTTCTCCCTGATAAATATTTAAGTTTACACCCTTTAAGGCATAATGAAGTTTGTGTTTCTTTTTCCCTAAGCCAAAGGCCTCCTTCATGCGATCCGAGGGCTTGTCATATAATTTATATATTTTTTGAACGTCCTTTACTTCAATGGCAAGCTTTTTATCTTCCATTTTTTATGTCCACGCCTTTCCCTGATTTCAAACCTACAAAACATCTGCAAAATGTACTTTTAATCGCTTGAACACCAGTGCTCCGATTCCAAACAGCACTACTGTCACAATCCAGAAGTACATTGTAGAAAAGAAATCCTGAAAAAACCATTCTTTTTCATAAACTGCACTTCGATAACCATTTACGATATAAACCAAGGGATTCAACTTCAACAGAGTTATTACTGTAGAGTTTTCCATATCCCCTATATTCCACAAAATAGGAGTTGCCCACATGCCAATCTGCAAACCGATACTGATAATCTGGGATAAATCCTTAAAAAATACCACCACTGCACAGGTTGTATAGCACAAAGCAAGCACAAAAATAAACAGACAGGCGCTGTAATAGAATAGCTGTAAGGTATATACACTGGGATAATATCCGTAAATTGCTGCCAACACCAAAAGCACACATACAAAAAATGCATGAATAAAGGTTGCTGCTATAATTTTGATAATGGGCAGAATACTGATTTTAAATACCACCTTTTTTACCAGGTAATTGTACTCTAAAAGCGCATTGGTTCCATGGTTTAAGGCTTCACTAAAATAAAACCAGGGCACCAGACCTGCCGTCAAAAATAACACATGGGGGATGACCTCTCCACTGGCCAGCTTGGGACCATCCATATGAAAAATCACCCCAAATACAATATAATACATTACTACAGTTACCACCGGCTGCGCCATTGCCCAGACTGCACCCAGATAGGAGCCTGCATATCGCTTTTTAAAATCATTTTTTGCAAGCTTCCAAATAAGATGTCTGTTCTGATACAATTCCACCGGCAGCACCGTAAATTTATCATACCATTTCACAAAAATCAGACAGGATGCCACAATCACACCACAGGAAATAATCTTTTTAGCCAATTCCTCCTGAGGGTCGGCTCCCGGATTGTGATGCACCACAATAATGACTGCCATAATTATCGCCACCGCTATAAATAAGGCAATCCCCGTCTTTTTGCTTATTTTAATGCTACGTTTCACGATTAACCGTTCTTCCTCTCATTGATATATTCCTTCAAACCACCCCGGTTTGCATCCTTTTCGGATAAAATCACTTCTACTCCTTCGGGGATGGGCCATTCCACACCAATCTCCGGGTCATTATAGGCAATACCGCCTTCATCCTCGGGATGATAGAAATCCGAACATTTATAGCAAAATTCTGCATAATCGGAGAGCACCAAAAAACCATGGGCAAAGTTCTTGGGCACAAAGAACTGCTTTTTATTTTCTTCGGAAAGAACTACACCATACCACTGTCCAAAGGTCTTGGAGCCTTCCCGCAGGTCAACCGCAACATCAAACACTTCCCCCTTAATAACTCTCACCAGCTTGTCCTGAGGAAACTGCTTCTGGAAATGTAAGCCCCGAAGCACACCCTTTTTGGAAGCGGACTGATTATCCTGTACAAAAACCTCCGGAATTCCCGCTTCCTTAAAATCATTATAATTATAGGTCTCCACAAAGTATCCTCTGGCATCACCAAATACCTGAGGGGTAATAATCTTTAATCCTTCTATTTCGCATGTTTCTACTGTAATCTTTCCCATTGTTTTCTCCTGCCATTACTAATATTTTAACCCTTACTCATAGGCAATATTTAAGTCAACATTACCGTTAATACCATCCACCTGACCTTTAGAGGTATACTGCCACATCTTATAATATCCCTGATACAACGGAGTACTGCGATATTCTGCCAGCCAAATGTAATAATCATTCAGACGCTGTGTTTTCAATGCGTTATTGTACCAGTTTCGGCTTGCATAGACACCTGCCTTATAACCTGCATTCTCAATGGTGCGGCAAAATGCCTCACAGACTAATGTTCTGGTTTCTGCATTCAGACCATCCGCACGACCATTGCCGCCGGCGCCCTCGGTATCAATAAAGATGGGATAATCCAGCTTGTATTCCTTAATCATATTTAAAACTGCGGAGGCTTCCTCCACCGCTTCCACCTCATTTACTGCCTGGGTAAAGAAATAAACACCCACCTTTAATCCGGAGGCTGTAGCGCCCTTTATATTGGCTCTGAAATAAGGATCCTCTACCAAAGCACCAGTGGAAGAACCACGGTAACCGGCTCTGATAATAGCAAATTCAATACCTGCATTCTTTACCTTATCCCAATCAATTTCCTTATTCCATTTGGATACGTCAATACCTGCTTTGGTAGTGCCGCCGGGCTTTTGAAGCTGTTGGATTTCTGTATTATCCGCATCATCCAAGGCTCCCTGCTCTCCGGTATCCTCCACCTTAGGGTCTACCTCATCCTCGGTTTTAATTAAGAGGGAGATATCACTGATAGGCACATATTCCACCTTCTGTTTTACCTGCACCTTTGTCTCCGTCTCCGGAACCTGATAGCCGCTAATAGGTAAAAGCTTAATATTATATTCCCCGGAATCCAAATCACCTATGTAAATAATTCCATCCTGATCTAAATCCTTATATTCTCCCAGACCTGCCAGGGATACATAAAAGCTTTCTCCTGCTACCAGTGCACCTTCCGCATCCACTATCTGTACACGCAAATCCTTTTCTACAGAAGTAATCATCAAAGAAAGCTGCTTTTTCAAACTTTTGGCAGCCTCCAGAACCTTATTTTCTACCGGATCAAAAAAAGTATTATCCTGTAAAAATGCCTTTAAATCATTTCCTATCTGCCCGTTCTGTACCACCTGCTCATACCGGGACACCTCTGTAGTAGTATTTGATGCTACCTGCTGCCCCGCGGTCTGACCGGTTGTAGTCTGTGTATAACTGCTATATGTTTTTCTTCTGTCCTTTTCCTGATTGGTATACACTACCAACAAGGATACCAGCAATATTACGCCCAAAGAGGCCGCTATTGCCATTCGCCGTAACCTAGAGTCCATTTGCCACCTCAATCAAATACTTCCCATAGTTGGTCTTAAGTAAGGGTTCTGCCAGCTTAATTAGCTGCTCCTTATCGATAAAACCTCTCTTGAAAGCAATCTCCTCAATACAGGAGATATACAGTCCCTGTCTCTTCTGGAAGGCTGCCACAAAGTCCGCTGCATCCAAAAGGGCATCGTGATTGCCCGTATCCAGCCATGCAAAGCCGCGTCCCAGGGTTTCCACCCGAAGGGTTCCTCTCTGCAAATATTCATTGTTGATACTGGTAATTTCGATTTCTCCACGGGCGGAAGGCTTTACATTCTTAGCGATTTCCACTACATCATTGTCGTAGAAGTAAAGTCCCGGTACCGCATAATTACTCTTGGGATGCTCCGGCTTTTCTTCAATGGAAAGTGCCTTGCCGTTTTCGTCAAATTCCACTACACCGTACTCTCTGGGGTCACGAACGTAGTAGCCGAAAATGGTAGCTCCGCTTTCTCTGGATGCCACCTCTCTAAGCACTCTGGAGAAACTCTGTCCATAGAAAATATTGTCTCCCAGTACTAAAGCCACTCTGTCATCCCCAATAAAGTCCGCTCCGATAATAAAGGCATCTGCCAATCCCCTTGGCTGCTCCTGCACTGCATAGGACAGCTCCATGCCAAGCTGATGACCATCACCCAAAAGTTCCTGAAATACCGGCAAATCTCTGGGGGTGGAGATAATCAGTATCTCCCGGATTCCAGCCAGCATCAAAGTGGATAAGGGATAATAAATCATGGGCTTATCATAGACCGGCATAATCTGCTTGGAAATTGCCTTGGTTAAGGGATATAATCTGGTGCCGCTTCCTCCGGCTAATATAATACCTTTCATATTTCGTACCTCTTTTTTCTATCTTTTTTCGCTACTTTTAAACGCACCGAATGGGAAC
>JAGAMG010000030.1 GCA_017624835.1 Lachnospiraceae bacterium
ATCAAACCTGACTTTGACGGAGGCGGCAGAGTATTTTAACATCGGAGAACACAAACTACGGGAGATTACCAACAATCACAAGTGCAATTTCGTCCTTTTCATTGGCACGAAACGGTTGATAAAGCGGAAGGAATTTGAAAAATATCTGGAACAGGTTAGTACAATCTAAACCATATTCGTGGTTGTATATCTAGATAAAACGAGCCTCATATGGTATGATATAGATACTGCATTTGAGGCTCGTTCCGTAGGAGAAAAGGTCTGTTACAGGTTTTTGAAGGAAAGGAGGCAATAGATGCCTAACAAGCGAAAGGACAACAAAGGCAGACTGTTAAAGACGGGAGAGAGCCAAAGAAAAGATTTGACATACATGTATCGTTACACCGATATGAGAGGGAAGCGGCAGTGTGTCTACGCAGACGATTTGAATAAGTTGCGTGAAAAGGAAAAGAAAATACAGTTAGATACCTTGCAGGGATTGGATATATCCGGTGGCAGTATTACGGTGATTGAACTAGTAGAGCGATACGTCAGCCTCAGAAGAAATGTGCGTTACAATACCACAGTCGGCTACAATTTTGTACTGAATGTTTTACGCAAAGAGGAATTCGGATACCAGCAGGTAAGCAAGGTCAGGGTGGTAGATGCCAAGAGATTTTTACTAAATCTGTATGACAAAGGACGGGGTTACAGTAGCATCAATAGTATCAAAGGTGTGTTAAAACCTGCTTTTCAGATGGCTGTGAATGATGATTATCTCAGGAAAAATCCATTTGATTTCCGAATGGATTTAATACCGAATAACAGTCAGAAGAGAGTGGCAATGACCGAGGAAGAACAGAAACGCTATCTGGAATATGTTCGTAATGATGAGCATTTCAGTCGGTACTATGATGAGATAATAGTGTTGCTTGGAACCGGGATGCGAATTAGTGAATTCATGGGACTTACCTTTTCGGATTTGGATTTTGAGGAGCGAAAAATTAGAGTGGACCATCAGCTTGCCAGAACCCGGAATGGCAAATACTATGTGGAGAAAACCAAGACGGAGAATGGTGTCCGCTTTATCTACATGACGGATGAGGTAAAGGAAGCATTGCTGAATATTATTGCAAGCAGGCAGAAACCACGCAAAGAAGTGGTAGTGGATGGTTATAAGGGCTTTCTGCTGTTGGACAAGGATGGAAAGCCGAAAGTGGCAATGCATCTGGAGCATGTCATGAAGCGGTTGCTTGATAAATACAATGCCACTCATGAGGAGCAACTGCCGAGAATTACGCCACATGTGCTTCGGCATACCTTTTGTACCCGAATGGCAGAGCGTGGAATGAATCCCAAAACGCTGCAATATCTCATGGGACATGCGGACATTACGGTGACATTAAATGTGTACACCCATGCATCTTACACCAAAGTTGCAGACGAAATGGCGCAAATTACCGCTGTTTAAGCGGGTTGCAGGCACATTTTATTTACACCAATTTTACACCAAATGACTGTAAAAATACGAAGAATTATGAAGATTTATGCCAAGATACGGTAAAAAAGTAATATGGCAGAAACATAAATCAATGGGAGTGGAGAAATACTCACAAACCCAGATAAATCAAGGGTTTACAAGAAATTGTAAGCCCTTATGGAAACGAAAAAGAGGAGAAAAACCATCATGATAAAAGTATTATTCATCTGCCACGGCAATATCTGCCGTTCCACCATGGCGCAAAGCGTCATGGTGTATTTAGTAACCCAACAAAACCTATCCCATGCTTTCTACATCGACTCCGCGGCCACCAGCCGCGAAGAAATTGGGAATCCGCCCCACTACGGCACGGTAGCCAAGCTGCGGCAAGTAGGCATACCCGTAATTCCCCACAGGGCGGTCCAGCTTACAAAGGAGGATTACGCAAAATACGACTATCTGATAGGCATGGATAGCGCCAACATTCGCAATATGCACCGTATCTTAGGTGGCGACCCGGAGGGCAAGATTTACAAGCTACCCACCTTCGCAGGCTCTGGCAGTGACATTGCAGACCCCTGGTACACCGGAAATTTCGATGAAACCTATGACGACGTGCTTGCAGGCTGCCAAGGGCTATTACAACACATATTGAATCAAAGTAAATAGCAGAAGCATGCTCATCCAACAAAAAATTACAAAGGAGTGAAAAACTATGCGCACATTATCCTTCATCATCATAGGCTCCGGCTGGCGTTCCCTATTTTTCGCAAGAATTGCCAAACGCTACCTGCAGCAATTCCATCTACAATACCTTCTTTGCCGCACTCAGGAAAAGGCGGACAAAATAGCAGCAGAATACGATATCCCTACTACCACATCCGTGGAAGACTGTGAGCTTGCCAAGCCGGATTTTGTGGTAGTGGCAGTGTCCAAGGCATCCCTATTTGAAGAGACCCAAAAGTGGGCTAAAAAAGGCTTTCCGGTGCTCTGTGAGACTCCGGCGGCCAATACGGTTGAGGATTTAAAAGCACTGTGGGAATTATTACAAAAAGGTGCCAAGATTCAAATTGCAGAGCAATACCATAGATATCCCATTATGGCAGCAGGCTTAAAGGCAATTCAGGAAGGGAAGCTTCATGACCCCTACGCAGTGCATTTATCCATGGCACATGATTATCATGGCGTCAGCCTGATTCGGCGTATGTTGCAACCGGATGACCCCACGAGTCTGAAGCTGGATTGTTTATGGGGAGAACAGTATGCATTTCCCGTAACTGAGACGGATTCCCGCTATGGAGCAATTACGGACGGTAGGATAAAGCAGGCTGATCGGAAAGTGATAACCCTGCAGTTTACCAATGGGAAAGTGGCCTTTTATGATTTCAGTGGTGTGCAGTATCATAGCTTTATCCGTGCAAGGCATGTAAATGTGCAGGGCAGGGACGGGGAATGGAATGACACCTTTTTGCGATATGTGGACGAAAATCATCAGCCTCATATGGAAGAAGTAAAAGCGTGGCTGAATCCGGCTTATGCCTGTCTTCACACGGAAACCTTGCAGGCACAAAGCCAAAATTGGCTGCCGGATGTGCAGATGGACAATGACCAGGATGAATATGCCATTGCTACCATGATGTTTGACATGAGGACATATATAGAACAGGGAAAAGAAGTATACCCTATGGCAGAGGCGTTGGAGGATGCCTACCTCTATCTGCTGATGCAGGAAGCAGTCGATAACCCGGGCAGCAAAATCTCGCCCCAGCCCATGCCCTGGCAGTAATGCAAGAAAACTCATAAAATTCAGGAGGTACCACAATGAATCAACTCTACGAAATCAGTAATTTTGACATCACCGCCGCCGGTGGTGGCAAAGGACTTTTAGGAGATATTGATGGTGACGGCCGCATGGAGGTGGTCTTTGTCCAGGCTGACGGTGATATTGATGACCGCTATGTACCCCATCAAATCACTTGTGTAACGGTGTATCGTCTTGACGGAACTCTTATGTGGCAGGTGGGAGAACCTGTAGAGATTCCCGGCAATTTTGGTTCGGACTTTCCGGCACAAATTTGTGATTTTGACGGGGATGGAGCCTTAGAAATTGTCTGTGTTATGAAGAAAAAGTTTTGTGTGCTGGATGGCAAAACAGGCACTTGTAAGAAACAGTATGATTTGCCCGGCGAGGAAGCCCATGACTGCATTATTCTGGCGGATTTAACCGGACGGGGAGCAAGGCGGGATGTGATTTTAAAAGACCGTTATTTTCACATGTGGGCATTGGATAATGATTTCAACTTATTATGGACTCATGAGGGCAATCTGGGACATTTCCCATGGGTGTCCGATGTGAACGGGGACGGCTACGACGAGATTATGGCTGGTTATGATTTGTTAGACCATAATGGAAAGCTCCTTTGGTCCTGCAAGGATTTGGAAGACCATGCAGACTGTCTTTGGGTAGGAGATGTAAATGGTGACGGCAAGCCGGAAATTGTGGTAGGCGGCAGCGTTACCTGTCTTTACGATACGGAGGGCAAGGAGCTGTGGCGTTATGACGGTTCCATTGAATCCCAGCATGTGGCATTGGGTAAATTCTGTCCGGAGCTTCCCGGCTTACAGGTGGCAGGCTTAGATCGTATCCGCAGGGGCGATGGCTACAAGGGACAATGGGATGGGAAGGACGGCATGTTTTTGCTGGATTGTGAAGGTAAGGAAATGTGGAAGGAAGACCGCCAAACCGATGGTTGGCTAACCATTGTAGATGCCCTGTACAATTGGAATGGTGAAAATCAGGATTACATATTAGCCTACCGCAGAGGCGGTGGTGTAACCCCCGGGCTCTATGACGGAAAGGGAAACAGCGTAGTTTCCTTCCCGGAAGACGGCTATGTGCTCCATGGGGATTTGTTTGGTCGTGGCAAGGAGGAGGTTATCATTTATTCCAAGGAAAAGGCCTATGTGTATTCCGGCACAGCCTATGATTTAAATGACCAACCCTCCGGGGAACCCATCCCCCAGACCCGCAGACTTTACTCCTCCACCCTTTATCCCGGCGGAGAGGTGTAAAAGAAAGCGGACAAAATGCAGTTGACATGACAAAATTTTCTTGACAAAGCACCGTTTTATATACTATAGTCAACAATATAGAAAAAGAAACCAAACAAAGGCATTGACGAAGAGGAGTATTCATTACCCCTTAAAAGAGAGAGCGGCTGCATATGCAAGTCATGTGCGCTGAAAGGCTGCTTAAAGGAAGGAATGAAGAAGGTAGCTTCTGAGCCGGAGGTCTGAAATCAGTAAGCCCTCACGCTTTATCCCCGTTACCGGATAGGACTTTAAGGTAGAAATACCCGAAGTCACTAAGGCAAGCACATATGCTTGTGAACAAAGGTGGTACCGCGTTAATGACGCCCTTTGCTGACGATTGTCAGTGAAGGGCTCTTTTATTGCAATTCTCGCAGATTCTTTTAATGGATATTGTAATTTTGTTTGCTCAATGTACTAGAGGCTAGGCGGTTATATCTTTACAAAAGACCCTTGAAAAACGCCGGCACTTAGCGAGGTCAAGACGAACAGCGTTCGTCTTCGAGCTTAGTGTCCGCTACGTTTTTTAGGTCAATTTATTGACCTTGGGAGCGAGAGCGTGTCGCTGTAAAGATATAACCACCTAGACCCGGAACATTCAACAACTCCAAATTACAAAATCCACGGAAGAAAAATCAGAAAGGAGCAACTATGAGCAAAGAATTAGCAAAGACCTACGACCCCAAGGGTCTGGAAGACAGACTCTATCAAAAATGGCTTGACAACAAATATTTTCACGCAGAGGTAGATCACTCCAAGACTCCCTTTACCATCGTGATTCCCCCTCCAAATATTACAGGACAGCTCCACATGGGACATGCTCTGGACAACACCATGCAGGATATTCTCATTCGTTTCAAGAGAATGCAGGGCTACAATGCACTGTGGCAGCCCGGTACCGACCATGCAAGTATTGCAACCGAGGTTAAAATTATCGAGAAGCTGAAGGAAGAAGGTATCGATAAGTGGGACCTTGGCCGTGAAAAATTCCTGGAGAGAGCATGGGATTGGAAGAAGGAGTACGGCGGACGAATTATCAGCCAGCTTAAGAAGCTTGGCTCTTCCTGCGACTGGGACAGAGAGCGTTTTACCATGGACGAGGGCTGCAACAAGGCAGTTACCGAAGTTTTCGTAAAGATGCATGAAAAAGGCTATATTTACAAGGGCTCCCGTATCATTAACTGGTGTCCTGTTTGTAATACCTCCATCTCCGATGCAGAGGTAGAATATCAGGAGCAGGGAGGACATTTCTGGCATATTAAGTATCCTCTTATGAACGAGGATGGCACACCCAGTACCACAGAGTTTTTGACCTTTGCTACCACCCGTCCTGAGACCATGCTGGGCGATACTGCTGTGGCAATCCATCCTGAGGATGAAAGATATCAGCATCTCATTGGCAGAAAGGTAATGCTGCCTTTGATGAACCGTGAGATTCCCATCGTTACCGATACTTATGTTGACAGAGAGTTTGGTACCGGTGTTGTAAAAATCACCCCCGCTCATGACCCTAACGACTTTGAGGTTGGAAAGCGTCACAATCTGCCCATTATCAATGTGATGAATGATGATGCTACCATCAATGAAAAGGGTGGCAAGTTCGTTGGTATGGATCGCTACGAGGCTCGTAAAGCCATCGTAGAAGAGCTTGACAGCATGGGACTGCTGGTTAAGATTGAGGATCATGTACACAATGTTGGTACTCATGATCGTTGTAAGACCACCATTGAGCCCATGGTAAAGGAGCAGTGGTTTGTAAAGATGGATGAGCTCATCAAGCCTGCAAGAGAAGCGGTAAAAAATGGTGAGATTCAGCTGATTCCTGAGCGTATGGAAAAGAATTACTTCAACTGGACTGACAATATCCGTGATTGGTGTATCAGCCGTCAGCTTTGGTGGGGACACAGAATTCCTGCTTACTACTGCGATAAATGTGGAGAAGTAGTAGTTTCTAAAGAAGCTCCTACTACCTGTCCTAAGTGTGGTCACGACCACCTGACTCAGGATCCCGATACCTTGGATACCTGGTTCTCCTCTGCGTTATGGCCTTTTGAGACCTTGGGATGGCCGGAGCAGACAGAGGATTTGAAGTATTTCTATCCTACCGATGTATTGGTAACCGGTTATGATATTATTTTCTTCTGGGTTATCCGTATGATTTTCTCAGGCTTTGAACAGATGGGAGAGAAGCCCTTCAAGACCGTATTATTCCACGGTCTGGTAAGAGACAGCCAGGGACGCAAGATGTCCAAGTCCTTGGGCAACGGTATTGATCCTTTGGAGATTATCGACCAGTACGGTGCTGATGCCCTGAGACTGACACTGATTACCGGAAATGCACCCGGTAATGATATGCGTTTCTATTATGAAAGAGTAGAAAACAGCCGTAACTTTGCAAATAAGGTTTGGAATGCTTCTCGTTTTATTATGATGAATATGGAACAGGTATTGGAAAAGACCGGAAAAGCTGTAACCACTCCTGCTGCCGGCGATTTAGAGCCTGTTGATAAGTGGATTCTTTCCAAGTTAAATACCTTGGTAAAGGATGCTACCGATAATATGGAGCACTTTGAACTTGGTATTGCAGTACAGAAGGTTTATGACTTTATCTGGGATGAATTCTGTGATTGGTACATTGAGATGGTAAAACCCCGTCTCTACAATGCTGATGATGCGGCAAGCCAGAATGCAGCGCTTTGGACCTTAAAGACGGTATTGATTGATGCATTAAAGCTTCTTCATCCTTATATGCCATTCATTACTGAGAAAATTTTCTGCACCTTACAGAGTGAGGAAGAGTCCATTATGATTAGCAAATGGCCTGGGTTTACTCAGGACAGAAGCTTTGCAAAAGAGGAAAAGGATATTGAGACCATCAAGGAAGCTGTTCGCGGCATCCGTAATATCCGTACCGAGATGAATGTAGCACCCATCCGTAAGGCAAGCGTATATGTAGTAAGTGAGGATGAGGGCATCCTGAATACCTTTACTGAGGGTAAGCTTTTCTTTGCTTCCCTTGCATATGCAAATGAAGTAACCATGCAAAAAAATAAAGATGGAATTGCATCCGATGCGGTATCCGTAGTGATTGCCGGAGCAACCCTGTACATTCCTTTTGCTGAGCTGGTAGATATTGCACAGGAAATTGAGCGTCTGAAAAAGGAACAGAAGCGTCTGGAGGGCGAGCTTGCCCGTTCCAAAGGAATGCTGTCCAATGAGCGTTTCATTTCCAAGGCTCCCGAAGCAAAGATTGCAGAGGAGAAGGAAAAACTGGCTAAGTATGAGCAGATGATGGCACAGGTAACTGAGCGTTTGGAGCAGTTACAGTAAGATTTTCCGAGTAGCCACGCCTGAGCCAAGTTACGACAGAAAACGTAGCTTGGCTTGGGCTGGTTATTGGAAAAACCACGATTTTGGGAATTGTGTGGCTAGATTAAAATGAATGATAGTAGCAAATTTGTAGGAGTGTGTGTAATGAAGATACTAGAATACTTTAGCACGGATAATAAAGAATACTGGCTTTCCAAAATCAAAGAAAGTGATTGGGGAGCTGGTCAGTATTTGTATAAATTGCTGAAAGACCAAAAGCTAAAACAATTCGTTGGTGAAAATACAAAAGTGCTTATGCTGGTAGATGGAGAGAATTTAGTTTCCTTTTGTACCTTTGCTGAAAAAGATGATATTCAACCAACCGATTTGACTCCTTGGATTGGATGGGTATATACCTTTCCTGATTACAGAGGGAATCGTTATGTTGGAAAATTGTTGAGTTATGCTGAAACATTGGCAACAGATATGGGAATGAAAAATATTTATATTTCAACAAATCATACCGGATTATATGAAAAGTATGGTTATGAGTTTTTTGATATGATGAAAGACATAAATGGAGAAGATTCAAGAGTTTATGTAAGACATTTATAAATATTGATTTTAAGACTATTTTGCTAGCGGGAAGAAATATATAATGGGAGGTAATGAAGATGGGTTTGTTTGATTTTTTGAAAAAGAAGGACGAAGTAAAGATTGACTTTGCGGAGGTGGATTCCAATGAGAAGGCGATGGAGCTTGCAAAGAAGGGAATCTTGAGTCCGCTGTATTTGATGCCTCTTCGATTTAATGGGGAGGAGTCTGCAAGAAATAGATTATTTGTTCCGCCTGTGGTTGTGGAGTTGAAGGATAGATATGATGACATGGTGGAGGAGTTGCTGGTGCAGGGGAAGGTGTCCGGGTATTCCTGTACACCGGAGTATAAGGGAAATAGCTTTATTCCTGCCAAGCTTATTATTGTAGCTTCTCAAAATCAGGAGCCGGTCTTTACCCAGACAATTAATATCTGGTAAGAAAAGCTAGGCATGTCTGTCAGCATGTGAAAAGTGAGTGAGAATGCGATGTTTATTAAGGAAAAAGAATTCACTTTAAAAAACGGACAAAAGGTAATCCTCAGAAGCCCTTTTGAATCCGAGGCAAAAGTCTTAAATGACCACAAATATCTTACCTCCGGGGAAACTAATTTCTTGGCAAGATACCCTGAGGAAGTGGTCACTAAGGAAGAGATAACCAGGAAGCTGATTTCCATTGTGAATAAGGATGATAGGGATTTCTTCCTCTCTGCCTTTGTGGATGGCAAGTTGATTGCGGATTCCGGTACTATGAAGCTCCGAAACAATCTAAAATATCGCCATAGAGGGTATTTTGGCGTTTCCATATTGCAGGCATATTGTGATTTGGGACTTGGAAGCATTATTTTGCAGGAGTCTATAAGACATGCCAAGGAGAATGGATTTGAGCAATTGGAACTGGGCGTGTTTGAGGATAATTACAGAGCCATTCATGTGTATGAAAAGGCAGGATTTCAAAAGGTTGGTGTCCAGCCCAGAGCATTTAAATTGAAGGATGGCACTTATCGGGATGAGGTGCAGATGGTGTTATTTCTATAATAAATATGCTTTTTTGAGAGCGTGCACAATGCTCCGCGTAGTACAGTCGTGGAGCCGCTTGATTGGGCAGCGCGACATACATTTTCAGTCTCATGCCCACGCCGCCCATTAAAATACATGCAGGTATTATGCGCATTGCAAAAAAACAAAGCATACTAGAATATAAAACGTGCTAGAATATAAAGTCTGCTATAATATCAATCAAGAGGATTTCAAAATGGAAAACAAGTCAGCTGAAACAGAAAGAAAAGAGTTAAACAAGAAGCTTATCAAAAAAAGCTTCTTAAGTGAAATGAAGAATCAAAAGCATATAGCAAGGCGATTTATAATAAATTTGATAGCAATTTTTCTGGGGCTTTGTTTATCCGATTGGGTAACTCAGTCCTTTGCCATTAACTCTGCGCCAATAGAAATGCTTATCACGGTTATTCTAATTGTGGTGATGGAATTTATTGCAGAGAGGCTGGTTGAAGCATTGTCAGGAAAATGAAAGCAAGATATCACAGAAGTTCAGACTCCACAGAAGCAAAGGTATCATAGAAACGAATAATTGCAAAAAAAGAAAATAGCATAAAATAAAACACAGCAATATAAAACAAAAAGGACGCATACTTTGAAAAAACAAAATATCACTACCTTTGAGGAAGCGGTGAATTATCTTTACGATGTCCCACGCTTCACCAAGAAAAACACTTTGGAGGATACGAAGGCATATCTACACCGCCTTGGAAATCCCGACACAAAAATGAAAATAATCCATGTTGCCGGCACAAATGGAAAGGGCTCCGTTTGTGCTTATTTGCGTAATATCCTGGAGGCTGCAGGTAAAAGGGTGGCAGTGTTTACATCCCCCCATCTGGTAGACATCAGGGAACGCTTTCTGGTAAATGGACAGATGATAGAGAAACAGACCTTTTTGGATGCATTCCTGCAAACCTATGACAGTTTGGATTGGACATCTCTGAAAGAAAACAAAGCAGAGCAGGCGGACTGCCAGGCATCCACATCACCTTCTTTCTACCACCCCACCTTCTTCGAATACCTCTTCTTCATGGCAATGATTATCTTTTCCAAGGAGGATATCGACTACTGTATTCTGGAAACGGGGTTAGGAGGCAGACTGGATGCCACCAACGCAGTGAGCAAGAAGGAATTAAGCGTAATCACCCGTATCAGCCTAGATCATGTGGAATATCTTGGAAACACGGTAACGCAGATTGCAGGGGAGAAGGCTGGGATTATGCAGGCAGGGGTGCCGGTAGTCTTTTTAGATGGTGGGCAGGAAGCTACTGCGGTTTTTGTAGAAAAAGCAGCAGAGCTTGGAAGTCCCGTGTATATGGTGTCGAAAAGTGACTACGCTTTTCAGAATTTTAAAAATAAAATCATTGATTTTTCTCTTCATACTAGGTATTATGGTTATGTTAGTCTTACTTTGCATACCATTGCACGGTATCAGATGGAAAATGCTGCCTTAGCAGTGCGTGCCATTGAAGTATTGGATGAGGGACGCACCATTACCAAAGAAGCAATATGTCAGGGCATCAGTGCCTGTAAATGGGCAGGCAGAATGGAAGAGATTCTTCCGGAGGTATTTGTGGATGGTGCTCATAATGAGGATGGTATCCGGGCATTTTTGGAAACAGTCAGAGAGGACGGTATTCAAAGTGGGGGCAGCAGAAGTCTGCTTTTCAGTGTGGTTTCCGATAAGGATTATGCTCCCATGATTCGTGGTGTAGCAGAGTCGGGACTTTTTGAGCGGATAGCCATTGCCCATATGCGGACGGGGAGAGCAGCATCGCTGGACAGCCTGCAGGAACTCTTTGAGGCATATCCGTCCTGTAATTATAGCTTGCATACAAAGGTAGATACCGCCCTGCAGTTTTTGCTTGGCTCAAGAAAGGAGTCTGAGCGCATTTATATTGCAGGTAGCTTGTATCTTGTTGGTGAAATAAAGGAGTCGTTGGACTATGATTAATTTTGAAGAGGAACTGAAGAAATTTCATCCCAGCCTGGAAGTAGAGGATGCTGCGGAAGCAATTTACAATCAGGATTTGACGGATGTTGCAGATTTATTGATAAAGATGATAGTGGAAGCCGAAGAGATGGAAGAGAAGAAGTAGGAGGAAAAACATGTTTTGTTATAACTGTGGCTGCTATTTATCAGAACATGATTTTTGTACCGCCTGTGGAGCCGATGTGGCAACATACAAAAAAATAATGAGTGTCTCCAATCTGTTTTATAACGAAGGTCTGGAAAAGGCCAATGTCAGAGATTTATCAGGTGCAATTAACAGTTTACGGCAGAGTCTAAAGTTTAATAAAGTTAATATAGATGCCCGTAATTTACTTGGTTTGGTATATTTTGAAATGGGCGAAGTGGTTGCGGCATTAAGTGAGTGGGTAATCAGTAAAAATCTGCGTCCGGAAAAGAATGTTGCAGATGATTATATAGAGATGGTACAGTCCAATGCCGGGCGCCTGGATTCCATCAATCAGACTATTAAGAAGTACAATCAGGCATTATTATATTGTACACAGGATAGCAAGGATTTAGCAGTAATTCAGCTAAAAAAGGTGCTTTCCATGAATCCTAAGTTTGTACGTGCCCATCAGCTTTTGGCATTGTTATACATGGATAGAGAGGATTGGGAGCGTGCCCAAAAGGAATTAAATAAGTGTATTGCCATTGATTGTAATAATACCCAGACCTTACGTTATCTTAAGGAAGTAGAGCTGATGCTGATGCCGGATGAGGCGGTAAAGCAGACAGGCAAACGTAAGAAGGAGGATGCAGTACGCTATCAGAGTGATAATGAAATTATCATTCAGCCCCTTAATGTAAAGGAACCCAAGGGGGGCGGACTATCCACCTTGGTAAATATCGGTATCGGTTTGGTAATCGGTTTGGCAACCATGTATTTTATGGTGGTTCCGGCAGCAGTTTCCAATGCCAATAATGAAGCAAAACAAGCCTACACGGAGTTGGGCAATCAGTTAGATACTAAGACCTCCAGGATTCAGGAATTGGAAAGTCAGATTGCCGGTTATGAGGAACAGATTGAGGAATTAAATCTGGAATTGCAGGGCTATGTGGGAGACGATGGTGCACTAAAGGCATTTGATACCTTATTGCTGGCTGCATCCACTTATGTGGAAACAGGGGATATTCAGCAGACAGCAGCTAATCTGGAAAGTATTGCTGCAAGTATTTCCGTGGAAGAGACTACGGAAGCGTTTCAGACCTTATATAATACTCTGTTGAGTACTGTCGGGGAAGAACTGTCAACCAGCTACTATACGGAAGGTTCCACTGCATATCGCAGTGAGGATTATGCCGTAGCCATAGAAAATTTGTCTAAGGCAGTGTATTATGATGAGACCAATGCGGATGCGCTCTATACCTTGGGGCATGCATATCGTAAGAGTGGTGACAATGAAAATGCCATTGCTACCTATACCAAGGTGGCAGAGCTGTTCCCGGATACTGAGATGGGACGAAAGGCATTGGAATATTGTGATGAATTAAGTGCAGTACAATAAGCAGTCGAAGGATAAAAGCATAAAAGATACAAAGGAAAAGAGCTTGTAGAAAAATTTCTACAGGTTCTTTTTTGTGCTTGAAAATGGGGAAAACAAATCAATACTGTAAACAGGAGGAATGAAAAATTTATGGAGGAATTTCAGGTAATTGAGAATTGTTTGATGGTAAAGCTTCCTGAGGAGGTGGATCATCACCGAGCAGCATATATCTGTGAGAATGCTGACCGTTTGATTATTCGAGAGGATGTAAATCATGTGGTGTTTGATTTTGAGGATACCCGGTTTATGGATTCCTCGGGAATCGGAATTATTATGGGCAGATACAAAAAGATATCCTGCTTTGGGGGTAAGGTATATGCCATTCATGCGGACAAGCAAATACAGAGAATCTTAAGAATGTCCGGGTTAAACAATATTGTGGAGGTAATGTAAGGATGATAATGGAGACGCTGAAAACAGAAAATAATCAGACAGAGACAAGAGCCGGTATGAAAAATGAAATGGAAATTGTATTTGATGCAGTATCCAGCAATGAAAGCTTTGCAAGAACTGCAGTAGCTGCCTTCGCTGCCCATATGAATCCCACCATGGAGGAATTGGCTGATATTAAAACTGCAGTGTCGGAAGCGGTAACCAATGCCATTATTCATGGTTATGAAAATTTTTATGGTTATAGCAGGCATGGGGAAAGTCAGCCGGCGTATTTCATTATACATCCCGGAAAAGTAAAAATACATTGTACCCTGGAAAACGGAATTCTTACAGTGGAGATTACGGATAACGGAAAAGGAATTGCCGATTTAGACAAAGCCATGGAACCCTTGTATACCACAAGACCTGAATTGGAACGCTCCGGTATGGGCTTTGCTTTTATGGAAGCCTTTATGGATGAACTGGATGTAAAAAGTGTTGTGGGAAGAGGAACCTGCGTACATATGAAAAAGAAATTAGGCACCGGTGCATGGATAGACGGAGAGGAATAGTCTATGGAAGAGGTGTCAGTACTGATTGAAAAATCGCAGGCAGGGGATAAAGAGGCAAGGGAAGTACTGATAGAAAAGAATTTGGGACTGGTGCATCACATCGTAAGGCGCTTTGCGGGCAGAGGTTATGATTTGGAGGATTTATTTCAAATTGGTGTGATTGGATTAATGAAGGCAATTGATAAATTTGATTTGCAAATGGAGGTAAAATTTTCCACCTACGCAGTGCCCATGATAGCCGGAGAAATCAAAAGGTTCCTACGGGATGATGGAATGGTTAAGGTTTCCCGTACCATTAAGGAAAATGGTTTTAAGGTAAAAATGGCAAGGCAGAGATTACAAAGCCGATTAAACAGAGAACCCACATTGCAGGAACTGGGGCAGGAAGCAGGGCTTTCCAGAGAAGAAATTGTACTGGCTATGGAGGCTGCCATTGAGGTGGAATCTATTTACAGCGCAACCTATCAGGATGACGGCAGCGAGGTTTATTTGGTGGATAAGGTGGTACAGGCGATGCCCGGCTGTGTGGGAAGCAGTGTGGTCAACTGTGGAAGTGTCAGTAGCGATGCGGAAAAGGATCAGTTGTTGGACAGGCTCTTATTAAAGCAGCTATTAGACAGTTTGGAGGAGAGGGAGCGCAAGCTGATAGATATGCGATATTTTCAAAATAAAACCCAAACTGAGGTGGCAGTGGTGTTTGGAATCAGTCAGGTGCAGGTAAGCCGTCTGGAAAAAAAGATTCTTTTGCGTCTTCGGGAAAAGGTGTGAATCATAAATATTTTATAAAAATATAATTTCCGGCTTTTTTTTCTTGTGATTTTCGATTATTATGGTAGATGTGACAATTAATTGTAAAAGAATGTCGAAGAAAGAAAACGGAGATTGCAGAGGATGAATGATTATAATAAAGATTTAAATGATGAATACGGTGCAATATATAATAGTAAGCGAATGGTAGAGAACCGTTTGGAGAAACGAAAAAAGAAAAAGAAAAATAATGCCATTGCTACTATTTTAGTAATGTTTTTTTGTGTGCTTGTGTTGGTGGTGGTAACCTATCTGGCAGGTATGCTGTATATGTGGATTGACAAGGAATTCCAGCAAAGTGCCAATGATATAGCGGCTGCAGTGGAACAGTCGGAAAGGGAAGCTTCAGCTACCGTATATTATACTCAGGAGGAAGTGGATGCCAAGGTGGAAGCAGCGGTTATTTCGGCAGAGGCGGCTGCAAAAGAGGAGACCACTAATGAAATTCTGGATGGCATCAAGGCTGCATTGTCCGGCGGAGACACCACTATGGTGGAAACCCTTCGCCCCTATTATAAGGATGAACTAGTAGTGGTAAGTAATGGAAAATTTAATTTTGTGCCCATTCAAAAGAATTTGAAGATGCATGACCATAAGGAAGAAAACTTGCAGATTTTGGAAAGTGGGGAGATTCAGTATGTACTGGATGGACAGGTGGTTTCCCACAAGGGAATTGATGTTTCCAAATATCAGGGCAAAATTGACTGGAAGGCAGTTGCTGAGGATGGTGTGGAATTTGCATTCATCAGAGTGGGAAACAGAGGCTATGGCTCCGAGGGTAAGCTGTTAGAGGATGATCGCTTTGAGGATAATGTGGAAGGTGCTTTGGAAGCCGGTATTAAGGTAGGTGTTTACTTCTATACACAGGCTATGAATGAGGACGAGCTTTTGGAAGAGGTTAATCTGATATTAAAGAAGATTGCTCCTTATAGGATTGAGTGTCCGGTAGTATTTGATGTGGAGAAGGTGAGCGGTGACAACGGCAGAATGAACGCATTGTCCCCGGAGGAAAGAACCAATTTGGCAAAGCTATTCTGTGATTCCATAGCTGACGCCGGCTATAAGCCCATGCTCTATTATAATATGGAGATGGGAGCATTGATGTTGAATGTAGAAGAATTGGAAGCCTATGACAAGTGGCTTGCATATTTTAATCCTGATTTCTATTATCCTTATGATTATAAAATCTGGCAGTATAGTCAGACAGGACATGTAAATGGTATTGACGGCGAGGTGGATTTGAATATCAGCTTCGGACCTGTTTGGGAATAATTGAATTAAGTATGTATATAACAGAAAAAAAAGCGGAAACTAACCTTTGAGGGTGATGAAAATGAAGCTTTTTTTTCTGTTTTTATTAGGAGGCAGTTTTGGCTTGCTTTCTGCGGCAGGGGTTTTTACTGTGCTTACAGCAGTGGGATTGGTACCTAGATTTGCAGGGAAAACTCATACTGCCAAAAAAGTATTTCTCTATGAAGAGATGGTTATTTTTGGTACCTTGATTGGGTGCTTTGTCAGTGTGTTTTCTGAATATAGTCAGGTTGCCGCTATGCTGCAAACCTATTTTCCGAAACAGATAATGTTATGGAATGGTTTGGGCATTGTCATACAGATAATCTTTGGTTTATTCAGTGGTATGTTCATCGGCTGTCTTGCTTTGGCTATTGCGGAAATGCTGGACAGTATTCCCATTTTTGCAAGAAGAATTTCTTTTCGTCACGGCATTGGTTTGGTAATTCTTGGAGTTGCCATAGGTAAGCTTTGCGGCTCTGTTTTTTATTTTGTTACAGAGCTTCATAGAGTGATGGAGTAAGGGAGAAGTCGGAATGCAAAAGGTCAAGGTATATTTTAAGTGTGAACGATGTGTGGAGGTGCAGTCGCCGGAGGTGTTTCTTAGCGATTTGGGAAGTCTGCGTTGCAGGGATAAAAATCGGACAGATAAATTGAAAACCATTAAGGTTAAGCATTTTCAGGCAAATGGGGAAAAACGATGTGTTATCAGTTGCATTCGACTGATTCAGTTGATGGAGGAGACGTGTCCGGATATTGAGGTAGAGCTTCTCGGTGAAACGGATGTGTTGGTAGAGTGGATTTCTGTAAATAAACACAAGGGTTGGCAGCAGTGGTTAAAGTGTGCTCTGGTTTGTCTGGTCAGCTTTTTTGGTACTGCCTTTACCATTATGGCATATCATAATGATATCGGTATCAATGATTTGTTTACAGAGGTTTATCGTATGGTAATGAATCGGGAGCCCGGGGGTATCAATATATTGGAGATATCCTATTCTGTGGGATTGGCAGCGGGAATTATTGTTTTCTATAATCACATTGGAGGAAGGAGACTGACCAAGGATCCTACCCCTATAGAGGTGGCTATGCGAAATTATGAATATGATGTGGACATGGCATTGATAGAGCTGGCGGACAGAGAGGGAAAAGAAGAGGATGTGACGTAAGTCACATCCTTGGTTGATTTATGCACAGGTAATTTGTTCAATGGTGCTGATAATTTGTTTTCTGACTAAGTCCGAAACCTCTCTGGTGGACAAATCCTTGTAATCCTCATAATAAAGGGGCTTTAGGAAATGAACCTGGGTGGTAACAGGCTTCAGAGAATTCATACCGAAGGGCTTGTAGGAATCAATCAGCGCTACCGGTACAATAGGGCTTTTGGCTTTCATGGCACACTTAAATGCTCCGGGCATAAATTCCTGTACATTATTCTGGTTGTGTTCATAGCCGCCTTCCGGGAAGATAATATAGCGTCTGCCGTCCTTTACCTCGGAAATTACATTTAAAATGGTATTCAACTGAGCCTTCATACTGCTTTTGTCCAAACGGGTGCCCTTTAACAGAGTTACAAACTGGTCTGCCAGGAAAAGGTGGGAGCGTTTTTCGTCCATCAGTACGGTGCAGGGTTTCTTATGTGCACCGATGATGCCAAGGGAATCATATTTGCCCTGGTGGTTGGCATACATTACATAACCGCCCTCCTCGGGAAGGGTATCTTCTCCGTATACATTAGTATGTATGAGACCATTGTGCTTCATAATGGTAATCATGCGTCTTGCAATTCGATAACGTTTGGCTTCGGAATACCTCCAGCCGTGACGTTCCACATAACCAACCTTCCAAAGATAATATAAGATGAATGGTAATGATACCAGACAGATATAAAATAGTCTAAGCATACACTTTGTCCCTTTCTTAACTTCTTTTGTAAATCATACCTAATATACCACAGATAGAGCTGTTTTTCAAAGGAATATCATTCCTTTCATTAAAAATGTAAAAATAGATTGTAAAAGCCCGGTTGCGAATAGGATAGTTGCAATTGCATATACTGAAATTAGAATAAGAAATAAGGAAAGTGAAAGGGAGGCTTCACATGGCAAATATAGATCAGCAGAAACAACAGGAATATGAACAGTATGTAAAGAAAATGACCCCTACCCACAATATCTGGCTTCAGATGGCGAAGGCATTTCTGGTAGGAGGGAGTATCTGTGTATTAGGACAATTTATCCTGAATTATACTACAAATACATTGGGAATGGACAAGCAGACAGCGGGTAGTTGGTGCTCTTTGTTGTTGATACTTTTGTCTGTATTGCTGACTGGCTTTAATATTTATCCCAGTATTGTAAAATGGGGTGGAGCAGGTGCTTTGGTGCCCATTACCGGCTTTGCCAATTCAGTTTCCGCTCCGGCAATTGAGTTCCAAAAGGAGGGGCAGGTATTTGGTATCGGCTGTAAGATTTTTACCATTGCGGGGCCGGTGATTTTGTATGGGATTTTTGCAAGCTGGGTGCTGGGATTGGGGTATTGGATACTTAAGCTGTTTGGCGTGATGTAGTGGGCGAGATATAAATTATAATGCAAGTTTTGGGTGTCGGAAAACGCAGGAGAGTAGCGGGTTCCGGCATCTTTATGCAAATTATATCAGAAGGGGATTGCTGAACCTTATTTGCGAACCACGCATTGCGTTTCGGCACGATTCATGTTATTATAAGGTATGTTATATTATAAATTGGAGAATACATATGGATACAGCAAATAAAATTAAAAATCTTAGAGCAAGTGTGGGAATGAATCGGAAAGATTTCTCAGAACATACAGGAATACCAATTCGTACATTAGAGGATTGGGAAGCAGGAAGGCGTATTCCACCAGAGTACGTGCCAAGAATGTTGGAGTATATGCTTAAGTATGAGGAGTTAGTCCGCAGAAAGGAGACTGAATGATGAATGTGTATGTATATGATGCTAAAAGAGAAAAAACTGAAATGGTATCATTAGAAAATAGTGAATTTGCGGAATATAATGAGGATGAGTTTTTTGAAGATAATAGCATTCGTAAAGTTTAGCATTCCGAATTAGAAGAATGGTATTTATCAATTTTTGATGTTGTAAAGGTATTAACAGATAGTAAAGATCCAAAACAATACATAAAGAAAATGCGTACACGCGATAAGGAATTAGAATCCAAGTGGGGTACAATTTGTACCCCACTTCAAATGCTCGCACCTGATGAAAAGATGAGAAAAACACAGACGGCTAATATAGAAGGTATTTTGAGAATTATTCAATCCATTACATCTCCTAAAGCTGAGCCTTTTAAAGCGTGGCTTGCAAAAGTTGGAGCCGAACGTTTAGATGAAATAGCAGACCCTGAAAAAGCAATGGAGAGAGCTGTTTCTACATATAAAGCAAAAGGATATTCGGATAAATGGATTTCACAAAGACTGCGTTCTATTGAAATTCGTAAAGAATTAACAGATGAGTGGTAAAATGCCGGAATAAATAATCCTAAAGAGTATGCGGCACTTACGAATATTTTAACTATGGCCTGGTTAGGAAAATCTGTTCAAGCATATAAACAACTAAAAGGATTAAAAAAGGAAAATTTAAGAGACAATATGACAAACACGGAACTGGCATTAAATCTTCTTGCAGAGGTGTCAACAACTGAGTTATCACATATGCAAAAGCCTAGTGGATATGATGAGACAAAAGAAGTTACTATATCTGGTGGAGAAATAGCAGGTAATGCCAGAAAAGAATTAGAAGCAAAGCTGGGGCGGAGTGTTATTTCAAGTTCTAATGCTACTATTCCCGAATTGTTAGATGATACGAAGAAATAATATATTACTTTGCGCACTATTGGTATTTTGCTGACACGATACTTTGTGTACTATGTAGAAAAAAGATGAAATATTACATTTGAATAAGAATTGCAATTTTAAGTTGCTTTTTTGAACGCTAATTTATTGGTATACTCTGAATGAGAGGTGATTATGTGAATAATGTAAAGATAGGAGAATACTTATCAACGTTACGGAAATACTATAAAATTACCCAAGATGAATTAGCAGACAGACTAAGTGTGACGAGACAAGCTGTTTCAAAATGGGAAACAGGCGCTACGATTCCGGATATTGAACTGCTTATGAAACTATCGGAATTATATGGCGTATCAATTAACGACATATTATATGCAGACATTGCAAGTATAAAGTTTCAGAAAGAAATAGTTTTTCCGAGCAAGAATAAGAAATCAAAGAATGTAATGGTAATTGGCTGCGGGCGTTGGGGGGCGTTTATTGCGTGGTATTTGAATGAAATCGGGCACAGAGTATCCTTGTATGGAAGAGAAACATCTGTTAAGATGCAAAAATTGTTGGCAACGAGAGAAAATGAGTATTTGCAACTAAGCAATAGTATTGAATTGATTACAACTTTTGAAAATATAGAGGATGCAGAGTATATTATTATTTCCATACCTGCTCAGAATTTACAGGATGTTGTAGCTGAATTGGCAATGTATACAATAGAAAATAAAACCATAGTTCTTTGCATGAAAGGGATAGAGATTACAACGGGGCGAAGATTGTCTCAAATTGTATCAGATGGGTTGAAATGTAATAATAGCGTGGCGGTATGGCTTGGACCAGGGCATGTGCAGGAATTCTATAGAGGTGTACCGAATTGCATGGTAATTGATAGCAATAAGGAACTTGTTAAAGATATGTTGATACATGATTTTTCCAGCGGTTTAATTCGGTTCTATTATGGTACGGATTTAGTTGGAAATGAGATTGGTGCAGCTGCAAAAAATGTAATTGGAATAGCGGCAGGAATGTTGGAAGGATTAGATTTGGCATCGTTAAAAGGAGCACTGATGTCGCGTGGTACAAATGAAATTGCAAAACTGATTGTTGCAATGGGAGGTAAAGCAAGTACTGTATATGGATTATGCCATTTAGGAGATTATGAGGCGACGCTATTTTCTGAACATAGTCATAATTTAACCTTTGGTAAGGCCCGGGTGTTGAAAAGGGATTATGACAAACTTGCTGAAGGATATTATACAGTAAAAGCACTACGTAATTTAGGCAAAGCTTATGGTGTAGAATTGCCGATTTGCGAAGCGGTATATCAGATTCTATATGAAGACGCAAACCCACAAAAGATTTTGGAAAAGTTGTTTTCCAGAAGTCTACGAAATGAGTTTATTTAGTATAAATTTTTTACCACATTTGACAGCATGGCATTACGTTCATATTACGGGGTCAAATGAAAAACTAAATTCCGGTTCAAACTGATTTGACCTCGTATTTTCGATTTTGAGCAACTTTTTTGAAGATACCCTATACAAAAGTACCCTGAAAAGTGCTATAATTCGTTGTACCAAGTCTGTTTGTTTGCATGGCAAACAGACAGCTGGAGAAAATTGAGCAAAAATAAATTCCACCTGTCTTGGAGTAAAATTTGAGATTTTGGTGGTTATCTATCTGCTCATGTGTTTAAGATTTGATTGGTTTATATGAGACCGTGCTCCATTAGAATGTCAGCATAGTCTTCATAGGCTTTTTGCCAGGTATCAAGTTCTTCATTTAATGAAGATATTTTATATTCCAAGTATTCGATATCTCTTTGGGCTTCTAAATATTTATCCAGAAGAATGTCGTATGGAATGGTAGGATTATTGTTCATGGCGGGCCTCTCTTTCTTTGACACTATTTTCTATGAGTACCGGTTTTAGCATGACTTCGTCTGGGGAGACTTTAAACTGTCCTGCTAAGAGCGGTATTTTTTTGTCCAGAAGAAGGGCTGCCAAATCAAACGGACAGGCACCATTTAGACTGTCTCGGGAAGTAGAGTTGATGTGGCTTGCCATGAGGCTTATATCTTCCTGCGTGTATTTATGCATGCTGCGCCCTTTTGGGATAACATAGCGTATGTATTCATGATTCTTCTCCAGTCGGGCTTTCTGATTGGAAACATACGGATCACAATAGAATACATAGGTACGATATGTTCCGGTTTCGGTTTTTTCGATATCCCACGGATTTTTGAATTCCGAGCCGTTATCCGTCAGTATGACGGGAAAGTATTTTTTAAACCTACGGATTCCAAGAGCTTCCGTTAAATCGTTGATAGCATTAATAACGCTTTTCTGCGTGCAGTCAGGCATGAGAATCACAAGCATAAAGCTGCAGCTTCGAAACAGAAGTGTAAGGAGACATTTTCCTTTACCGCGTCCGCCTTTGACGGTGTCCATTTCAACAACTTCTGTATCGGGATGAGCTTCCATAAAGCGTTCAAAATCCACATAGGTACGTTTGTTACGATATACCTGTTGAAGCTGTTTGCTTTTTCTTGGTTCTGATTTCTTCTTCCGTTTTTTATAACGAACTCGACGGGGAAGGTCAATGTTTCTAGCCTGAAACACACGTTGATCCAGATAGTTGTAAAGAGTCCGCCGACAAACAGGAATCTCGTCCGAATGTACTGCAAATATATGACTTAATGGTTGTCCTTTCAGGATAAGCGGTGATATCAGGTCGTTTAGTTCCTGTAATTCTTCAGGAGTCATGTTGATGCCTTTTCTGGAATCATACAGTTTCTTTTCGTATTGTCTTTGGGCATAAGCAGCCTCATAGATTTTCTTGTCGATAGGACAATGCTTATAATCTTCGCAGTAGTTGCACACATAAGGAACTTTGTCGATTTTATCACAGGTGTAAGGTAAGAAATACGGACAGACTTCAGTAGCATTTCTTCTGTAACACTTTTTACAGTAGTAAGCACAATAACGTGAATTCTTCAGATAGCTGTAGCACTTTAGTTCCCTGCTCATCAAATCACAATCCTTGAAATGTTTGCAAATACAACAGTGATAGCTGTGTTTGGCAGGAATAATTTTACGATAACGTTTTACTTCCTTAGAGATAGTTGTAGGATCTTTGTGAAGATTCCTTCCAATAGAAGTAAAAGTACTTTTTTGCAACAGTTCCTGTTCGATATAGGTTCTGTCAGATAAGGTTAAATGTTTTTGATTATGTTCATTCATATGGTAATCCTTTCCAACAGACAGATAACCAAAAGAGATTGTACCAAAAACTATGTGCAAGAGTAAATTCCGGATTTGAATATTTTGGGGGTAAAAAACTGGAATTTAAAAATTCACATTACGGTTCATATTACGGTGGGAAAATATAATCGAATAGCAAAATGTAATATATATATTGCATTTTGCTATTCTTTATGTTATGCTTTATTCAGCTGATACAGAGTAGAGGGCTGTGTGAGTGGGATGAAGGAGGAGAAAAACATGTGGAAATGGAAAAGAAAAGAGAAAAAATTTGTAGATGAGAGGATTTTAAAAGAAAGCAACGCTTTGGCTGCAAAATTATATTATGCCACAACGATTTTAACCATACTGACTTTAGCGACAAAGGTAATTTGTAAGCTTCCGGTTTATGTGTATGCCCTAGATTTGATAGTGCTTTTGGCAGGAATTGGCTACATTTGTGTGTGTGAGCTGCGAAAAGGTATTCTCTTTATGAAAGAAAAGGATGAAGCACTGAAAAACATTCATCAGGAGATTTTGGCAAAAGCTTGGAATATAGAGTTTTCAATTGTTATTTTTGGAGAGCTTGTGTTTTTATTTGTGGCAGGGAAATATTTTTTCTGGGTACTTTCCTATTTGGTGGTATGGTTTGTTCCGGCATTGGTATATACGATTGCAGCTATAAAAAATGGCTGGCTCATCTGGGGAAGCAAAAAGCGTGAAAAGGATGGCAAAAAGAATTTTAAGAAACGAGTAGTAATCGGTGCCCTTTTCTATGGTGTTTTCATGGGCTTTCCCATGTTGTTTAAAGGGGGAACTTTTCATCCGGAAGGATTTCTTTGGATTTTGGGCATGGCCGCAGGCTGGGGAATCCCCTTTTATCTGATATTCATGCTAATGATGAAGGTGGCAGAAAAGCGAGCTGACAAGAAATTAGAAGAGAAGGAATTGCAAATTGAAGAATAAAAGAATGAAGATTGCCAGAATAGAATGTGATTTAACCCAGGAGCAGCTTGCTGAGAAGGTGGGAGTTGCCAGACAGACCATCGGTCTCATAGAGGCAGGAAATTATAATCCCAGCATTAGTCTATGCATTGATATTTGTAAGGCGTTGAATATGTCCTTGGATGATTTGTTTTGGCCTCAGGAATAAAAACTTGACGTTTTTGGAAAAAACACTTGACTGTAAACCTTGTTTATACTTTATTTTGAGGGAACAGTATGAGTTTTAGGAGGAAAAAACATGACCATTAAGGAAGTGGAACAGGAATTAGGAATTCCCAGAGCAACAGTAAGATTTTATGAGAAGCAACAATTGATTCAACCAAAGAGAGGAGAAAATTCCTATCGGGATTACCGTGCTGAGGATGTTGCAATTCTTAAGAAAATAATTATTTTTCGGAAAATAGGATTATCCGTTGCTGAGGTAGAAGAGGTATTGGAGGGAAGTACTTCTTTGGCAGAGGCAATGGAAAAGAATATACGGCAGCTACAGGAACAGATTAATGAATTAGAGGACGCCTTAAGAGTTTCCAAGCAGATTTCTGATAGACATGAGAGCATAGAAGCTTTTGATGAAAAGTATTATTGGGAAGAGATACATCAACAGGAAAAGGCAGGAAATAAATTTTTGGATATTGCCAATGATGTAATAAAATTTGAGAAAAGAGTGATTTTGGAGCAGTTTGATATTGCTGATACGGAGGGAAATCTTCGGTTCGGCAAAACGGAATCGTTCATAAGAGCCTTAGCAGTATGTATTGTGTGTGGAGTTTGCCACTATTTTTTGCATGATCGGACATGGAAAGATTTTTGGTTGGGGTGTGGTATTCCCTTTGTGTATATAGTACTTCATAGTATTTGGGAATTACCCATTCATTTTATAGAAAAGAAGAATCCTAAACTTGCAAGGAAAATTCGAAAAGCAGGAAATATTTCTGCGATTATATTTGTGGTTTTGATTTTTGTATTCCTTATTGCACTTGCAGCATAAAAAAAGTAAAATAGAAAGAAAAACAGGAGGCTGCATATGAATAATTTCAGATATCACGCATACACGGACATTCGTTTTGGTAAGGGACAGGTAAATTGTTTACCGGAATTAGTAGCACCCCACGGTAAGAAGGTGCTGATGGTTTACGGTGGAGGAAGCATTCGTAAAAATGGTTTATATGATAAGGTAAAGGAACTGCTTGCAGATTTTGAAGTATTTGAATTGGGTGGAGTGGAGCCCAACCCCAAGATTACCTCTGTACGGGAGGGTGCGGCTATCTGTAAAAAGGAAAAGATTGATGTGGTGCTGGCGGTAGGTGGTGGCAGTACCATTGATGCGGCAAAGGTAATGGCAGCAGCTGCTTATTATGAAGGAGAGCCCTGGGATTTGGTGGTGGACAGCAGTAAAATCGGAAAAGTACTTCCCATTGTAACAATACTGACTTTGGCGGCTACCGGCTCTGAAATGAACAAAAATGCGGTAATTTCCAATATGGAAACCAATGAAAAGCTGGGAACCAGCTCCCATTATTTTAAACCCCAGGCATCCATTTGTGACCCGGAATATTTATATTCACTGCCGGCAATGCAGACGGCAGCAGGAACTGCGGATATTATGTCCCATATTTTTGAACAGTATTTTCAAAAGGACAGCGGAGCTTTTATTTCAGACAGATTTGCAGAAAGCCTGTTACAGGCATGCATTAAGTATTGTCCCATTGCTTTAAAGGAGCCGGATAATTATGAGGCAAGAGCAAATCTGATGTGGGCAAGTACTCAGGCGCTTAACAGTCTGATTTCCTGTGGAAAGGGCGGAGCGTGGACCTGTCATCCCATTGAGCATGAGCTCAGTGCTTATTATGATATTACCCATGGTGTGGGTTTGGCGATTGTAACACCCCGCTGGATGCGTTATATTTTGAAGGATGAAACGGTGGAGAAGTTTGCTGAGTACGGGCGAAATGTTTGGAGCATTACCGAAGAGGATGCTTACAAATGTGCCAATATGGCAATTGATGCAACGGAGCAGTTTTTCAAGGATTGCGGAATCCCCATGACTTTAAGGGAAATCGGAATTGATGAGTCCAAGATTGATATTATGGCAGAGGATACCATCAAATATAATGCCATGGATAAGGCATATGTGGCACTTGATAAAGAGGATGTGGCAAATATCCTGAGAGCCTGCTTATAGAGAATGGTTATAAAGAGTATTTAGAAAGAAGAAAATAGAGGAGCGTTTGTCTCCTCTATTTTCTATTTATCAAAGTTATTTAACAAGGTTTGCCTTGATTTCCTGATAATGGCGAATTTTGTCCTGAATATGTAATAAATCATTCTGCATTTTGTCAATTTGCTTGCGGGTATTTTCCTCATGTTCGCATACGAGCTTTAGAATGGAATCAATATTTCCCTCCAAATCACTTTCGTATACATAAAATTCCTGAATTTTAGCAATGGGGAGACCTGTATTTTTAAAGCAGTGAATCCCATCCAGACGTCGGATATGTTCTTCGGTATAAATACGCTGTTTGTTTTCTGTGCGTCCGACATGAACCAACAATCCGATGTCCTCATAATACCGGAGCGTGGAGGCGGGAACATTGTATCTTTGGGAAAGCTCTTTGATGGTATAGGTTGGCATAGCGTTGTTTTCCTTTCTGATTGTGCATAAGAGTGTTAGATTGCAGTTAGCAATTCTCTTATGCTCAAGTATACTTGAAGAAGGTTTTCTTGTAAAGTATCGTAAAAAACTTTAAAAACCATAAAAGTGCTGCTATGAAAAATGGTAGCAGTTCTTTGAGGAGTATGCTATACTCTATTAGAGTAAAAAAGTAAAGGTTGTGAAAAGCAACAGGAGGATAACCGTGGATAAAGAAAGTTATCGCCACGAGCTGAAGTTTATCTGTTCGGAGACAGAGCTACAGTTAATAGAAAATCGGATAAAGCATCTGTGCAGAAGAGATTCCCATGCAGGTCCCGATGGGATATACTGTATCAAGAGTCTCTATTTTGATACTTATGGAGACTCTTGTCTGATGGAAAATCTGGCAGGTGTGGATAATCGTCACAAATATCGTATCAGAACCTACAATGATTCTACGGATGTGATAAAGCTGGAGCGAAAAAGCAGTTTGCGTGGTTTAAAGAGAAAGGAAGCCTGTCTTATTACCAAGAAGCAATGTGAACAGATTATAAATGGGACGGATGTGGAAGAGATTACCGAAGAGCAGGAGGTTTTAAAGGAATTTTTGTTGGAGCAGAAATTAACCTTATTAATGCCCAAGGTAATTGTAGAATACAGAAGAACTCCCTATGTATATCCCATAGGAAATGTCAGAATCACTTTTGACAGGGATATAACATCCTCTGACTGCAGGGATTTTTTTGACAAGGAAATTCCCAGGAGATGTGTGATGCCTCATTATAAGCACATTCTGGAAGTGAAATATGATGAAATATTACCATCAGCCATATTGGAACTGATAAACAGCTCCTTTGATTTGCAGAGGACATCTTTTTCTAAATATGCCCTGTGCAGAGAATATAGTATTCAATAAAACAATACCCCGGGAGGAAATAAAAAATGAGTGTTAAGGATGTCATTAAGAAATCTTTTTTGGAAGGCTTTGGCGGAGCCAATATGACTATGAAAAACATGGTGTTGTGTCTGGTGGTGGCAGCACTTTTAGGTATTTTTATTTATTTGATATATCGTATAATGACCACCAATACCTTTTATTCCAAAACCTTTAATTTATCGTTGTTGCTGCTTACTGTAATCACCGCTTCCATTATTCTGACCATTCAAAGCAGTGTCATTGTGTCTTTGGGTATGGTAGGTGCGTTGTCCATTGTAAGATTTCGTACAGCGGTAAAGGAGCCATTGGATTTGATTTTCCTGTTTTGGGCTATCAGTGTAGGTATTATCAGTGGTGCAGGAATGATTGGTCTTGCAATTGCAGTTTCCGTAATTGTAACCGGACTTATGATGGTATTTTATCAGGTGCCGGAGCTTCGTAAATCCATGATACTGGCAATCAATATCGGTGAATATGAAAAGGTTGCCGAAGTGTTGGAGATTGTCAAGAAATATGATGCACATTATAGTGAGAAGTCCAGAAATATTTCTAAGGGAAGAGTGGACATGCTTTTGGAAATCCGCTTGAAGGATTATGAACCCCTGCTTTTGGAATTAAACAATGTGGAAAGTATGCAGTCCGTTTCCTTGATTGCTCACAGGGGAGATGCCAATGTATAAGAAAGAGGATTTAAAAAAAGATTTAGAGGAGATGGGATTAAAGTCTACGGACACCCTTATGGTACATTCTTCCATGAAGTCCATAGGTTCGGTAGAAGGCGGCGCAGATACGGTGATAGACGCGTTGCTGGAATATTTGAAAGATGGTCTTGTGATGGTGCCCACCCATACATGGAAGCAGATGAGTGAGGAATACAATGTATTTGACCCTGCTACGGAGCCTGCCTGTGTAGGAATTATTCCTAATCTATTTATGAAAAGACCGGGTGCTGTGCGTTCCCTGCACCCCACCCACAGTATTGCTGCCATAGGAGAGGAAGCGGCAGAATATGTAAAGGGAGAAGACTCTGTAACAACCCCCTGTGCCCCCGGTGGTTGCTGGGATAGGCTCAGGGAAAGAAATGCCAAGATTTTGCTGGTAGGGGTAACCCATGCCAGAAATACCTTTATCCATAGCGTGGAAGAGGTATTTGATGTACCGGAGCGTTTTACAGAGGTTCCAACAACCTTTCAGATTAAAATGCCCGATGGGAGCTTGAAATCTGTGGAAATGTATCGCCATTATAATCAGCACACTGCTCATATTTCAGAAAGCTTTGATAAGATGCTGGAGGGATATTTTGAAACCGGAGCGGCAAAGCCGGTTCGGCTGGGAGATGCGGAATGCATTTTGTGCGATGCAGTAAAACTCTTTGAGGTTACCGGTAAAATTTTAGAGAAAAAAAGAAATTGTTTTATAGAATGTGAAGAAATTCCCGCAGAGTGGTATTTGTAAAATATGAGATATTCGTGGATAGAGCCATATGGCTTGATATAAAATAGAAAGGTAGAAATCACATTGAAAATCACATACGAAGACATTAGACAAAATGAAGCAGTAAAAACCTACATACAAAAAGCGGATGAATCCCTGATAGCATTGGGCTATACGGAGCACAGCTTTCCCCATGTATGTAAGGTGGCAAAGGTGGCAAGTGATATTCTTTTGACTTTGGGCTATAGTGAGAGGGAAGCAGAGCTTGCCAGAATTGCGGGATATCTCCATGATATCGGAAATGTAATTAATCGTGTGGATCATGCCCAATCCGGTGCGGTTATGGCATTTCGTATTTTGGATAATATGGGAGCCGACCCGGAGGATATCGCAACCATTATTACTGCCATTGGTAATCATGACGAATCCACTGCATTTCCGGTAAATGCTGTGGCAGCAGCATTGATTTTGGCAGATAAGACGGATGTACGTTATACCCGTGTACGAAATCAGGCTTTTGCTAACTTTGACATCCATGACCGTGTAAATTATTCAGTAAAGGAAAGCGAAGTAGAAATCGTAAAGGATTCCCATTTGGAGCTTCGGCTTACCATTGATACACAGATGTGTGCAGTAATGGATTATTTTGAAATCTTCTTAAACCGTATGATTCTTTGTCGTAAGGCAGCAGAAAAGCTGGGCTTGGAATTTTGGCTGGTAATTAATGGTCAGAGATTGATTTAAAATGATGAAGAGGAAGCCTGTCAGGCTTCCTCTTCCGGTTCATATAATTGTGACAGCTTTTGCAGATAACGATAACGTTTACGGGCATTTTCAGCAGCTCTGCTAAACAATACATCGGCTTCCTTGGGGTGCTGGCGTTTCAGTACATCATAACGGATTTCGCCGGATAGGAAATCAGTATAATCGGCGGTTGGTTCCTTGCTGTCTAAGATAAAAGGATTTTTCTTTTCTGCGATTAAGGAAGGGTTGTAGCGGAACAGGTGGAAATAGCCTGCCTCTACAGCTTTTTTTTGCTCCTTAGGGGTGCAACCCATACCTTCTCTGATACCATGGGCGATACAGGTTGCATAGGCAATTACCAGGGAAGGTCCCGGATAAGCAGCGGCTTCCTTCAGCGCAGTGATGGTCTGGGCATAGTTGGCACCCATTGCAATTTGCGCCACATACACATCCTTGTAGGTAAGCGCCATGGATGCCAAATCCTTCTTGGCAGTTTTCTTACCACCTGTAATGAATTTACCGGTGGAGCCGGTGGGAGTGGATTTGGAAGCCTGACCGCCGGTATTGGAATAAACCTCTGTATCAAGCACCAAAATATTAATATTTTTGCCACTGGCAAGAACATGATCCAGACCGCCGTAGCCAATATCGTAAGCCCAACCGTCACCACCGATTACCCATTGAATGGTGTCAGCGTTTTTGTCAGAGTCATGCATACGATTTACTTCCTGTCCCATTAGCATACCAAAACCAAATTCAGCAGCATCCTCAAAAAGGGAATTTGACCAAGCTGGTCCATGTCCATTTTCATCCACAGTATATGCCATGGAGGGAGCAGAGTTTGCCCAAATGGAGGAGCAGCCGGTAGCATTGGCAATATACATTCTGGGACCAAATAACTGGGTTAAAAGCTTTACATAAGGTGTTTCTCCACAGCCGGCACAGGCACCGGAAAATTCCATCAGAGGCTTTTGGAACTGACTGCCCTTTACGGTGCTGTCTTTAAAGCGTGCCACCACATCTGCTTTCGGAGGGAGGGCTTTATTGTAATCAAAGATTTCCTGTTGCTCAGTATGCTCATGGATGGGCTGCATTTCCAATGCTTTTTTACCCTGCTTACCGGGACAGATTCCTGCACAGGTGCCGCAACCGGTACAGTCAACGTGGGAAACGGTGACTGCAAACTGATATTCAGGCATACCATTCATAGGAATGGTTTCAGTGCCCTTAGGGGCATTATCCGCTTCTTCCTGAGTTAAAGCGGCAGGACGAATAACCGCATGGGGGCAGACATAGGAGCAAAGATTACATTGAATACAGTTTTCCGGTATCCATACAGGCATTTCCGTAGCCACATTTCTTCTCTCGTGAGCAGTGCTTCCAGGAGGGGTATAACCATCCGCATAGGGAAGAAAGGTGGAGACAGGAAGCTCATCCCCTTTTTGTTCTGTTACCGGACGCTGTACTTTTTCTACATAATTTAATAGGTCATCGGAGCCGGGCAATAGAGGGTGAGTGTCGTTGACTTTGGTAGTCAACTCTTTCCAATGGTCAGGAACGGAGTACTCATGGACTTCATCCAACCCCTTATCGATGGCGGCATAGTTCATTTGAATAATAGCATCGCCCTGCTTTCCATAGCTTGCAAGAGCTGCTTCCTTCATTAAGCGACGGGCTTCTTCAAGGGGAAGGAGCTTGGAAACGGCAAAAAAGGCAGCCTGCAAAATGGTACTGACTTTATTGTTCAATCCCACTTCCTTGCCGATACGGATGGCATCGATAAGGTATAGATGGATATTGTGAGTGGCAATATATTGTTTTACTGCTTCCGGGAGATATTGTTCCAAATCCTCTTCCTGATAATAGCAATTCAGTAGGAAGCTGCCACCATCCTTCAGTTCCTGAACCATGTCATATTTGTGCAGATAAACCGGATTATGACAGGCTACAAAATCTGCCTTGTTAATCAGGTAGGTGCTACGGATGTGGCTTTGTCCAAAACGCAAGTGGGAAATTGTTAAGCCACGGGATTTTTTGGAATCATATTCAAAATATCCCTGAGCTGTCAGGTCGGTATGATTACCTATGATTTTAATGGCATTTTTGGTGGCGCTGATAGTTCCGTCTCCGCCCAGTCCCCAGAATTTACAGGAAACCACATCTTGGGGTGTAGTATCTACAAGGGGCGGCAGGGGAAGGGACAAGTGGGTTACATCATCCTCAATGCCTACCGTGAAATATTTCTTATCTTTATTGGCATATACGGCAGCGATTTGGGTGGGAGTGGTATCCTTGGAGCTTAAGCCGTAGCGTCCGCTAAAAAGAGTTACTCCTGCAAAAGGGCTGTCCTGTAGCGCAGCGAGCACATCCAGATAAAGAGGTTCTCCAATGGCGCCGGGTTCCTTGGTGCGACTTAAAACACTGATTTGTTGTACGCTTTTAGGTAAAGCAGCCAGTAAGTGTTTGGCACTGAAGGGACGATAAAGGTGAACATTTATTAGTCCGATTTTTTGCTCAGGAAAGGCGTCGAGATATTCTCGAATAGTCTCACAAACACTGCCCATGGCAATAATTACATGGGTGGCATCCGGTGCACCATAGTAATTGAATAAGCCATAGTTGGTTCCCAGCTTTTGATTTATTTTTTCCAGATTTTGCTCCACAATATCCGGTAAGGCATCATAGTAAGGGTTAGAGGCTTCTCTTGCCTGGAAGAAGATATCGGGATTCTGTGCGGAACCATAGGTTTTTCCATGATGGGGATGGAGGGCTGAGGCGCGAAATCGTTCAACAGCTTCCTGATTTACCATGTCTGCCAAGTCCTGATAATCCCAAACAGCAATTTTGTGAAGCTCATGGGAGGTACGAAAACCGTCGAAGAAATTCAAAAAGGGAACTCGACCTTCTATGGCGGATAAGTGAGCCAAGGGTGACAAGTCCATAACCTCCTGAACACTGCTTTCTGCCAGCATGGCAACGCCGGTCTGACGGCAGGCGTAGATGTCTGAATGGTCACCAAATATGGAAAGGGCATGGGTGGCAATGGTACGGGCTGCCACATGGAATACGCCGGGTAATAATTCACCGGCAACCCGATAGAGATTGGGAATCATAAGTAATAATCCCTGGGATGCGGTAAAGGTAGTGGCAAGAGCACCGGAAAGCAGGGCACCGTGAACAGCACCGGCAGCACCGGCTTCAGATTGCATTTCAGAAACGAGAACAGGGTTACCAAAGATGTTTTTTCGGTCAGCCCCTGTCCATTCATCCACCAGCTCGGCCATGGGTGAGGATGGAGTGATGGGATAGATGGCAGCGGCTTCCGTATAGGCATAAGCCACATGTGCGGCGGCTTGATTGCCATCCATAGTTTTGTAGGTTCTGGAAATCATGTGAATCCTCCTTTATTATGCAAGATATGTAATAGCATTGGCAAAAAATGCTGATTTATGCGAGCCTGTCTGATAAAGTCGCTTGCTTGACAGGCTCCCTAAAAAAAGATATACTCAAAATTATAAAAAAATTCCAAATGATTCCATGAAAAAGTAATAGATACAATTTTATATACGAAGGACGGAAGCAATGTATGGTAGATTATATATTTGGAAATTATCTGGTGGAATGTGGTAAGCTCTCCAAGCTGGAGCTACAGCAGGTTTTGCAGACGCAGGATTCTGTAAGAGTAAAGCTGGGATTGATTGCGGTAGCTGAGGATTTGATGACTCAGGAGCAGGCAGAGGAAATTAATCGTCTGCAGGCTGTTTTGGATAAAAGATTTGGTGATATTGCTGTGGATAAGGGATATCTGACCCAGGTACAGGTATTGGAGCTTTTGAAAAAACAGGGGGATACCTGGCTTACTTTTGTGCAGGCAATGGTGGATGCAGGCTATGTATCCGCAGAAGAAATGGCATGGCTGTTGGATGATTTCCGAAGAGAGAACGGCTATACAGACGCTCAGATAGAGGATTTTAAGAGTGATGAGGTGGATCGAATTATTCCTTTGCTACTGCCCAAGGATGCACAAAAGTATAAAGACATAATTTGTACTGTGGTGCGTACCATGGTGCGATTGATTGACAGACATGTTTATGCCAGCCATGGAGCGTTGGTGGAGGAGATGCCTGTGGAGGATATGGTAAGTCAATGCCTGACAGGAGAGAACGGCTTTATGGATTGTTTGGCAGAGAGGGACGGAGCGTTGCTAAATACTTGCGCCATCTTTGGACAGGAGGAATTCCCCAGATTAAATATGGATGCCATAGATGCAGCAGGGGAACTGTTAAATTGTATGAATGGCTTGTATGCCTCCGCACGTAGCAGGGAAGGGCATTTTTTGGAGCTGATGCCCCCGGAATATCGGTTGAATGCCTATGGACAGCCCCAAGTGGTAAAGGATGTGTGCAGGATTCCTATTTTTATTGGTAATAAGGGACTCTATTTTGCAGTGGGTGAATTAGTATAATTGAAATAGGATAAGAAAATGGGGTAAGAATATTGTAGAGAAGGAATGAAACAATATTTTAAAGACGGAAGGACGAAAAAAGATGGCATCAATATTAATTGTGGATGATTCCAGAACCTCAAGAAGAATTTTAAGAAATATTTTAGAAGCAGGTGGCTTTCAGGTAATCGGAGAAGCCTGTAACGGACAGGAAGCGGTGGAGCTTTATCAACAGCTTAAACCGGAAATGGTAACCATGGATATCACCATGCCTGTTATGGATGGTTTAGCGGCATTGCAATGTATCAGGGAAAAGGACATCAATGCAAAGGTTGTTATGATAACTGCAGCGGGGCAAAAGGAAAAAATGACGGAGGCAGTAAAGTATGGTGCCATGGAATTTTTGACCAAGCCTTTTGCGGCAGAGGATGTGATTGAGGTAGTGAATAAGGTAGTAGGGAATTGATGATAGCGTTATGGAATTGGCAGAATGGAGATAATATGAAAAAGGAAAAGCCGGGTGTGTAGTTACCATGGAGTAACAAACATGCCCGGCTTTTGAATTGTTCTTTTTTATTTTAGGAAACCATTGACAATTTGTGCTTCCGCCTCTGCTTCGGTCAAGCCCAATGTCATCAGCTTGATAATCTGGTCTCCAGCAATTTTGCCGATAGCAGCTTCGTGAATCAAGGCAGCATCCAAATGATTGGCGGTAATTTCCGGAATGGCACTGATTTTTGCATTGTCCATAATAATGGCGTCACATTCGGAGTGACCGGCGCAACGGTTATTACCATTGATTTTTGCCAAAAACAATTGCTTGGAATCCTCTCTGGCAACTGCGCGGGAAATCAGATTTGCACTGGAATCTGCACCATTTAAGTCCACGTTAAAGGAAGATTCTGCATATTGTGTGCCGTGAGTCATCAAACGCTCTGTAATAACCAGCTTAGCACCATCAGCCAGACGGGCTTCGGTAAAACGCTTGGTGGAGTCCACACCCTTAATTTGTACGGTTTCCATTTCCATATAGCTGTTTTCCCCAAGTTCAAGTACGGTCTGGGGATTCATAATGCGTTCTCCCTTGCCGTCACCGCTGCCGTAATGCTTCTCTACATATTTGATATGGGAATTCTTTCCCACATAAAAGGTGTGAATGCCATCGTGCTTGCTGGCAAGGTCGCCACCATTGTGGATACCACAGCCTGCCACGATGGTTACATCGCAGTCATCCCCAATATGAAAATCATTGTATACCATTTCTGTCAAGCCGCTTTGACTTAACACAACAGGAATGTGAACGCTTTCTCTTTTGGTACCGGACTTGATAATGATATCAATGCCTTCCTTATCTTCCTTGGTTACAATATCAATATTGGCAGTGGTATTGCGTCCTGCACTTTGCCCGTTGGCACGAATATTAAAGGCACCGGCAGGGATTTCGTGAAGGTCTGCCACCTGCTCAAGTAATGTTTTTTGAATCTCGTCCATATCTGCCTCACTTATTATTTTTATTCAAATTCTATTTGTTGTTTTTTTATTAGATTTATTGATAAAACTTACAGCCACCGGTGCCTTTCAAAAGCTCCGGTAAGATGTCTTCCTTTTTGCCCTTTGCCTGAACGCTTCCGTTTGCAATAACCACGATTTCATCCGCAATATTCAGGATACGCTCCTGATGGGAAATGATAATCAGAGAATTCTCCGAGGTGTCGTGGAGCTCTTCAAATACCTTTATCAGATTGTTGAAGCTCCAAAGGTCAATACCTGCCTCCGGCTCGTCAAATACGGAAAGCGGAGTATTGCGTGCAATAATCGTAGCAATTTCAATACGCTTTAACTCACCACCGGACAGACTGGCATCAATTTCCCGGTTAATATAATCTCTGGCGCAAAGTCCTACCTTGGACAAATATTCGCAGGCACCGGCGGTAGAAATCTTTTCTCCGGCAGCCAACATAATTAAATCCTTTACCTTGATGCCCTTAAAACGCACGGGCTGCTGAAAGGCAAAGCTGATGCCCAGCTTGGCACGCTCCGTAATACTCATATAGGTAATATCCGTTCCGTTAAAAAGAATACTGCCGGAGGTGGGCTGTTCAATACCCATAATCAATTTAGCAAGGGTAGATTTGCCGCCGCCGTTGGGACCGGTAATGGCAGTAAAAGTATGATCATCCAATTTCAGACTGATGTCCTTAATGATTTCTTTTTGCTTTGCATTTTCATCAGCTACCTGAAAGGAAATATTCTTAAGCTCTAACATAAGTAACCTCTCTATGTGTTCCTAAAATAATCAACTTAGAACATTGTACCACAAAAACTTTATTTACCATACTATTTTTTCAAAAAAATATAAAAAATAGGCTTGACATTTTGGAATATAGAGGTTAAAATAGTCAATGTTGTAAGTGATTGCAACGAATGTGCGTTTAGCTCAGCTGGATAGAGCGTTTGGCTACGGACCAAAAGGTCGGGAGTTCGAATCTTCTAACGCACGCTATTGAAAAACCTCGTAAACTCAAGGGTTTGCGAGGTTTTTTGCTGTGCTTTGGAAAATTCGAAGAAGTCTGTTAGCCACATTTTTACCACATTTAGGCAATGTTTGGGCAAGGTTTTTGCTGTTGCTGTCTAAACAATTCATTCAGCCATTTGTATATGCAATAGGTAATTACACTTGCTATGACGGATAGTTCAAGTGAATTAGAGAGAATCTTTTTTATTGCAGATTTTGTAACGATATAGTAATATAATAATACAGCTATTGGGGAATGATGATTGCTTATGTAAATGGGAAAAGACAACTTTTAATGTTGTATTATTATAATATTTGTGAATGCGTATGATGACCACCAAGGCTTTGGCTTTGGTGGTTTTTGTATAATTCATTTTGTGACATAGAATATTAAAATTATATTATTGTAAATGCCTAATAAATCAGAAAGATACATATGTGGAGGATGAATATGCCATTAGAAAAAGGTGGAAGAGCTGACAAAGCGGGTAACAGATATGAGATAAAGTGTATTATTTGTGAGTTACTTAATCTTATTAATGAAACCAATTATAGTGTTGTGGTAGAGGCTCTTGGTGAGGACGAGCGGGGCACGGACATTCTTGTTACTTATTTTGATGGTGTGAAAGAACATCAACAATGTAAAGTTCGTAATGCAAGTAAAGAATATTGGGAAATGTCAGATTTGAAAGCGCGTAAAATACTTAAAACATGGAAATACCAATTAAGTAGGGACACTAATCGCCAGGTAGCATTGGTTAGTCCTATAGGGTGTACATTTTTAGTGGATTTACATGATAGGGCGCTAAATACCAATGGAACCCCAATAGATTTCTATGACATTCAAATAAAAAAGAATAGTAAAGAGTTTGGCAAATTTTATGAAGATTTTTGTGCAGAAATGAATTTGGATTACACAGATGAAAAAGATATTTTATCAAGTATCGAGTTTTTGAAGCGGATTAAGTTGAAACAAATATCGGAGTATACAATAAAGGAAAGAATATATGACAAAATCGAATTTTATTTTTGTTCAGACAAAAACGCAGTATATAATGCATTGGTAACATTCATTATTGATGGAGATATTTTAGGAAAAGAAATTACTGCATCAATATTACTTGATTATTTGGCAGGGCAAAAAATAGAGTTGCGCTTGATGGATGGAGATAAAAGAATTATTCCGCAAATGATTGCAATAAATCAAGAATATAGAACTAGTTTTAAATCATTAAAAGAAGGTTTAATTCAGAGACGTGAGTTTGAAAAATGTATAGATGCGATAAAAAGTGAGCAGAACCTTATTATTTCAGGAAATGCAGGATATGGGAAAAGTGGATGTACAGAGGCAATCTTGGATTATTGTGAGAACGAAAAAATACCATACATTGCAATCAAATTAGATAGAAAAATGCCACATAAAAGTTGTGAAATATGGGGGCAGGAATTAGGATTTCCTGGTTCTATTTCTTATGCGTTGCATTCTATGTCAAAGAATAAGAAAGCTGTTATTATTTTAGACCAATTGGATGCATTAAGGTGGACACAGGCAAATTCTAGCGAAGCCTTATCTGTGTGTATGGAGTTAATTAGACAAGTTAGATGTATTAACTATGAAAGAACGCAAAAGATAGTAGTGATTTTTGTGTGTAGAGAGTATGACCTACAGAATGATAATAATATAAAAACTTTGTTTAAAACAGAATCGAAGCCAATAAAAGATACATGGCATAAGGTGATGGTGCAAAATTTTGATGAAGATGTGGTAAAAAAAATTGTAGGAGATAGGTATGCGAAATTAACTGTAAAAACAAGACGATTATTGCAAATACCGAGTAATCTTTATATATGGCAGCATTTGGACGAAGAAGAAACTTATGATGATTGTGTTACAACAAGTCATTTGATTGAAAAATGGTATCAACAAATATGCAAAAGAGGTTTGGATGTAGGTGTTCAGGAATCAGTTGTTAAAGCGACACAAGAGCATATTGTAAAGGCATTGGATAAAATGGGGCGTTTGTATGCACCTAGGAATATCTTAAATGTAGAAGAAACAGGTTTTGATTATTTAATATCAGCAGAGATGATTGTTGTTGATGGTAATAGGGTTGGTTTTGTACATCAATCAATATTGGATTATTTTATTTCAAAAAGGATGATGGAGCAATATTTCAATGATGTAAGTATTGATGTAATTATAGGAGAGAAAAGCAAACAATCGCCAAGTAAACGTTATCAAATTCAAATGTTTATGCAAAATCTTCTAGAGTTTGATAGTGCTATTTTTGTGGATGCTGGCAAAAAAATGTTGGAATCGGACGGAGTAAGATACTATGTCAAGTTTGTCTTTTACGAAATACTTGGTCAAATATTGGAGCCTGATGAAGATATAAAGACATTTATTGTAGAAGGCTGCAAAAATGACATAAGTGCAAATTATTTACTAAATAATGTCATTTGCGGAAATCAGGCATACGTTAAGATGCTGAGAGAATACGGCATTTTAGATAAATGGTTTGAGGATCCCAATAGAAAAAATACAGTATTTATATTGCTTAGAAGTATTAGTCCGAATTTGGATTCGCAAGACGTTGCATTTATTAAAGCGCGTTCTTTAAAAACTGAAGAGGATGATAAACAGTTTTCAGGATGTTTTTTGCATGATATTATGCGAGAAAGCGATGAATTATTTGAACTTAGAATGATGTTTTATGAACATTATCCGGAGTGGGCACAAGAATTATATATAGATATGAAATCTATGATGAAGAACTGTGAAAAGAGAACTATCAGATTAATTTCTTTTTGGTTAAGGAACAAGATTAAATCAAAAGGAAAAATTATATATCGCTATGAAGAAGAATTGGTAGATGAAAATGATTCATTTTTAGTAGAGAATGGTTGTTATGTGCTTGACGAATTATTGCCGTATGTACCCTTAGATGATTCTTGGGAAATTCGCTATAGTGAGTGGTCCGGTAGATATATGCATATGCGTGGTCTGGAACGTGCTACGGTAGGACTTATTAAAAAGGCAAATAAGGCAATTATAAATCAAAATCCAGCTTTATTTTGGTCTTATTATCACCCATATATGGGTAAAAATTATTCGCTCTTTAATGAGATTATTTTGCATGGATTGCAGTTTTTGCCTAAGTTTTATAGTAACGAAATTATTTTGTATATATCAAGTGATTTGGATAAGAATGCATTTGATTATACTAGTGGTAGAGACAACCAATTAGGACTTGTAGCAGAAGTGATTAAAGAGCATGCTGCTTGGTGTGAACAGCCATATTTGAGAACTCTTGAAAGTGCAATTATAAAATATATTTCACCTATGGCTAGCGAATGGTATAAAAGCAGGATTGAGCAAAATAAGACCAAGGAATATGAGCCAATATACTGGAGTTTTTGGGGAGATTTACAGTATCAGCTGCTGCAGTGTATTCCTTGTGAAAAACTTTCCTGTGAAGGCATAAATTTATTAAAAGTACTTGAAAGAAGATTTGAAGGAAAATCATATCATTATAAAAATGGAGGAGGTCATTCGGGTTGGGTAACGTCTCCGGTATCGGGAAAGAAAATAGGGAAAAAACAATGGCTTCAGATAATTACAAATAAGAAATTAAAGAATAGAAAACATTCAAACTGGAAAGAAGTGAAGGGAGGATTTATTGAAAGTTCACTTGAAATGTATTCTAGCGCTTTTAATTCAGCAGTTAAGGAAGAACCGGAAGCAATGATTCGGATGGTTTTGGAAAACAAAGATACTGTTACGCCAATCTTTATTGATTCATTATATTCCGGTGCAGAGTTTTCAGAGCACATTAACGAAGTTAATCAACAAACGTGGGAAGAACTGTTTAGAATGTTTTCTTGTGATTTGGAAAGTTATAGAGCGTCATATTTTTGTGGAATATTAGAGAAAACGAAAATATATACATGGTCACCAGAGGTTATAGAACAATTGAAAAATATAACTCTTAATTATAAAGGGATGACAGAAAAGTCAGCTTCTGATGAAGATGTAGTGTTTGATAGCGAAAAATTATATAGCAACGCATTAAACAGTGTTAGGGGTAATGCGGTAAGAGCAATAGGTCATTTGTTATGGGATAAAAGGGAATTGTTTTCGGTGTTTTGTGAAGTGATTGATAAACTTACCTTAGATGATAATCCAGCAATAAAGATGGCTTCGTTCTATGCGTTATGGCCATGTTATAATATTGATAAAGAATGGGCAGAGGAGCGAATATTGCGACTGTATGAAGCGGATATTCGACTGGCTGGTTTTCGTGATACTAAGGATATGCTTTTTCGATTATATACTAAATATACGGAACGTGTTCTTTCAATAATAATAAAATGTTATGTGGTAAAGGATAAGCGTCTCATAGAAGTGGGAGGAAATTCTTTATGTGAATTTTATATAAGGTTTGGGGAGTTTGAGGAAGTTATTTCAAAAAGTGAAGAAGCGAATGAAGAACAGACAAAAGCGGTACTTCATATGGCAGTTCTTTATTTAAAATATGAAGAATATCGTAATAAGTCTAAGGAAATTATACTTAAATATAAAAATTCAGATAATAACGTTGAATTTCCGTTATCAAAAATATTTTATAATAAATTAGTTGACGTGGAGCAAGATGCTGAGTTTTTATTGGAAATTATGAGATCAAAAGTCAGTAAAAGGATGGTGTATTCTTTTGTGAGTTTTTTGGAAGAAAATGCGTGCTCAGTTAAAGATTATGCGGAAATTATTCTTTCTTTATGTGAGAGCGTGCTAAAAATGTCAGCTGAAGCAATTGAAAAACAATGGGGAATTGAATCTGATATCTCTAAGCTTATTATTGCTTTATACGATGAGTGTGCATATTCAGAAAAGGCAGACGATAGACAAATTGCTGAAAAATGTTTGGAATTATGGGATATTATGTTTGAAAAGCAATTAGGAAGAGTACGAGAAATAAGTCGTCAGTTAATGGAACGGTAATATTTATATGTTTTTTTCAGAAGATTTATTGACTTTTAATGCTACCGTGGGTATATTATAAATATGAATCCACATTTGTGGTGTTCATATTTGTTGAGAGTATATCCCTAGTAGTAATCCTCCCACCATAAGGGAAGTGATGAATCTAGGGATATTTTTTACAAAGGAGAATGAAATGATTAGGACAGCTATACTTGTTGATGGAGCTTTTTATAGAAAACGAGCATATAATCTTTTTGGAGATAAAAATCCTGCAGAACGCGCAAAAGAATTGTCGTCATATTGCCATAGACATATAAAGGAAGAAAAAGATGGTGCGTCATTGTATAGAGTGTTTTATTATGATTGTCCACCGGTCAATAAACAGGTTTATCATCCTTTATTAAAAAAGTCAATTGATTTGGGAAAGACGAGTGATTATGCTTGGGCGAATGAGTTTTTTAAAGAACTGAAACATCAGAGAAAATTTGCATTACGTTTAGGAAGATTAGCAGAAGAACAGGCCATCATTAACATAAAACCTGAATCTTTTAGAAAAGTAATAAATGGCACTATGGAGCTTAAGGATTTGACGGAGAGAGATTTTGCATTATCAGTTTCGCAAAAAGGGGTTGATATGCGAATTGGTGTTGACATATCAGCTTTAGCATTTAAAAGTCAAGTAGATCGTATTATTTTGATATCAGGAGATAGTGATTTTGTACCGGCTGCTAAGCAGGCGCGGAGAGAAGGAATCGATTTTATATTAGATCCTATGCGTTCACCGATAAAAGATGATTTATATGAACACATAGATGGTATCCGAACCAAGGCTCCCAAATTATCTGTAGGAGCAGAAATGAAGGACTAAATTATATGGGCTTAGACCATATTGTTTTCGAGAAAAATACTATGGACGTGACAATATATGTATCAGTCGATAAAAAACGAAATTTTTCATGTACATACATGGAGATGTAAGCATGCGGCAGATGACCGGGATTATGAATATGTTGAAAAGGCAATTGACTTAGGTGCTGGTAGAATTGTTTTTACAGACCATTGTCCTTTTCCGGGTGACCCATTCAGGAGTCGTATGGATATGGCACAATTGGAAGAGTATATTTCAACATTGAGTCAATTAAAAGCGAAATATGCTTCAAGGATAGAACTTGTAGCAGGACTTGAAACGGAGTATCTGCCATCATATAATAATTATTATTCAGAATTGAAAAAAACGGAGGGACTTGACTTACTGATTTTGGGTCAGCATATGTTTGAACATGATGATGGAAGCCTGAGCTTTGGGGATGAGGATAAGTCCGTAGAATATGTTGGATTGTGCAGGGCAATTGTGGATGGAATAAAAACAGGATATTTTGATGTTGTAGCACATCCGGATCGAAGCTTTAGAAGATGCAAAACCTGGACTGCTGATATGGAACGTGCAGGTCTTGAAATTATTAGGGAAGCTCAGAAAAATAATGTTTTGTTAGAGAGAAATTTTTCTTCCATGAAACATAAAAAGCATTATTGGAAACAGTTCTGGAGTGAGGAAACATTAGAAATCAGTATATATGGTTATGATGCACATTCTGTTGAGGAGATGGAAGCTTTTTGGAAAAAGAAAAAATAATCGGAGGTACCAAAGAAATGACCCAAACCATCAAAATAGCCCCCTATTACGGAAGCCTTCAAGGCATGACAAGAAAATTCGACAAATATGCCAGACAGGACTTCTTCAAAGGCTCAACCATAGAAGAATTTGAACAATGGAAAACAGAAACCAGAAATAAATTATCAGACATCATCGGACTGCAATATATGGAAGAATGTCCTTTAAATCCTGTTGTTTTAGAAAGCGTGGAGGTTGCACCGGACATCCTTAGACAAAAAGTGCTTCTTCAGGTGGAGCCGGAGGTCTTTATGCCCGTATTCATTTTGATTCCCCGGAAGCCCCTTTTGACCAAGGCTGGAAAAGAGAAATGCTTCCTTGCTCTGCCGGGACATATGGGAGCAGGAAAATACAGTGTGGCAGGCTGTTATGATATTCCGGCAGTAAAAGAAAAGATTGAGTTTTTCAACTACGATTATGGTATGAAATTAGCCACATTAGGATATGTAACCTTCTGCCCGGATTGCCGTGGCTTTGGAGAACGACGGGATGAAGCAGTGCAGGGGGATGAGGAAGGGAAGTTCCTAAATAGCAGTTGTTTTCACCTGGCTCATATGGCGGAGCCCATGGGACAGACTGTAATCGGTATGCTTACCTGGGATTTTATGAGACTGATTGATTATATTGAAACCAATGACAGCTGGGATACTGAGGAGTTGGGCTGTGTAGGATTTTCAGGCGGCGGTATGCAGACGCTCTGGTTATCTGCATTGGATGAAAGAGTAAAGTGTGTCATTATCAGCGGCTACATGTATGGCTATAAGGATTCCCTGATGATTTTAAACGGAAACTGCAACTGCAATTATGTGCCCGGACTTTGGCGGCATTATGATATGGGGGATATCGGTTCCTTGATTGCTCCCAGAGAGTTAACAGTGCAGTCCTGTAGGGAAGATAAATTAAACGGTCCCAGGGGGCTGGATAATGTGTACGAGCAGGTAGATATTATACGAGCTGCTTATGCATTGTACGGAAAAGAGGAATTATTGACACATGATATCCGGGAAGGTACCCATTGCTTCCATCAGGAGATTTTGAAATAAAACAACAACAGGGGAGAATGGCATCACCATTCTCCCCTGATTTTCGCATATACATTCAATTCTATTATTTCGCTTCGGGCTTCTTGTTATCAATCTTTTTTAATACGGTAGTTACTAACATAATAACGATCATTGCGGTAAAGATACCAAGCATACCCATTCCCATAATTTCTAAAGCAATCTGCATATCAGTATTCCTCCTTTACATGAAAGATGTTACCAGGTTAATCAGTAATCCGCCTGCGATAGCAGAAGCAACCTGACCTGCTACGTTTGCGCCGGCAGCATGCATCAGAATAACATTACCGGGACTTTCCTCCTGAGCAATCTTCTGTACAACACGGGATGCCATGGGGAATGCAGAAATACCTGCTGCACCAACCATGGGGTTAACCTTGTTTTTGGTAAACAGATTTAAGAACTTAGCAAATAATACACCACCGATGGTATCGAATACGAATGCAGCAAGACCGATTACCATGATGAACAAGGTATCAGGGCGAACAAATGCCTCAGCCTGCATACTAAAGGAAATGGTAATACCAAGTAATAATGTAATCAGGTTGGTAAGTGTGGTCTGAGCAGTGTCGGATAAGGACTGCAGAACACCACATTCACGAATCAGGTTACCAAACATCAAAAATCCTACTAAGGAAGCGGAAGAAGGAGCAATTAAGCCTACGATAATGGTAACAAAGATGGGGAACAGGATTCTGGTTCTCTTGGAAACAGAACTGCTCTCATAAGGCATGCGGATGCTTCTTTCCTTCTTGGTAGTAACCAGCTTGATAGCAAAGGGCTGTACGATAGGAACCAATGCCATGTAGGAATATGCGGCTACTGCAATAGCGCCTATGTAATTAGATTTCAGTACCTGGGATACCAATAAAGCGGTAGGACCATCCGCAGCACCGATGATACCGATGGAAGCTGCATCCTTCAAATCGAAGCCCAAAAGTACTGCAATTAACAATGCGGCAAAGATACCGAACTGTGCTGCAGCACCATATAAAAACATGGAGGGTTTGGAAAGAAGGGGACCAAAGTCAATCATTGCACCAATACCGATGAATAACAATAAAGGCAGTGCCTCGGATGCTGCAATACCGGTGTCATAAAGCCAGGTTACGATACCGTTAACCTCGCCCACACCCTGAAGGGTCTGATTAATGGCATTACTACCGGGCAGGTTTACCAGAATGGCACCAAAGCCCATGGGTAATAACAGTGAAGGCTCATACTGTTTTTTGATGGCAACCCAGATAAGGATTCCTCCTACTGCGTACATAACTAATTGTTGCCATGTGATGGCGAGAATTCCTTCCCACAAGAATGACATAATATTACCTCTGTGCGTTGCGTCGCACATGTACACCCGAATACGCATTTTTTATTCGGATGGGGAGTATGGCTTATTGGCATAAAAAAAGACCCTTATCACAACACCTTTTTGTGATAAAAGTCTCGCCATTTCAATTTTAAGCGGACGGCTTATCCGTCGTTCTGACGCTTAAAATCCATATAAATATGGTGGCTACTCCCTTTTTCGCCATTATACAGCGAAAAATATCAAAATGCAATATTATTTTAATAAAACTTTTATATTTTAACATATATTTAACAGGAGAATCAAAAGTTAGCATGGGCTAACAGATTGCTTTTGCTGCATAAAAAAAGTATAATAAAGTAGTAGAAATTTTTCAAAAAAAATGAATAATCGGAGGATAAGACTATGGCAGAATTAAAAGGAAGCAAGACAGAAAAAAATCTCATGGAAGCCTTTGCAGGAGAATCCATGGCACGCAATAAATATTCTTATTTTGCGTCCAAGGCAAGAAAAGACGGTTATGTGCAGATTGCAGAGCTTTTTGAAGAAACAGCAGCAAATGAAAAAGAGCATGCAAAAATCTGGTATAAGCTGTTACATGATGGTATTGGTTCTACCGTAGAGAACTTAAAGGCAGCAGCAGAGGGTGAGAACTACGAGTGGACGGATATGTATGCTACCTTTGCTAAGGAGGCAAGAGAGGAAGGCTTTGATACCATTGCAGACTTGTTTGAAGGCGTAGCAGCTATTGAAAAAGAGCATGAGGAAAGATATTTAAAGCTTCTGAAAAATATAGAAGATGGTATTGTATTTTCCAGAGACGGAGATATGATTTGGAAATGTAAGAATTGTGGTCATATTTGTGTGGGCTCAAAGGCTCCTGAAGTATGCCCTGTATGTAATCATCCCCAGTCCTATTTTGAGATTAAGGCAGAAAATTACTAGAAGTATATAAATATAATAGGAAGTATTACAAATGAATGAGATACAAAAAGATGGTTCGGGACGGGTTTGTCGCAGATGTCTTACCAGAGATATGATTGGACAGGAGGAATATTTTTCCAATTTGCGAGATTATATTGATAATCTTGACATAGATATCAAAGCAGAGCCTGTATTATATGAATCCAGATTGGATATTTGCAAGGAATGCGACCTGTTATTTCAGGGAATGTGTCGCAGCTGTGGCTGTTATGTTGAACTTCGGGCAGCAGTAACAAAAAACACATGCCCTAATAAAAAATGGTAAATTGTGTCGGTTTTATAAAAAGTTTAGAAATACTTCCCAATCCGTATATTTACTGATGTTAAGAGACATGCTAAACTGTTCGTATAGTAATGAATGGTTTGGCATGTTTTTTTATGTAAGCTGTTTGTAAGGATACGGAAGGAATGCCTATGAATAAACAGGAATTTATTGATAGATTAAGAAGTGCATTAAATGGCAGGGTGACGCCGGCACTGGTAACGGAGAATGTCAATTATTATGAAGATTATATAAATATGGAAATCCGCAAGGGCAAAAGTGAGGAAGAGGTTTTGCAGATGCTGGGAGATCCAAGGCTGATTGCAAGAACCATCATTGACACCAATGGTGGAGAGGAACAGGCAAATAACAGGAATTCTGCTTATGAGAACAGAAATTATCAAGGCTCGGACCCTTACAATGCTCATTATACAACAGCGGGGTATCAAAGCAGCGGTTATCAGAATTCCAATAGAAATGCGAATCCCGGTACAGACCCAAAGGTTAGGGGTTATCAAATGCCCGGATGGCTTTGGGGAATTATTGTTGTATTAATTATAGTAGTCA
>JAGAMG010000031.1 GCA_017624835.1 Lachnospiraceae bacterium
ATTAATAATTGTATGGATTGTATTTTTGTATACAATAGCACCTGCGATTATGTAATATGCTTTTTTAGAAAAGCAAAAAGGAGGATACATATTATGAAGAAATTTAACAAGTTTGTAAGTGTTGCAGTTGCATCCGCAATGGTTATGGCATTGGCAGGATGTGGTGCTGCTGACAAGGGTGCTGCTGACAAGGGTTCATCCGACACCTTTAAGATTGGCGGAATCGGACCTACCACAGGTGGTGCAGCAATTTACGGTCTGGCTGTTCAGAATGCAGCTCAGCTTGCAGTGGATGACATTAATGCTGCCGGTGGTGTAAATGGTTATAAGCTGGAAATGAATTTCCAGGATGATGAGCATGATCCTGAGAAGGCATTGAATGCTTACAATGTAGTAAAGGATTGGGGCGCACAGGTATTGGTAGGCTGTGTTACCAGTGGTCCTTGTATCGCAGTAACAGAGAAGACTAAGGCTGACAATATGTTCCAGCTTACTCCTTCCGGTACCGCAGTAGAGTGTACTCAGTATGATAACTGCTTCCGTGTATGCTTCTCCGATCCTAATCAGGGCTTGGAAAGTGCAAAATACATTGGTGAAAACGGTCTTGCAACCAAGGTTGCCGTAATTTACGACAGCTCCGATGTATATTCTTCCGGTATTTATGAAGCATTTGCAAAGGAAGCTGCAAACCAGAGCTTTGAAATCGTAGCAGCAGAAGCATTTACCGCCGACAGCAAGACTGATTTTTCCGTACAGCTTCAGAAGGCAAAGGATGCCGGTGCTGATATGGTATTCTTACCTATTTACTATCAGGAATCCGCTTTGATTCTGACTCAGGCTGCCGGTATGGATTATGCGCCTGTATTCTTTAGCTGTGATGGTATGGATGGTATTTTAGGTGGTGTTGAAAACTTTGATACCGCTCTTGCAGAAGGTGTTATGTTATTATCTCCCTTTGCTTCCAATTCTACTGATGAATTAACACAGAAGTTTGTAGCAAGCTATCAGGAGAAATATGGTGAAGTTCCTAATCAGTTCGCAGCAGATGCATATGACGCTGTATATGCAATTAAAGCTGCCATTGAGAAGAGTGGTGTTACTCCTGATATGAGTGTATCCGATATCTGTGATAAAATCAAAGAAGCTATGACTCAGATTAGCATTGAAGGTGTTACCGCTAAGGGCTTATCCTGGACAGCAGATGGTGAGCCTAACAAGGAGCCTATGGTATTAAAGATTGAAAACGGTGCATACACCATCTTATAATAATTTGTTTTAAAAGAGCGGAGGGTTGTTGAAAGGCAATCCTCCTTTTTGGTATTTCAGTTTTCTATTTCTTAAAGTTATTTGCTTGCTAGATGGCAGTAATTCTGTTATACTTTATCTTATTATGGCATATATTTTGCAACAGTGGAGGTTCTTATGAGTTTCATTCAATATTTAATAAGTGGTATCAGCCTGGGAAGCGTATACGCATTGATTGCTTTAGGATATACCATGGTGTACGGAATTGCAAAGATGCTGAACTTTGCACATGGAGATGTTATTATGGTTGGTGGATTTACTACCTATACCATATGCAGTACCTTGGGATTACATCCTATAATCGGTATTATTGTGTCGGTTGTAGTATGTACACTCTTGGGTATTACGATAGAAAAAATTGCATATAAGCCACTTCGTAAGGCTTCTTCACCTCTTGCGGTTTTGATTACTGCCATTGGTGTCAGCTATTTATTACAGAATCTGGCACTCTTAATTTTTGGAGCAAATGCCAAGTCCTTTACCTCTGTGGTTTCCATGGAGCCTATTAAGTTAGCAGACGGCCAGCTTAGTATTACCGGGGAAACCATTGTAACCATTGTTTGCTGTATCCTGATTATGATTGGATTAATGTTCTTTATCAATAAGACAAAGGCAGGACAGGCAATGCTGGCAGTTTCAGAGGACAAGGGCGCTGCACAGCTTATGGGTATTAATGTGGACGGAACGATTGCACTTACCTTTGCCATTGGTTCTGCATTAGCAGCAATTGCCGGTGTATTACTATGTTCCGCCTATCCTTCTTTAACCCCTTATACAGGTTCCATGCCCGGTATTAAAGCCTTTGTTGCTGCAGTATTCGGTGGTATCGGTTCTATTCCCGGAGCATTTATCGGTGGTATTTTACTTGGTGTCATTGAAATATTAAGTAAAGCCTATATTTCTTCTCAGATGTCGGATGCAATTTGTTTTGCGGTACTGATTATTGTACTGTTAGTGAAGCCTACGGGACTTCTTGGAAAAAATATTCAGGAAAAGGTTTAATATGGGGACAAGAATGAAAAAGCTATTAATAAATAAAACATTGAAACAAAATTTAATAACTTACGGAATTGTAATTGTGGCATATCTTGTGATTCAGATTATGGTAAGTTTAGGACTTGTAAGCAGCTTATTAAAGGGCTTGCTGGTTCCTTTATGTGTCTATGCAATTCTTGCGGTTTCGCTGAATCTGGTGGTAGGAATTTTAGGAGAATTGAGTCTTGGGCATGCAGGTTTTATGTGTGTGGGTGCTTTTGCCAGTGCCTTCTTTTCCATGTGCATGAAATCCACCAATATGCCCTCAGCCCTTCGTTTTTTGATTGCAATTTTAATCGGAGCTGCTTCGGCAGCGATTTGCGGTATTTTGATTGGTATTCCGGTACTTAGATTAAAGGGAGATTATCTGGCGATTGTAACCCTTGCTTTTGGTGAAATTATTAAAAATATTGTAAACAGTCTCTATATTGGGTTGGATGAAGCAGGATTTCATTTTTCCATGGAGAGTACAATGGATTTAAATCTGTCTGAGACGGGTACGGTTATTATTAAGGGTGCTCAGGGTATTACCGGTACGCCCAATGATTCCACATTTACAGTGGGTGTGATTTTATTGTTGCTTACTTTGGTGATTGTATTGAATCTCATTCATTCCCGCGACGGACGTGCCATTATGTCTATTCGTGACAATACCATTGCTGCAGAATCCATCGGTATTCATGTAACTAAGTATAAGCTTATGGCATTTACCATTTCCGCGGCTTTAGCAGGTGTTGCAGGTGTGTTATATGCCCATAATTTGTCTTCCCTGACAGCAACCCAGAAGAATTTCGGTTATAATCAGTCCATTATGATTCTGGTATTTGTAGTACTTGGAGGAATCGGAAATATCAGAGGCTCTGTGATTTCAGCGGTAATTTTAACCTTACTTCCTGAGCTCTTACGTGGTCTTAATGATTACCGTATGCTGATTTATGCGGTAGTACTGATTGTAATGATGCTCTTTAACTGGGCTCCTAAATGTATTGAGTGGAGAGCAAAGCTTCTTTATAAATTTAAGAATAAAAAGACTGCAAAGGAGGCTGAGTAATTATGACATTATTAGAAGTAAAAAACTTAAGCATATCCTTTGGCGGACTTCGTGCTGTAGACGATTTTAATATTAGTATTAAGCAGGGCTGTCTCTACGGCTTGATTGGACCAAACGGTGCAGGTAAAACTACGGTTTTCAATTTGCTTACAGGAGTTTATAAACCCAATGAAGGAATTATTACCTTAGGTGGTAAGAATATTACCGGTAAGAAGACCATTGAGATTAATCAGGAAGGGATTGCAAGAACCTTCCAGAATATTCGTTTGTTTAAAGAACTTTCCGTAATTGATAATGTAAAGGCAGGGCTTCATAATCACTTAAAATACAGCACTGTAGAAGGAATTTTACGTTTACCCAGATTTCATAAGATTGAAAAGGAAATGACTGAGCAGGCGATGGAGCTTCTGAAGGTATTTGACCTGGATGGTGAGGCAGATACTCTGGCTGCTAATTTGCCCTATGGTAAGCAGCGTAAACTGGAAATTGCCAGAGCTCTTGCCACTAAGCCCAAATTACTTTTGTTGGATGAGCCTGCAGCAGGTATGAATCCAAATGAAACCTTGGAATTGATGGATACCATCCGTTTTGTACGGGATAACTTTGATATGACCATTTTGTTGATTGAACATGATATGAAGCTGGTAAGCGGTATCTGTGAGGAGCTTACCGTGTTGAACTTTGGTCGTGTCCTTTGTCAGGGCAAAACTGCAGATGTGCTGAATAACCCGGAAGTTATCAAGGCATATCTGGGTGAATAGGAGGATATACCAATGGCGATGTTAGAGGTAAAGGATTTAAAAGTATATTATGGTATGATTCAGGCAATTAAGGGTGTGTCCTTTCATGTAAATGAGGGCGAGGTTATTGCACTGATTGGTGCTAATGGTGCCGGTAAGACCACTATTCTGCATACTGTTTCAGGTTTGCTTGCACCCAAGGAAGGCAGTGTTACCTTTGAAGGAACAGATATTACAAAGGTACCCGGTCATAAAATTGTATCCATGGGAATGGCACATGTTCCGGAGGGCAGACGTGTATTTGCACAGCTTTCCGTGCTTCAAAATTTAAAAATGGGAGCTTATACCCGAAGAGATAAGGAAGAGATTAATCAGACCCTGCAAACGGTATTTGACCGTTTCCCTCGTTTGGAGGAGCGTCAAAATCAGATGGCAGGAACCTTAAGTGGTGGTGAGCAGCAGATGCTTGCCATGGGACGTGCATTGATGTCCCATCCTAAAATTATTTTGATGGATGAGCCGTCCATGGGACTTTCCCCTATTTTTGTAAATGAAATCTTTGACATTATTCAAGAAGTAAGTAAAAGTGGTACAACCGTACTATTGGTAGAACAGAATGCAAAGAAGGCTTTGTCCATTGCAGACCGTGCTTATGTTTTGGAAACAGGTAATATTGTATTAGAAGGCAAGGCAAGTGAGTTATTGAATGATGATTCTATTAAGAAGGCATATCTTGGCGAATAAATAGCAACTCATGTATTGTGATAACCTTGAAAAAGGAGGCAAAGTATGGAAAATGTAGTAATTACAATTGCAAGACAGTATGGTAGTGGCGGAAGAACGGTAGGAGAGATGCTTGCAAACAAGCTGGGTATTCATTTTTATGACAAGGAATTGATGAAGCTTGCAAGTGATGAAAGTGGTATTAATGAAGCACTTTTTGTAAATGCAGACGAAAAGGTAAAAAGTACCAAGCTTTTCAATCTTGCCAAAAGTGCATATCATGGTGAATTAATCCCACCGGAAAGTGATGATTTTACCTCCAGTGATAACCTGTTTAATTATCAGGCGAAAATCATCCGTAAGCTGGCAGAGGACGGCGAGTCCTGCGTAATTATGGGAAGAGCAGCGGACTATGTTTTAAAGGATTATGATAATGTTCTCAGTGTGTTTGTTCATGCACCTAAGGATTTCTGCATAGAGCAGGCAGCCAAGAAGCACAGCATGAGCGAAAAAGAGCTGGAGCGTTATATCGCTAAAACCGATAGACACAGAGCCGGATACTATAAGTATCACACCGGAAGAGAATGGACGGATGCAAGAAATTATGATTTATGTCTGGACAGCTCCAAGCTTGGCTTTGAAAGATGCGTAGAAGAGATTATTGCATATATGAAGGTAAGATTTCAGTAATTTTGTTAGTATAAGCTCTTTATAGTAAAAATAATACACAAATAATAAAAGCACAGCAAACATCCTATTACAAATGTTTGTTGTGCTTTTTTGGTAGTGTGTCTTACGACGCATGTTTCTTAAGGGTTAAGCTGTAGCTTATTTAAGAGATAAATATTTAGCGGTAGAAACGGAATACACCGAACACGGTTCCAAGAATTTGGCAATCATCAACAATAATCGGATCCATGGTATCATTTTCCGGCTGAAGACGAATGTGACCATCCTCTTTATAAAAGGTCTTAACCGTTGCAGAATCATCAATTAAAGCGACTACGATGTCACCATTGTGAGCTGTGTTTTTGGAATTTACAAATACACGGTCGCCGTTAAAAATACCGGCATTAATCATGGAATCACCACGAACATTTAATATGAAGGATTCCCCCTTGGGAACTACATCTGCCGGCACAGGGAAGTACTCCTGAATATTTTCTTCTGCAAGAATGGGCTGTCCGGCCGCCACATTGCCAATAACAGGAAGACTAACCATTTCGGTACGAACCATCTGAAAGCTGTCATCACAGATTTCAATGGCACGGGGCTTGGTAGGGTCACGTCGAATATAGCCGTTTTTTTCCAGAGTTTCTAAGTGAGAGTGAACGGAAGAGGTGGACTTTAAATTAACAGTCTCACAAATTTCCCGTACAGTAGGGGGATAGCCCCTCTTTAAAATTTCTTCTTTAATATAATCCAGAATTTCCTGCTGTTTAGCAGAGATTTTACCATAACTCATGTTATATCCTCCGTTTCATAATTTCATATATGTAAAAAATAAATCTAAATCATAGAAGTACTTGTTGATTTAAGGTTAGTATAACATATGGATACGAAAAAAGCAAACATATATTCCAAAAATATGTTCGATTTCCATTGACAAGAGAATACATGTTCGGTATAATACACCTATAAGAACAAATGTTTGCGAACAAAGTTTCGCATGATACATAATAATTATATATCAAGTATATAGATAATATATATTACTATGAGAAAGGTTGGTTTTGAAAATGCAAAAGAGGGTATATGATATGACGGATAGAGAGATTAGAGCATATAAGAGAAAGTTACGCAGAAAAAAAGAAATCAGACGCAAGCTCATGATGGGACTTATGACCTTTTGTCTGATTATGGTATGTGCTGTTTCCTATCATGCACTGCACTCTAATGCAAGTACTGTGGATGAGGAATTAAATTTTAAGTATTATACCAATATCACCGTAGAATATGGTGAGACTTTATGGGATATTGCTGATAAATATATTGACTATCAGGAATATAAGGACAGGGCTGCTTACATTGCGGAGGTGCAGAGCATTAATCATTTAAATGATGATGTAATCAGAGCCGGACAGCATTTGGTGGTTCCCTATTATTCCAATGAGTTTGTTAAATAGTGCTATTTCTGTAGTAATATTTTTTGCAGTTTTTAAGATATTTTTAGTTTTTTATTTTTTCTCGCGCAAGCGTACTACATTGGCAGCTTTACGGCGTCGTTCGTCTTCTTGAGCGGCATAGTGTTTTCTTGTGGTATTAACATCCTGATGTCCAAGAACGTCTGCCACCAGATAGATATCGCCGGTTTCCTGGTACAAAGTAGTTCCGTAGGTGCTTCGAAGCTTATGAGGCGTGATTTTTTTAAGCGTGGTTACTCTGGAAGCATACTTTTTTACTAGGTTTTCTACGGAACGAACTGCCATTCTGCGATTTTGCAGGGACAGAAATAATGCATTTTCATGTCCTTCTTCCGGAATGATATGTTCCCGTTCCTCCAAATAATCCAAGAGAGCAGTTTCAACCTCTTCTCCGAAGTAAATTACAGCTTCATATCCGCCTTTTCTTCGGATTTTTATTCCACCCACATCAAAATTGACATCTGTAATATCAAGTCCTACACATTCGGATACACGGATACCTGTTCCCAGTAGAAGTGTAAGGAGAGCAACATCACGTATTCTGGTTTTTTTGTGATATTCTAATTCTTTTTTGGTTAGCTTCGTACCTGCCTCCACCTGATCAAGCAAAATAGCAACTTCATTAGGTTCCAGACGAATAATTTCTTTTTGATGTTTTTTAGGCATGGGTACAAGAGCTGCGGGATTTTTTTCTATCAGCTCATTTTCAAAGTAGTAATTATAAAAGCTTCGTAGAGAAGCCAGCTTACGTTCTTTTCCACGTTCATCATTGGTGATATCCTTGCCGTCTTTTTGATACAATGTAATATATTCCAAAAATTCTTCAATATCCATGCGGGTAAGCTGTGCCAAAATATCTAAAGATATGTCTTTTATATCCATTTTTGCACAAATACTGTTTTTGGTATGAAGAAATTCAAAAAACAATCGGATATCATAGGCATAAGCTAATCTGGTTCTTGTAGAAGTATAATCCTCAATACCCCTGAAATAGGTACGACAAAAGGAAGGCAGGGTATCAAGAACTGCTCTGAATTTTAAGATATTTTGTTTGTTTTGTTCATCATGGTAATTATCTGATTTTATTACTGCCAAAGTATTCCGTCCATCCTTTCAGGTTCCCGTTTTGGATTGCGGTAAACATTCTTTCTTTTACACCGGGATTTTCAAGATTTAACTGTCTAAGGAGATTTTTGATATATTCTCTTTTAGTATGTCCATCAGCTGGGCAGGGGCTTTTTACTACGGGTACATTATATTTATTTACAAAACCAATTACATCCACCTCATTCATATACATAAGAGGTCTGATAACTGTTAAGTCCATTCTATCTAAATAGGTTACAGGGGAAAAGGTATGAAAACGACCTTCAAAAATTAAAGACATCAGCATGGTCTCTACCACGTCATCCTTATGATGGGCGTAGGCTACTTTATTGCATCCGGTCTGTTTAATGGCTTCATTTAAAGCCCCTTTTCGCATTTTTGCACAAAGGGAACAGGGATTGCTTTCCTTGCGATCCTCAAAGATAATTTGGGCAATATCTGTTTTTACGACAGTATATTCCACCTGTAATTCCTCGCACAAGGCCTTTATTTTGTCCAAATTTAGATTTTGAAAGCCCAGGTCAACTGTAACAGCATGAATAGTAAAATGCTTGGGATAAAAGCGTTTCAGTCCATGCAGGGCATACAGAAGAGTAAGGCTGTCCTTTCCGCCGGATATGCCTACTGCAATTTTATCTCCTTCTTCAATCATATGATAATCGTCCACTGCTTTACGGACATAACTGAGTACCTGTTGTAATTTCATAGAAATTCCTTTCACAATATATATTCTTCATTTATTTTATACTTTTTCCATAGGGGTTACAATTACTTTTTTGTAAAAAAAAATCTATGAAAACTTTATAATATTTCGAAATAAAGAAATAATCTCATTTTTTACGGAAATACTTACCATGTAAAATAAATTTTATAAGTAAAAGGAGTCAGATATGGCAGTAGAATTTAAGCAAAGTGAAACAAAGGACAATTTGATGCGTGCATTTGCAGGAGAAAGTCAGGCTAGAAATCGCTATACTTTTGCAGCATCTCAGGCGAAAAAGGATGGTTTACACGTAATCAGTGCTATTTTTGCCTTTACGGCATCTCAGGAAAAGGAGCATGCTGAAATTTTTTATAATCATTTAAAGGAAATGGCAGGAGAGAACATCATAATTGATGGCGGATATCCTGTTGATATTTCAGACAGTATAGCAGATTTATTACGCATGGCTCAGCATAATGAATACGAAGAGCACGAACCTGTATATAAGGCTTTTGGTGAAAAAGCAAAAGAGGAAGGCTTTGAAAAAGTAGCGGCATCCTTTTTACAGATTGCGGAAATTGAAAAGACTCATGGAGATCGTTTTGGAAAGTATGCGCAGCTTTTGGAAGAGGGAAAACTTTTTGTTTCTGATGTAGAAACCGAATGGATGTGTTTAAACTGCGGTTATGTATATAAAGGAACAAAGGCTCCTAATATTTGTCCGGTATGTAAACATGATCAGGGCTATTTTATTCGTTTTGAATTGGCACCATATGAAGAAAAGCGTCAAAATATGTAATATTTAAAAACCTTAACTTGTAGTAGGGGCGGATTAAGTGTATTATATTATTATAGAAAAATGATGTTACCAAAGAAAGGAATTCTTATATGAAATTCAATCTTAATAACAAATATTTTAGGTGGGGACTGACAGCATTTTTAGTAATAGTAGCCAGTATTTGCTTTTATTATCTAATGTTTCATGCATCTAATATTAAAGCGGCTGTTAGTATTGCAGTTAACTTAATATTGCCAATTATGTTTGGTTTTGTGATAGCTTATTTGATGACACCGCTTTTAAATCATATTGAATATTATATATTAATTCCTTTCTTTAAATGGATAAAATTAAAGGAAACGTCAAAAACAAAAGGGCTGATAAGAGGAATTGGTATAACGCTTACAAGCTGCTTGGTTTTTGCAGTAATTTATCTGTTATGTTCCATGATGCTTTCACAGATTGTCCCCAGTATCATGAATATTATATCTAATTTTGATACCTATATTACCAATTTTACAGTCTGGATTAATGGAATATTGGAAGATAATCCTACTTTAGGAAATTATGTAAATCATATGATTAATAAATATTCCGTAGAATTGGAAAATTGGTTGAATGGTACTGTTTTAACAACAACGAGTGAATTAATTAAGAGTCTTTCCCTTAGTGTTATCAGCGTAGTAGGCGTTTTATGGGATTTTATTATTGGATTTATTATTGCAGTGTATGTACTTATCAGTAAAGAAAAATTTGCCGGACAGGCAAAAAAGATTGCTTATGCAGTATTTGAGAAGAGTACTGCTAATGTGGTAATCCGAAATTTTCGATTTACTCATAAAACCTTTATAGGTTTTGTTGGTGGAAAAATCATTGATTCCCTGATTATCGGATGCCTTTGCTTTGTAGGAACCTCGCTTTTAAAAACTCCTTATGCAGTGTTAGTAAGTCTTGTAATTGGAGTTACGAATATTATACCTTTTTTTGGACCTTTTTTGGGTGCAGTTCCATGTCTTATTTTGATTTTTGTAGTAGATCCTTTGAATCCTTTAAATTGTTTATATTTTGCAATTTTTATATTTGCTTTACAGCAGTTTGACGGTAATATATTAGGTCCCAAAATTCTTGGAGATTCCACAGGTCTTACCGGTTTTTGGGTTATTTTTTCCATCACCTTATTCGGAGGCTTTTTTGGAGTTCCCGGTATGGTTGTAGGTGTTCCTGTATTTGCTGTTATTTATGCAAGTATCCGTTCCCTTGTAAATGCCTCTCTGGAAAAGAAAAATATGCCTAAGGATACTACGGATTATATTAATCTGGCATATGTTGATGAGAAGGGTTATCATGAATATATTCCGGAATATAAACAGAAAAAAATTGCGCGGGAAAACAAAAAGAAAAATCAGGATGATGATAAGGAGAACTAAAAATGCGTTTTGTGATACAGCGCGTTAAGCATGCTAAGGTTGAGGTAGACGAAAAAATTATTGGCTCCATTGAACAAGGTTTTTTGGTATTAGTCGGAATCAGTAATGAAGATACGGAGCAGATTGCAGATAAAATGACCAAAAAATTAATAGGGCTTCGAATTTTTGAGGATGAAAACGGTAAGACAAATCTGGATTTAAAATCAGTAGGTGGTGAATTGTTGATTATTTCACAATTTACTCTGTATGCAGATTGCAAAAAGGGAAATCGACCTTCCTTTGTCAGAGCCGGTGAACCTGAAAAGGCTGAAAAATTGTATCATTATATTATTGAACAATGTAAAAAAGAAATTCCTAAGGTTCAGGAAGGATGCTTTGGGGCTGATATGAAGGTTTCTTTGTTGAATGATGGACCCTTTACAGTAGTTTTAGATTCTGATGAAATAGTAACAAAATAAGCATGTATGTGTCAAACCCACACATAACTATTCGTTAAAGTTGTCTTTTGCGCATAGTTGGATGTGGGTTTATAATATTCCTTTATCATTTGGGTTTTATTCTGTTTCAATAGATTTGACATATAGAAACCGCCAAAAAACTAAATTAAATAGCTTTCTGGCGGTTATTTTTTATTCCTTTAAGGATTCCATAAAGTACATTCTGGCACAAAAATCTTGAAAAAATCTAACATCATTATTATAACCGGTTCCTGCAAATGATTGTTTTAGCTTCACACCATGATACATTAATGTATCCCCATAAGCATAAGTATCTTCAATTTCTCCATCCATTTTTACAAACTTGGCAATCAGATTATGCGCTAGGGAATCCTGCTTAATATGAACGGGAGAAACGGTGTTTACCAAATCTCCAAAGCCCTTTAAATCATATTTCAGGATGCGGTTGTAAAAATGATATACTTGATTAGAAGCCAGTCCTTTTGCCTGATAATAGCCATATGTAGTGTTTGGCACCACAAGCCGTTGTAAAATCATGCCCACTGCTTTTTCCTTATCCGGAGAAACACAGGTCCATTCCATGGTATTGCCGGCACCATTCTTAAGAACACTGTAGCCTTGTTGACTTGTATGGTCACCAAAACTTCTACCTCGACAAAAGGCTCCAAACTGCAGAACCTCTCTCCATTCCTTATAAAGAGCAATCTGTGCTTTGATAGCAGCCATATCCTCTTTTTTCATATCACAGAAATTACATTCATATCCAAAGATACCAAAGGCAGCCACTGCAAAACGTGTCTCCAAAGGCGTGGTACGCAATGTCTGGTGATTTGGACAGGCAGAAACATGCGCACTTACCACTGACATGGGATAGCCATAGCTGTAGCCGTTTTGGATTTCAGCTCTACAAATAGCATCCGTGTTGTCACTTGCCCATATTTGAGGAAAATAGCATAAAATGCCTAAATCAAAGCGATTTCCGCCTGAGGCACAGCCCTCAAATAAAATGTGGGGGAAGCTTTTCGTCAGCTCCTTCATACAACGGTAAAGTCCCAGATAATATCTATGTGCCACCTCGCCCTGACGTTCCGGTGAGAAATTTTGTGAAAAGCAATCCGTAAAGGTTCGGTTCATATCCCACTTTACATAAGTGATTTCCGCAGAAGAAAAAAGCTTACTCATCTCTTGTATGATGTAATCTTGTACCTCTTCATTGGATAAATCTAAGATACGCTGGTTTCGCCCCTCGGAATGAGGTTTATCGGGAATTTGCAGTACCCACTCAGGATGTGCCTCATAGAGACGGCTGTTTACATTTACCATCTCCGGCTCCACCCAAATACCCAAATCCAAGCTCAATGCCTTGATTTTCTTGCAAAGTCCGTCCACACCCTTTGGCAGCTTTTTTGTATTAACCTGCCAATCTCCTAGGGAGCTGGTGTCATCATTTCGCTCTCCAAACCAGCCGTCATCCATAACGAATAGCTCAATTCCTGCTTCTTTTCCGGCTTTTGCAAGCCTTAACAGGCGACTTTCGTTGATGTCAAAATAGGCAGCTTCCCAGCTATTTAAAAGAATGGGACGAGGCTTTCTCTTCCACTCTCCTCTTACAATATGCTCTCGAACAAAGGCATGCATCTGGCTGCTCATACCGTTATACCCCTTCCTAGAATAGGTCATAACCGCTTCGGGAGCTTCAAAGGTATCTCCGGGATTTAATAGAAAACAAAATGACTGGGGATTGATACCCGACACAAATCTTGTTTTTCCAAAACCACTTACCTCCAGCGCTTCATAATGATTTCCACTGTAAATCAAATTAAAGCCATAGCACTCTCCAAAATCCTCTGTGGTGTGTTCCCTTCCAAGCATTACAAAGGGATTGGCTCTGCTGGAGGAGGTTCCTGTATAAGAAGCATTTACATGTTTTCCTGATGAAACAAGATTGCTACTTTTGTGCATTTCTCTTGCCCATTCCCCATTAAAGCCGGTAAACACATAATCTGCATCTGAGAAATCCAACTGTAAGCTCATAAGGCGCTGTAATTTTATCTGACTGTCACTGCAATTACACAGCTTGGCACTTCTGGTAAGAACATCGCAGTCCTCATAAACATAATAATGCAGTTCCAGCTCCATGTCATATTGCTTATCATACAGTAAGATACAAAGATGCTCTACTTTATTGTTTTCATCATAGGAACCGGGAAGGGTTAAAAAGGGCTCCTTCCCCTGTGTGATTGTAAAATCCTTGAATAAAAAGTCCGAGGTGAAGCTACCATCCTCATGTATAATTTCAAGAAAGGGTTCCCTGATATCTCCTTTTCCATAGGAGGACATTTCCAGACACATATCCTCCAAAGAGAAGTTTTTGTGTTCTCCATCATATACATTGGTATTACCGGGAGCAAAGGAATGTTTTTCCAGGAGACATTCTGTTAATCGAGTATTGATGTCAGAATTCTCCTGATACACGGGGTTATATAGGGTTATTCTGGAGCCATAATATAAATGCTCCAAATGTCCGGTTTCTGTTACCCTAAAAGCATATGTAGTATTAGGGGTGCTTAATTCAAAGGTAAGATTCTGTTCTCTAATCATGGGATAACCTCCTAAGGAACTTTTGTTCTTTTTTATTCCTTTATCGCATCATTGATTTCCGCAATCTTTTCATCAGTAAGAATATATTTTTTGTGGAAATACCATACTGCAGCTACCAACCCGAAAATCGGAATTACCGTCATGGTCATACGAAGACCGATTACAGAGCTTTCCCCGGAAGCTTCCACTATTTCGGTTACATTTGTAGTATCGGAGCTTAAATTACAAATACTAAGACATACAGAGGCAATTAATGCAGAAACACCGGATGCCAGCTTTACCACAAAGGTCTGCATGGAGAAAATAACACTTTCATCTCTACGGTTATTTTTCCACTGACCATAGTCCACCGTATTGGCAAGGAAAACAGTGGTCAATACCGTCAGGCAGCCGTTTGCCACGAAAATAAAGAATCCGGGAATAAACAATATAAATACATTTGACATATTGGTAAAGGTCAGCGCCAGCAATACGGCATATCCCACTACTGCCATGATAATACTAATATAGAAAATCCTTATAGTATTGAAAAATTTGCGAAGCAATGGGAAAAATAGCATCATGGAAAGAATCTGCATTGCTCCGCCAAAGGTGTTAAACAAGGTATAGGCATTATGCCAGCCCTCTCCACCCATATCATATTTGAAAAAGTAAATAACCAGGTTAGATGTAATATAAATGGCACTGTTAATTAAAACAATGGTAATTACAACCGTCATTGCCTGATCGTTTTGGAGCAGTGCCTTAAACATTTGACCAACGGAAGGACTATCTACGTCGACAGTGGATTTTTCTTTGATATTTAAGCAGGTAATGCCAATAAATATTACAAATAAAACGGCAATGATAAGGGAAAATAATTGGAAACCAACTCTTTCATTTCCCTGTCCCAATATATAAACGCACTGCATGGTAATAATGGTAACAATGGCTGAACCAACACCTGCGCAGGAACGGGCAAGGGTTGAGAGTCCTTCTCTCTCTTTACCGCCCTGAGTAAAAGCAGGAATCATGGACCAATAAGGAATATCCATCATGGTATAGGTAACGCCCCAGAGAATGTAGGTAACTGCAGCGTAAACAACCAGGTCACCCCCCTTTAATATCGTGGGGGCTGCAAACATAAAATAAAGTACTCCGGCATTTAAAAGAGTTCCAATTAACAGCCAGGGTCTGAATTTACCCCATTTGGTACGGGTTTTCGCCACAATCACACCCATAATAGGATCGTTAAAAGCATCAAACACTCTTGCAGCCATTAAAATAATCCCCATCGCAAAAGCATTTACCCCTAAAATATCCTGATAATAATACAATATATAGCTTGCAGAAAGCATGTAAACCATATCTTTTCCTACAGCACCCAGACCATAGGAAAATTTTTCTTTACCCGTTAGTTTCATAAGATTTTGTCTCCTTCTCATTTTTTTATTCAGATTGAATTCATTTTATACAGTTTTTTTTGTAGTCACAGTAAAAGGGATTCGATATTCTTCCATCTGTGATGCCTTGATAATCAGGGTTCCTGCACCGGATTTGCCTTTGGATTTCACATAGGTGCCACCCATACCGCCCTGTAGGGAAATCAGCTTGGGACCAATCAGTTCAATATCCCCTTCTACGGAAAGCATGACCGGTTCCTGATAAAAGCTTAAGATGTTTTCATGCTCATCCAATGCCTGTATGCGCACCAGTGCTACATCATAGGTGTTACTCTCCTGTAAATTGGTGTGATCTGCCAAAGCCTTCATGTGTAATGCTTTCATAGGCTCTTTTATCAGCGTTTTCACTACTTTTCCATTCTTAATTGCCTCAAAGCGGTAGGAAGTGGATTCACCGCCCCAGTCACCTACATACTTAGTATACAGGGTAATGGCATCGGAAAAGTTCATTCGATATAAAAGTAACATCTTCAAAATGGTAAAATACACTTTTTTCGGAGCGTTTCCGATACCATATTTTGCTACAACATTTAATGCGTCTGTAATTTCCTTTGCATGGGCAGGCTTAAAATTCTCCTGCTCTGCTATCATATTTCCAATAAAATCATCAATGACAATGGGACCGCGCTTCATATTTTTGTAGGGACTGTCCGTTGTCACATATTCCTTGATAAAGTAATCATTCTTGTACATTCGCACAGAATCCGCATTGGTAAATAACCAGGTGGTTCCACGGTTACAACCGGGATGCTCACCAATATCCATGGAGGAGCTTAGCTCCAGCACCGGTGTAGCGTCTTGCTGACAGGCATAGATTGCAGCTGCCATTTTGGAGTTGCGGAACATATCCATAACGCCGTGATAGCAAACATGATCTCCACTGCCAAAATCCTTGTGGGTATTATAATCAAACATACACCAGCCAAAGCTTCCTGCAATATCCTCTTCCCCCGCAATGGCATCCAATACATTGGCATGCCGAAGAGCATGCTCCAAACGGTGCTCCTCACAATCAAAGACTTTGGTGGGGAACATATGCCCATTGTATTCACTGACAAGGTATGGCTTTTCCATATTGGAGGTAATAGCTTTTTTCTTTTCACAGCCGGGATGTTTGCCATCATGGACAAAGTCATTATAGGTATAAACATCTTCAAAAAGATGGCTTTTCTTTAAAGCCCGTACCCCTCCTGTCTGACGGTAAGGATCCATTTGGTGTGCCGCTTCATTGGTACGTTTGTAAAACTCATCATCATCGGCAGATTCATTGATGCGTACGCCCCAAAGGATAATGGAGGTATGATTGCGATATTGTTTTATCATGTCCTTTACATTTTCCACCGCTTGATTTTTCCATTCCTCATTGCCAATATGCTGCCAGCCGGGAATTTCTGTGAACACCAGCAGTCCTAACTCATCACATTTGTCCAAGAAATAATGGCTTTGAGGATAATGGGAGGTGCGCACTGCATTGACGCCCAATTCCTTTTTTAGAATCTCAGCATCCAGTTCCTGCATGGACTTTGGCATTGCGTAGCCCACATAAGGATAACATTGATGGCGATTTAAGCCTCTGATTTTCAATTTTTGTCCATTTAAGTAAAAGCCATCAGTTTTAAATTTGGCATCCCGGAATCCCATGGTTACTGTATAGGTATCTAAAAAGGCTTCTCCCTGGTACAGCTCAGTTACCAATTCATAGAGATGGGGATGCTCTGTGTCCCATAATTCTACGGTTTGATTGGTAACAAAAGAGAGGTTCAGAGAAGGAATAGCATTTTCCCTAGAAATCTCTTTTGTAAACTCTTGTAGCACTTCAGCAGCTGGTGTTTTTTGTTCTCTTACAATACTTACAGCCTCTTTTTTTATGAGTCTTTGTTTTATTGTAAGTGCAGTCCAAGAGGTATTTAATACTTCGCCGCCTAATGTAATCTCAGAACATACCTCTGGTTTTGGGGTGGTATAATTTCCTTTTAAATCCGTATGTACAAACACATCCTCCAGATATATTGGATTTTTAATATCCAGATAAACATCCCGGTAAATGCCTCCATAGGTCATATAATCAATGACATAACCAAAAGGAGGAATGTTCAGGCTTTCCCGGCTGTCCACCTTAACTACCAAAATATTTTCAGCATCGTAATTTAGATAATTGCTTAAATCTACGGTATAAGCAGTATAGCCGCAATGATGTTCTCCTACCTTTTCGCCATTACAGAAAACTTCACTGGCATGGGCAACACCATCCAGAGTTAAAAGAACTTTCTTCCCCTGCCATTCCTTAGATGCAAAGAGGCTTTTTCGGTAGCCACTTACCATCTGGTATATGGATTCATCAAAATAATGAAAGGGCGTTTCCTTACAGGTATGTGGCAGACGAACCTGAGTAAGAGCATTTGTCCGGCATTCCGGCATTAATAATTCCTCGGTAAACTGCTCTGTAAAAAGCCACTCATTGTTTAAATAAATTCTGTTTGAGATTTGTTTCTCCATGATGTAATCCTTTCTCTTTTTTCAAAAATTTGTATTCTTATCAATTCATTTATTTCACGGTAATGCCATCAACCAATATGCCTACAACTTCTTCCAATGCTTCTGTATAGGTCAGTCCGTTTCTGATAAGGATATCCCGCTGAAAAAATTGCTCCAATGCAGCCTCAAGCATCATCTTTACAAGGGCAACAGGAATGGGGCGGATGACACCTTCTTGCATACCCTGCTCCAATAGCTGAATACTGCTTTCCCAGCCTGTTTCCAAACGTTCTTCTACCTTTCGGTAAATTTGGGGATATTTTTCCTTTAACAGGTAAAGCTGCCGGAAATCAATTTCCTTATAGCCCTCCGGTAAAACCCCCAGAATTTTACGTATTTTTTCCAGAGTAGACAAGGAAGTATCCTCTAATACTTGTCTTTCGCTTTCCTTGATGGAATCAAACATATAATCCACCACCGCATAAAAAAGGGTTTCTTTATCGCTGAATACGGTATAAATGGTTTTTTTGCTGATGCAAAGCTGTTTGGCAATGTCGTCCATGGTAAATTTCAAGCCTTTTTGATTAAAGACTACTATGGTTCCTTCAATGATACTTTCTCGTAATTCCATTTCTAATCTCCTTATATGTGGTTTCTATCAAAAAAGAGGAAACTCAAATTTGTGTTTTAGTTTCCTTGATTGTAACATGAAATAAAAGTCACATCAAGAAACTAAATTCACAAAAACAGTTTCCTCTTTTTATGTAAATATACTAAATATCAAGTTTTTTACCGTTACAAATAAGTCTTATTTGTTTTACAGAATAATAAGCGGATTCTCCACATGATTCATCATATCATGTACTCCCTTTATGCTCTTATATGCCATATCCCGAACTACCTTTTCAGTGTAAAACGCAGTATGAGGAGAAAGAATCACATTAGGGAAGGAACGTAAAATCGCCATCTGACGGTTTTCAATGACATCCCCCATTCTATTGATATAATAGAGACCATCCTCATGCTCTAACACATCCAATGCTGCATGACCGATTTTACCGGATTCAATAGCGGCAATCAAATCTTCCGTATCAATTAAGGCACCTCTTGCAGTATTGATGATAATCACATCCTCCTTCATTTGTGCAAATGCAGAAGCATTTAACATATGGTAATTGTCCGAGGTAGAGGGAGCATGGAGCGTAATAATATCACTTTGGGTATAAAGCTCTTCCAAAGGCACATATTCTGCCATAGCAGCACATTCCTCATTAGGATATAAATCATAAGCAAGGATACGACAACCAAAGGTGGAAAGATGCTTGATAACGGTTTTGCCAATCTGACCGGTTCCGATGACACCTACGGTACAATCGCAGATATCCTTGCCCATTTTCCCCTTCAAGGTATAATCCTGCACTCTGGAACGTTCTAAAATATGGCAGATATTGCGGCAGCACATAAGCATCAGCATAATGGCATAATCTGCTACAGTTTCCGGTGCATAGGAAACATGGCAAACACCAATGCCCAATTCCTTGGCATGCGCTAAATCAATATGATCCACACCGATGGAGCGAGTGGCAATAAAGCGAATCCCCACCTCATAAAAACGATCCAGCATATCTGCATTTAAATCACAGGGGGTACAGCTGATGGCATCATAGCCCCTTGCCAATTCTACATTTTCCGGGCTGGGATAGGCAGTGGTATAACCATATTCGCAGGAGTATTCCTTGGAATAATAATCAAAGAACTCCTTTTCATCAAATTCTCTCAAAGCATAGGCAAAAATTTTCATATCTGATATCTCCGTTCTTTATTAGCATAACCATCTGTATATAAAACTAATTGTAACTTAAGCAAGTATTAAAAGCTGCCAAATTGTGCAAAGTAAAATGCCGCCATCTGGGCACGGGAACTGAAGGGTTCCTTTTCCAAAAGTTCACAAACCTCTTCTCTGGTATAAAGCCTGGCTTCAATCTGCTCATTTTCAGAGGAATTGTCACTAATCTCCCCTTCCGCTTCTACGAAAGCAATATAGGTAGTGGTATCAGAAATCGCTACTGCTGCATAGGAGGGAGGAAGAATTTTCTTAATATTCTTTACTCTTAGTCCTGTTTCCTCATATAATTCCCTGACAATACAGTCCTCAATGGTTTCCTTGGGCTCTAACATGCCGGCACAGAGATTGTAAACACTACGGTTCACGCCCATGCGAAATTCGTGGAGCAACAACAGCTTGTCATCCATGGTTGCCACAATGGACACCCCGCTTGGAGCACCGCCCACATCCTCAATGGTGCTTAGCTCCCGTCTGCTGACGATTTCGTATTTCTTTTCACGACCTGCTTTATTCTGATAGGTAATCTCGTAGTTTTTTAGATATTTACCGTCTCTTACCTTTTCAAACTTTATAAATTGCAATCTACATACTCCTTAACTTCTTACTATTATATTTTAATGTCTTAATTAATAAAAAGCTGCTCATGTAAAGGCTTATATTCCTTCTTACGGGTAATTTCCACCAAGCCCAATGAAGTCATATCAACCACCGCTGTTTTTTGCTTGTCCCTATGCACAAATTTGCGCAAAAGCTCCAAAAGCTCTTCTTGCTGCTCCTTAGAATTCATATTGATAAAATCTACCACAATAATACCGGATAAATTTCGAAGACGTAGTTGCAGGGCAATTTCCTCAGCGGCTTCACAGTTGATTTTGTAGATTGCCTCCTGATTACTCTTCTTTGCCTCGTATTTGCCCGAATTTACGTCGATAACGGTTAAAGCCTCTGTAGGCTCGATTACAAGATAACCGCCGCTTTTAAGCCACACACGAGGTTCTAGGGCGGTATCTAATTTACTTTCCAAGGCATAAAGCTTTGTCAGCGGAAAACTTTCATCCTCATAGAGACGAACTGTTTTTTCAGGAAGTTTCTTTACAATATACTCCGAAAGCTCTGTATAAAGTATCTGGCTATCCGTAAGGATTTCCTCATATTCATAGGGATATACTAATTGCTGTAAAACTGCTTCAAAATCAGCAGGGGCTTCCTTTAAACAGGAAAAACAGGTTCGGTGACAGGCATTTTTCAACAAACTGACCCAGTCAGTCGATATTTCTCGAAAACTCTCTGTCCATTCTTCCTCCGATAACTCTCCTGCTTTTGTGCGAATTACCATACCAACAAATAATTTATCTGGGTCAAAGGGTAATATTTCAGAGGGACAAAGTTCCTTTAACAGGTTTTGTTGCTTTACATAAGCCTTTAACTCTTCTTTTTTCTCCTTAGACAGCTTCCCGGAATATCCTATCCCCGGCTTTCCTAAACTTATGGCAAATACCTCATTGGATAAGGATATCTGTGCTGTTACCGATGTCTGCTTTGTCTTTTGGGCATCTCTGACAATTTGGACAAGCAGCTCATCCCCTTCTAAAATCCTTCCGTCCGGAATGCGATTGGTAAGGAATGCACCTTTTGTCTCTTTCATAGGCAAAAAACAGATTTCTCCCCCGGCAATTTCCACAAAACAGGCATCAATATTCTTCACTACATTTTTTACTTTTCCAAGATAAAGGGCACCTATTTTACTGGCATTTTCAGGAAAAATCCTAGCGGCAGTCAACCGTTCCTTTTGAATCAGAAGGGCACACAGGCGGTTTCGTACTTTGGTAAAAAGCAATTTTCCCTTCTGTGTGCTCTGTAATGCCAAATCATCCTCGGATATTGTCGTTTTCCTTGTATTAATGTTTCGGCTCAATTTATATACTCTCCATTAAATTCTTACACCCCATCCAAAGGCACAAGCTTACGTTCCTCTTCTGTGCCAATATTTGTAAAGGTATCCTCTCTGGTTACCAACAGCGCATTTTCCTGCAATACTTCTCCGTGCTCGGCAAGCAAAGCTTCAATAATCTGTACAGGCTTAATATTTCCTGCACTGGAAGCATCCACAAGCATGGAAAAAGCATTATTCAGCCATTGCAGCTCATAGATACCTTCTTTTAAATTTATCTCTCTGGTTCCCTTTTTGGTTTCCTTGGTATACAAAATCTCTTCCTTAGCAAGAAAAGCAGGTAAAGCCGCTGCAATATCAAGTTTCGGCTCTCTGCCCTCCCTAAATCGTACCGTATAGGATGCTGCAGCCACACTTGCCATGGCATTTCCGGCGGTATCCGGTAACACAATCACAGAGGTCACCTCAATTCCGGGAGCATTTACTGCATTTAAACGATTCTTAACATCCTCACAGGAGGTCAGGGAATTTACCTCGATATCCATATATTCTCCATTGCTCTCTAAGCCCACACTTAAGGGAGAAGCAAAGGACATAATCTGATGAGGACTAAAGCCTGTGGAGTATGCCACGTCTATTTCGGCACGGCGAATTGCCTTCTGGAAATAACGCATTACATCCAGATGCCCGATAAAACGGATGGGTCCGTATTTTCTAAATTTAATTCGCAATCTCATGGTTAATTCCTTTCTAATCTAAAAATGCCATGCGCTATCTCGTAAAGCAGATGCCTCCGCCAAAACGGTTTGCGCCGCATCCCTGACATTTTAGCTTGCAGTTTTCTGAAATTTCTTCCTTCTGAGCCTTTAACCATTCTCTCTTTAGGAATTCCTTGGTGACACCGCAATCAATGAAATCCCAAGGGAAAATTTCATCCAGGGGACGTTCTCTGTTGGCATAAAATTCTACCGACAGACCGCAATCCTCAAAAGCCTGCATCCACTTTTCATTATCAAAATATTCACTCCAGGCATCATAGAAGCCGCCATTCTGATATACATGCAAAATTACCTGAGAAAGTCTTCTGTCACCTCTTGCCAAAACGCCTTCCAATACACTGGCATCCGCTTCATGCCAGTTATATTTAATACTTTTTTGATTTAACTGCTCTGTAATGGCTTTTTTAGTCTGGTATGCCTTATCCAAAAATTCTTCCTTGGTACACTGTGCTGCCCACTGGAAAGGGGTAAAGGGCTTTGGCACAAAGAAAGAAGTACTGGTTACAATCTGCACCTTGCCGTTCACACGTTTTTCCTTGGGAACGGTATCAAAAAAAGTGGCAGCAATTTTGTTGGAAAGCTCTGCAATACCTCTGATATCCTCTTCTGTCTCGGTGGGTAAGCCCAGCATAAAGTATAGCTTTACTCTGGTCCACCCGCCTTCAAAGGCAAGGGCGGAGCCCTGTAAAATTACCTCCTCAGTCAGCCCCTTATTGATAACATCTCTCAAACGCTGGCTTCCAGCCTCCGGTGCAAAGGTCAGACTTGATTTCTTCACATCCTGTACCTTACTCATTACATCCAAAGAAAAAGCATCTATACGAAGGGAAGGCAGGGAAATATTGATATGCTTTTTATTGCATTCTTCAATCAGAAAATCAATTAATTCCGGTAGTTTACTGTAATCACTGGAGCTCAGGGAGCTTAAAGATATTTCTTCATGTCCGGTGTTTTTCAGCATTTCTAAGGCATACTTCTTTAAAGTATCCACATCACGTTCTCTTACAGGACGATAAAGCTGCCCTGCCTGACAGAAGCGACACCCTCTGATACAGCCTCTTTGAATCTCCAAAACCACTCTGTCCTGAGTCACCTTAATATAGGGTACTACGGGCTTCATGGGATAATAGGTATTGGTTACATCCATTTCAATTTCTTTGGTAATGGATAACGGAATCCCCTTTTCAGTGGGCAAAAAGGATGCAATAGTACCGTCTTCCTTGTAGGTTACTTCATAGAATCCGGGTACATACATGCCGGGGATTCTTGCCGCACGGCGTAAAAACTCTTCTCGACCCAGCTTGGCATTTTTACATTCCTTGTAAAGATTGATTAAGGCTTCGTACTGTGTTTCCCCTTCGCCGATATAGAAAATATCAAAGAAATCTGCAATGGGCTCCGGATTATAGGTGCAGGGGCCACCGCCAATTACAATGGGGCAATCCTCTCCTCGCTGTGATGCCAACAAGGGAATCTGTGCCAAATCAAGAATCTGTAAAATATTGGTATAACACATTTCATACTGAATAGTAATACCCAGGAAATCAAAGTCCTTAATCGGCTCCTGGGATTCCAATGCAAATAGTGGGATATTTTCCCTACGCATAATGGCATCCAAATCCACCCAAGGCGAATAAACACGCTCGCACCATACATCCTCCATGGAATTAAACATATCATACAAAATCTGTATTCCCAAATGGGACATACCTATTTCGTAAACATCGGGAAAGCACATGGCAAAACGGACATTTACCTTTTCCTTATCCTTTACCACTGCATTTACCTCATTACCAATGTAACGGGCTGGCTTTTCTATTTTCATTAAAATATCGTCTGATAATGCCAATTTATTATTCATTAAAAACCTCTTTCTAAATACATGTATGTCCAGCATTTAACGACATGCTTCCTTCATCAGCTTTACATCCTGAGCTGTACAGGTTTCATTGGAATATCTTGCTTTTTCATAAACCGCAGCAAAAGCACCGCTTTCCATCCGCTTTTCCATTTCTCTTGCAGTATAAAAGCCAAGTCTTTCCATAGTAAAATTATCCTCCTTTGCACCTTCTGCCAAAGGATTAGGCTTATAGGAGGAAGCCTTCTTTTTATAGATTCGGCGAATTTTTTCCTTGGAATCCAAAAATCCAAAAAGCTCAAGAGGACTGCTTTTTCTATGTTTTTGCTTCTTTATCTCACATTTTTCTCTCACATCCACCGCTTCCGTTGCAGAAATGTCCTTTTTCGTAATACCCTGCTTTTGCATCATTTGATTTGCAAAGGCAATAAAGCGACGAATGGCAAAAAAGATTGCTAACAAAATTCCAATCAATAAGGCAACTACTGCAATAACACCCAAAATATGCCAAATTAGAGCAGGCTCTCCGGCTTCCGGAAGGGCAAGACCGCCGCCACCGGACATCCTTTCATCAATATAAATCTCTGATTCTGTGGTATGATCCGGAAATAATCCAAAGATAAAGGATAAAATAGAAACAATCATCCTTTTTAGTGCAGCTAAAATCTGCTTCAGCCAGCTAAATTGAGCTGTACAGAATAAAATTACCATACCGATTAAGGTATATCCAAAGGTCAGGCGCATACCGGAGCGAAAAATTTGCTTTTCCGGTAAGATACCCGTACTGCTGGAATTTACCACAAGGAAATTGGAATATTCACTTAAATAATAATTTAAGAAAAATAAACCAACAATTAAAATCAGAATCAGCTTATAGTAGGAATCCCATTCCTTGTTGCCCTGATAATGCTGCAAAAATAAAGACACAGCCACAAATCCTACTGCAAAAGGCATTGCCACCACACTATCATCGAAATCCTCCGTGGTCAGGCGCAAATAAATGGAATAAATGGCAAAGCCGATTCCCAGCAAAATGAAATAGGTTCGGTTGACACTACTGTTTTGTGGCGAAAGCAACAAAGACAGCAAAACAAAACCACCGATTCCTACCAAGTGTAAAAGAACAAGCGGAAAAAATTGCTTCAGCTTATTGCGTATTAAATGAAATCCTAAAGGAATCAAGCCTGCCAATATCCATACAAGCAGACTGGGACGTTCCGGCGGAACCATATTACGAAACAAGGTAGCAACCGTCATGGCAAAAGGATAAAAAACAAGAAAATTTATTTGTGTAATCAGTATTTCCTGAAAAATACGAATTTTATTTTGTCTCATGGATGGCCTCTCAATTCGTTTTCTGTGGTTGCTTTAAATGTAAGAAACGCACATTTTTTTGTAGAAATGCAGGTACCTCGGGATCCTTGGTATCTAAAACGGGATAAAACCAAATATAATCCTTTCCTATATTATGATACTCTTCTACCAGGTTCAAAAAGGCAGAATAATGATTGGGGGCAACAAAGCAGGTGATGGTTCCGTTTGCCTCCTCAAGGAGACGTTTTGCAAAATAGGAATTAAAATCCACTACAGGTTTATCCGTGTCAACTCTTGCCAGAGAGCGAAGCACTGCTTCCATCTGTCCTCTTGCGGCACTGGCTTCCAAAGTAACGGGTTGCCCGTTAATCATATCCACTCCATTACAGAAACAGGAAACCTTAATGCCTTGCTTTAAGAAAAAGTCACATAAGCCTGCGGCAATCTGCAGGGATGCCTCCACACATTCTTCCTTCTTTAATACACCGTCATCCTCCAGATTCATAAAAATTCTGACGGATTGTAATGCAGTATAATTCTTTTGATTTACCTTAAAATCCCCTGTTTTGGCTGTTGCCTTCCAGTTGATGCTTCGTAAATCATCGGTAGGCTGATATTCTCTAATGCCACGGTATTCAAAGGGATCCTCCAATAGATGTCTTTTGGTCAGCACCTCACCGTTTAATTGCTGCAAAGAGCGACGAAATTCATTGCTGTCAAAAATCTTTGGATAAACATAAATGGAGGTAGCTACCGGAAGGGTTTCCACAAACTGATTGGTCATAAACAGATCCGTTGCAACCATATCCATGGAGGTAATAGTATAATACCCTCTTCTGCCACCCATAAATTTAATAGTTCTGGTAATCTTTTCCCCACCGTTTATCTGAAATACATCATTTCGATAATACTGATCCGTGGTTCGGGATCCTTTGGTATCCTCAAATACCAGATGTCTGTCAGCCTGAAATTTTACCTTCAGCATGGAAAGAGGTAAACGCTTCCTGTTTTCGATAACCTCTTTTAAATGTCCCTCCTGTCCCTCAAAAATGTGGGAAACAGCAAAAGAAATGGTTGCTGTCAGGTCTTTATTCCAAAGCTTTTTATAAATCGTCTGTTGCAGGGTAAACAATACAAATGCAATAAGTCCAATTCCAATTATCTGTATCATGCTGTAAAATCCTCTGTAGGAACGGGAATGCCTGCGATAATCTTTTCCATCAAAGCATTTTCACCGTTACCATTGTTATCCACGCCATAGCCCAATACCAGACGATGTGCCAGAACAGGTACTGCAACTGCCTTTACATCATCAGGATTTACATAATCACGTCCCTGTAAGTATGCATATGCCTTTACGCTACGTAAGAAAGCAATGCTGCCACGAGGGCTGACACCCATTACAATTCCTTCTGCTGTTCTGGTAGCTTCAATAATATTTACCATATATTCACGAATACAATTATGCACAAAGACCTGATTAGCTTCTTCTCTTGCAGCAAGCAGCTCATCCAGAGTAAGTGCACTGGTAAGCTCTGCCAAAGGCTCCTTGGACATATAACGGTCTAAAATTGCCAGCTCCTCTTCTTTGGTAGGCAGCCCCATGGAAAGCTTCATCATAAAACGATCCATCTGGGCATCCGGTAAGGGGAATACACCGGCAGATTCGATGGGATTCTGGGTCGCAATAACAAAAAAAGGATTGCCGGGAGTATAGCTTACACCATCAATAGTTACCTGACGTTCCTCCATACACTCTAATAAACCGGCCTGAGTTCTGGGGGTTGCACGATTAATCTCATCAGCTAACAATATATTGGTAAAAACAGGTCCCTTGCGCAAAACAAATTCATTTTTCTGACGATCAAAAATATTGATACCTGTAATATCTCCGGGAAGTAAATCGGGGGTAAACTGAATACGGTTAAATTCCGCACTTAAGGATTTGGCTAAGGTTTTTGCCAGCTTGGTCTTTCCGGTACCGGGTACATCCTCAAGCAATACATGTCCGTCCGCTACCAGAGCAGTCAAAAGCAACTTTGCAACCTGTTCCTTTCCGATAATTACTTTTGCAATGTTTGCAAGAACCTTGTCTGAAATATTTTTCCCATTTTGATTCATTTCAAAATAGCCTCCTATTATGTAATATAGCGTTTTTGCCTTAAGAATTAGTATACCACATATACTGCTATTCTCCAATCTTTTTTCCTTGGTAAATCCTAAAATTTGTTCTTAGAACCGAGAAATAACCATATAGTTAAATAGAGTTTTGCATTTTATATCCATAGGATGAAAGAAGGAAATTTTATGAATGATATTTCAGTGGAACAAAGATTGGAACTTGTAAAACAGGTTCGTTCTAAATATTATGAGAATCAATCTGATATGATGAATCGGGAACAAATACTATATGGTAAAGCCTTTCCCAAAAATCAGGAAATTATAAGAAATCCCAGAGACACAGTGGATTTCTATCAGCGTAATATTGACACCGAATCAGAAGGGGAAGGAATTTTTAAGGATGGAACCCTTAAAATAAGGTATGCTCTTGCCGCAGTGGCATTTATAACCATTGTTCTACTGGATAAAAGTGAAAAAAATCTGGGTGGAATTTCTATGAATGATGTTTTTACTTCCATTCAAACTGATTATGGAGAGGTAATAGAAAACTGGGTTTTTAATACCGATACTGAAAGAGAAATACCGCTGTCAGACAATTTCTAACAGCGGTAAATTTTTGTAGTATCTTATTCTGTGGTGGACTTTTTTAAATCCTCAGCAAGCATATATATACTTTCTAAAATATGATTACATACCTTCATATGATTTACTGCATCCTCTGAAGTCTTTACGCCCTCTGTGGAAGCAGCGGCAACCTCTTCACTGGTAGCAGACAACTGTGTTACACTGTCTGCAATAGTATTGGTAGCATCTAAAATGGACTGCATATTTGTTTCCGTATTATAAATGTTAACGGACAGTTCTTCCATTTCAGAATGAATATCAGCAAAACGTCTGCCGGTATTTTCAATCATTTCATTTTGCTTCTTAACTGAGGATACGGAGGCATCAATACTTTCATTTGCACGTTTGGTATCTTGATTCAATTGCTCAATAATAGCTGTAATATTATTGGAAGCTTCCTTGGTTTGTTCAGAAAGCTGGCGGATTTCGTCCGCTACCACTGCAAAACCTCTTCCTGCTTCCCCTGCTCTGGCTGCTTCTATGGAAGCATTTAAGGCCAGCAAATTAGTTTGATTGGATATCTGAATAATGGAACCGATAATATTCTGAACCTCATTGACCTGAACAGTCAAACGTTCGATTACTTCCACTGTTACATTACTTGCAGCAGCAACATTTTTGGACTGCTCCTTTAATTCTGCAATTTCAGAAGTACCGTCATTAATGGTTGCACTGGTTCTGTCGGATGCGGCACGCATTTTTTGAATTTCCTTATCTGCCACATCGGAAACCCTTTGAATTTCACCGCACATCTGAGCCTCCATTTGAATGGACTCAGCAGTATGTACCGTACTGTCTGCAATATTTTGCATAGCAAAATTGTTGGTATTAATACAGTTATCCAATTCTTCAAAGCTTTCCACAGCTTCACTAAAATGCTTGGTTATGTTTTCTGCAACCATAACCATTTTTTTGTTGCTTTCGTTCTGCTTTTTTGCTGCCTCTGTGATGGATTCAATACTTTCATTATTAAAATATAAAAGCAATCGTGATGTGGTGATGGAGGCAATTGCAGATAAAATTAAAGTAAACATTACTATAAAAACATTATTCAGATAAGCATCCACATCTGAGTTATCGAATTGTAAAATCAATCGAATCACATTTGCAACAAGAACTACAATATTACCATAGATGGTTAACCGCACATTCATATATGCCATAGAAATGAACAAAAAGATAAATCCATACATAAAGGTCTGACTATTTTGGTTGACAATTGCGATTATAAAATAAAGGAAGGCACCGGCGCCCATTAACATAATAGTTCCGGCTTTACAGCTTCTTTTTAAAAAGTACGCAAAAATACTTATTAAAATTGCAACAATAGTAACAGCTATCTGGTGTATTATTGATGAATTAACCCCCTTACTTAAAATTGCGCCTCCGAATGTAATCAAAAAATAGCCATAAAGTATCATTAAAATAGGAAAAACTCTACCATTTGCACGATAATATTGTTTTGTTGTCATAATAAAATATAACCCCTCTTTCCTTTTTTATATTTATATATGATTAGACAGAAAATAAAGAATGGTATACTGCCCATATATAGACAGTATACCACTATTTTGTCAGATAATAAAGAAAAAAATCGAAAATATAACACAAATATATAAATAAATTATCGATTAGCAAGCTCTGTAGTGATTTCCTCCCAGGTTACATCCTTTTCTGCCATCAATACCATCATATGATATAGGAAATCGCTGATTTCGTATTTGATTTCATTGGGATTAGGATTTTTGGCTGCAATCACAATTTCGGTAGCCTCTTCTCCCAGCTTCTTCAAAATCTTATCAATTCCCTTCTCGAACAGATAATTGGTATAGGAGCCTTCCTTGGGATGAATTTTTCTATCCTTGATGACATCAAATACTTCTTCAAATACCTGTAAGGGATTGGCACTTTCTTCATAATCTTTTTTAGTAATCCGGTTAAAGAAACAGCTTTTTGCTCCTGTATGGCAGGCTGCTCCCACCTGGGAAACCTTTGCCAGAATGGTGTCCATATCGCAGTCTGCGGTAAGACTCTTGACATATTGATAATGACCACTGGTGTCACCCTTCAGCCAAAGCTCATTACGACTTCTGCTGTAATAAGTCATTTTACCCAGCTTCAAGGTCTGATTATATGCCTCTTCATTCATATAGGCTACCATCAGAACTTCCAAAGTACGGTAGTCCTGTACTACAACGGGCACCATGCCGTCATTATTCAATTTAAAATCGGACCATTTGTAAGCAGCCTGAAAGGTTTCTACAGGAATATTATTTTCCTTGCAAAGCTCCTTTAAGGAAAGGATTTCCTTCACATTTTCATTGATGGTATTACCGGTAACACCACAAACATTTTCATAAGCAAAAATCTCCAACAGCTTATTTAAAGCAATCTGATTAATCTGTACAAAGAAGGGCAAATCAAGCATCTGCATGGATTCCCGAATCTGGTGCGCATTCATAAGTACCATTCCGGATATGTATTTCTCAATCAGCTCTTTATTTTTTGCCAAAACAATGGCATCATTGTAGGAAATTAACAGCTTTTCCTTACCAAATTTTAAGGAAACCTCTTCTGTGATGGCAATATTGCTTTCCTTTTCATAATCAAGGATTGCTTTCTTGCAGCCGGTATAGAGAATCTTTTTTACATCCTCCATACGTTTAATATTACCGGCTCCGATAACATCCACTTCCGCTACTGCACAGATTTCCTTCATAATATCCAAGGACGTCTCGTGCTCTGCATCCACTTGGGACATATCAAAAATAATCAATTCATCCGCATTATTTTCACAATAATATTTTGCCAGTCGAACGGGGTTGGTATCCACAATGGTAGTATCCGTAAGACCTTTTACAGCATGCTCTTGATATAAATAAATACAGGGAACAAATTTTTTTATTATCATAGGTATTCTCCGTTTTATATTTTTTTACAACTCTTCTGCCGGGCTTTTTCACTCTCTAAGCTCTACAGAGTGCCCTTTGTACTCAGCACGTCTGCGATTCTTTCATCCATGTCAGTTGCCTGATCCAAAGCCTTGGCAAAGGCCTTAAAGATGGCTTCAATCATATGATGATTATTGGTACCTGCAAGCATTTTGATATGAAGATTCATTCCTGCACTGTAGGATACAGCATAGAAAAATTCCCGGATAAGCTCCGTATCCAGATATCCCACTCTGGGTACCGTAAACTCACATTCAAAATTCAAATAAGGCCTGCCGCACAAATCAATGGCACAGAGAGCCAAAGCATCGTCCATGGGAAGGATAAAGTAACCATAGCGCTTCATGCCCTTCTTATCACCGATAGCCTGCTTAATAGCCTCTCCCAGTACAATACCGGCATCCTCAACGGTATGATGTCCATCCACCTGTAAGTCACCATTTATCTGACAATCCAAATCAAAGAAGCCATGCTTGGAAAAGCCCTCCAGCATATGGTCAAAAAAACCGATTCCGGTATGAATGGTTGATTTTCCGCTGCCATCCAAATTCAGTTTCATAGAAATGTCCGTCTCTTTTGTTTTGCGGTTCACTGTTGCTATACGTTCCATTTGCCGCTCTCCTTTATTATATTCCGCTTGTTTCCAAAACTTTACTCGAATCTCACCTTAATACTGTTTGCATGAGCTGTCAAGCCTTCATTTTCTGCAAATAATTCAATATCCTTGTGTACTTTCTCAAGGGCTTCCTTTGAATAGGAAATAATACTTGTTTTCTTAATAAAATCATCCACATTTACGGGGGAGAAGAATTTTGCGGTTCCGTTGGTAGGTAAAATGTGGTTGGGACCTGCAAAGTAATCTCCCAAAGGCTCAGAAGCATATTCTCCCAGGAAAATGGCTCCTGCATTTCGGATTTTGGTCATTACCTCGAAAGGATTCCTGGTAAGAATCTCCAAGTGCTCGGAAGCAATCTCATTGGCTGCGGCAATTGCTTCAGTCATGTTTTCTGCCAATAAAATATATCCATAATTATCCAATGAACTCTGCATTATCTGAGAACGGGATAATTCCTTCACAAAGCCATCCACCTCTACAGAAACCTTTTCGGCCAATTCCTTGGAGGTAGTAATCAAAATAGCACTTGCCAATTCATCATGCTCTGCCTGGGACAATAAATCCGCTGCTACATAACGGGGATTTGCAGTCTCGTCAGCCAGTACCAAAATTTCGCTGGGACCTGCAATGGAATCAATACTTACATAACCATATACAGCTTTCTTTGCCAATGCTACAAAAATATTGCCGGGGCCGGTAATTTTGTCCACCTTGGGAATGGACTGGGTACCAAATGCCATAGCCGCAATTGCCTGAGCACCGCCCACCTTATAGATGGTATCTACGCCGGCAATATCAGCAGCAACTAAGGTTCCGGGATTTACTTTTCCATCCGCTCCCGGAGGTGTGGTCATAATAATCTCATCCACACCTGCCACCTTTGCAGGAATTACATTCATCAGTACGCTGGATGGGTATGCCGCCTTACCACCGGGCACATATACTCCGGCTTTTTCAATGGCAGTTATTTTCATGCCTAAAATAGTACCATCGGGCTTGGAATCAAACCAACTGTTGCGAAGCTGCTTGCTGTGGAATGCTCTGATATTTTCAGCAGATTTACGGATTACCTCAATAAGCTTTGCATCCAGTTTGGAATAAGCTTCGTCAATTTCCGCTCTGGAAACCTTAATATTTTCAGGAGTTAATTCAAATTTATCAAATTGCAGGGTGTAATCAAATACAGCCTGATCCCGCGTAGTGCGGACATTGTCTATAATTTCATTTACAGTGGATTCATATTCTGTATAGTTGTTAGGACTTCTTTTTAACAAATCATTCAGAATACTCTTTTTTGTTTCGTTGGATAATTCTACGATTCTCATAATATCAGCCTTTCATTTCTCTATGAGTAAGTATTAGCTCTGCTTTTCGGCAAGCTTTTTACGAATTGCCAGTACCAGGGATTTGATTCTCTCCGCTTCCATCTGCATACTTACGGGATTTACAATCATTCTTGCGGACAAAGGACAAATCTCCTCCAAAACATCTAAACCATTCTCTTTCAAAGTTCCGCCGGTTTCCACAATATCTACAATCACATCGGAAAGCTCTACCAGAGGTCCCAATTCTACAGAGCCGTTTAGTTTGATAATATCAACGGTCTGATGCTTCTTGTCATAAAAATACTCCTTGGCGATATGGGGATATTTGCTGGCAACACGGATTCTTTCATGATGCTTTAACAGTTCTCTGGCTGATTCCGGTCCGCAGACACACATGCGGCATTTGCCAAAGCCCAAATCCAATACTTCATATACATTTCTGTTTTCTTCTAAAATAGTATCCTTCCCCACTACACCGATATCCGCTGCACCATATTCTACATAGGTAGGTACGTCAGGACTTTTTGCAAGGAAGAAACGCAGCTTCAATTCTTCATTTACAAAAATCAGTTTACGGGTATCTTTATCCTTCATCTCTTCGCAGGTAATACCGATTTCCTCAAAAAGCGCAAGGGTTTTCTGAGCCAATCTTCCTTTTCCCAATGCAAAGGTTAAATATCTTTCTTCACTCATTTGGAAATACTCCTTTCATTGGCAATCAACTCCACAGCAATGCCCTGCTGTCTTAATTGCTTTGCCTGTTGCAGCTTGTTGGCAAAATCTTCCTGATTTCCGTTTTCATAAGTAATAATCTGTTTTTGATTATTTAGGGAAATTTCCACCTTCTGTCTGGATAATGCCTCTAAAATATCATCCACTACAATTACAAAACCGATAGCAGAGGCTTCTTTTCCAAATTGATTCAGAAGATTGTCATATCTGCCTCCCTTTACTACCGCATCACCCACTCCATAGGTATAAGCCTTAAAAATCACACCTGTATAGTAATTGTATTTGCTGAGCATTCCTAAATCAAAGGAAACATACTCTTCCACACCATAAAGTTTTAACACCTCGTAAAGATTTTCCAACCTTGCAATGGCATCAAGAGAGCGTTTGTTTTTTACCATTTTCTTTGCTTCGCTTAAGGATTCCCTTGCCTCAAACATATCTGCCAGCTTTAAAAGATTGGTGTGGTAGGGTTCTTTCACATTTCGCTCTGCCAGCAATTCCTGGGCAGCAAAATAATTTTTGCCGGAAATGCAATTACGAAGCTCTAATTCCGTATCCTCGTCCAAACCGGCTTCTTCGCAAAATCCCTTAAAATAATCCACCTCGCCGATGGTTACCTGAAATCTTTCCAGACCGGTATTTTTTAGTGCTTCAATTACCAGACTAATCATCTC
>JAGAMG010000032.1 GCA_017624835.1 Lachnospiraceae bacterium
AGCCGGAAAAGAAGCCGGGATTGAATTATTTGTTATGGATGATGGCTGGTTTGGAGAACGTAACGATGATTTCACATCACTTGGTGACTGGGATGTGAATCCGAAAAAGCTGCCGAATGGTCTTGATGGATTATGTAAAAAGGTCAATGAGCTTGGACTGGATTTTGGTATCTGGGTGGAACCGGAGATGGTAAATGTAAAGAGCAGGCTTTATGAGGCTCATCCCGACTGGGTAATGCAGATTCCTGATAAGCCGCACTCTGAGGGACGTAATCAGCGGATTTTAGATTTATCAAGAACAGAGGTACAGGACTTTATTATAGAGAAAATGACACAGGTTTTTTCCTCTGCAAACATTGCTTATGTAAAGTGGGATATGAACCGCATTTTCAGCGATTACTATTCTTCTGCGCTTTCTACTAAGCAGCAGGGAGAGGTGATGCACCGCTATCAGATGGGATTATACCGCTGTATGAAGGAGCTAACGGCGCGTTTCCCAAAGATTTTATTTGAAGGCTGTAGTGCAGGCGGCAATCGCTTTGACTTGGGAATTTTATGTTATTTTCCACAGATATGGGCAAGTGATGATACGGATGGAGTACAAAGATGTGAGATTCAGACGGGCTACAGCTACGGCTATCCTATGTCCGTAGTCAGTGCTCATGTATCCGCTTGTCCGAATCACCAGACATTGCGTGTAACCCCACTGGAAACAAGATTTCATGTGGCGGCCTTTGGAGTCCTTGGCTATGAATGCAATCTCTGTGATATGACACGTGAAGAAAGAGATGCCATTAAGGGACAGATTGCTTTATATAAGAAGTGGCGTGAGGTATTGCAGACCGGACGCTTTTACCGTGGAAGAAGCCGCAATGCATCTAAGGTACTTGATTATTCTTCTGAACGTATTACGGAGTGGACCTGTGTATCTAAGGATAAAAAGCGTGCTGTGGGATTTATCATGCAGAACCTTTGCATACCGAATGTACATTATGATTATTACAAGGCAAAGGGACTGGATGAAGAAAAATGGTATCACTTTACTAACCGTTACCTGAAATTTAATATTAAAGATTTCGGGGATTTGGTGAATACAATTTCGCCAATCCATATTAAGCAGGATTCCATTCTGCATAATGTGATTGCCAAATTTGTTAAGCTGGATGGTGAAGTGGAAGAAGCTTTTGCTTACGGTGATCTTTTAATGAATCATGGAGTAAAATTAAAACAGGCATTTGGCGGCACCGGATTTAATAAAGAAGTCAGAACCTTTCAGGATTTTGATTCCAGAATTTATTTTATGGAGGAAGAGGACTAAGTCAGGACCGCAGCTGTCATTACGTTGGCATTCCATATTTGTCCACTGTCTTTTGTGCCTCCCCTTAGGCACCCCACCGCTGGTTTTGGAACAACTTATCCGGAGCAAGAACGTCTAAAGTTATTTTTCTCTCTCGGGACACCGCCCCAAAAACTCAAAAGGGGAGTGAGGTATGGTGATTTTGCATGACTTTTAGACAATTATGAGAATATCCTTACTTTCAGAAACGCTTATCAGCCGCGTGAAGGATGTTTGAGCGCCTGCGGATAATGCAAAAGGAAAATTATGCTGCGTAGCAGCATAACAATGCAAAAAGAATCGGCTTGGCATGCTAGCATGCCAGACCGATTCTTTATTGCATTAAATATTGCGTGTGAAACACGCATTTTCCTTTTTCATTATCCTTTTCAGGCGCGAGTTCCTGATAGCGGCGTTGGATAGGCGTTTCTGAAAGTATTGGATATTCCATAATTGTATAACTGGAATAAGAAATCACCATACCGCACTCCCCTTTCTCAGACAATTTGGGGCAAACGGTGTCCCGGGAGAGAAAAATAGCTAAGACGTTCTATACTCCTCCTAAAAAAGTTCCAAAACCAGCGGTGGGGTGCTTAAGGGGAGGCACAAAAGACAGTGGGCGTTTTAGGAATGCCAACGTAATGACATTTGCTGGCAGTCAGGATTTTTTTATTAAAAAGTTCTGATTGCCTAAACTATTTTTGCATATTAGCCGATAAGTACTATAAGAGTAAATGGACTTACGACGATTGCTAAGGAGGGCATTGTTATGGACAAAATCGGAGCATATAGTGTATTTCAGAAGACATATTCAGATTCAGTAAAGAGCTGGAAGAAGGAAGATGCAAAGAAGGCTGAGGCTGCTGATAAGAGTAAAGAAGCGGACAAGGTTTCTGAAAAAGAAAAGGTAAACTTAAGCGAGAGAGCAAAGGAGCTGCTTAAGGAATTACGCAAAAAATACAGCAATATGGATTTTATGGTTGCTGATTATGAGACGGATGAAGAAGCATCTGCATTATTGGCGCGCGGAACAAAAGAATATAGTGTGTTAATCGAGCCGGAAGTGTTAGAACAGATGGCGGAAGACGAAGAAGTAAAAGCGAAATACATGGGATTAATCGAAGAATCCACAAGCCAGCTTACTGAAATGAAAGAAAAGCTTGAGGAAGCCGGAGAAGAGGTTACACATCTTGGTGTATCCATCGGAGCAGACGGAACTACTAAGTTTTTTGCAAAATTAGAGCAGATGAGCGAGAAGCAGAGAGAACGCATTCAGAATGCGAAGGAAGCCCGCAAAGAAGAAAAAGCAGAGGCGGCCAAGGAAGCTGAGGAAAAAGCAGCAGAGGCTGCAAAGGAAGAAAAGGCTGAAAATAAAGACTCTGTATGGGGAACAAAGAGCACAAAGAAGAGTACCTTTGTGGAAGCAGACAGCATTGATGAATTAATTGAAAAAATTAAGAATGTTGACTGGAACACAGTAGAAAGCCAGAATGTTGCATTCACAGGTAACCGGTTTGATTTTACAATTTAATTACTGATACACAGGGCATCGCATTGGCGGTGCCCTTTTTAATTATGTCTGAAATAATAAAAGAATATTCCACATATATTGGAGTTGAGATATAATGAGTAAAGAGATTATAGATGGATGGGTTTATAGAAGTGGCTAAGAAAGATATGACGCAGGAAGAAAAAGTTACATATATGACGACGAAGGCTGTTCCGCCTTTGATTTGTGAACTGGCAGTTCCGACGATTATCAGTATGCTGGTAACAGCATTTTATAATATGGCAGATACATTTTTTGTGGGAATGCTCAATACGCAGTCAACGGCAGCGGTTGGTATTGTATTTACGGTAATGGCTCTGATTCAGGCATTTGGATTTTTTTATGGACAGGGAAGCGGAAATTATATTTCAAGAAAGCTTGGAGCCAGGGAATATGAGGATGCTCGGATAATGGCATCCACCGGATTTTTTATGGCAATTATTACAGGTGTCGTAGTTGCTGTTTTAGGACTTATTTTTCTAGAGCCTCTTTCAGTGTTTTTAGGATCTACACCGACGATTTTGCCGTATACGAAGGCATATCTTAGGATTATTCTTATTGGGGCGCCGTTTATTATGTCATCCTTTGTTTTGAATAACCAGCTTCGTTTTCAGGGGAGTGCCTCCTATGCCATGGTTGGAATTGTAACAGGGGCCATTGTAAATGTTGTGCTGGATCCGATATTTATTTTTGTGTTTGATATGGGTGTAGCGGGAGCTGCCCTTGCAACTGTATTAAGCCAGATGGTAAGCTTTACGTTATTATGTATTGTAAGTGCTAAAGGCGGTAATATTCGTATTTCCTTTAGTAATTTTAAACCATCGGGAACGCTTTTGTGGGAGATGGCGCGCGGCGGTTTCCCTTCTCTTTGCAGACAGGGACTTGCGAGTGTATCCGGTATGCTGATGAATCATGCTGCCGGCAATTATGGAGGAATTCATGGGGATGCGGCAATTGCTGCCATGTCAATTGTGACTAGGGTATCTATGTTTGCTAATTCTGCTTTGATAGGATTTGGACAGGGATTTCAGCCGGTATGTGGCATGAATTATGGCGCCAGGAAATACGGACGTGTAAAGGAAGGCTTTTGGTTCTGTGTAAAATATTCCTTTGTATTTTTAGTACTGGTATCGTTGCTTGGCGGAGTTTTTGCTGAGCAGATAGTTACTGTTTTTAGAAAGGATGATGCAGAGGTTATCCGAATCGGAACACTGGCGCTTCGTTTACA
>JAGAMG010000033.1 GCA_017624835.1 Lachnospiraceae bacterium
CCGATTTGGATTAGTCTCAATGTTAGATTACTACACCGAAAGGTGTGTCATTTGTTAAGTTGATTGAACCGCCGTGTACGGAACCGTACGCACGGTGGTGTGAGAGGTCGGGGAATCATTAAATTCCCCTCCTACTCGATTTTATAAAAATAGTGTTGTGAAGGATAAGTATAATATGGCAATCAGTGTCTGTTTTGTACGAAAGAAGTGAAAAAAACACGAATTTAAACAAGATGTCATAAGAAAACACGGATGAAATATTGACAAATGTGAAAAAATCACAATATAATATTCTTGCAGGATATCTTATAATTAGCATTGATAATATGGAGAGATTGATTATGTTAGTAGGTTTTTCAGTACAAAATTTTAAATCATTCAAAGAAATGCAAAGTATTTCTTTTGTTGCAAGTAAAGTAACAAGACATAAAAGACATGTGTGGAATGTAAACGACAGAAGAATATTAAAAAGTGGACTTATTTTTGGTGCTAATGCTGGTGGAAAGAGTAATCTGGTAGAGGCTATAGATTTGTCTAGAAAGATTATTATTGATGGTTTAGATAAAGTTGATTTGAATAAGAAGCATTTCAGGATTTCTCAGGAGGCATATAGAGAGCCAGGAGTGTTTGACTATCGTATCATTGTTAATAAAACAGAATATTCATATGGAATCGTTGTCTCTTATGATAAAAAGGAAATCATAGCAGAATGGCTTGTCCGAATTGAGAAAAGTGGAAGGGAAGTTTATCTTTTCAATAGACAGGTAGACGATAATGGAATCAGCAATATTGATACCGAAGTTACAGGGCAATCCGTAAAGGATGAAACTAGATTTAATATTTATTTACAGGATTTTGCAGAAGGTGTTTCTGAAATATTGAAGAAAAAAACAATATTAAGCGACATTGCTATGAGGAGTAACCCGGGACAGGGTATTTTTGGTGAATTATCAGATGTATTCTCATGGTTTAAAAGAATGGTGGTTATTTTCCCGAACACAAAATATAGCTTGCTTAATCAATTGACAGCTGATTCCAATATGCAGAAATTTTTTACATCTGTATTGAGTTATTTTGATACCGGCATTGAAGCGGTGAATAATGAGAGTGCGGAAATTGACATGGATAAAATTTTGGATAGAATGGATGAACAGAAGAAAGAAGAGTTGAAAATATATCTTTCTAATGTAACAGAAAAGAATCCTATTTTATTCAAGGTTGATAAACAGATTTACAGTTTGCATAAAGATGAAAGTGGAAACATTTTTTCAAGCAAGATGCTCTTAAATCACGGAAATAGTGATGACCTATTTGAGTATTCCGATGAGTCGGATGGTACACAGCGTTTATTTGATTTTGTTCCTTTGTTTTTAGAAAAATATAGAAATAGCATTATTATCATTGATGAGATTGACAGAAGTCTTCATACAAATCTGATCCATAGATTTATGCAAAAATTCTATGACTATACGGAAGAATCAGCGTGTCAATTGCTTGCAACTACACATGATTCTAATTTGCTTGATTTAGAATTGCTTAGACAAGATGAAATTTGGTTTGTGGAAAGGCAGGAAGACCATAGTTCAAGTATTTTCTCATTAAACAAGTTTAGAGAACGTTTTGATAAAAGGATAGATAAGGAATATTTGTTAGGTAGATATGGAGCCATCCCAGTATTTGACGATGATTTTGGACGATGGGAGGATGTCAATGAATAATAAATATCGTTTAACATCTACTGTGTATGACAGAGAAAGGGAAGCAGATAAGGTAGAACCTCTTAAAATATATTTTATTTCTGTGGAGGGGAATGCTACGGAAAAAGAATACTTTGATGGAGTTTCCAAGTATCGGGAAAAACTTGGGATAAATGCCAAGGTAAACGTAGAAGTATTACGGAGATCAAGCAAAGATACAAACAGTGCTCCTGAACAAGTTGTAGAATTGTTGGAGGAATATTTGAGATTGCGAGAAGAGGGGAAAGAAGATATGCTTAATGATATCCCTCTTGAGTTTAGACAATTGTATACTGATGAGTTTATTCAGACTTATTTAAATTGCCCGGAAAATATACCGAGGAAACAACGTAACGCATTTTGTACTGAATTGAAAAAATTAGGATATGATATTAATTACCGAAAATATTTGGCAAAATATCAGCAAGACATGGATGAATTCTGTGTCATGATTGATCGTGATATGCATACACATTCGGAAGCAAATATAAGTGATTGTATTGAGCATTGTAGGAAAGAGGGATATCGTTGCTTTATTGCAAATCCTTGCTTTGAATTTTGGTTATTACTTCATCTTACAGATGTGAGAGCAGAGTACAATTTGGATGAGATTAAGGAGAATAAGAAACTATCGGGAACTCATACTTTTGTCAGTAGAGAAGTATCCACTAGAGCTAGACATGGTAAGAGTGGAATTAATTTTGAACAGAATTATTTGCAAAAAGTTGGAGAAGCTGTCGGGAGAGCAAAGAGTTTTGCGAGTGAAGAAGAGCAACTGATAGAGCATGTTGGATGTAATCTTTGGAAACTGATTGAGGATATGCAGGCGTTTGAACATACCTCATGAGTGGTAAGAGTTAAAAATCAATCATGAAACAAAAGAAGCCAATAAATGAAGTGATATATTTATCTGGTTGCTACAAACGCCAGAGAGGATATTAGAAATCAATCCAAACTGGATATGGCAAAAAGCATGGGCTTAATAAGTGAGAGTGAGTAAGGTGGGTATCGAGCAAAGAATTTCGCAGTATTAATGTTTGCAGAGAAACCTGACAAATTCATTCCATATGCGCATGTGGAAATAATTCGGGAAGCCGTTGGAACTGATAAGATGGAAGCCAAAGTTTTTGATGGGCCGATTTGGATACAGGCAAAGCAGGTTAGCCGATATTTTAAGGATAACATTATGGCTTCCTATACTGTTAGGGATAGTGAAACGATAGAGCATAGAATAGTTTATAATTGGCCTTTGACAGTTTTTGAGGAACTGGCTACGAATTGTATTTTGCATAAACAGTATGAATCACCTAATTATATAGGTATTTATATTTATAATGACAGAATAACATTTGTGAACCATAATCGTCCTGTACCTCCTGTTACAATTGAGGCAATGAATAAAGAACCCCGATTTGATGATCGTCAATATTTGAATCCGGAACTAAATGTATCTGTTACAAAAGTGAGATATCATATACGAGCAATGAAGAAGAACGGTGAAATTCAACGAAAAGGTTCTACAAAGGCAGGTACATGGGAGATTCTAAAATAGAAAGAAGATGATAATAAATACAGTAGAAATTTCGAATTTAGGATTATGGGAAAATATATTTTTAAAATTTGATAAAGGTATAAATATAATAGAGCAATAGGCTGATAAATAAAGGACAAAGGATGGAAAAAGCTATGTATGATGATTTTGTAACTAAGAGGATGAGTCTTGGTAAGTATGAAGAAGTAATTTCCGCGTTAGAGGGCAAGGAAGATGCTACAGAAAACGAAAAACTTATGCTGATACAGGCGTATTTGTGCAATGGGGATCAGAACAATGCTATGATTCACTTGATGAAGTTTGGCAGTGTGCTGGAGAATTCTCAGTGCAAGTCGGAGACTGTAAAAATCAAGAACGCACTCTATAATGGAACCATTGAGGAATATATCACTGAGCTTAAAGGAGAATCTTGGGAAACGGAAAAGACGGAGGAAGAGTTTTCTTTAGAAATAAAGGAGCTTTTTGAGGGAATTGTTGGTATGCAGGAGGCAAAGAAGAAACTGCAACGGTATTTGGATTCCCGGAAACTCAATATAGAGAGAAGTGATAGAGAGCTTGGAGATTTCCTGGAGGGGATTAATAATTTTATTATTACAGGAAATCGTGGCAACGGAAAAACAACGCTGGCAGAAGTAATCTGTGAGATGCTGGGCTATGATGAAGATTGCAGAGTGTTCTGTAGTGCCAGAAATTTCAAAGAGCGCAAGGATGTGGATGCTTTGGCACAGAACCAAAATGTGGCAATCATTATTGAAAATATGGAAGAGCTCCTTTTAAATGCAGATGCAAATGCATATTGTAAATTTGAAATTGTAAATGCATTAGAGGATTTGATGAGTGGCAAGGACAATGAGGATGGATGCAGCTTTTTGTTTACCGGAGAAAGGGAAGCCTTTGAAAAGATGAAGCTGATGAATCCTTCCATTGAAAGCCTTTTCTTTGAAGAGATTCATATTGAAAGGTATACCGAGGACGAGCTTTGGGAGCTTGTAAATTGTCTGGCGGATGGATTCAGAGTCAGCCCGGAGTGCGAGGAGGTTGTAAGAAAGTGGCTGGGGTCAGAAAGTAAGCTGGCTGATTTTAAAAATACTATTGCCATTCAGGGATTGCTTAAGGAAGCAAAGAAGAATCTTGCAGTTCGTTACAAGAAATTTGAAGAAGAGCAGGGGATGAAAATGTTCGATATGGAGGATTCTGTGTTGCTACAGAAGCTCTGCCGGTTAGAGCCGGAGGACTTTACCGGAATCGGAGATGGAAAGACGGTGGAGGAGCTTTGCAGTGAACTGGATAATCTGATAGGCTTGGAGGCGGTAAAAGAAACGGTTCGCACGCAGATTGCCGGTGTCAGTGTGGCAATGAAGGCGGCAAAGGCCGGTGTTTCCGGTCAGGGCAGCTTTGGTAGTCTGCATACCGCATTTTTGGGAAATCCCGGAACCGGTAAAACAGAGGTGGCAGGTATCTTTGGAAAGATTTATTGTGCATTGGGCATTTTACCGGGAGATAAGGTTTATACCGTATCCAGAGCAGAACTGGTATCCCAGTACATAGGTGGAACCGCCAGATGTGTGCGTGAAGCATGTCAGAGGGCTGACGGCGGCGTGTTGTTTATTGATGAGGCTTATTCACTGGTAAACAGTGACCAGGATAGCTATGGTAAGGAAGCGGTGGACACTCTGATACAGGAAATGGAAAACCGCAGAGATACCATGATGGTTATTTTAGCCGGTTATGAGGAGCCCATGGAGAAGTTTTTAAAAACCAATCCCGGTTTAAAGAGCCGTGTCCCCAATATCATACATTTTCAGGATTATAATCTTGAGGAAATGGTTCAGATTTTTGAACTTATGGTAAAGAAGGATGGTCGTTATCTGACAACGGAAGCTTTGGCTATGGTAAGTGGCTTGTTGGAACAGAAAAGGCAGGCGGCAGATTTTGGAAATGCGAGAGGGGTCAGAAATGTATGGCAGCAGGTGTTTCAGGCACAGAAGGTGCGCTTAAACCAAGAGGATGCAGAGGGAAAGGTATTAACCTATAATGATTATGCTGCAATTACCGCAGAGGATATGCAGGCAATACAGACACAGATTGATACGGAAGAAAAGACCATTCAGGAGCTTTTGGATGAGTTGTATGCTTTGGAGGGACTTCAAGGAGTTAAGAGTACTGTGGATGCCATGGTATCTTCCATGCGATTTGTAGATTATATGAAAGAGAAGGGAGAGAATCCCGGCAGAGTACAGGGAACCATGCATTTAGTGTTCAGCGGCAATCCGGGAACCGGTAAGTCTACTGTGGCAAAGCTTCTTGGACAGATTTATGTAAAGCTGAAGGTGCTAAAGAAGAATACCTTTATTTTGGCAAAGCGTTCTGATTTGGTGGCACAGTATATGGGACAAACAGCGGCAAGAGTTGCCAATAAGGTGGCTGAGGCAGATGGCGGCATTCTGTTTATTGATGAGGCATATCAGCTTCATAATGGAGAAAATGACAGCTACGGTGAGGAAGCCATTGGTACGCTTCTGTCCCTGGTGGAGGAAAAACGTGATTCACTGATGGTAATTTTGGCAGGATATACGGAGAATATGGAGGATTTCATGGCGGTAAATCCGGGCTTAAAGAGTCGTTTCCCTACTACCATAGAATTTACCGATTACTCGGTGCCTGAGCTTTTGACTATATTTAAAAATATGGCAGAAGGAGACGATAAGATATTAGCCGATGATGTTTTGCCACTTGTGGAGAAGGTTATCTGCCAGAGAAAGGAAAGGGATGCAAGAGACTTTGCAAATGCAAGAGGAGTGCGCAATATTTTAGACGAGGCTATTTTAAGACAGCGTGCCCGCATTATGAACGGGATAGATAACGGAATGGAATTCACGAAGGAAGAATGTAAAACAATTCAGAAGGAAGATATACAGTAATGAGTAATACATATGATGAATTGCTTCAGGAGCTTGGGATTCCCAAGTCTCCTGACAGCTATGAAACCTACAAACGATTGAAAGAAAAAAGAGCAGAATATATGTCCCGCATGGGAAGTCAGAACAGTTTTGAGGAAAATCAGAGACTGCAAAGGCTGTTGGTGGAAATCGGAAGGGCAGAAAGCTACTTTGAAGTTCTTGCAAAGGAAGAAAAAAAAGAGAATAAGTCGGATGGTTTTGACTACTCATCCTTAAAGGTGCAAAAAAAGAAGAAAAAGCGTGTGTACATACCGGGGGCAGCGGAGAAGCCTGCCGGGGATGACACAGCAGATGTTGCGTCCGATTCTGCTATGACTTTTGAAGAACACTATGATAATATTATCGGATTAATGGGCACTCCAGATGGCTTTGAGACAGGTTTTGAGCAGCTAAAACAATTGGGCGAAGAGGGCTATGTGATAGCTCAGAGGCGTTTGGGGCAGCTCTGCTACTATGGAGAAAAGAGTGTTGTTGCGGATAAAAAGGCATCCTTTTATTGGTATGAAAAGGCTGCAATGCAGGGAGATGCGTTGGGGCAGAATCAGATTGGCACCATGTATATGGAAGGAGACGGTGTTGAAGTGAATCGTGAGGCTGCCATTAAATGGCTTACTATGGCAGCCGAGGGCGGTGATGAAGATGCAGTGTGGAATCTGGGACTTTTATATGAAGTGAAATTTGAGGTAAAGGATTATCAGGAAGCAAACAGGTGGTATGAAATTGCCGCAAACAAGTTTGGAAACGGGCGTGCTTGTAATCGATTAGGGCGTGCTTATACAGATGGAATAGGAGTGGAACCAAACCGTGAAAAGGCAATTTATTATCTAAAAAAAGCTGCCGAAGCAGGTGACCCTGATGGAGTATGGAATCTGGCGCTTGCCTATGATCAATCGTTTTCAGAAAAAGATTATCCTGAGGCAGCAAAATGGTATGAAATTGCCGCAAATGAGTTTGCTAACGCAGGTGCATACAATAATCTTGGGATTCTCTATATGAACAATAACGGAGTTGGTCCTAATCGTGAAAAGGCAATCTATTGGCTGGAGAAGGCTTCGCAGGCAGGACAAATATATGCATCCTATAATTTAGGATTGATATATGAAGAGCTTTTTGAAGAGAAGGATTATCGGAAAGCTGCCTATTGGTATGAAGTTGCTGCAAATGAGTATGGTGTAACATTTGCATATAATAAGCTGGGAATTATTTATATGTCGGACAATGGAGCAGGTCCCAATCGTGAAAAGGCAATTTATTGGTTGGAAAAAGCTTATGAAGCCGGAGAAATGGTTGCAGCTTGGAACCTTGGATTAGTATATGAAAATCGTTTTGAAGAGAGGGATTATAAAAAAGCAAGGTATTGGTATGAGAAAGCCATGGAAAGTGGTGACGAGGATGCGCCGGGTAAATTGGGATATGTTTACGGAGAGAATGGACAGCTAAAAGTCATTGATGCGGATAAGTACCAATATTGGTTGGAAAGGACAGAGGAAGAAACACATGGAGCAGGGAAATTTTTTGCACGCTGGAAAAAGTGAGAATGAGAAGAGAACTTCAGGAAACGAGGAAAGTAGAATCAAGCCTGTGGTAGCTTCTGAGACGGCTGCGGACAAACGTAAGATTATGGTACCCCGCTCCAAGGCGTATATCCATGCCATGCTTACAGCGGATGAAGACAAGGCAGAAAACGTGGAGAAAATTGTAAAGAAGCTGCCATTAAATAATAAGCTGCTGGGGATTCTTTCCGTATGTAAGATACCGGGCTGTATCGTGCATCAGATTGATAAGGAAGGCACTATTTTGGAGCATTATGAATCTGAGAATGCGATTCCGGATGCTTTACAGGAGGGATATCAGGTGTTTTTACAGCATCCCGGACGATTTTCCGTGGAGGTATACACCAGATATTATTGTGTGGTATATGAAGATGGTAGTGTGAAATTTTACGAAAGAAATATTGGGTAAAGATTTCTATGAAAATGAATGACAGTAGTATTCGGATTCGGGCAATTCATGAGAAGGATTTGGAATGGATAGACCATCTTGACCGGGAAAAACAGGATTTGAAGGTTCCCTGTTTTTATAAGACTCCTAAGGAGAAATATACCGAGTTTTTAAGACCCTCATTGGATCTTTTACATTTTCGCAAGGTATGTGATGCGTTGCAGGAGACTACCGGGGAAAAGGTAATCTTTCGAAGAAATGATGTGGAATACACCGATGCTTTTTTGATGGTAACAAAAAGTGAAAATCAAAAGAATGTGGAGGAAGCGGCATTCTTGTACCAGCATGGTATTTATGAATCGGTGGACTTGGGAGAGTATGTCAGATATGTGCCGTATAAGCGTTCCGGCAATGCTGCCAAGAAGGGAAAGCATATCTTTATCAGAGAGGATTTCTTTGATGAAATGATGGAGTGGACCTGGCTTGGTTATTCGCCCAAGAAATTAAAAAATCTGCATCTGCCTTATGTGGAGCTAAAGGCTTATGAAGCATTGGTAAACAGTAATATTAAGGATGTGGTATACATTCATCCGGATGAAATATTGCTTTTGGACGATAAGAAAAATGTATTTTGGACATGGGCCACTATGGTAGACCAATATGAGGGTGAATTTTCTTTAGAGAGAAACCATATGATGATAAAAAATAATGTGTTTGACGGAGAGTGTCTGATTGATAATTCGGTCTTTGAGATGGCAAAAAAGGATGCAGGCATGATGCTTCTTCGTAACTTTTTTTTCAAGTCATGTGGATTTCGGACGGATATTCAGGGCTATTACAGAGAGTACTTTGGCGATGAGTATGAAACGGCGACACTGAAGGATTATTTGGGAAATAAACGTCAGGTCAGAAAAATTAAAATGATTGTTACGGTAAGCTCCTTCAAGCTGTTTAAGTTTGCGCAGTTTTTTAGCCTGAATAGTTGGAATGATGGTCCCTTTGCATGGGGAAAGCGCATTGAGGTAAATGATGATGTAATGGCGGATGAGTCGATGTTTCTTTTCGATGATGAGAATGGAAATGCCTATGATTTGTGGTGCAGGAAGGTGGAGGAAAATGGCTGTGCTTTCGGTGTGGTAAAGCATGAAGAAGAGCATAGGGAAAAGAGAAGATTCACTTACCAGATGTTAAATCCCATGCATTTTTCAGAGGATGATATCAGGACTTTGATGGCGTCGGATATTGAGAAATTTGTAAAGCTACGCACGGACTGTGACTTTTACGAGTCCTATATCGGCGGAGGCAGGGAAAGTGATGTGGCGGCTTCTTACACTTCACAATTTATCGTGAATTTGGCGAGGAAAAATCCGCTTTTTCGCCAAACGGATATTTATAAAGAAAAGCGTAGCAATGATTTGCGTAAGTTTAAACAAAAGCTGTATGAGGGAAAATTGGAAATAGAAGCGGATTATTATACCCTGTGCAGCATGCCTTGGGAGCTTTTGAACTATTCCATAAATCCGGGAACTGCTTTTAAGCAGCCCATTCTGGAAAAGGGAGAAATGTATATTGCCGGTTTGCCGGAAGGAAAGCAGCTTACCTTATGCAGAAATCCCCATGCCTGTGCCAGCAATGTGGTATATGCTACTAATCGTGTGATACCGGAATTGGAGAAATGGTTTTATTTTCGAAGGAAGGATGGCTTTAGCAATATTGTGGTAATCTCTCCTTGGGAGTGGGATGTGATGGAGGCGTTAAACGGTGCGGATTTTGATTCGGACGAGGCTCTTGGCATTGAAAATGAAATTGTGTTAAAGCGTGCCAAGGAGTTGGGAGAGGATGAAAGGATATCGGCAGTGCCCCATGCAGACATTTCCTCTGACAAGAGGGGCGGAGTGGATATGGAGGATTTTGGACAGCAGTATAGGATTGATGATTCTCTTGCCGGGAATAAGATTGGTTTAATCAGTAATTACACTCAGGTACTGAATTCCTATTATTGGGATAGCTTTAGAGAGGATAGTCCATATGCTGCATGTCGGGATGAACTATATGATGACATCCAAATTTTAGCAGTGCTGATGGGTCTGGAAATTGATAAGGCAAAGCATGCATATACCTTTGAGGCACAGCAGGTTGCCAAGGACATTATGGATAAGTATGCCCTAGAGGATGAGAATGGACGGAAACGCAGAAAACGCCCCATCTTTATGTGCTATATTGATGAAAAGAGGCATGGAGAAGCAGCAAGAAAGGCGGCTGAAGGTCTGTGGCTGGATTGTCCCATGGATTATGTGGCAAAGAACGTTTATAATTTGTATCGTACGGAGAAGGCGTTGGTGCAGTTAAAGCCTGAGAACACTATTTCCTTAGCGGAGGTGTTTGATGTTGAAGATTATAAGGGCTGTGATGCCAAAAAGGTAGAAACGGTATTGACTAAGATGGAGGAATGTGTCAGAGAACTGAAAAAGACCAATATCAATAAAGCAGACCTTGAGTGGGCAGACAATGCGGCAAAAAAGGAGGCTTTGCTTTCGGATACCTATTTACTGATGGAAAAGAATAAAATTTCCCTAAAAGAAATGAAGAGAATCCTTTATCTTCTTTTGGAGAAGGAGCCAGCAGACAGAATGAAGAAAAAGGCGGCAGCGGAAGCCTTCTATGAATGCCTGTTGGTAAATAATAAGGAAGCAGTGGAAGAAATTTTAGGCGAAGCTTTTACATTTGCTCAAAGTAAGGATGGTAATGCCGGGAAGGATTATATAGAACGGAGCAAGCAGGTCGGAGAGAAGAAACAGATTAATTATGCTAAGTGTAATAAGCTGTTTGAAAAGTTTCTTGGGACGGATTATAGGAAAAAAGAAGCAAGGACTCTCTTTGGGGCTAAGATAAAGAAGGAAAAGAATCTATTGAATATTGCATATATGCTACAGACCGTGCTTGAGAAACGTAAGTTTGCAGTGTTAAAGACGGAAAAGCTGATGTCCCTTGCCATACTGTATCAGGTTTGGCCCGGTCTTTTATTGGAATGTGTGCAAAAAGATTGTGTAAAAATGTGAAAATGCAAAAAACTGAATTTTGAAACAGCGAGAACTTGCGAGTTTTCGCTGTTTTTTTGTGCCGGGCTTTGCGTCTATATGAAATAGAAAAGAAAGCGAGGACAAAATCATGATGAATGAATTTAACACACCAAACATTATTCGGGAGACAAACTTAGGCTTTTCCACTTATCGTATTGTGGATGATATGCTGTCCCACCGGGAAATTCAATGCGTGGGAGAAATCAACGCAGAATCGGTGTACTCTCTGATTATGCAGCTTCAATACTTGCAGAGAGAGGATCCCAATGGGGAAATTACCATGTACATCAATAGTCCGGGTGGCGAGGTTACCAGCGGACTGGCATTGTATGATGTGATGCAGGCCATATCAGCGCCCATCCGAACCGTGTGTGTGGGAACTGCGGCAAGTATGGCATCCATCCTTTTTGCCTGTGGACAGAAACGGGAAATGCTGCCTCATGCAGCGATTATGATTCATGACCCGCTTATCCGGGGCGGCGTGGGAGGAAGTGCCCTGAAGCTCCAGGCAATCAGTGAGGATTTAATGCGTACCAGGACTTTGATAGCAGAGATTTTGGCAAAGCATACGGGGCATACTCTGGAAGAAATTTACGAGAAAACCGCAAACGATACCTTTTTCTATGGCGAAGAGGCTGTGGAATACGGACTTGCAGATAAGATTATTTATAGCATCTAGGAGGGATTGCATATGAAGAATACGAAAAGATACTTAACAAATGGCTATTGTATTTCTAACAACACTTGGGAAACAGGATTAAATAATAACGATTTGATTTGTGGAGCTACCGGCTGTGGTAAGACCAGAGGCTATGTCATTCCCAATATCAAAATGTCCGAAGAAAGCATGATTATATGTGATACCAAGGGAATGCTCTATGGAGAACTGGCAGAAGACTTGCGAAGCAGGGGATATCGGGTGATGAATCTGGATCTTGTAGGCGATGAAAGTGAGTATGGTTACAATCCTTTTCTCTATATCCGTAAGAATCAGAAAACAGGGCTTTATCGGGAGGATGATATCCATAAGCTGGCAAATGCTATTTGTCCAATGGAGGATTCCGAACAGCCTTTTTGGGAGAATGCGTCTAAGATGTTTTTAGAAGCGTTAATTGCTTACACTCTGGAGGCATTTCCAAGAGAATATCACAACTTTGATACCGTAAGAAGATTGGCGGTGCAGCTTGGAGACTGCGACCCCAATGAAGGCGGTTCTGTGGATAAGCAATGCAGAATTGGTGTCAGAGGTGCCTATCTGCGCAAATTTGATAGTGTATGTAATACTTACACGGAAGAGAAGGAACCGGTATACCTTCTGTCCAAGGTGGAAATTTGTCAGGCAGCAGGAAGACAGGCTGTATACCATTATGGCTTTTCTTCCATGATTATGGAATTGGAAGCCCGTAAGCCGGATTCCATAGCTGCTAAGTTATATAATATGTTTAAGTCCTGTACGAAAGCGGAAAAGATGTATGCCTCCATTATGGGGATACTGGCAGAGAAATTAAATCCCCTCATCAGTAATGAGCTGATTGCGGTGTATAAAAATCCCAAACAGATTTCCTTTGAGGAGTTTGGGTGTAGAAAGACAGCTTTGTTTTTGACCGTCAGTGACACGGACAGAACCAAGGATATGTTGGCAAATGTTATGTACACACAGGCTTTGGACTGTCTGGTTCGCAGTGCGGACAGGGATTATAGGGAACATCGACTGCCGGTTCCGGTACGCTTTATTCTGGATGATTTTGCGGCAAGTGCCATTATTCCGGACTTTGACAATATTATATCGGTTATCCGTTCCAGAGAAATTTCTGTGAGCATAATTGTACAGAGCATTTCCCAGTTATATGACAAGTATGGGTTGCAGAAGGCAGCAACCATTCTGAATAATTGTGACCATATCATATATCTGGGCGGGCAGGATATTGCCACTGCCGAATATATTTCGAAACGGGCAAATAAGACCTTATCCTCTATTATTGAGCAGCCTATAACAGCAAGTTATCTGTTAGAGAGGGGCTCCAAAGCAATCTATTTACAAGGTAAAAATAATACAACGATGAAAGGTGGTATGAGCTATGGTATTTAGGAAAGAGGCAAAAGAAAAAGTATTATTAGAGACAACATTTCAGGTACGCAAGTGTCTGGAATACACCATGGACAAAATTGAAAGAGAGCATGAGGAGAATGGCGAATTTTTATCCATTGAGGATTTTATCAGGCGGATGCTGAAGGCCAATCTGGATATTCATGCTTTTACAGTGCTTTCAGACTGGCTTCCAATGGAATTTCCCGGGGATGGAGATGAAACAATGCTCCGTCAGGTACTGGCACTGATGGGGTATGACCCGGAGTATACTGCGGCTCCGGATATTGAGGTGTATCCTCTTTCACATTGGAACAAGCCGGGAAATGCAAGCTTTTTGCAGGATTGGGACGACCCGGAGCTTTGGGACGATGAGGATCCGGATGAATTGCCTTTTAACTAAGAAAATGGAGGGAAAAATGATTAAAACAATATATAAATTAGCTACCATGGCCACGGAGCTTGGAGGAACGGTATACGAAATTGCACAGGGCGGAGGTCTTTTATCTGCCGTCCGTTTCTTAGAGCTTCACACGAAAAAGGAGGATGAGAAACTGCCGGAAAATGTGCTGCTTGTGACAGAAGCATATGTGCGTTTTGCAGATAGGGAAGAGTTGGACAGAATCTTTTTATATCATGAGAATATGCAGTCAGATAATGCAAGAACCGATAGGGAACTGTTAAAAGAAGGCAGTATAGAAGATGGGAAGTTGGTTATTTTGTATGAAAGACTTTCCGGTCTGGCGGCAAAGGGATATCATTGTATTTACAGACGTTCGGCAGATGGACATAACGGAAGAGCCTTTGCCCATTATCATGCAGCATTCGGAGAAAACAAAAGGATGATACCCTTTCAAATGTGGGACAGTAGTGCTTATTTTATGGGGAACGGACATAATCGGGCATTGCTGGTAACAACGAATTTTGAACAAGTTTTTGTGATGCCGGATATTCAGGCAGTGCGGGAGAGTATTTGGGTGGTTCATGCCGAGCAGTTGATAAGAGAAAAATATGATGTGCAGTTTTATGCGGAAAGAATGCGTTGGAAAAAAGAAGAGGGGGAATTTCCTGAGGAATATATGAGATTACAATATCAGATAGAATTTATGAAGGAAAACTATCCTGAAATATATGAGTTGATATGGCGCAGAAAGGAATTGCAAAGGCTTGAGGGAGCCAAAGTAACGTTAGGAATCTGCATGGATTATTACAGTAGCTTTGCCGTATGTATGATGCCAGATGGGACGATAAGCAAAATTCCCAATGTGGAGTGTGAGGGTGAAATGTCCGATATTATAAAGAAAGTGATTATTTCCGCAGAAGAGACCTATAAGGTTACAGTGGCCAAGGTATATTTTACCTTGGTAGATAATGGAAATGATTGTGCGAAGATTCCTGCTTTTGAAGATTTTGTAAAACAAGGCTTACCGGAAGCGGAGTATGTGGACTATTATACTGCCATAATGCATGCCTATGCCGGGGACGAAGCTGTAAAGGGGATGAAAGAGAATGATATTACCCTGTTGTGTGATTTTAGTGAAGCGCGGATGGCGTGGACAGTGATAAGAAAGTGCAAACAGGGTAGCCATGAAAAAATTTACAGGACAGAAGAGCCTTATCCGGAGGATGGAATCTATTATCTGGATGAAGATTTCTCCCATGTATACGAGGAAACTTTTCAGGATGTGTATGAGGACGAATTTGGAGACCCCGTAGTTCCGGGATTGCGTGAGGTGATGTGGAGTGATATGGATCATTTTATGTTGGATGAGGCGCTTAGGGAGCTTGGAATTAATGGTTGGAAGCGGGAGAACAGGAAAGCGTTTCATAAGATGCATTGTGATTGGATTCGTATTAAGAGACAGCTTTTACGAAATGACAGTGCGCCCATTCGGTTTCAGAACAGCTACCTGTCCATTACCATGGATTATCCTATCGAAAGATTTGAGAAATGCTTTGCCCCTATTTTGAGAAATTGTGATGATATCTTGAGAGTGCTGTTTCAAGAATCGGGGGTGTCAAAGGAAGCACTTTCCGTAATACTGCTTATGGGTGAAACCTGTGAGTATCCCTTTGTACAAAAGCATTTGGAAGAAGTAATCGGGAAAAAGATAGGTATAGTAAATATGTTAGAATGTGTGGCTGCGCGAGGTGCAATATTATCGAAAGCTATATAGGGAGGTGCTTTATGGCATTTGAGATTACAGCAAATAATTTGGAAAGAAACTCGGAGATAAAAACATTAAAGCTTCAAAGTGAGGAGTATGCAGTAACGATATTTTATTATGGTGATTATAAAGCAGATATGAAGGCAGGAAGAGGCCTAGTAAGTAATTTGTCTATGCGCTGTAAAGCAAAAGGAGAGGGATTTCCATTAGTCTGTATGAGTGGAATGGTGTTGCTGGAAGTGCCGGCACATATAGTAAATGTTAGGGAAATTGAAGGGTTAAAGAATAGCTTGGATGTGGCGGGGAAAGCAGCCATTGAATTGCAGGAAATCTTGCAAAAATATTTCAATATTATTCCGCAATAGTTTTCTTCCTGTCAGGAAGAAAGGGATTAAAAAGAGAAATGGCGGATATCTAAGAGATATCTACCATTTCTTTTTAGCTTTCCGTGTTGTCTGTTTCAGCAGCAACTGCGGATACTACGGAAGAAACCACTGCAATTACCACTGCAATAATAATAATTAATAAACCGCCACCTAATACAACGAACATGATAAATCTCCTTTCGGTAAGAGAATCTTGCTTTGCAAGTAGTATAACACATCTTAAGGAAAAGTTTCAATAGCTTGTACAAGATAATTGTTTTTATGCAATGTGAATAAAAAAGTTTGGAAAAGGGGTTGACATATTGGGTAAAACGATGTAAATTAAGAACTGCTTAGCAGTGTCTGCTGCTTAGTATCTATTATTCAAGTCAATTCGAACAATGTTACCATTATTTTTACAACCGGTTTGTTTATTGTATGCCGTATTTTTATAGGAGGGATGATTACGACTAAAAATTTAGTGAACAAAAAGACTGATTTGTCCGAAGATGGACTACAAATGCTTGTGGACGATTATCTGACTCAGAAGCAGGCAACACTGATGCAAATGAAAAAGGGAAAACTGGAAAAGAAGGATTTCTTACAGGAAGCTGCCCAACATATCCGGCAATACTATGATATGAGTGAGAAGGCACAAAGAAAGCTTCTTAAGGCCTTTGAACAATACATCTTTGGTTATTCCAGATTATCGCCCTTAATTGATGACAGTATGATATCGGATATTCGTGTCGTAGGCTACGATAATATTCGAGTCAAACGAGAAGGGAAACGAATGGATTCGGGAATTTCTTTTGGTTCAGAAAAGGAATATCGCCAATTCATTGATTATGTAGCTACTAAAAATCAAGTAAACATTTCAAATCTCAACGCTATTCAGCGTTTTACGGATACGGAAAGTCATCCGGATTTCATCTTACGTTTTACACTATCCATGCCGTTGGTAAATACCTACAACGAGCCATACCTATGTATTCGCAAGGTTCCCAAAAAATTTCCGCAGGTAAAAGAATTAATACAAAAAAATATGCTTAGTCAGGAGCTGGCAGAGTTGTTGATTACCCGATTTCGTCAAGGCTCAACCCTGATTTGCGGAGGCAATTCCTCGGGTAAAACCACACTTTTAAATGCTTTAAAGGAAACGCTTCCGGATAATATGGCTATTTTGGTAACTCAGCAGGCGGACGAGTTAACCACCAGGTTTCATCCGGATATGATGTTTTTACACTCCTTGCCCGGAAGCGGTGAGAGTAGTGTCAGTTATGATTTAAAACATATCAGTATTGCGGGACTTACCATGGATGTGGATTTTTTTATCATTGGTGAGGTAAAAGGTGCGGAGGCGCTTTATCTATTGAATGCAGCGTACACAGGGCAGCTATGTGCAGCGACTATTCATGCGCCCTCGGCTGATAAGGCACCGGATAAGCTGGTGGATTATGCCATGTATGAGAGCAGATATTCAAGGGATGAATTAATGAAAATGATGGATTGCTTTCAGACTTTGGTGTTTATGGAGCATTACCGGGTAAAGGAGATTTTTGCCTGTCATGGGTGGAATCGGGAAAAGAGAGAATTGGAGTATGAGAGAATTTTTTAAGGAAGAGGAGAAGATATGCTAAAGTATTGGTTCATATTTTTGGTGCTGTTTATAGGATTTGAACTGCTATTTACCAGAGTACGGTGGTTGGAACTGTTTTGTAGTATTTTGCAGAAAACAAAAAGTGGTATGGATGAGGCTGCCAGAAAAAGACTTTTGGCAGACAGAAGGAGACTTCTGGCGTTGCATCAGGAGAATACCATTTGGTGTCGATTGGAGCAGGAGTTGAATTACAGTGGATGGAAAAGGCGCTTTCCTTTATTGACGGCAGAATTATGGTTGGTGGGGAATCTTGTGTCTTTCTCAATATTTTTTCTGGTGTTAGCTGCATTTACAAATGTATGGATGGGAGGAGCAGGGGTATTGCTTCTTGTTTTGATGGAATGTTTGCTGTTGCGGCTTTGTAAAGCCAGGGAATCCTATTTAGTAAATGAAAATCTGTTAAAGCTTTTGAATTTTCTGGGTAATTACAGCATTACAGCAGGAGAGGTAACCGGCATTTTTAATCAAGTCAGTAAATATATGGATGAACCAATAAAAAGTGCATTAAATGAGTGTAGCTATGAAGCCCAAACAACCGGTGATGCAGGAATGGCATTATTGGTAATGGCGGACAAGGTGGAGCATCCAAAGTTTAAAGAATTGGCATATAATCTGGAGGTTAGCATTCGCTACTGCGCTGATTTTGCAGCTTTGGTGGAAGGCAGCAGGCGCTCCGTGCGTGAATATTTGCGAATGCGAGAGGAACGAAAAGGGATATTAAGAGAGGCATTGATAAATATGCTTTTACTATTATTAATGTCATTATTTGCCCTACTTACGGTGGATAAGTTGATTGATACATCCATCTGGGTAATTCTTTTTGACACCATACCGGGCTACTTGGCATTGGGTACAGCTTCTTTGATTTTTCTTCTTTTTTTCCGCCAATTACTGAAAATAAATCAATAGGAGGTCTGGGATGGAAATATTAGGAGGAGCACAAACCGGAATCATTGCAGGTATAGTAGCGTTATTGGTGTTTGTAACATTTTTGCGAATCGCTTCGTATCATCCTGAAAAATTGGTTTTGAAGCAATATGAACAATTAAGCAGTTTCATTAAGGAAAAGCGGACATCCAGCACATGGTATCAGAAAACACAACGTAAATTGCAAAGAAACGGAGCTGTTTTTCATTTTGGAGGCTGGATAAATCCCGGAAGTTATCTGTTGCTTCGATTAATGCTTGCAGCATTGGGAATGGTGGTATTGGGCAAGCTTTCCACAGGTTACGGAGTTTTGGCGGCAATTTGTTTATTTTGGCTTCCTGAATGGCTTATGGTACATCTGAATAAGCAGGATAATCAAAAGATGTTGTCTGAAATCAAACTGGTATACCATGCTTTGGAAATACAGATAAAAGCAGGCGTTTATGTGACGGATGCATTGGCTGAGTGCTATGGAAGTGTTCGAGAAAGGAGATTGGGACAGGCTCTATTGGATTTGGCAGGCTGCATTGTGATTAAGGCAGACATTTATGAGGCTTTAGATGTATTTGCGCAAAAATTTGATAACAGGTATATTGATTCGCTTTGTATTACTATTTTGCAGGCCTGTGAATCGGGACAGGCGGTGGAAGTGCTTAGTGATATTGGAGAACAGTTGAAGGATATGGAAACGGCATTACTGAACAGTAAAAAAAGTGGTATTGACAGAAGTGTCACATTTTATCAATTAGGGTTGTTGATGGCGGTATTGGGAATTGTTATTTATGCCTGTGTAAGCTACCTGTTTGCATCGGCGGTAAATTTGTAGAATTGACAGAAGATATTTTGGGGCAACATTTTAGAATGATCCCCTAAATTCAAAAACAAAGAATATAAAAACGGGAGGAAAAATGATATGACAATAAAAAATTGGTTTTTAAAGGGATTCTTACATAAGGAAGATGGAATTGACGGTATTTTGGTAACAGTAGGGTTGTGCATTATAGCATTACTTCTGTGTGTGGTAATGAAGGATAGTTTAACCGCATTTATTCAAACCATTGTAAATGCATTGCAGACAAAAGCAACATCCATTCTGACAGGAGTTTAAGCAGGGAGGCAATTACAGGATGAAAAGTATGGGGATGAGCAGGCAGCGGGGAAATGTAGGTAACCTGATGATTACAGGGATTTGTATGCTTGCAATGACTGTAGTGATGCTGGCATATTTTGATAATGTAGAGCTGCTGCATCAAAAGGATGAAATGGGGCAGTTGGCCAGAAAGTATATTTTGAAAATGGAGACCACAGGTTATCTTACAGTGGAGGACATGCTTCTATTGACGGATGAGTTGGAAGCAATGGGAGTAACAGAGATTCAGTATGGGGGCACTACAGTAAATGCAGTGCCCTATGGAGAAGCAATTACATTGCAAATACAGGGAAAGCTAAGAGGAGAATATGATTGTTCGGAAAAAAGAGTGTCTACGGCAAAACATTAGAAAATTAAATTGGAAGCTGCAAAAGAGTGTTGGACAGGTGGAATGGGTAATGGGGTTATTTCTGCTACTGTTTTTGGGAATTCTGTTATCTACTTTACTTCAAATGCAGTCTTATCGCGCAACCTCCTTGTATTTGGAGGATGCACTGGCTGCCTCCAATTTGGCTTCCGCAGTAATTTCCGTGGAGGAATATGGGATTTCACATGCCATTCTGATAGAGAATCCTCTGGAGGCTTATAACAGATATTGTACTGCGGTTTCGGGAAATTTGAACTTAAATGAGCAATGGGAGGGGACGAATGGAGCATTGATATCCGGAAAGGTAAAGATAGAAAAATATATTATATATAATGTACGGGATAATACAGTAACAGTACATAGCATGGACACCGGCGGACAACTTACCACTTGGCAGGGAAGTTTGGGAACTGTAAAGGCACCAAATGATATTATGATTACGTCTACCAGTGTGTACAGCGAATTATCTTTTCCGGTGGAAGGAATTATGGGGATAAATGTATATGCTCATAAAGGGAAACTGGTGGATATTGTGTCTCAATATGGATAAGGAATAAATTTTAAGAAGAGATACAGAAAGGAACATTATGAAAAAGAAACAGGAGAAAAAGGATAAAAGCATTATTCGCAGAAGGTTATGGAACGGAAGTATAATTGCTGCTTTGGTAGCGGCTCTCACGGTGTTTGGAGTCATGCTCCAAATGGAAAAAAATATGCTTACTAACTATGAACGGGGAAAGGTGTATGTGGCAGCGAAGGAAATACCAAAGGGGCAGGTGTTGTCCAAGGAAAATTTTGAACTTTATTTGGAAGAATGTTTCTTGGATAAAAGTTTTATTCCGAAAACAGCAGTGATAGAAGAGACTCAGATAGAAGAACTGCTGGCAATGGAAACCATTGAAGAAGGGGTTTTATTAACCACAGGTATGTTTGAAAAATTGGATGAAATTACTGCGAAAATGAATGAACCTGTAGTTGCAGGGGTAAAGGCGGAGGATTTGTACCAAATGGTGGGTGGTACACTTCGCACCGGAGACAGAATACATATTTATAGCGTAACGGAAGAGGGAACGGAGCTTGTATGGGAAAATGTATTTGTACAGGCGGTATTTGACCAGGCCGGTACGATTATTTCTAATGAAGATAATTCTACGGCAGTGCAAAGAATGAATGTATATTTAGATAAAAATGAGGTACAAAGATTTTATTCGGAATTAACAGCCGGAACATTGAGAGTTGTGAAGGTGTGGGATTAGTTTGGATTGTGGGGAACCTTGATAATTGCATATTGTTTGGCGGATGGGTTAATTTATGTGTGTGATGCGTCAAGCAGAAAGAATTGCATAAAATGTAAAAAGTGTTATAATGCCAATAGGGAAAATAAATTGCAAGAATACATGGTAGATAAAACAAAACGAAAGGGGAAAACCAATGAAGAAAAAAGTATTAATGATTTTATTAGCAACAATGCTGGTATTAGGAGGCTGTGGAAGTAAAGCAGCAACCAACGCAACCGAAAGTACAGCAGTGGACTCTTTGGTAGCATCTCAGGCAGAAACACCATCTACGGAAGCGTCAAAGCAGGAAAACGCTACATCCGGCACGGAGAGCAAGGAGAAAGCTACACAGGAAGCAAAAAAGGAATCTGTAGCAGCTTCCACAGAGGCAGCTACGCCGGCTCCTGAAAAACCGTCCACAGCAAAGGACACTACAGTGGAAAAAGAGAGTACTTCGGCATCCACAGCAACCAAGGAAAGTACTGCCGCTAAGGATGCGGCTGCCAAGAAGGAGGCAGAAACCAAGCAGGAAGAAAAAGCTGATTCCAAGGATAAGGCAGAAGTAGCTGAGAAGGCTCAGACCACTCAGAAGGAAGAGAAGTCCGAGGAAAGTAAAACTGAGGAAACCAAGTCCCAGTCAACCCAAAAGGAAGAGTCCAAGTCTGAAAAGGTAGAGAAAGAGGAAGCGTCTAAGCCCCAAAAGACTCCGGAACCTACGCCCGAGCCCACCCCGGCACCGGCACATACCCATTCCTACACACAGCAGGTAATCTCCGAAGCAACCTGTACCACAGGAGCGTTGGTTGCTAATGTATGTAGTGAGTGTGGAGCCAGTGGTGGAACCAGTGAAGCAGGTGGAGCATTAGGACATGATTTGCAGAGACATGTGGATGGAGAAGCTACCTGTACCTATAGCCCCAATTATTATGTTCAATGCAGCAGATGTGGGGAAGTAACAGAATCCGGTCATGAAGGAACGTTGTCTCACAATATGGTAGGAAATACAGTACAGGAAGGAAACTGTGTTGATTCCACCATAATAGAATACCATTGTAGTGAGTGTGGTGCGTATGGAGGAACTGAAATGTATAACACAGATGACCACGATTGGGTTACAGAACCCTCTGCACCTGTGTTGGATGAGACTACTGGGTTATTAGTTCCTGGACCGGATGTAACATATTGCTCAAGATGTAATACATATCAATAATGTGGATTGAATAAATAAGAAGTGTTGTAAAATAAATATTAATCTATTATACTATAGTCGGTGGGAACGGTTGCCCCTTGAGAAAGGGGGTAATGCCTATGTACGTTACATATGATAGCTTAATCCAGTTTGGACTGCTGATTGTAGCAATAATAGGTCTTGTTTACAAGATAAGTCATAAAGACAAAAAATAACCGCCCCGGACTGGTAATCTAGGCGGTTATTTTTTAACTTCTAATTATCCACGAGGGGTACAACTAAGTACCACCTTCTGTAAATATATTTTAGCATACAAGATACCAGATATTCAAGTCTTAAAAAATATAATATTTAACACTGATAAGCCGAACAATTATGTTTGGCTTATTTTTGTGTTAGGAAAGGAAAAATTATGAAGAAAAAAATTAGAGTATTTCTTTGGCTGTTGATGTGCTGTTTCCTTTGTGTTCCGTCATTATCTGTAAAAGCAGACACCATATATGACAGTCCTTATGTGTCATTTGCTCCGAATGGAGAGGGATTTACAATACAGCCGTGGGATACGGATTATACCCATTATGAAGAGGGAACTACCATAAGTACCGGGATAACCTCCAGCGTGCGTGCTTTGGAGGTTGGAGAACATTATTACTATGACTGGGAGCGTGCGGGAGATGTGCCCATTGGCAAGTGGGTGGTAGAGCACAAGTTTTCTCAATGTATTCATGACGTACATAGAAGTGATGATTATTACCTGGGACTTGAGTATGGCAGAAGTAATTGTTTTAAATACTACAATTCCGGTTGGATTCCCTACTGTGCAGATTGTGGAGAAATCCTGCAGTATACCTACTTTTACATGAATGAGGATGCAGTGAAAACAATTGATTACATGGCTTGTGGTATGGGATATGACTATTATCATTTATGCCCTTACTGTAGTAATCTTGAGCAGGGAGTATATGTAGGTGCTCATAATTGTAAAGCAATCTCATGGAATAAGTATAAGGTTGTGTATGATGATAACCGTGCTAGCTTACCTTATCCGTGTTATGGGTACATGAATCCTAGTTTCCATATGTACAATAACGCTACTGTTTATGAAGGAGAACCGGTCGTTGCTTCTACAAAGCTTACGAAAAATGCATACTCCTGTATTGGTTATGAGTTTGTTGGTTGGAACACTGAGCCGGATGGAAGCGGAACTTCCTATGCAGATAAGGCGGATATTTTAAATCTTACTGCCTACGACATTAATGCAGAAGGAGAATCACTTGCCACCATAACCCTCTACGCTCAGTGGCAAAAATCCGAAAGCACTCTGAACATTGATGCAGGTGGTGGAAAATACGATGGAAAATTAGGAATTACATCCATCACACAGAATTATTTAACACAGTATGTAGTGGATGATAGTAAGGTAACACCACCTAAAGGTTATAAAGTTACCTTTGAGGAAAATGGTGGTAAAGCGGTAAGTGATGTGACAAGCACTTTGCATTTCAAGGAATGGAGCAGAATACAGCCATTTAATGGAACGCTGATAAATCACATCTATACATTTCTGGCTCCCAGTGGCAATATAGACACCATCCGTGCCAACTACACCCCGGATTACATTACCTTACCGGAAACCACCAAGGCAAATGCCACCTTCGGCGGCTGGTACTATGATGAATATTTTACCCAACCCGCAGGAGCACCCGGGGATGTGATTACTCCCACCAAGGACATGACCCTCTACGCCCAGTGGGTGGAGCTGTGGCTGAAATCCAAGGATAATTACACGGATAATGATAGAAAGGGCGCGGTAGACCTTCGATGGGGCTGGACCACACCTATTACCAATCAACAGGCTTATAAGCTCTATCAGAGCACGGATAACAAAACCTGGAAGCAGGTAAATACAGCAGCGGATGTGGGAAGTACCTTAAGTGTTTCGGAAACCTTTGATTATTGTGGATATGCCAAAACCTACACAGTGCCTCACAGCGGCTTATATACTTTGACAGCCTATGGAGCACAGGGCGGTAATTATGGTGACAAAAGCGGAGGAAAGGGCGGCAGTGTCAGCGGTACCTTCTGGCTTACCAAGGGCGATACCTTAACCTACAGCGTAGGTGGACAGAACAGCTACGGCGGTGGTGGTAGCATGACCGATGGAGGCTTTTCCAATGGTGGCGGTTATACCATCATATCCTCCCAAAAGCTGGGAGCAACCCTTCTCATTGCCGGAGGCGGTGGAGGAGCCACCTCACAGCAGGACGGTGGAGCCGGAGGCAGTAGTGCCAGCGTGACAGGAAGTGGTAACACCGGAGGAGCTACCGGCGCAAGTGGTATGGCTGGTGGCGGCGGTGGTTACCAGAGCGGTACCGCAGGAACTTATACAGCGGGAGGAACTACCACCGCCTACACCGAGGTTACCGGAGAAACCATAGCCTTAAAAATTCAGGACAGGGATTGGTCAGGAATGCCTTTTCTTACCAAAGCAGAATACCCAAGTGAAATAATGACCGGTATGGTTGATGAAGATGGTAACCAATTGATTGGTACGAAGCTGCTCTGTGTGGAAGGTTCTGATATCTATGTGACAGGGGATGGGGAAAGTCATTCTCCAACCCCTTACATGGTTCATGAAGACCCTTACAAGGGTTGTATCGTGGATGGAGGAGACGTACTGTATTTGTATTGGAAAAACTGTGGGGAGCATGGCAGTTCTTCCGTAAGAAACAGGGATGCATATCATATGCACTGGTATGATGAGGATTGTAATGGAATCAGAAGATTTTACCGCAAGACAGAAACACCATTGCCAATGATAAATACCTCTGCCTATGGGGGCAGCAATTATGTAAATACCGCTTATGCCGTCAGCTATACGGATAAAGCCGGGGAACGACAGGGGGATGGAGCCATTGTCATTCGAACTTTAGATATCGGATATCTGGATGACAGAGAACTGGATGCAGTGGCAGCTCCTGACCTGGCAGCCCCTGAAAAGGTAAAAAAGGATGCTATAGAGCCGATGGCAAACAGTAACGGCAACATGGTACAGGTGTCATGGACGGATGCTGAGGATAAGGGAACCCTTTATTACCATCAGGTACATTCCCATCTGGCACTGACAGGAGGGAAAATGTGTACTTCCAATATAGTGCAGAATACCCTGACCACAGGCTTGTTTGGTTATTATTACCTTGTGAATACGGATGCAACCACAGCGGTGAATGCATCCAACGGTTCCTTTGTGGGAAAGACAAAGACCTGGACAAATGTAACTCTGTCCTCGCATACCCAATACCTGCATGTGGCACCGGCGGATGTGGCAGGAAATGTGGGACAGACCAGCCATATCGAAATTCCGCCCAAGAAGCTTATGGAGGCTCCCTGGCCCATTTATACCAGACAGCTATTCATTACTAGTGGAGATAATGTCTTTTACTCCTCGGGAGAGGGTGTTTACTATGTGCGCTGTGACGATGCCACACCATTTGTGATGGATTTTGAGTCCTATATAGGCGGCAATGTCACCGTCGGTTATCAGATAAACCAAACCATCTATGAATCCCAAATGGATGGCTTTGATACTGCATGGAATATGGTGGAAACTCCCATGATGGCAATTTCAGGTGGCAGTATCACAACCAATGCCTCCGGCTTAACCCTTGGCACCGTAGGAGTACCGGTATTAAAGCCTCATATGAACACTAGAACTATTCGTAACAATGCAAACAGTGATATTTGGGTAACCTCAGAGTTTCTGCTGGGCAATGAAGCCCATGGAAAGCACATCCGGGTAACACCAAGGGCAGGAGTGATTAGCAACAGCTATAATAATTACTCTGATCCTGCGGCAGACCTGCTAAACGGCATTACCCTCATAGGGGACTGTGTGGCACCGGAAATTACGGGTGCGGATGTCTTGAACACGCTGCAGCTCATTGACCGCAGTCAGATAAATGTCACTTTGGAATTAAGTGCTCAGGATGATTACAGTGGTGTAAAAGAGTTTCAGGTGGATATCTTTAATAAGGACAATGTAATCAGCAAAACCTACACCTCGGAGGCAGACGGCTGCATCCGTATCAACATAACTGCGCTGGAGCCCATCTTTTCAGGAGATTTCACGGTAACCGTTACAGCAGTGGATAATGTGGGAAATGTAAATACGAAGGTGTATGAAATCACGGAGTTTGGTCTGGATACCAAGGTGGAGCGTATCTTAGCACCCCATGACTCGATTTTCAAATGTGGAGAGAGCGGTATCCTGACCATTACTACATGGGGCTATGTGGAGAAGCTGGAGATAGAGTTCCCGCAGGAGCTGGTAGCCTTGGATTCTACGCTGAACCAAACTATTTGTTATGATATTCCCACCCATACCAAGACGGAAAATATACAGTTTATGATACCGCTATATACCCCTTATTTGGATGATTATGTAATTACTGTCCGAGCATATAGAGGAGATAAGCATCTGGAGGATTATCCTAAAATGGATGTGGTTGGCGTGAGAGGAACGGTTTTAGATGAATTACGGACAAGATTGCGATAAGTTTAGCAGTAGGATGGGATGTCTTCTTTTCTGCTTGGCAGTAGTGTTTTTAACCTATTACTGTTTACGAATGCTGCAAAAGCTGGATAAAGAAGCAGAGTGCATAAAGCAGCAAAAGAAAGGCGTAAGTCCGGTATTACAATTGTGTGTGTGTATTTTAAATAGTGAGGCTGTTTTTGTATTCGGTGAGATTTGGATGTTTGGTACAGATATTTTCCCTGTAAATAGTAGGATTTGGTATGTTATGTTGTTTGCCATATTGGCAGGATGTTTGACGGCTGCTTGTATAATGGATGTGGAAAGTTGCATGATTTATGACTACGTGTGGTGGCTTGGTATGATAGCTGGTGTGTTACTGCTGTGTATAGGAAAGTGTGACAGGATTATGGAATTGTTACTATTTATTCTGTTACAGGAATTGTTTTTCTGTAGATTTTACGGAAGGGCGGATTGTCATGCTTTTGCAGTATGTGCCATAACAGAGACTGCTACGGGTATAGGCATGAAAGGCTATTTGATACATATGTTAGTAGCATTTTCTATGCTTGCTCTGATACAGGGGATGTGCCACAATATTAACAACAAAGGAAATTTGAAACAACCCATTCCATTTTTACCTTATATAACAGGCTCTTTTTGGATACTTATGTGTTTAAACAGTATCTTGCAAAAAACATTTCCTGCATATTTATACAAACTTTGCTGATTCATACAACCCCGTTGCTCTGCAGTGGGGTTGTTGACTTCTTTTGAAAAAAATGATATATTGAGTCAAGTTCGAAATTGGTAAAACAAATAGGAGGAGATTTTTATGAAGAAAGTAATTGCAATGTTACTGGCAGCAGTTTTATGTCTTGCAGCATTTACCGCATGTGGCAGTGAAGCTGCATCCGGAGACAAGGTATTGGTAGTAGGTACTAACGCAGAGTTCCCGCCCTTTGAATATATCGGGGATGATGGAGAGCCTGACGGATTTGATATCGCGTTAATCAAAGAAATTGGCAAAAAGTTGGGAATGGAAGTGCAGATTGAAAATATGGAGTTTAACTCTTTGGTTGCTGCAATCGGAACCAAAATTGATGCATCCATCGCCGGTATGACTATTACCGAGGAACGCTTGAATGCAGTAGATTTTTCAGACCCTTATTATGAGGCTGTGCAGTATGTAATTGTTCCTGCGGATTCTACCATTGCTACTGCTGAGGATTTGAAGAATAAGGCCATCGGTGTGCAAATGGGTACAACAGGAGAGACCATTGCATTTAAAATTGAAGGAGCTGCCGTACAGTCCTACAATAAAGCACTGGATGCAGTGAATGATTTAAATAACGGAAGAGTGGATTTGGTTATCATTGACAGAAATCCTGCAAAGGTATTTACACAAAAGTTTGAAGGAAAGGTAATTGCATTGGAAGGTGCACAGTTTGAGTTTGAATCAGAGGAATATGCAATTGCGCTTCCTAAGGGTAGTGAACTGGTTGAAAAGGTAAATCAGGCACTTGCAGAGATTAAGGCGGAAGGAACCTTTGACGAATTACTTACTCAGTATATTGATTCCGCAGAAGTAGAGTAAGCGGTGTATAAATAAACAAATTTTTCATAAAAATGGAGGATAATGGCTTGTGCCGTTATCCTCTTTTTGCTATTATGTATCATGTGGGTAACTATGTCAGGTTGACTGATACAAATATTAGGAAGAATGAGGAATAGAAATGGAATGGTTTAATTCAGTGATAAAGGCCATAGAAGCGGCTTTTATTACCGGGGACAGATGGAAACTTTATCTGGAAGGACTTGGAGTTACGCTTGAGGTGGCTTTTTTTGCGTCCATTATAGGTATTATTATAGGTACCATTGTAGCGTTTATGAAGCTTTCTGTTCGGAAGGATGGGAAACCTACCTTGGCAGCACATATTGCCAATATTTATATGGATATTATTCGTGGTACACCGGTGGTATTGCAGATAATGCTTATGTGGTTTGTGTTTATGGCAGGCTGCAAGAATGGTGTTTTGGTGGCAAGTATTACCTTTGGTATCAATTCAGGTGCTTATGTGGCGGAGATTGTCCGTGCCGGTATTTTGGCAGTGGATAAGGGACAGACTGAGGCAGGACGTTCCCTTGGTTTAACACAGTTTCAGACCATGCGTTATATTGTCATTCCTCAGGCATTTAAAAATGTACTGCCCCCCTTATGTAATGAATTTATTGTGTTGATTAAGGAAACAGCCATTGTAGGTTATGTAGGGTTAAGTGACCTTACCCGTGTGGCAAATCAGATGACTTCCAAAGTATATGATGCGTTTACACCTTTGATTGGTGCGGCGATTGTTTATTTTGTAATTGTAAAGATATTAACCAAGCTGTTGGGAAGATTGGAGAGGAGGTTGCGTAAGAGTGATAATCGTTAAAGACCTTCATAAAAAATTTAATGATAACCATGTATTGGCAGGGGTGAATTATCATATTCATCCGGGTGAAAAAATTGTAGTGGTAGGTCCTTCCGGTTCCGGTAAAAGTACCTTTTTGCGCTGCCTGAATCTGTTGGAAAAGCCTACCAGCGGAGAAATTTGGTTTGACGGACAGTTGATTACTGACCCAAAGACGGATATTAATAAGGTTCGCCAGCATATGGGAATGGTGTTCCAGCATTTTAATTTATTTAATAATTTGACGATTATGGAAAATATTACATTGGCACCTACCAAGCTGAAGCTTATGGGCGAGGAAGAAGCTAAGGAGAATGCATTAAAGCTTCTTGGTAGAGTAGGGCTTGCAGAAAAGGCGGATGCCTACCCGGCATCTTTGAGCGGTGGACAAAAGCAGCGTATTGCCATTGTCCGTTCCCTTGCCATGAATCCACGGGTAATGCTTTTTGACGAGCCTACTTCCGCCCTTGACCCGGAAATGGTGGGAGAGGTTTTGGAGGTTATGAAGGAACTGGCAGACAGTGGTATGACCATGGTAGTAGTAACTCATGAAATGGGCTTTGCCAAGGAAGTGGGAACCAAGGTGGTTTTCATGGATGGAGGAAATATTGTAGAAGAAAATACACCACAGGAGTTCTTTGCTAATCCTCAGAGTCCCAGATTACAGGAGTTTTTGTCTAAGGTACTATAAAAAATAGTTTTATAGGATGTTTGTGATAGAGAAGGAATGCTTACATGATAACAATTTCCTTATGCATGATTGTAAAAAATGAAGAAAAGGTTCTTGCCCGTTGTCTGGATAGTCTGGAAGGCTTGATGGATGAAATTATTATTGTGGATACCGGTTCTACAGACAGGACAAAGGAAATCGCAGCAGGATATACTGACAAAATCTATGATTTTGAGTGGGTGGATGATTTTAGTGCAGCCCGCAATTTTTCTTTTTCCAAGGCAACTTCAGATTATATTTATTCCGCAGATGCGGACGAAGTATTGTCAACGGAAAATTATGAGAGATTTGCGGCTCTGAAGCAGACTCTTTTGCCGGAAATTGAAATTGTGCAGATGAAGTATGGGAATCAATTACAATTTGGTACAGTTTATAATTTTGATGAGGAATATCGTCCCAAATTGTTTAAACGGAAAAGGGATTTTGTATGGGAGGAGGCAATTCATGAGACAGTTCGCCTTGTTCCCATTGTATATGACAGTGATATCGTAATTACCCATATGCCCCATGAAAGTCATGCAAAGCGTGATTTGCAGAATTTCAGGAAACAGATTGCTGCCGGAAAGAGACTGTCTCCCAGACTTCAGGATATGTATGCCAGAGAATTATATTTGGCAAAGGATACGGAAGAATTATTGGCGGCAGAAAGCTACTTTCAACAAAGTGCATCAGACCCGGACAGAACTACGGATGAAGTGAAACAGGCATGCTGTATTGCAGCCCGGGCTGCAAGAGTGCGGGAGGATGCAGTAAACTTTTTAAAGTATGCTTCCAAGGTGCTGGTGCAGGAGGGGTGCTCTGAGATTTGCTGTGAAATGGGACATTTTTATGAGGCTGTTTCGGATTGGGAGGAAGCTATTATTTGGTATTATAATGCAGCCTATGAAACAGTGCCTCTTTTAAGCCTTGGAGCAGGCGGTAAGGATGCTTTGGAAGGTCTGATACGTTGCTATGAACAGTTGGGAATGCCGGAGCAGGTAGCAGTTTATCGCAATGAGTTGGGCGAGCTTGCAAAATAGTGCCCTGAAAATACATATGCACGGTGATAAGTATTTGAGGAATAAATATATAAGACATATATAAAAGACATATATACAGAAAGGCATAATTATGAATTGGGAAGAAAATGTACGAAAAGTAGTACCCTATGTGGCTGGCGAGCAGCCCAATAAACAGAATATGATTAAATTGAACACCAATGAGTGTCCGTATCCGCCGGCTCCCGGAGTGGAAAAATTGGCAGCAGGCATGAATTGTGATGCACTGCGTTTATATCCGGATTCCAATACTACCCCCTTGGTGGATGCATTGGCAGAATATTATGGGGTAAGCTCTAAGCAGGTATTTGTGGGAGTTGGTTCCGATGATGTGTTAGCTATGGCGTTTCTGACTTTCTTTAATAGTGACAAGCCCATTCTGTTTCCGGATGTAACCTATTCCTTTTATGATGTGTGGGCAGACCTGTACAGGATTCCTTACAAAACCTGCGCGTTGGATGAAAACTGGCATATTTGCCCGTCTGATTATAAACAGCCTAACGGTGGTATTATTTTCCCCAATCCCAATGCCCCAACCGGTTTGTTGGAAAGTCTTGATGTGGTAGAGGAAATTTTGGAAGCTAACCGGGATGTGATTGTGATAGTGGACGAGGCATATATTGATTTTGGTGGAACCAGCGCCCTTTCCCTTTTAGAAAAATATGATAACCTTCTGGTGGTACAGACCTTTTCCAAGTCCCGGGCGATGGCAGGACTTAGAATCGGTTTTTGTATTGGTAGCGAAAAACTCATCGGTTATTTGAATGATGTAAAATTTTCCTTTAACTCCTATACCATGAATATGCCCTCCCAGGTGCTTGGTGTGGAAGCGGTAAAGGATGATGCATATTTTAAGGAGACAACGGGCAAAATTATTGCAACCAGAGAGCGCGTAAAGAAGGAGCTTAAGGAATTGGGCTTTAGTTTCCCCGATTCCATGGCAAACTTTGTGTTTGCATCCCATGAGAATGTTCCGGCGGAAAAAATCTTTAAGGCACTGCGGGAAGCGGATATTTATGTTCGCTATTGGAATAAGCCCAGAATCAATAATTCTCTGCGAATTACCATCGGAACGGATGAAGAGATGGACAGGCTGATAGCATTTTTGAAGCAGGAATTAGGAAAAATTGAGGTATAATAAATGGATGCATATCAGGATTTTGCCTATGTGTATGATGAATTGATGGATGCCACACCCTATGAAGAATGGTGCGGCAGAATACATAAGCTGATACAGGAATACGGAGTGTCCAAGCCCAAACGAGATGCGGAAGATTTATTGGATTCTGAGCGGAATCTGGTGGTAGATTTGGGCTGCGGAACAGGCACCTTGACAGAGCTTTTGTACAAATTGGGCTATGATATGATTGGCATTGACAATTCTTCGGAAATGTTAAATGTTGCCATGGAAAAGAGAGGGGAAACAGGTTCTGAGATTCTCTATCTTTTGCAGGACATGCGGGAGCTGGAGTTGTATAGTACCGTGGGGACGGTAGTCAGTGTCTGTGATTCGGTGAATTATATTTTAGAGGAAGAAGAGCTTTTGGAAACCTTTTCTTTGGTAAATAATTATCTGTATCCCGGTGGTATTTTCATTTTTGATTTTAATACAGACTATAAATATCGTGAGATTATCGGTGATGCCACTATTGCGGAGAATCGTGAGGATTGCAGCTTTATCTGGGAAAATTATTATGATCCGGAAACCTCTGTGAATGAGTATGATTTAACCATATTTGTGCAGGAGGAAGAGGAGATTTTCCGTAGGTTTACGGAGACTCATTATCAGAGAGGTTATACGCCTGAACAGATGGTAAAATTGATAGAGCAGGCGGGTATGAAACTGATGGAAATGAAGGATGCGGATACCGGGGAAGCGGTAACTAAGGAAAGCCAGAGAGTGTATATAGTGGCAAAAGAATGTGGTAAATAATGGAGGAAATATGGCGGATTATATTGTAAGAGCAACGGCGGCAAACGCCCAGATAAGAGCCTTTGCCTGCACTACAAGGGAAATGGTGGAGACGGCGAGAGCGTCCCATAATACCAGCCCCGTAGTAACGGCAGCTCTGGGAAGACTTTTAAGTGCCGGAGCCATGATGGGAAGTATGTTAAAGGGAGACAAGGATTTACTTACCTTACAGATAAAGGGAGACGGTCCGGTAAATGGCTTGACCGTTACGGCGGATTCCCGGGGAAATGTAAAAGGCTATGCCAATGTCCCGGATGTAATCTTACCGGCTAATTCCATAGGAAAGCTGGATGTGGCAGGTGCTTTGGGACAGGGCATTTTGAGTGTAATTAAGGATATGGGATTAAAGGAGCCCTATGTGGGACAGACTGCATTGCAGACCGGTGAAATTGCAGAGGATTTAACCTATTATTTTGCCACCTCGGAGCAGGTACCTTCCTGTGTGGGACTTGGCGTGTTGATGGAAAAGGATAACACGGTAAAGCAGGCAGGAGGCTTTATTGTGCAGTTAATGCCCTTTGCGGAGGATTCTGTAATTGAGAAGCTGGAAGAAAACCTGTCTAGGATACAGTCAGTGACAAGTATTTTGGATGCAGGAAATACCCCGGAACAGATGCTGGAGCTTTTGCTGGAGGGGATGGAGCCTGAAATCATGGATACCATGCCTACCAAGTTTTATTGTAATTGTGAAAAGGCAAGGGTGGAAAAGGCATTAATCAGTATTGGAAAAGCAGAATTGCAGAGTATGATTGATGATGGTGAGGAGATAGAAATCAATTGCCATTTTTGTAATACAAAATATACCTTTACCGTGGATGAATTAAAAGCACTTCGTAAAAAAGCGTTAAGATAACAGGGATAGGAAGGAAGCATATGGAGCAGGGATTTATAAAGGTTGCAGCAGTTACGCCAAAGATAAAAGTAGCGGACACAAAGTATAATGCTCAGGTAATTTGTGAAAAGCTGAAAGAGGCTTATGATAAAGGTGCAAAGGTGATTGTGTTTCCGGAATTGTGCATTACCGGTTATACCTGTGGAGATTTGTTTTTACAGGAGGTTCTGCTGGAGAAAGCAAAGAAGGCACTTATGGTAATCTGTCAGGCAACCTTGGGGAAGGATGCTCTGGTAATGGTTGGACTTCCCATAGAAAGGGAAGGAAAGCTTTATAATGTGGCAGCAGTGCTGCAGGATGGTGAAATATTGGGAATGATACCCAAGGCGAATATTCCAACCTATGCGGAATTTTATGAGGGCAGACATTTTACGGAAGGAAATAATCAGGTAGTAAGCTTCTTTTTGGAGGGAGAGGAGATTCCCTTTGGAAGCAATTTGTTATTCCAATGTGAAAATATGCCCGGAGTGGTGATTGGTTGTGAAATCTGTGAGGATTTGTGGGTGGCAAATCCTCCTTCTACAAATCATGCGCTGATGGGAGCTACCTTGATTGCCAATCTTTCTGCTTCCAATGAAACAGTTGCAAAAAATGAATATCGTCAGATGCTGGTTAAATCCGCCAGTGGACGATTGCTCTGCGGTTATGTATATGCTTCCGCAGGAGAAGGAGAATCCACCCAAGATTTGGTATTTGGCGGACATAATCTGATTGCGGAGAATGGAACTCTGTTGGCAGAGTCTAAGCGTTTTGTGGGAGAGACCATTTATGGAGATATTGACGTGAGCCGTATTCTCATGGAGCGCCGCAGAATGGGTATCTATGGTAAGGAGCCACTGTTGACATACACTATCGTTCCATTTAGTCTTGAAGTAGAACAAACAAAATTAGACAGAAAATTTGATGCCTTACCCTTTGTTCCACAGGATGAGGGAATGAGGAACAAACGCTGTGAGGAAATTTTATCCATTCAGGCCTATGGTCTGAAGAAACGATATGAACATATTGGAGCCAAAACGGCAGTGATTGGTATTTCCGGTGGCTTGGATTCCACCCTTGCCCTTTTGGTAACAGTGCGTACCTTTGATATGCTGGGCTTGGATAGAAAAGGAATTCTGGCAGTAACCATGCCGGGCTTCGGCACTACGGACAGAACCTATGACAATGCCTGCAAGCTGGTTCGCACTTTGGGAGCAACCTTGGAAGAAATTAGTATTAAGGAAGCCGTTACCCTGCATTTTGCGGATATCGGTCAGGATATTAATAACCATGATGTAACCTATGAAAATAGTCAGGCAAGAGAGCGTACGCAGATACTGATGGATGTGGCCAATAAAATCAATGCTTTGGTAATCGGTACCGGGGATATGTCTGAATTGGCACTTGGCTGGGCTACTTATAATGGGGATCATATGTCCATGTATGGTGTCAACGCAGGGGTCCCTAAGACTTTGGTACGTCATTTGGTAAAATATTATGCGGATACTTGCGGTAACAAGGAACTGACAGAGGTACTGTTAGATGTGTTGGATACACCGGTAAGCCCGGAATTGTTACCCCCTGTGGAGGGGAAGATTGCCCAGAAGACGGAGGATTTGGTAGGCCCTTATGAGCTTCATGACTTCTTCCTTTACTATATGCTTCGTTGTGGTTTTCCACCGGAGAAAATATACCGTGTAGCAAAGGATGCCTTTGCAGGAATGTATGAGGATGCAACGATTTTAAAGTGGCTAAAAATCTTTTACAAACGTTTCTTTACTCAGCAATTTAAGCGTTCCTGTCTGCCGGATGGACCTAAGGTAGGAAGTGTAGGTGTTTCACCCAGAGGGGATTTGCGGATGCCTTCCGATGCCTGTGCAAGAATTTGGTTGGAGCAATTGGAAAATTTGGAATGAAGAAAAAACTGCCCGGTATAGCCTTATAGCGGCGAAACGGGCAGCTTATCGTTTATAGAGGAAAACATTTATTGTGCAGGAGATGGTGTGGCAGAAGGTTGCGCCTGAGGAGTAGGTGTTGCTTCAGCGTCCGAAGTGGGTGTGGGTTTTGCCTTCTCCAGAGAGTTACTAATTGCTTCCATAAGCACTAAGGTAGTATATTTGCTGTCGGCGGTATAGGAAATTTCCTCCAAAGATTGGGTTTCATATACCTGATTACAGATGGAATCAAAGGTGGGTTCCAATAAAGGATACATGGTAGTCACTGCTTCGCTTAAGTTTACCATGCGGATGGAGGAAATCATATCTTCCTCTACAATAACCTCAACGTCCACTGTTTGCCCGCCTAATATAAGTTCCGTGGTATAGATACCGGGTATGTAGATGGAGCCGGAGGACACAGGAGTATCGCTTTCGGTTGCTTTTTCTTTGCCGGGCAGGAACATCATTACGAGCAGCACGATAAAAAGGATGCCAAGTGCAGCGAAAATGCCTGTATAAATTAATTCCTTCATATGAAGTACTACAATTTTGGTTTTTGCGCTCATAAATATTCTCCTTATGTTTTATTACGTTCTTTGTCTTTATAAAGAATATGATGATATAAGTAAAAATATGCCATGGGCGGATGCGATTTGAAAAAGTAAAAATAGGAGAGATAATAAAGATGAAATTTACAAAGATGCAGGGTTGTGGAAATGATTATGTCTACGTTAATGGATTTGTGGAAAAAATCAAGGCAGAGGATAAGCCTGAGCTGGTAAGACGTTTAAGTGACAGGCATTTTGGAATCGGAGGAGACGGAGTTATCTTTATCAATCCCTCCACAGAAGCGGATTTTGAAATGGAGATGTATAATGCGGATGGAAGTCGTTCTGAAATGTGCGGAAATGGGATTCGCTGCGTAGCAAAGTTTGTTTATGACAAAGGACTGACGGATAATACGGATATTACCATTATCAGTGGAGGACAGGTAAAATATTTACAGCTTACGGTGGAAAAAACAGAAGATTGTCCCAGAGGGTTGGTCAGCAGAGTAAGAGTAAATATGGGAAGTCCTATCTTAGAGCCGGAATTGATACCTGTAGTATTACAGGTAAGTAGTGAGAAAGCGATAGATACTCCCATTACCGTGGAGGGGAAGGAATATCGTATGACCTGTGTATCCATGGGCAATCCTCATGCAGTAATTTTTACAGAGGGAGTAAAGGAAATGGACCTGGAAAAGATCGGTCCCTCCTTTGAAAACCACAAGTGCTTCCCCAGAAGGACTAATACAGAATTTGTGGAAATTATAGACAAAAAGACGGTTTTGATGCGTGTCTGGGAACGAGGAAGCGGTGAAACCCTTGCCTGCGGTACCGGATGTTGTGCAACAGCGGTTGCCTGTGTGTTAAATGGTTTGACGGATAAAAAGATAACTGTTAAACTATTGGGCGGCGAACTGGAGATAGAGTGGGATACTGAGGAAAATCTGGTGTATATGACAGGTCCTGCTACCACAGTTTTTGAAGGGGAAGTATAAAAGGAATATTACGGTAGAAGAAAGTGTACAGATGATTAAAGGATGCGGTGAATAGCCTATGAAAATGAAGAAAAAATCTGTAATTTGGATCATGTCGGCAGTATTATTGGCGGTGTCTGTTGTAATTTTATATGTGACACATAGGGCTGTCCCCTTTATGATGGATGATTTGTGGTATTCCACTATGCTTTCCTCAGAGGAACCAATCACTTCCTTGGGAGATATCATACAAAGTCAGATTTGGCATTATCATAATTGGGGTGGCAGAAGTGTTACCCATACCATTTTGCAGTTGACTTTGCTGGCAGGAGAGCAGGTGGCGGATATTTGTAATGTGTTGGCAACTCTGTTGTTAGCAGGTATTATCTGTGTGTTGGCAGGACATAAGAGTGTTCCGGCATTCTTTGCTGCTTTTGGCATGCTTTTGGGACTTAATGCCAACTGGAAAATGAGTATGTTCTGGCAGGCAGGTGCAGCTAATTATCTTTATATTACCAGCTTTCTTTTGTGGTATTTGTATTGCTATTTACGTGAACTTTCCCGAGGGACAGGGGAGGAAAAAGAACTGCCCGGAATCCTTTTTTGGAGTATTCCGTTGGGGTTAATTGCGGGCTGGAGTAATGAAAATATGGGTCCGGCGGTGTGGATTATCAGCGCTATTGTTATGTACATACAATGGCAGAAAACAGGAAGAATAAAAGCATGGATGGTTTTGGGGAATATATCCTGTTTGATTGGAAGTGCATTAGTGATACTTGCACCGGGAAATTTTGTAAGAAGTGCAGAGGCGGCTTCCAATGAGTATGGTCTGCTTTGGAATCTGTTTTTGCGGACTTATAGTGAGGCACAGTCGGCGTTGATTTTTTTGTTTCCCGCACTTCTTTTATTGGCAGGAATCTTGATAATTGGCAAAGGTGTTTTGGGAATTGGGGTTAGCATAGAAAATAAATTATTGCTTTTTTGTGCATTATTATCTTGGGGTGCTATGGTTCTGTCCCCTCATTATCCTGACCGTGCTACCTTTGGAACTATGGTACTTATTATCTGTGTTGTATTGTCTTTAGCGCGGGATATTTTAAAAGAAAGAAAAGATTTGAGTCCTTGGCTGTGGGGTGTAACCCTGCTGATTTGGCTGAGAGGTATGTATTATTTAGGTGAATTTTTGGCGTTGAGCTGGGGATGGATTCGTTAAGATTGGAAGAAGGAGCCTGAAAGGGATGAAAGATATTATTTTACAATTAAATGCTATACAGAAATCCTTTGAAGGAACAGAGGTGTTAAAGGGAGTATCTTTGGAGATTAACCGTGCAGAGTTTATCACCCTCTTGGGAGCTTCCGGCTGTGGCAAAACTACGACCCTGCGTATTATAGCAGGTCTTGAGAATCCCGACAAAGGCAGTGTGCTTCTGGAAGGGAAGGATATCACTAATCTGGAGCCCAATAAGAGAAATGTAAATACGGTTTTTCAAAATTATGCATTATTTCCGCATATGAATGTAGCAGATAATGTGGGGTATGGGTTAAAGATTAAAAAAATGCCCAAGGCAGAAATTGCCGGTCGTGTGGCAGAGGCTTTGAAATTGGTGCAATTAGAGGAGTATGGCAAGCGTATGCCGGATCAGCTTTCCGGTGGTCAAAGACAGCGTATTGCCATTGCAAGAGCGGTAGTAAATGAGCCTAAGGTACTTTTGTTGGATGAGCCATTGGGAGCTCTGGATTTAAAGCTTCGCAGGCAGATGCAGTTAGAACTGAAGCGATTGCAAAAGCAGTTGGGAATTACCTTTATTTATATTACCCATGACCAGGAAGAGGCAATTAATATGTCTGACCGGATTGCAGTAATGAATAAGGGTGTATTGGAACAGGTAGGTACACCCAATGAAATTTATTATCAGCCTCGTACAAGCTATGTGGCGGATTTTGTGGGGAATGCCAATATTCTGCATGTAGGAGAGGATGCCTTTGCCATTCGTTCTGAAAATGTATTGATGAATGGGGAAGAGCCTTGTACCAAGGAAGCACAGGTGGTGGAAAAGAGCTTTGCCGGTGGGCAGCTTCGCATTTTATTCCGGTTGGAGGATGGACAGCTGATAACCGCCAGCCGATATGGTATTGATGCAGATATCAGTGTGGGAGCACAAGTGAAAATCGGATGGTTGCCGGAGCATGCAGTGAAGGTGGTGGAGGCATGAGGAGTGCAGTAAAAAAAGGAAAAAGCAATTGGCTTCTGTTGCTTCCCATGTATATTTTTACTATTTTGTTTGTGGCGTTACCCATACTTTATATGTTTCTGTTAAGCTTCCTAAGCCGGGCAGAGGTTTGGGGAGTAGATTTTACCTTTACTCTGGAGAATTATAAAAGAATATTGGAGCCTCTTTATCTGGGAACCTTTGCAGAGTCCCTGAAGCTGGCGTTTTTATCCACCGGTTTGATTGTACTGATAGGATATCCCTATGGATATTTTATGGCAAAAATGAATGCAGTATGGAAAAAGAGGATGATGCTTTTGATTATGATTCCTTTTTTGACCAGTGCCTTAATCAGACTTTATGGTTGGATTATTGTATTCCGTAGTAATGGTGTGCTGGATAAAATTTTGATGGGGCTTCACATTACGGATAAACCATTGAAGCTATTGTACAGTTATCCTGCGGTGGTGGTAGGAATGGTTTACTCTTTGTTACCATTTATGATTCTGGCAGTATATTCCAGTGCGGAAAAGCTGGATTTTAGTTTGGTGGAGGCTTCAAGAGATTTGGGAGCTTCTTCTTTGAAAGCTTTTTGGACCATAAGTCTGCCATTGACGTTGCCGGGACTTTTATCCGGTATTGTGTTGACCTTTATTCCATCCATGGGCTTGTTTTTTATAGCGGATATTTTGGGAGGCAACAAAATAGTATTGGTGGGAAGTGTGATTCATGAACAGCTTACCAAGGGCAGAAATCAACCCTTTGCAGCGGCATTGTCAGCGGTGTTAATGATATTGACTTCTCTGATGATACGTCTGTATAAGAAGTTAACCGGTTCCGCGGAGCTGGAAGGCTTGATGTGAAAGGATGGGGAATCCTATGAAAATGAAAAAATGGCCTTTTGTTTATGTGGGAATTATTACGGTGATCACATATATTCCCATATTATTAACGGTAATATATTCCTTTAATGCATCCAAATTATCCTCTGTCTGGGAGGGATTTTCCTTGAAATGGTATGCAGAGCTTTTTCGGGACAGGGATATGCGAGAGGCATTGGTAAACAGTCTGATTTTAGCTGTTCTTAGCTGTATTTTGGCGGTATTTATCGGTACAGCAGGAGCCTTGGGGATGCATAGAAAAAAGAATCCGGTGAATGATTTGATAGCAGGGGTATCCATGATACCTATCATGATACCGGAAATTATTCTGGGTATGGTTTTTTTGTCCGTGTTTTCCTTTATGGGGCTGCCTTTTGGAATGATTACGCTGGTAATCGCCCATACTACCTTTTGCGTACCCTATATTTTTTCCATGGTAAAGGCGAGGCTTGTGGGCATGGATAAATCCTTGGAGGAAGCGGCATTGGATTTGGGAGCGTCTCCTGTGAGAGTTTTTTGGGATGTGACCCTGCCCCAAATTATACCGGCAATTCTTTCCGGAGTGATGTTAGCTTTTGCAATGTCCTTTGATGATGTGGTAATCAGTATTTTTGTAACCGGACCTACGGTAAATACCCTTCCGGTAAAGATATATACCAAAATGAAAACAGGCGTGACACCGGAAATCAATGCGCTGGCAACATTGATGCTGCTTACAACGGTGGTGCTTTTGGTGGGAGCTGCGGTGGTAGGAAGAAGCGGGAAAAAACAGAAGGCATAGTTGTCGGATGTAGAAGCAATGGGGGAACCCTTTGAATATAACAATTATCTATAAATGGAGGATGATTATGAAAAAATGGATTACATTATTACTTTGTGCGGGGCTGACAGTATTTTCTCTTGCCGGTTGCGGTAAAGCGGAGGAGGGAAAAAGTGCATCAGGACTTTCAGGAGAGTTGAACCTGTATACCTGGGATGGTATGTTTCCGCAGGAAATTCTCAGAGGCTTTGAAGAGGAGACGGGAGTTCGCATTAATTTTTCTCACTTTGATTATGATGAGGATATGCTTGCAAAGCTGGAGGAAACTCAGGGTGGAGATTATGACTTGGTAATTGCGGATGATTATATTATTGAAGTGGTAATTCAGGAGGGGCTGGCACAGAAGCTGGATACTGCCCGTCTTGAAAATTATGGTAATCTGAATCCTGTGTTTATGTCACAGTTTTATGACCCTCAGAATGAGTATACAGTACCCTATGGTGCAGGGATTCCTTTGATTATGTATGATCCTGCATTGACGGATGTAGAAATCAAGGGATATGGAGACCTGTGGAATCCTGCACTTTCGGATAATGTGGCAATTACTGCAAATTATCGTGTAATTAATGGTATTACCTTAAAAGCATTAGGGAAATCCATGAATACGGAGGATTTGGCAACCATTCAAAAGGCTGGGGATAAATTGTTGGAACTGGCTCCAAATATCAGAGTTATCAATGACAGCAATACTCAGGATTATCTGATTAGTGGGGAGGTGGCAGCTGCCTTTTTGTATAGCTCCCAGGTTTCAGCAGCGTTGACTGCCCGTGATGATTTGGAATTGGTATATCCTGAGGAAGGCTTAGGCTTTGGTATCATGGCAGGATTCATTCCTTCTAAAGCACCCAATGCGGATGCAGCATATGCTTTTATTGATTATATTAACAGACCGGAGAATGCAGCAGCCTGCTTTGAATACATTGGTTATTATTGTACCAACAAAGCAGCGGAGGAGCATATTTCTGAGGAAATGCAGCAGATGATTGTATTGCCGGAAACAGTAACTGAGGGTGAAATTGTCCAGAATATCTCTCAGGAGGCAGAGGATTTGCACGCAGAAATTTGGAATACCTTTAAGACAGCTTGTGATTAAGAGGTAAAATAAAAGTCAGAACTCAATCGCGGTAGAGTTCTGACTTTTATTTTATATTTAAGCATATAAGTATGAGTAGAAAGCATTAGTTTCCTTCCTGCATCAGGAAGTCAATATATTGTAATGCCATATCCAGGCGCTGGGTATTACAATAAACACCTAATGTAATATCTTCGCCACGGAAATAGAAATTTTCCTTTAACCATTCATTGCTATCCACCGTAATACCTACCGGAATAGGAGTAGTCATTTCCTCCGGCTTGTAGGGATTAGGATATACCGGAACAAAGTCTGTGTCCAAGGCATCGTTGGCTGCTTCGATTTTTTCAACGGTTACAGTATCTACATAATAAAAATAGGGCTCGTACTTTTCGATTTGTTCAGGAGTGAGAATCTCCCGCAAATCATAAAAGGTATAACTGTTTGCATATTTTTGAAAAGAGGTTGAGTCACTTACCATTACGTCCAAATCAGCAGCAGCAGTATAGACAGCCAGCTTCTGAACGGAGGTATAGGTTACGTCATCCATGGAACCATCTTCAATTCGTATAGAAGTATCAAAGAATAATTCAAACTCTTTGGTATCAATTGCTGTGTAGTCTGCAACGCTCTGGATGTATTCGGAGGAATCCTTTGTGAGAGGGCTTGCATTTAAAAGAACTGCGTAAAGAGCGGTTTCTTTTTTGGTTGCATATTCATAAATAAAAGAACTTACAAAAGCAACGATTGCAATCGTACCAATTACATGCCATTTATAATAGTCCCAAAAGTAACTAAGTTTTTTCTTGAAGCCTGCATTTTTTAATGCAGCACGTTCTTCTTTAAATTCATCCATTACAGCCATTGTTCTGAATCCTTTCCGCTGGTAATTCTTGTCTTTTCTTATAATAATGGTAAGTTGTCCGAAAGTCAATGAAAGACCTATTATCAGAATCTAAAAAAATGATAAAATGTGACAGGTTTGAGTAAGCTGACCTTGCAACTTACAAATAAATGTTATATCATAAAATAAATATTTTAGTAAAGGATAGGTTAAAAAAATGAGTGATACTTATGTAGAATGCCTGGTAAAGGCAAAACAGTCTTCTATGGCAAAATTTGTTAAGGTAATTTTAATCGTACTGACTGTATTTTTTGGAATTATCATGTTAGTGTTTGCGCCTGCTATGATAGCAGCTTTAATTACAGGTGTGGGAGCGTATTTAGTAAATATGTTTACTGATTTAGAGTATGAATACCTTTATCTTGACAAGGAAATTGTAATTGATAAGGTCATGGCAAAGTCCAAGAGAAAGAGAATTGCTACTTATAGTGTGGACAGAATGGAGATTCTGGCACCTGTGAAATCCTATCATCTTGACAATTACAAAAATCGTAATGTAAAAGAGAAGGATTACAGTATCGGTGAGGTTCTTCAGCCGGATTTGCGCTACGCAATGTATTATGAAGGCGGAGAGAGAATCTTGCTCAGCCCCTCCGAGGATATGATAAAAGCATTAAAGAATGTTGCTCCCAGAAAAGTGTTTAATGATTAAGATATAAGTATAACTTATACATAAGATAATGTTGTATTATAAATTGGCTGTTGACAGAGCCTATAAACTTTGATAAACTCATTGGAAATCATTGAAATTTACATTAACCACACAACACAGGAGGAAAGAAAATGGGACAGATTATTGGTGAAGGCATTACCTTTGACGACGTGCTTTTAGTACCTGCATATTCACAGGTGATTCCGAATCAGGTGGATTTAACCACATGGTTGACAAAGAAGATTAAACTGAACATTCCTATGATGAGTGCAGGAATGGATACCGTTACCGAGCATCGTATGGCAATTGCTATGGCAAGACAGGGTGGTATCGGTATTATTCACAAGAACATGTCTATCGAGGCGCAGGCTGAAGAGGTGGACAAGGTTAAGCGTTCAGAGAATGGTGTTATCACTGATCCTTTTTCTCTTTCTCCCGAGCATACCTTAGCAGATGCAGATGCATTAATGGCTAAGTTCCGTATTTCCGGTGTTCCTGTTACTGAGGGACGCAAATTAGTTGGTATTATTACCAATCGTGATTTAAAATTTGAAACTGATTTTACTAAGAAAATTAAGGAATCCATGACCAGCGAAGGTCTGATTACTGCTAAGGAAGGCATTACTATTGAAGAAGCTAAGCAGATTCTGGCAAAGGCTCGCAAGGAAAAGCTTCCTATCGTGGATGATGATTTTAACTTAAAGGGTCTCATTACTATCAAGGATATTGAGAAGACCATTAAGTATCCTTTGGCAGCAAAGGATGAGCAGGGAAGACTGCTTTGTGGTGCTGCTGTTGGTATTACTGCTAATGTACTTGACCGTGTGGCTGCATTGGTAGCTGCAAAGGTTGACGTAGTAGTTCTGGATTCTGCACATGGACATTCCCAGAATGTATTAAACTGCTTAAAGATGATTAAAGAAGCATATCCTGATTTACAGGTGATTGCAGGTAACGTAGCAACCGGTGCGGCTGCAAAGGATTTGATTGAAGCAGGTGCGGATGCGGTTAAGGTTGGTATCGGACCCGGTTCCATCTGTACTACCCGTGTGGTTGCAGGTATCGGTGTTCCTCAGATTTCTGCAATTATGGATTGTTATGCAGTGGCAAAAGAGTATGGAGTGCCCATTATTGCAGACGGTGGTATTAAGTTCTCCGGTGATATTACTAAGGCAATTGCAGCAGGTGGTAATGTTTGTATGATGGGTAGCATGTTTGCCGGCTGTGAAGAGAGCCCTGGGGATTATGAGTTATTCCAGGGAAGAAAATACAAGGTTTATCGTGGTATGGGTTCCATCTCTGCTATGGAAAACGGCAGCAAGGACAGATACTTCCAGACCAATGCAAAGAAGCTGGTTCCCGAAGGTGTGGAAGGACGTGTTGCATACAAGGGTAGCGTAGAGGATACTGTATTCCAGCTTATGGGCGGACTTCGTTCCGGTATGGGCTACTGTGGAGCACAGACCATCGAAGCATTAAAGGAAAACGGTAAGTTCGTGAAGATTTCTGCAGCATCCTTAAAGGAAAGCCATCCTCATGATATCCATATCACCAAGGAAGCTCCTAATTATAGTGTAGATTCATAAATTTATTCGAGACTTTTTTTAGAAGTTGGGTTAATTTGCTCCCCTTGATTGGAATAGGAATATTTCAGTCAAGGGGAAAAATCATTTATTTCATCAAATCTTATCGAGTGTGTCGCTCAAAAATTCATATATAAAAATTGTAAATAGAAAGTTAACTAAGGGATTGACATACCCCTATTAAATAGGGTATATTATGATTGAGAAGGGAGAAACTAATGACAAGAACGTTTATTGAAACGAGTCAATTTACAAAGAATTGGGAGAGATTGGGATTTACGGATGACGACATGCGTCGTCTGGAGTTGGAGATAATGAAGAACCCTAAGGTGGGAACGGTAATTCGTGGAACTGGCAAGCTGCGAAAAATGCGATTTGCCATGAAAAATGAAGGAAAGAGTGGAAGTGTTAGAATTTGCTATGTGGATTATACGGTTATGGAAACTGTGTACTTGATTACAGTATATCCTAAAAGTGAAAAAGACAATTTATCCAAGGAAGAGTGTAATAACATTAAGAAGTTAATTGATATATTGGAAAGAAGCTTGCAGAAGCAGAGAGGAGTATATTATGAGTAATGTATACGGGAGTATTATGGCTGGTTTAAGTGAAGCTATTGAGGATTCCAAGAGTCCAGAAAAGAAGTTAAAAAGGCGTGTTGTTTCTATTGTTCCGGTAAAGGAGTATACTGCGGTAGAGATTAGAGAGATACGTAAAAATACAGGATTTTCTCAGAAATTGTTTGCTGGATATATGGGGGTGTCAGACAAAACAGTAGAAGCGTGGGAAGCCGGAACCAATCATCCTTCCGGTGCAGCCAGCAGAATTTTGAGTATGATGGAGATGGATAAAAATCTTACAAAGGAGTTTCCTTTTGTTGAAACTGAAAATTTATAAATTCGGTCTTGCAAAAAAAGAATAAACCATGTACTATAAAATCAGGAGCTACGTGACTGGCGGAAAGCAGGAAACTGCAGTGGGATAACCCATAGGGAACGTAGTAGGAAATAAGCCGACCGCCTGGGCACCACTTGTAAACAATTTCAATGAGAGATTGTAACGCGTGATGCTCAGGTGGTCGTTTCGCTTTATTAACCAATTAAACCCATACACAGGAGGAAAAAGTATGTTATCACTGGAACAGGAATTGAAAGGTAACGAGTATCCCGGCAGAGGAATTGTTATCGGCAAATCAAAGAACGGCAAATATGCAGTTACAGCATATTTCATTATGGGACGCAGCAGCAACAGCCGCAACCGTGTATTTGTTGAGGATGGACAGGGTATCCGTACCCAGGCCTTTGATCCTTCCAAGTTAGAAGACCCCAGCCTTATTATATATGCACCTGTAAGAGTTTTGGGCAACAAGACCATCGTAACCAATGGTGACCAGACCGATACTATTTACGAGGGCATGGATAAGCAGTTAACTTTTGAGCAGTCCTTAAGAAGCCGTGAATTTGAGCCCGATGCTCCAAACTACACACCTCGTATTTCCGGTGTTATGCACATTGAAGGTGGCAAGTACAGCTACGCAATGTCCATCTTAAAGAGTAACCATGGTGACGGAAGCTCCTGCGTGCGCAATACCTTTGCATTTGAGACTCCTCTTGCAGGCGAAGGACATTTCATTCACACCTATATGCATGACGGTAATCCCCTGCCCAGCTTCCAGGGAGAACCCAAGCTGGTTGAGATTCCCGATGATATGGAAGCCTTCACCAATATGCTTTGGACTAGCCTGAACGAAGACAACAAGGTATCCCTCTTTGTACGCTACATCGACATCGCAACAGGCACCTACGAAACAAAAATTATTAACAAAAACCAGTAATTAAGTCGGAGGAAAAATACAATGAACGAAATAGAATTAAAATACGGTTGTAATCCAAATCAGAAGCCTTCCAGAATCTACATGGAGGATGGAAGCGAACTGCCTGTTACCGTATTAAACGGAAAGCCCGGATATATTAATTTTCTGGATGCTTTTAATGGCTGGCAGCTGGTAAAGGAATTAAAGGAGGCAACAGGACTTCCTGCAGCTACTTCCTTTAAGCATGTGTCCCCTGCAGGTGCTGCAGTTGGTCTTCCTTTGGATGAGACTTTGGCAAAGATTTATTGGGTGGATGATCTGGGTGAGTTGTCCCCTCTGGCATGTGCCTATGCTCGTGCAAGAGGTGCGGACAGAATGTCCTCCTTTGGCGACTTCATTGCCCTGTCCGATATCTGTGATGCAGATACTGCAAAGCTGATTAAGCGTGAAGTATCCGATGGCGTGATTGCACCCGGCTACACTGACGAGGCACTTGCTATTTTGAAGGAAAAGAAAAAGGGTGGCTACAATGTGATTCAGATTGACGAATCCTTTGTACCTGCTCCTGTAGAAAAGAAACAGGTTTATGGTATTACCTTTGAACAGGGTAGAAATGAGTTGGATATCAATGGTGATTTATTATCCAATATTGTTACTGAGAATAAAGAGATTCCCGAGAATGCATTGATTGATATGAAAATTGCTTTGATTACCTTAAAGTATACCCAGTCCAATTCTGTATGCTATGTAAAGGATGGTCAGGCAATCGGTATTGGTGCAGGTCAGCAGTCCAGAATCCATTGTACCAGACTTGCAGGCAGCAAGGCGGACAACTGGTTCCTTCGTCAGTCACCTCAGGTGCTTGGCTTACAGTTTGTAGATGGTCTTGGCAGAGCCAACAGAGATAATGCCATTGATGTTTATATTGGCGATGAATACGAGGATGTATTGGCGGATGGCACATGGGAAACTATCTTCAAGGTGAAGCCTGCCGTATTTACCAGAGAGGAAAAGAAAGCATGGCTTTCCAAAATGCAGAATGTAACCCTTGGTTCCGATGCATTCTTCCCCTTCTCCGATAATATTGAGAGAGCACACAAGAGTGGTGTAAAGTACATTGCACAGCCCGGTGGCTCCGTTCGTGATGATGCTGTTATCGAATGCTGTAACAAATATGATATGGTAATGTCCTTTACCGGTATCAGATTATTCCATCACTAATAAAAAAAGAAACGTGATTTTTGGAACTGTCCTTATGACCAGATAAGGGCAGTTTTCTTTTTTGACCTTTTCTACTAGCGAAAGCATATGAGATGTAGTAAGATAGAAATAGTGTTTATTAGGAAATTTAGGAGAGCAAAATGCGTCTGACAGATTTAGAAAAATTTAATCCCATTACCATACAATGTCATGACATTCCCGATGCGGATACCATTGGTGCAGGTTTTTGCCTGTACAGCTATTTTAAAAGCCTTGGAAAAGAGGTGCGTCTTGTTTACAGTGGACGGGCTGAAATTGCAAAACCCAATCTGAAACTGCTGGTGGAAACCTTGGAGATACCCCTGCAATATATTCCGGTGGGAGCAAATGAGTTTGTAAAAGGCTTGTTGCTTACCGTGGATTGCCAGTACGGAGCAGGGAATGTTACCGGACTTGAGGCGGAGCAAGTGGCAATTATAGACCATCATCCGGTGGAAATTATGGATATAGAATTAAGTCGTATCCAGCCCGGTTTGGGAAGCTGTACTACCCTGATTTGGAGCATGCTACAGGAGGTAGGCTTCAACGTAAACCGAGACGAAAAATTAGGTACGGCACTTTATTATGGTTTGTACATGGATACCAATCAGTTTGCAGAATTGTCCAATCCGCTGGATATGGATATGTGTGAAGCGGTGTCGGTAAATAAAAGATTGATGACCAGATTCCGTAATGCCAACATTTCATTGCATGAGCTGGAGCTTGCGGGAATCGCTATGATTCGCCATGATTACAATGATGATTATCGGTTTGCGGTGATTAAGGCACATCCCTGTGATCCCAACCTCTTAGGGCTGATTAGTGATTTTTTGTTACAGGTGGCAGAGGTGGATACCTGTGCAGTATTTAATGAAAATGAGGATGGATTTAAATTATCGGTGCGAAGCTGTGTAAAGCAGGTAAATGCCAACGAACTGGCAGCTTTTCTGACGGAGGGAATTGGCTCCGGTGGAGGACATTTTGAGAAGGCGGGCGGTTTTATCAGTAAAAAGCTTTATGAAGAGAAATATCCTACACTGCATGCGGAAGCCTATGTGAATAATCGTATGACAGAATATTTTGATAGCTTCCAAATCATTTATGCCAAGGATGTAGAAGTGGATTTGACGGAATTTTCCCTTTACGCCAGATGCAAGGAGCCCATCTGTTATTTGGAGACTAAGGAATTATTTTTGCCGGGAAGCCGGATATCCCTGCGTAGTCAGAAAGGAAGTACGGACTTGACGGTGGAGGAAGATACCTTTATTACCATGGAACAGGATGGTACGGTTCATGCCATGAGCAGGGAAATATTTGAAAAGTATCTGGAAGCCAATGGAGAGCCCGTTCCTGATGATTATTGTGAAAGGGTGGAATATGCCCCTATTATAAAAAATTTAGGGGATGGCAGTTCCTATGTACTGACTGAGCATGCCAAAATGGCAATGCCCAAAGATGCTTTTCGTTTATATATGAAGAAGCTTGAAAAGAGTGTAAAATTATTTCCACAGTGGGATGATGATAAATATATGCTGGGACTTTCCGGAGATTATCTGGCAGTCAGTGAGGATGATTTGCATAACATCTTTATTGAGCAGGGAAATCATTTTGATGAAAAATTTAAAAAGATTTGAGAAACAGATAAAAACGCCGAAAAAAATGGTTTATAAATATTCCCGTGTGTGTTAAGATTAAAGGTAGGAAAATGGAAAGGTAAGGAAAGTCTACCATGAGTGAGAATGTAAACATTATGGATGAAACAAAAGAAATAAAAGAGTCCAAAAATTTTATTGAACAGATTATAGATAAGGATTTGGCAGAGGGTGTTTATGACACTGTGCATACCCGTTTCCCGCCGGAGCCTAACGGATATCTTCATATCGGACATGCCAAGGCGATTTTGGTAAATTACAGCATGGCGCAGAAATACGGCGGCAAGTTTAACATGCGTTTTGATGACACCAATCCTACTAAGGAAGATATTGAATTTGTAGAATCCATCAAGGCCGATGTACAGTGGCTGGGTGCGGATTGGGAGGACAGATTGTTCTATGCTTCCAATTATTTTGAACAGATGTATGAGGCTGCTGTAAAGCTGATTAAAAAGGGAAAGGCTTATGTATCTGATTTGTCCGCAGAACAGATAAAGGAGTACAGAGGTTCCTTTACGGAGCCCGGTAAGGAAGACCCCTACAGTAGTCGTTCCATAGAGGAAAATTTACAGCTTTTTGAAGAAATGAAAGAAGGAAAATATGCCGATGGCGAAAAGGTACTGCGTGCCCGCATCGATATGACTTCTCCTAATATTAATATGCGTGACCCGGTTATTTATCGTGTGGCCCATATGACTCATCACAATACAGGGGATGCATGGTGTATCTATCCCATGTATGATTTTGCACATCCCATTGAGGATGCTATTGAAGGAATTACCCATTCCATCTGTACCTTGGAGTTTGAAGACCATAGACCTCTTTATGAGTGGGTGGTAAGAGAATTGGAATACCCTCATCCGCCCAAGCAGATTGAGCAGGCTAAGATGTACCTGAAAAACGTGGTAACAGGTAAGAGGTATATTAAGAAACTGGTGCAGGATGGCATTGTGGACGGCTGGGATGATCCCAGACTGGTTTCCATTGCAGCCCTCAGAAGGAGAGGCTTTACTCCGGAATCCATCAGAATGTTTGTAGAGATGTGTGGTGTGTCCAAGGCACATTCCGTTGCAGATTATGCAGCATTGGAATATTGCATTCGTGAGGATTTGAAGGCAAAGGCGCCTCGCCAGATGGCGATTCTTGACCCTGTGAAGCTGATTATTGATAATTATCCGGAGGGTCAGACAGAAATGCTGACAGTTGTAAATAATCCGGAAAATGAAGCTCTTGGAACAAGACAGGTTCCCTTTGGCAGAGAACTTTATATTGAGAGAGAGGACTTTATGGAAGAGCCACCCAAGAAATATTTCCGTATGTTCCCCGGCAATGAGGTACGTTTGATGAATGCTTATTTTGTAAAATGTACCGATTGTGTAAAGGACGAAGAAGGTAAGGTGGTGGAAATTCATTGTACCTATGATCCGGCCTCCAAGGGCGGTAACAGTCCTGACGGACGTAAGGTAAAGGGTACCATCCATTGGGTATCTGCTGCGGATGCCATCAAGGCTGAGGTCAGACTGTATGAGAATATTATTGATGAGGAAAAGGGTGTTTATAATGAGGATGGAAGTCTGAATTTGAATCCTAATTCCTTAACAGTACTTAAGGATTGTTTTCTGGAGCCTGCTTTTGCTACCGCAAAAGCATATGACAGCTTCCAGTTTGTAAGACAGGGATTTTTCTGTGTGGATGCAAAGGATTCTAAAGAGGATGCTTTGGTATTTAACAGAATAGTTTCTTTGAAGAGCTCATATGTATTACCTAAGGCATAAAATTTACAACACTTAAGATAAATAAAAGAAAGGAATGGTATTAGTTATGGCGGGATTATTGTCTGGATTAGAAGGACTTGGTTTAGGTGGTTTGGAGAATTTGGAAATTTTTGAGAGCAAAAAGGAATCAGAGAAGCAAGCTCAGGAGCCTAAAAAAGTAGAAGAAAAAGACTTGATTTTAGATAGAAATTATGAGTGTCCTGTATGTGATCAAACCTTTTCTGCTAAGATGGTAAAGGCAGGTAAGGCAAAGCTGTTAGGAACAGAGCCGGATTTGCGTGCAAAGTATGAAGGCATTGATGTGGTAAAATATGATGTTCTGCTTTGTCCTTATTGTGGATATGCTGCATTAAGTCGTTTTTACGGTGGTCTTACCAATACACAGGTTAAGCTGATAAAGGAGAATATCAGTCAGAAGGTACAGCTTAATGTTTATAATGATGAAACCTATTCCTATGAGCAGTCAATGGAGCGTTATAAGCTGGCATTGGTAAATGCAGTGGTAAAGCGTTCCAAAGCAAGTGAGAAAGCATATATTTGTTTAAAGAGTGCATGGCTTGTAAGAGGTTATCAGGAAGAATTGAATGAAAAAGGTAATGCAGATGCAGCGAAACTTGCAGAATTAAAACAAATGGAAGAACAGTATCTTGCAAATGCTTTCAGTGGTTTTTGTGACGCAAGACAGGCGGAAGGATTCCCTATGTGTGGAATGGATGAAACTACCGTGGACTATCTGTTGGCTGTTTTGGCAGTGCGTTTTAAGAAATTTGATGTTGCTAGTAGAATGATTGCAGGAATTCTGGCATCCGCTTCTGCAAATGCCAGAATGAAGGATAAGGCTCGTGATTTAAAGGAACAGGTTTTGGCAGAAATGAAAAATGCAAAGAATAAATAAGAAGTAAAGGAAATGTGTAGCAAATGTATGACATGACTATACGTTTACAGACAAATGGAAAAAAGTGCCTGTATGAGCAGATTTATGAACATATCAGACAGGAAATAAGAGAGGGGAAGCTTCTTGCTGGCGAGAGGCTTCCCTCTACCCGTTCTTTAGCAGAATTTTTGCAGGTGGCAAGAAGTACGGTGGAATATGCCTATGACCAATTGCTTAGTGAGGGGTACATAGAATCAAGACCTTATAGGGGATATTTTGTGTGCTCTTTGGAAGAATTGTTTCAGATGGAAGAAAATCAACTTAGAAGAGAAGCTGATTTTTGGGGAGAGAAGAAAAAGAAAGAAGAATATCTCTATGATTTTTCCCCCAATGAGATTGATATGACTCATTTCCCTTTTGGAATATGGAAAAAAATCACGAAAAATATTCTTACAGATGGCAATAGTGAATTGTTTTCTCAGGGAGAACCTCAGGGGGATTATGATTTGCGTCTGACTATCAGCAGGTATTTGCATTCTTCCCGAGGTGTAAATTGTACACCGGAGCAGATTATTGTAGGAGCAGGAAATGATTATCTTTTAATGCTGTTGGAAAAGATTTTGGGGAGACGGATAAAAATTGCTATGGAAAATCCCACCTATAAGCGTGCCTGTCAGATTTTTGAATCCTTTGCATACGAAATCGTAACCGTGGATATGGATGAGAATGGTATGAAGGTGTCCATGCTGACGGAAGCGGATGTAAATGCTGCCTATGTGATGCCCTCCCATCAATTTCCTACGGGTACGGTAATGCCAATCGGACGAAGAAGGGAATTGTTAAAATGGGCGGATAAAGGAGAAAGTCGCTTTTTGATTGAGGATGACTACGATAGTGAATTTAGGTACAAGGGTAAGCCCATCCCTTCCCTGCAGTCTTCGGACGAGCATGGGAAGGTGATTTATCTGGGAACCTTTTCTAAGGCAATTGCCCCCGCTATTCGTGTCAGCTATATGGTATTGCCTAAAAAACTGCTGAAGAAATATAAGGAGCAGTGCTATTTTTATTCCTGTACAGTGTCCCGTATTGACCAGCGTATTTTAAATGAGTTTATCAGGGATGGATATTTTGAACGGCATTTAAATAAGATGCGCAAGCATTACCGCAGTAAGCATGATGTACTTTTGGAATGCTTGAAACCCTTTGAAGAAGAATTTGAGATATCCGGGGAACATGCCGGATTGCATATATTACTTACCACAAAGAAAAATGCCCCGGAAGAATATTATATTCAATCGGCGGCGAAAAGAAGAGTAAAGGTGTATGGATTATCCGACAGTCTGGTTGCCAAAGCAAACAGCAAGGCAACCATTCTGTTGGGATTTGGTGGTTTAAAAGAGGATGAAATCGTTCAAGGAGTCAACCTCTTAAAAGAAGCCTGGATTAATTGTCCCCAATAGGAGGCTCTGCATCGGAATCATCCTCTTCATCGAAGAATTCTTCTACAGTTTCCGGGGCAGTATCTTCGGACTGCTTTGCAACCTGGTCAGCAAGGGGAGTGAATTCCGCCTCCTCTTTTGCTTCCTCAGGAGCAGCATTGTCAAGATTTAAGGAGACATAAGTGCGGGAGCTGTCCCCCTCATCGTCCAAATCATCACTGAAATCATCATAATCATCATCGCTGTCATCGGACACAGCCATTGCAGAATCTTTTTTCTGCATAAAATAATATGCAGCAGCTGCTGCAGTACCTACTGCTGCTGTGAAGAGTAAAAACTTACCAAATTTCTTAGCCATAAGTACTCCTTTCTATTGTTGTCATATATTTTTATCTATATTATATATTAATACTATTTTGTGAAAATGAAAAGAGAATATGTATTAAAAATTACCATTTTAACATAGTATCTGATTTTTTTACTTTTTTGGTCAGAGTAAAAATAAGTGTTTCCAAATCTTCATCATTCATAGCAGCCCAATTACCGCCGAGGCTCTCTTTGAGTTCGGGAACAGGTTTTTCCAGAAAGGCTAAAATATCTTCCGGTTTGTAACCATGTAATGTGGATATGCCTTTTTGAGAACAGATGTGATTTGCAACACTCTTTAAGAGATTTTGTTCATTTGCAATGTGAGCTTCTTCTTTCTTTTGTGCATCCCGCTCAAAGGCTTTTTTGATGTCATTCCAGTCGGCCATTTTTGCTCCTCCTAATGTAAAAAATTCCATGAATATTGTTACATAATATTATAATATATAATGTAAGAAATCACAATTGAAAGTTGCTATATATTGCCTTGAAATGGCTTGAAAGCGGGTATGGAGTATGATAAACTGACAATACATCGTAAAAATATGTCGGTAATGTTGAGCGGGTATTGTAGATGGGAGATGTGCGCATGAACGGTAAATTTTTTGATTTAAAAAAAGAAAAACAGGATAGGATGATTAATGCAGCTTTAAAGGTGTTTGCAATGCATGGTTATCGTCATGCCAGCACCGATGATATTGTAAGGGAAGCATCCATCAGCAAGGGACTTCTGTTTCATTATTTTGGCAGCAAGCTGGGAGTGTACAGCTTTATTTATGATTACAGTGTAAGGTATATGACCTTGGAGTTGAATACTTCTGTGGATAAGAAGTGTACGGATATGTTTACGTTAATGAAGCAGATTGAGAATGCCCGAATGCATGCCATGCGTGGTTATCCTTACATGCAGCAGTTTTTGAACCGTTCCATGGCAGAGGATGTAAGTGAGGCATTACTTGCCATTGAGGAAAAACGTAATATTCTGAATGATGCCTATGACAGAATTAACAGTCAGATGGATTTCTCCGAATTGCCCGCAGAGGTGGATGGTGAGAAGCTGCGCAAGATGCTGGACTTTACCATAAAGGGGTTAATGACGGAACGATTTCAGGATGCCTCTTTCCAGCCGGAAATGCTGTATGAGGAGATTGTGGATTATCTGGATATGATAAGGAAGATTGTGTGCAGGTAGGGGGTCACTTCCTCTCTTTACTTTACCATATTAATGTGTTAGAATACCAAAGGTATTAAGAATCTTTTTAGTAAAGATGGAGGAGATTATGAAAAAGAAAATTGCATTATTTTTAGGCTTTACAATGGTGCTTGGAATGGCACTGACCGGCTGTGGCAGTAAGGAAGCTGCAAGCAAGCCCATGGTGTATGCTGTGGAGGCAGGTTCTGCCGGAGAAGCAGTAGCAACAGAGAAGGGATTTGAGTTCAATTCCGTTGCATCTCAGGCAGATGCACTGATGGAGGTGGCTTCAGGGACTTCTGATGCAGCAATTATTGACTTATTGATGGCTGGTGCCATGATTGGTGAGGGAACCAGCTATCCCAATTTGACTCTGGGAGAAGAACTGACTGAAGAAAAATATGGTGCAGGCTGTAGAAAGGGTTCTGATCTTGCGGCTTATATCAATGTGGTATTGGCAGATGCCTATGCAGATGGTTCTTTGATGGAAGCGGCTAAAAAATATAAGGTACATGAATCCATTATTGAATTGCCTACTGGTGAGTATACTGCTTCTGCGGATAGTGATGTGGCATATATTCAGGGAAAAGGCACTTTGCTGGTAGGTATTACTGATTTTGAGCCCATGGACTATCAGGATGCAAACGGTGAATGGATTGGCTTTGATGCGGACATGGCTAAACTGGTGGCTGAAAAGCTTGGTGTTGAGATTGAATTCGTTGTAATCGATTGGGATAACAAGATTATGGAGCTTGATTCCAAGAATATTGATGTGGTATGGAATGGTATGACCCTGACCGATGAAGTTGTGGCTGCTATGGAATGTACCAACGCATATTGTAATAACGCACAGGTTGTTGTACTTCCCGCAAAATAAGATAGGTGAAAGAAGCTTTACAAGGAGATATACTATGTTTTGGACTGTGACACAATCACTGCTAAGCGGTCTGGCTACTACCTTTGAAATTTTTATATTGACTCTGCTGTTTGCATTGCCTCTGGGCTTGGTATTTGCCTTTGCATCCATGAGTAAGTGGAAACCACTGCGGCTGTTGATGCAGCTTATTGTGTGGGTGGTGCGAGGCACCCCGCTGATGCTGCAATTGATTATTATATTCTATGGACCCGGTCTGTGGCTGGGAACCAATATCTGGAGCGGTGGAGAGGCTGGTAGAATTGCAGCTACCGTGGTGGCCTTTGCCTTTAACTATGCCTGCTATTTCTCTGTGATTTTCCGTGGAGGAATTGAGAGTGTACCGGTGGGACAGCGTGAGGCAGGTCAGGTGCTGGGTATGACCCGCAGCCAGATTTTCTTTAAGATTACGCTATTGCAAATGATTAAGCGGATTGTACCGCCCATGTCCAATGAAATTATTACGCTGGTAAAAGATACCTCCCTGGCTCGTATTATTGCAGCCTATGAGCTGACCTTTGCAGGCTACTCCTTTATGAAATCCGATGGACTTACCTGGCCTTTGTTCTATACAGGTGTGTTCTACTTACTGTTTGTGGGTATTTTGACCTTGTTGTTCAATTACATAGAGCGCAAGCTGGATTATTTCAGATAAGGAGAGACTGACAATGGCAATTTTGGAAGTAAAAAATATAGAAAAGCATTTTGGCAGTACAAAGGTGCTGGAGGATGTCAGTTTTTCTCTGGAGGAGGGCAGTGCTTTGGCCATTATTGGTTCTTCCGGTTCCGGTAAAACCACACTCCTTCGTTGTCTGAATTTCTTAGAGAAGCCCGATGGTGGCAGTATTAGTGTCAAGGGAGAAAAACTCTTTGATGCATCCGATGAGGCAGATTGGGAAAAGAATCTGAGAAAAAAGCGATTACACTTTGGGATGGTATTTCAGTCTTTTAACCTGTTCCCACAGTATACGGCATTGGAAAATGTAACTCTGGCAGAAAAGCTGTTGGCACAGGAAAGACCGGATTTTAAACAAAATAAAAAAGAAATTTTGGCAGAAATTGAGAACCATGGCAAGGAATTGCTGGCACAGATGGGGCTGTCGGAGCGTATGGGGCATTACCCCCATCAGCTTTCCGGTGGTCAGCAGCAGCGTGTGGCAATTGCCAGAGCCTTGGCATTAAAGCCGGATATTTTGTGCTTTGATGAGCCCACCTCTGCCTTAGACCCGGAACTTACCGGAGAAGTGTTGAAGGTAATCAGAGGCTTGGCAGAGCAGAAGACCACCATGATTATTGTTACCCATGAAATGGCCTTTGCCAGAGATGTGGCAGATCAGGTTATTTTTATGGATGGAGGTGTCATTGTGGAGCAGGGAGATTCCAGAGAAGTGATTGAGAATCCCAAAGAGGAACGTACCAAGCAGTTCTTGTCCAGATATACGCAGGAATAAAAATTATTTTGTTGTAACAAAATAAGAATATAAAAATAGCAAGTTATTTTGTTTGGATAAAATAACTTGCTATTTTTGCCGTTTCATTATATATTAAAGTTAGGAAGGAATATAGGAAAAGGTGGTGTATTAGCATGATAAAGAGAGAAATGTATTTATCTAGGATAAGAGGATTTTATGATAGTACACTTGTGAAGATTCTTGTGGGTATTCGAAGATGCGGAAAATCTGTAATACTAAAACAGATTATGGAAGAACTAAAAGAAAAGGGCATTCCGGAAAATCATATCCTTTATATTAATTTTGAGTTTATCGAATATGAAGAATTGTGTGATTATAAAAAATTAAATGCATATGTGAAATCGCATATCATAGATGAAAAGTTACATTATATCTTTTTTGATGAAATACAGAATGTTGAGATGTTTGAAAAGGTAATTAATTCCCTGCGGGCTTCTCTTGATAATGTCAGTATTTTTATGACAGGGTCAAATAGTAAGCTGTTGTCTGAGGAGCTTTCAACTGTTTTATCCGGGCGATATGTATCTTTTCAGATATATCCGTTAAATTATAGAGAATATGTGGAGCTGACAGGGCGAGATTCGGGAGAGGAAGAGACCTTTTGGGATTACGTAAAATGGGGAGGATTACCGAACAGGACACAATTTGAGGAAGAGACAAACATTAAGGATTATTTGCACAGTGTTTTTGATTCAATTATTTTGCGAGATGTGGTAGAACGTTTGGGACTTAAGGACACAACCTTATTTAACTTGCTGTTGCAGTATATTATTGACACTACAGGAAGAGAGTTTTCAGCAAAAAATATTATAGATTTTTTGCTGCGGGAGGGACGTAATGTTTCAACTACCACATTATACAGTTATCTGGATGCATTATGTAAAGCCTTGATTATCAAAAAGGTGTATCGCTATGATATTCATGGAAAAGCCGTATTAAAAACTTTGAGCAAATTTTATATGACGGATTTGGGAATCGCTCAAATTAAAAATCATAATTATGAAATGAATAGAACTCTGGCAATAGAAAATGTAGTATTTAATGAACTTCTGACCAGAGGATATGATGTTTATGTAGGAAAAACCTCAAAGGGTGAGGTTGATTTTATTGCAAATAAAAATGGTCAGGTAAATTATGTGCAGGTAGCCTATTTATTGGCGGATGATAGAGTGATAGAACGAGAGTATGGAGCTTTTTTACCCATTAATGATAATTTCCCCAAATATGTAATTACTTTAGACAAAATTAATTTTTCCAGGGATGGAATTATTCATAGGAATATGATAGATTTTCTTATGAGTGAAGATATATAGAGGCAATCATAAAAGCGCAATGACACAATTGTACCATAGTCATTACGCTTTTTATTTCATTATTTAATGCTCCTCCAACCATCGAAGCGCCGTATAGGCATATATTGCTGCACCTACGGGAAGGGCTTTGTCATCGAATTTCACTTTGGGGTGGTGCAATGGATAATGGAAGTCTTCTTCCGGTTGTCCCGCTGCCAGTGCCAGCATAATGGTAGGAATTTGGTGGCTGATATAGGCAAAATCCTCGGAGCCACCGGCGTTTTTGGCTTTGCCGTCAGATTTGGCGATTAACTTACTTGCAGTGAAAGCCATCCGGGAACCATTTAATTCCTGAATGTATTTTAGGGTACAGGCAGATAGCTCAGCATCATTGTATAAAGTAGGGCAACCGCTGCCAAATGTTACTGTGGCTTTAGCGCGGAAGGCTTCGGCTGTGTGGATGGCGATTTCTGTCATGCGTTTTTTGATTTGGTTACGCACTTCTTCGTCAAATGCACGCAAGGAACCTTGCAAAATTGCTTTGTCCGGAATAATATTTGCAGCTTTTCCTGCAAAAAAGGAACCAATGGTAAGGGCGGCTTTGTCCATAAGATTTAATTCTCTTGCATGAATTTCCTGTAAAGCAATGATAATATGAGAAGCAATCGTAATAGGGTCTATGCCTGTGTTGGGCATGGAGCCATGACAACCCTTTCCTTGGATTTCGATGGTAAAATAGTCCGCAGCAGGAGCGCTTACCCCACCGTCACTGACAATGGCAGTGCCGCTTGGAAAGGGCATTCCTGTCATAACGTGAATCATCAATCCCGCATCTACAGCGGGATTTTTTAATACTCCATTTTGAAGCATATCAAAAGCTCCTTCTAAAATTTCTTCGGCGGGCTGGAACATCAGCTTTACAGTACCGTTAATTTCATTTTCCAATTCTTTTAATATTCTGGCGGCACCTAGCAGCATAGCTGTGTGCATGTCATGACCACAGGCGTGCATCTTATCATTTGAAGAAGCAAAGTGAATATCTGCCTCTTCCTTCATAGGCAGGGCATCCATGTCCGCTCTAAGTAAAAACACTTTCCCGGGCTTCTTTCCCCCTGCAAGAGCTACTAATCCGGCCTTCCCACAGGGAATGGGTTCATAACCCATGGTTTGTAATTCCTTTTTAACATATTCAAGAGTTTTAGTTAAGTCAAAGCCGGTCTCAGGGTGAGTGTGGAGATAGTGACGGTGGGAAATAATCTGAGAGGAAGCCTTTTTAGATTTTTCTGTTATTTTTGCTGCTAAGTCCAATGGTTTCTCTGTCATATGAAATTCTCCTGTTTTACAAAATAATATTTTTATTTTGCTCCCAATGTAGCTTTTTTACTCTTTAAATTGTATTATCAATGAAAGGATGGTGGGGACATGCAAAAGAAATCATTATGCGCAGATGATTCTACATTAGAAACAATTGAAAACTATTCCCTCATGGTATATCGTCTGGCATATTCTTTAGTAAAAAACAATAGCGATGCCGATGATATTCACCAGGAGGTGTTTGTACGCTACATAATAAGTAAGCCTGTTTTTGAAAATGAGGAGCATGAAAAGGCATGGTTTATCCGGGTAACTACAAATCTTTGTAAGAATTTGTGGAAAACAGCCTGGAAGCGAAAAGTAATCAGCCTGTCCGAATATGAGGAGGTGCACAGGGAGAGTACTGGCATATACGGAAAGGGAGCGGCTGAAGCAGAGGAAAACACCATTATAGATGTGGTGAAATTACTTCCACAAAAGTACCGTGTGGTAATTCACCTATTCTATTATGAAGAAATGTCCATTGAGGAGATTTCTAAGGTGTTGGATTTGAACCCGTCCACAGTGCGTACGCATTTAACCAGAGCAAGACGGAAATTAGGAAAAATATTGGAGGAGGATATCTGATGTTTCAGGAAGAATATAGAAGTGCATATCATAATATTTGCCCCGGCAGTGACAGCGTGGAAAAAATTCTGGCTCGGGCAGAACATATCATAAAAAAAGAAACTAGATGGGAAAATAAGGTAGAGCGTCAAAAGAAAATTTTTTATGTGATGCGTCCGGTAGTGGTTTCCCTGTTGGTTGTACTTTTGTGCGCAAAAACGGTTTTGCCGGTAGCAGCAGCTCATATTCCCGGAGTATATCATATGATTGAGAAATATGTACCGGGACTTATGGATTTTATTTTACCTGAGGAAATCAGCTCCACCAGCAAAGGGATTACCATGCAGGTGGAAGCCATTGAGATAGTGGATAATACGGCAGAGGTTTTAATCTCCTTTCGGGATGCGGAAAAGTCCGATGGGGATTTGATACGGGGAAAGATTGATTTGTATGACAGCTATCATATTAGAAATTTGGATGAACAGTGGGCGGCAGGCGGATGCCACTTTTTGGAATATGATGAAGCAGAGGATAAAGCCTATTTCAAAATAGACCTGTCTTCCTCGGATGCCTATGAGAAAAGCAGGATAAATTTTGCAGTAAACCAGATATTGACAAAGTCTGTAAAGGAAGAAAGAAAAATTGATTTGTCCCATTTGGAATACGACCCTAAGGAAAAGAGGGTTTCTTTAAGTGGGATTGGCGGTATGGAAGAAAGAAGTGTATTTCCCTTTTGGGAAAGTGACAATGAGGATGACCCTCGTCCCGGATGTCGGGTAATGGATGTGGTTACTTTAAATGAAAGTATGCGGGAGGATTTGGTAATTACGGGAGTGGCTTATGATGAAGGCGTTCTTAGGGTACAGTCCTGCAGGGGGGATTTTGCAGATGCAGACAGACATATACGCCCTTATCTTAAGGACGCAGAAGGGAATGAAATACCAAATGATTGTTCCGTAGGCTGGCAGGAGGAAATCAATGGAGAAAATGTTTTGTTTGATGAGCATTGGTTTTTGATTTCGGAAGAGGAATTGGAAAAGTATGAGCTATATGCCATGTTTTATATTACCGAAGGCAGCGTCAAAGGAAATTGGAATGTGAATTTTAAATTGGAGTAAAAAGCTGTCATTAAATTGGGATTTGCAACACAACCTACAATGTGCTATGGTAAAACCATTAAGAGAAAACCATAGGAGAGGCTGGCAATGAAAATAGACAGAGAAGTAGCATTAAATGCATTCAAGGAATATATAAATCACTATGATATTAAAAAGGAAATGATATGGCTTAAGGTGGAGCATACCTACAAGGTCTGTGAATTGTGTGAAAAAATTGCACTTTCCCTTAAACTTTCCAAGGAAGAGGTGGATTTGGCATGGCTGGTAGGACTGCTCCATGATATTGGCAGATTTGAACAGCAAAAAATTTACGGAACCTTTATTGATGCAGATTCCATAGACCATGCAAAGTATGGGGAAGAACTTCTTTTTGGAAACAGTATAGCCGGTAATAGTATCAGCATTCGGGATTTTGTAAAGGATACCGCGGAGGACAAGGTAATTCGTATGGCGGTGGGTGTTCACAGTTCCTATCGTATACCGGAGGGGCTGGATGAGCGGACTGCAATGTTTTGCCACATTCTCCGTGATGCGGACAAAATTGATATTTTGAGAGCCAATGTGGAGTATTCCTTAGAGGAAATCTATAATGAGACCACGGAACGACTTTACAGTGGTCAGGTGACTCCGGAGGTGCTGGAGAATTTTGATAAAGAAACAGCCGTGCTCAGAAGCCTGAAAAAGGAAACGGTAGACCATATTGTGGGACATATTTCCTTGGTTTTTGAGCTGGTATATCCTATCAGTGTACAGATTGTGAAGGAACAGGGATATTTGGACAAACTGATGAATTTTGAGTCCTGGAATCCGGTAACCAGAGAGCAGTTTGGGCATATCAGGGAAAAAATGGGGCAGTATTTTAATCGAAGAAGTTAACCGGGAGGCTTTTTAGATGGATATCAGCAGGATTTTACAGCAGGTGGACACATTATATGGACAGAGCAAGGGAGCGGAAGCAGAAAAATTGATGCTTCAGGGGATCAATCTTGCAGTGGAAGAGCAGGATAATGAGTCCTTGTTACAATTGCTAAATGAATTATTGGGATACTATCGGGAAACCAGTCAGGTGGAAAATTCCTATGCCATTGGGGAACAGGCAATAGGTTTGGCAGAAAAAATGGGACTTTCAGATACCATTCCCTATGCCACCACATTGTTAAATGTGGCAAATGCTTATCGGGCAGGAGGAAGGTTACAGGAGTCCTTGGCTTATTATGAGAAGGTACAGGGGATTTATGAGAAATGCCTGCCCAATGGCAATATGCTGATGGCAAGCCTGCAAAATAACAAAAGTCTTCTGTATCAGGAAATGGATGAGTTTGAACAGGCAAAAAAATGTCTATTGCTTGCACTGGAGATTGTAAAGGAAAAGGCTGCGGACTTTGAGATTGCTGTAACCTATGCCAATTTAGCCAATACCTGTATGCAGCTACAGGAATGGGAGGAAGCATTCCGATATGGAAGAGAAGCAATTGCTTCTTTTGAAAATATGGGAGTTTTGGATTTTCACTATGGGGCAGCTTTATCTGCCATGGGTACTTACTATTATCAGAAAGAGGAATATGCTTCTGCCAAAGAGCATTTTCAAAAGGCAAGCCGGATTATGGAGGAAGCCTTAGGACAAAATGAATACTATCATCGCTTACAGGCAAATATTGCAGAGTGTGAGAGGTTGCTTGGGAGAAGTGCTGAGCTGTTTCGGACAGTAGAGAAGAATGGTAAAGCTGTGGCAAATAACAGCAATATGCATCAAAAAGGCATGGAGCTTTGCAGGGAATATTATGAAGTATATGGCAAGCCCATGATAGAAAAAGAGTTCCCGGAATATGTGGATAAAATTGCAGTAGGACTGGTAGGAGAAGGCTCGGACTGCTTTGGCTACGATGATGAAATTTCTAAAGACCATGATTGGGGACCTGATTTTTGCATGTGGGTAACAGAGAAGACCTATCAGGAAATTGGGCAAAAACTGCAAAAAGCATATGAACAGCTTCCCGCGGAATATAAAGGTTATAGGCGGACAGTCAGCCCACAGGGAGTTGGTAGAAGGGGCGTTATGACTGTGGAGGACTTTTATCAACGTCTGCTTTCGGTAACCGCCGGAGAAGAGAAACAGGAGACGCTTTTTGTAAATACAGTGGATTGGACAATGACCACGGATGCAGCTTTGGCAGCAGCTACAAATGGAGAGGTATTTCGGGATGAGGAAGGTGTTTTTAGTGAAATAAGACGGCAACTGAAGAAGGGCTACCCGGGAAAAATTCTTTATTTAAAGCTGGCAGAAAGCGCAGCTCGTTTTTCACAAACAGGACAATACAATTATGATAGATGTATGAAACGCGGCGACAAGCTGACGGCTCAGATTATGCTTGCAGATTGTGCAAGAGAAGCCATGAAACTAAAGCATTATCTGGAAGGGAAATACCCGCCCCATGATAAATGGCTAAAGTGTAGCTTGGAGCAGCTAACGAGTGGAAAAGAACTGTCGGAATTGTTGGAAAAAATGATGAAGATTGTAAATAGCCCGAAAGACATTATAGAAGAAATTGCATCTGTATTGATAGCTGAATTGTATGCCAAGAATTACATTAGTGATACTGACAATTTTCTGGATGCCCACACCGAAGAATTATTGCAAAAAGCAGAATTGGCATCGTTAAAGGATGCCGAACTTTTGGATAAAATTATCCGTCTGGAATTTTCTGCCTTTGATAAAGTGGAAAATGTAGGCGGAAGGGCGGACTGTCAAAACGATTGGCCCACCTTCTATGTGATGCGTAAAAGTCAGTATTTAACATGGAATCGTATTATGCTGATACAGTATGCTTATGATTTTCAGCGAGAATTACGAAAAGGTCACAATCTGATAACAGAAAAATATGGACGCATGATGGAAAGCACAGCACCGGAGGAATATAATCGGATAAAGCAACACTTTCCCTACATTTCTCCCGAAAAACAGGCGATTATCCAACAGATTGTAGCCCTACAGGTAAGCTGGATGGAAGAATTTTCCGCCAATTACCCTAATCTTGCCGCAAATGCCCGGAGCATCCACACCGCCGAAGACAACCTATACAACACCTCCTACGAAACCTACCTACGAGGAGAAATCAGTACCTACTCCGACAAAATGCTGGAGCTCTACGGCAGATACATTGTAACCTATGCCCAAGCTAATGAAAATTTGGCTTATGAGATTATGCAAAACAGTGCTAAAATGTACGGCTACAACAGCCTTGAGGCTGCTGAACAAGGAATGGCAAATGAAAAATAGAATATGGATTTAGGGAATAACCAAATACATTCCTGCGCAAACTATTCTTAAACCTTGGATGAGCGAATGATGAGATTGGGGAGAGCGGGGCTGGTATTTATTTTGTGCCTTTGGGAAGGGATTAGAAATTCTTAGTATCCCTTTCGATACACAGCAATAATCAGACAGGATGTCTGATTAAGGCATGGTTGCACCATGGATGGTGCATTCATGCCGTTTGCGTCAGTTTTAGAACAATTTAACAGGGATACTTAGCATTTCTTATCCCTGTACATCGGCACAAAATAAATACCAGCCCCGCTCTCCCCTGTTCACACATTTGCCCCACTCCAAGGTTCAAGAATACTTTGTAAAGGAGACACACAAATGGACACAAACGGTTTACCCGTGGAGGGCTACCCTCCCTACCAGCTTCCTCTTGGCTTCAGCATGTCTCTTGCCATGAATGAAAACGCCATGCAGGGCTATGCAAAATTAACGGAGACAGAAAAAGAGCACCTTATCATGCGCTGTAAAGATGCTCGTTCCAAAGAAGAAATGCAAAAAATTGTAGATTCTCTGGCAAATGATGAAAGCCTTAATAATCTTCGGGAGGAAGAGTCTGAGAAGCTTTTATAATTAGTACCAGCCCCCATCGATGGTAATAATCTGTCCGGTCATGTAACTAGGGGCTTGGGCGGTTTGTAACACCAATTGAGCTACTTCCCGGGGACTACCCAGACGGTCTGCGGGAATTTCAGCAGTAAGTGCTTCTAAGTCTTCGGAAGAGAAGCAGGCATTCATGGAAGTGTCAATGACACCGCAGGCAATGGCATTTACCTGAATATTGCTGGGAGCCAGTTCCTTGGCAAGGGCTTTTGTGAAGGTATTTACTGCGCCCTTGGATGCGGAGTAGGCAACCTCCATGGAGGCACCCATAGTACCCCAGACAGAGGAAATATTGATGATTTTACCGGCATGGTTTTGAAGCATAAGGGGAATGGCATATTTGGCAGTATAAAAGCAGGAATCCAGATTTACCGCCATAATATGCTGCCATTCCTCTACGGACATATCGGACAACAAGCCAATATGTGAGATTCCGGCATTGTTAATAAGTACATCTAAGGAAGAAATTTGAGAAAACAGTTTTTCTACCTGAACGGGATTTCCCATATCTGCCTCAATTGCATGACAGGGAATCTGATATTTTTCGCTTAGCACTAAGGCATATGCCTGTAATTCATCCATGGTTTTGCTACAGGTCAAAAAAAGCTCGTAGCCTGCTTCGGCAAAACATTCTGCAATTGCTTTCCCTATGCCACGGGAGGCACCGGTAATAAGAGCAATGGGATGTTGTAAATGATGATTGTTCATAAGACTTTTAACCTTTCTTGCATAATTGCTTTTCTAAAGATTCTTTTTCTTAATCTGAATGGGAAAATTCAGACTAAGTATACCATACCCCTACCTTGCTTTTCTACCATAAAACTGCTACACTAAAATAGATTTCTAAGAAAAAATTTCAAATATTTGGAGGATATATGTACGATTTAATTATTATCGGTTCCGGACCTGCAGGACTTTCTGCAGCAGTGTACGGAAAACGTGCCGGTCTTGATTTATTAGTAATAGAAGAAAAGCCCATGAGTGGCGGCCAGGTATTAAATACCTATGAGGTGGATAATTATTTGGGAATGCCCGGAATGAACGGCTTTGACATGGGTATGGAATTTCGCAAGCATGCGGACAAGCTGGGGGTAGCCTTTAAAGAGGCTTCCGTTACTGCCATTCAGGATAAAGGAGAGGTAAAGCTGGTGCGGATGGGAGAAGAGGTGTTGGAAACCCGGTCTGTGATTCTGGCAACGGGAGCAGAGCACGCCAAGCTGGCGGTGCCGGGAGAAGAGGAGCTTTCCGGTATGGGAGTTTCCTATTGTGCAACCTGTGATGGAGCTTTCTTCAAAAAGAAAACCGTGGCAGTAGTGGGTGGCGGAGATGTGGCCTTGGAGGATGCCATTTATCTGGCACGTACCTGTGAAAAGGTTTATCTGCTGCACAGAAGAGATACTCTTCGGGGAGCCAGAATTTTGCAGGAGGAGCTGAGGGCGCTTCCTAATGTGGAAATTCTGTACAATCATATTGTAACTGAAATTTGTGGGGATGAAATGGTGGAATCCCTGACAATTAAGAATGTGTCCACAGGTGAAGAAAAACAGCTTCCCGTAGCCGGTATCTTTATTGCAGTGGGAATCCATCCGAACACGGAATTGTTAAAGGGAATGGTGGAAATGGATGGAGCAGGCTATATTGTGGCAGGGGAAGACTGTGCTACGAGTATTCCCGGTATCTATGTAGCCGGAGATATTCGCAAAAAGCCCATCCGCCAAATTATAACGGCAGTGGCAGATGGCGCCAATGCAGCAGTCAGTGCGGGAGCATATTGTAATCAATATGGCAGGTAAATAACTTTTTTAAGAAAATTTAAAATTCCAGAGGAAAATTTTTAAGAAAAACGTCTGATTTCTTTCAGGCGTTTTTTTCGTGGAATATTTATAGAATATGAGAAAAACCCAATAAAATCAATGGTTTGAACATTTCTTTCCAAATTTTACCCCGTGTTGACAAATGAGATAAATAGTGATATATTTGTTAACAGATGTAATATTTTTGTAACAAATGAACGAAACTAATAGAGATACTTTTATAGATAAGTATAATAGGAGGAAAATATGGGTCGCAATTTTTTGAGAATTACAACCTGTACCCTGGCAGCATTCCTTGCTTTTTCTAACATGGGAATCACCGCACAGGCTTCGGATTTAAATTCCATATTACCCAGTGGCGGCGTAGGTGTTACCTTAGGTCAGGGTACTAAATTGGAAAACATTACTCCCGAAATTACTGAAGCTAATTTACAGATAGAATCCATCGTAGAAGATGTAGAGGTGGAAGATACCTCTGCAGTGGATAAGATTTGGGAACAGATTATGGAAGAGAATTCTTTCCGCAATCTGGTAATTGCACAGGTTAATGATTATGTGAATGTAAGAAGTATGCCAAGTGAAGAAGGAGAAATCATCGGAAAGCTTTATGATGATTCCGTAGGTACTTTTATTAAAGAAGAAAACGGTTGGTATCAGATAAATTCCGGCTCCGTAACCGGTTATGTAAAGGGTGAATACTGTGTAACCGGTGAAGAGGCTGTAACTCTTGCCAAGGAGGTTGGAACCAGATTAGCTACCGTAACCACTACTACTCTTAAGGTTCGTACCGAACCTAGTTTAGAAGCTACCGTTTTGGGGTTGGTACCTATTGAAGATCAGTTGGTAGTTTCTGAGGAAACGGATGATTGGGTAAAGGTTGATATTGAAGAAGGTATTGGCTGGGTATCCAGAGATTATGTAACTCTCCATACTGAATTTGTTCAGGCAGAATCCAAAGAAGAAGAAGAAAGACGTCTGGCTAAGGAGGCTGAGGAGAGAAGAAAGGCTCGTGCAGCGGCAGCAGCAAAGAGCCAGCAGCAGTCCACTTCCACCAAGACAGAATCCACTTCTTATACGGTAAGTGGTGACAGTGAGATGGGTAAGGCAGTTGCAGAATATGCATTACAGTTTGTAGGTAATCCATATGTATATGGCGGTACCAGCTTGACCAATGGTGCGGACTGCTCCGGATTTGTAATGAGTGTATATGCAAACTTTGGTGTAAGCCTGCCTCATTCCTCTTCCGCAGACAGAAGTCAGGGATATGCAGTAGATGGTCTGGCAAATGCACAGCCCGGTGACTTGATTTGTTACTCCGGTCACGTGGCATTGTACATTGGTGATAACCAGATTGTCCATGCATCCACTTCCAAGACAGGTATTATCGTGTCAAGAGCGGATTATAAGAAGATTTTGGCAATCAGAAGAATTTTCTAGAGTGTTACAATTAGTAAAGTAATGACAGGATATAGACCCCTGTAGATAAACGCAAAAATGTGTATTATCTACAGGGGTTTTTGTGTGCAAGGTTGTAGAAGAAAGCATAAATAATAGACTTGTTTGGTCATTGACTGAATGGGTGTTTAAAATGTTGTATAAGGAATTGTGCAATTTGTCAAAATATTATTTTGGGGAGAAAAGTACTATTGACAGTAGGAGTATGTACAACTTGTACAAAAAAAACCAATTTCTCGTAAAAACGATAAATTCAAACCCTAAAAAAGTGAATAGTTATCCACATCAAAAAAGCCCTAAAATTAAACAAAAGTGACTTATACACCAAGTTATACACATTATCCACAGCTTTTTAAGCAAAAAACAGGTATGAATTTATACCAGAAAATGGAACAAATGTTTTGTGAAGAACTCATAAAAATTACTTTTTAAGGAAAAAAACGGAAATAATCATTGACAGACAGAATGTCAAAAACAAGTAAAAAATTAGTTAAATTGTTGCAAAAAGCTAAATGAATATGATATAATGCTTATACAATAAACAACTGAAAGGGATGATTCGCATGAAATTTATTATTGTAGGCAGAAACATCGATGTAACACCTGGATTAAAAGCTGCAGTGGAGGATAAAATCGGCAAGCTTGACAAGTATTTCAATCCCGATACAGAAGTGCATGTAACTTTAAGTGTTGAGAAGGAACGTCAGAAAATCGAAGTAACCATTCCTGTTAAGGGAAGTATCATTCGTTCCGAACAGGTTAGCAATGATATGTATGTTTCCATTGATTTGGTACAGGAGATTATTGAGAGACAGCTGAAAAAGTATAAGAATAAAATCGTAGACAAGCATCAGGCAGCAAGCTCCTTTAGTAAGATGTATGTAGAGAATGAGTACATGGACGATGAGGAAATCCAAATTGTTCGTACCAAGAAGTTTGACATCAAGCCCATGTATCCCGAGGATGCTTGTATCCAGATGGAGCTTTTGGGACATAACTTCTTTGTATTTAACAATGCAGAAACAGGTCAGGTAAATGTAGTGTATAAGAGAAAGGGCGATACCTACGGTCTGATTGAGCCGGAAGAATAGATAATGGAAGAATAATTTATAATTGAACAAAGTTGGGAGATAAGTATAAATTAGGACGGATGATTCTGAAGAGTCATTCGTCCTTGCTATTGGCAATGTGGTTATTGGGTATTGGTATTATGCTGTTGGGTAAAAGTGTAATTGTTCCAAATTTGTTCTAATTTCTTACTGTTTCTTAAACTAATGGGAAGTTGCATATTTCCTTTTAAATGGCAACTGCCGTCACGGAAGCATACAATATAATCCATATTTACTAAAGTTCCCCGAATTATTAGAAGGAAACGATTATCCTCAATAAGCTGTTTACTCACGGAAGAAAACGTAGCACGGACTTTGTAAACCTTGCCGGTTTTATCAGTAATTTCCAAATAATGATCGGCAGCGCAGACTGCAATAATATCTCCATAGGGAATGGAATAATCAGTTTTGTTGCAGGAAAAAGTCAGGTGTCCCTCTAAGTTGGTGCATTTCTTTATAATATCGTCCATAACCCGGTATAAGTCCTTAGGTTTTGACGGTTTCTGAAGATAGTCAAAGGCATGGCATCGGAAAGCATCCGGCATATGGTCAGCGCTTCCGGTGAGGAATATCAGGATGGCATTAGGGTCTAGGGTACGAAGTCTTTTGGCGACATCTACGCCGTTCATACCATTCATATAAATATCCATAAAAACAATACTGTAACGAAAGGGCTCGTAAGCGGACAGGAATTCTTCACCACTGGAAAAGCTGTCTATTTCAATATTCAGAGAATTAGTGGCGGCATAATTTTTTAAAATTATTTTAATCCGTTCCATTTCCATTTGTACATCATCAACAAGTGCGATATTCATCCGGCATTACTCCTTTGTAATACAGAACTTTTGGTGTAAAAATGCAATTTGCGACAGCCTGCATGCATCTTGTGCCAAAAATCTTGTGTTTTTTTTAGAATAGATTATACTTTAGTAAGATACTACGATAAATGATAGTATAATGATAACATATCGTGAAAAGAATTTCGATAAAAATATTGGAGATTTTTTTCGGGAGTAAAAAGGAGAGGAAAGTATATGAAAAAAAGAATTTATAGTTTATTGTCATTAATGCTGGCAGTGGTAATAATTTGTGCATATGTTCCCCTGCAGGTGCATGCGGAAGAGAGGGGTAGCGCGACTCCATCACCCAGCGTGTCCCCATCACCCAGCGAGTCCCCTGAGCCCAGCGTGTCCCCTGAGCCCAGC
>JAGAMG010000034.1 GCA_017624835.1 Lachnospiraceae bacterium
AGTGCTTATCAGTTGGGAGAATCCTACGCACAAAATATGGGAGTGAATATCAGGCTTCTTAGGGTGGCTTTGGTCATTCTATCCAGCATTTTGTCTGCCTGTATTGTAGCGTTTGCAGGCCCTATTTCCTTTGTTGGAGTTGCGGTGCCACATCTGGTTAAAAGTCTTTTGGGAAGTGCAAAGCCGATTCTTATGATACCAGCTTGCTTCCTTGGAGGGAGTGTATTTTGTTTGTTCTGCGATTTGTTGGCAAGAACTATGTTTGCACCTACAGAACTTAGTATCAGTACCGTTACAGCGGTGTTTGGAGCACCGGTAGTGTTGTGGGTTATGATAAGACGAAGCAGGGAGAAGGTGGCATAGTGACATATTATTTCAAGACAGAAGGCTTAAGTGTAGGCTATCATAAAAAGCCAATCATTAAAGATATTGAAATTGGTTTGGAAAAAGGTGAGATACTGACCTTGATAGGTCCCAATGGTGCGGGAAAATCCACAGTTTTAAAAAGTATAGCAAAACAGCTTGCAATCATTGCCGGAACAATTTATCTGGATGAGCAGAGCGTGGAAAGTATGTCGGGAACAGAACTGTCACAAAATATGGCAGTGGTGTTGACTGAGAAACTGCGAACGGAAATGATGACATGTGAAGATGTAGTAGCAACCGGCAGATATCCTTATACCGGTCGATTTGGCATTTTGTCTGAGTCTGATCGTAAGGTAGTAAAAGAAGCAATGGAGTTGGTACATGTGACAGCCATTAAGGATCAGGATTTTACCCGTATCAGTGATGGACAGAGGCAGCGAGTGATGCTTGCTAGGGCAATTTGTCAGGAACCGGAAATTATTATTTTAGACGAACCGACCTCCTATCTGGATGTAAAGTATAAGCTGGAATTTCTTTCTATTTTACAGGAAATGAGGAAGAAAAAGGGGCTGACAGTAATTATGTCTCTTCATGAACTTGAACTGGCAGAAAGAGTATCTGATAAAATTTTGTGTATTGATGGAAAGTGTGTAGACCGTTTTGGAAAGCCGGAGGAGGTTTTTGAACAGGGATATATATCAAAGTTGTTTTCTATAGCATCAGGTAGTTTTGATGAAGAGAACGGAAGTATGGAATTAGAACCTGCAAAAGGAGAGGCGAAAGTTTTTGTTATAGCTGGTGGTGGAACCGGAAGAAATGTGTATCGCAGATTGCAAAGACAGGGGATTCCTTTTATAGCAGGTGTTTTACCACAAAATGATTTGGATTATCCGGTAGCAAGGGCATTGGCAACAGATTTGATTGCAACAGAGGCGTTTGAACCAATTACGGAAGAACATATGCAGGAGGCAAGAAAAAAACTGACTTCCTGTAACAAAATCATCTGCTGTAAAGAAACTTTTGGAACATTGGAGCAGGCTAATTTGGAATTGTTGAAATTTGCAAAAGAATCAGGTAAGGAAATAGAAATGAATTGTTAATGATGAAGAAAGGCATGAAGAATCTATGGCAAAGGTAATCATGGTACAGGGAACCATGTCTAATGCAGGCAAAAGCCTTTTGGTAGCCGGTTTATGTAGAATTTTTAAACAGGACGGTTATCGGGTGGCTCCTTTTAAATCCCAGAATATGGCGTTAAATTCCTTTATTACATCGGAAGGATTGGAAATGGGTAGAGCGCAGGTTATGCAGGCGGAAGCAGCAGGCATGACGCCTATGGTCTGTATGAATCCTATTTTGTTAAAGCCTACCAATCACACCGGTTCACAGGTTATCGTGAATGGCGAGGTGTTGGGCAATATGAGTGCAAGGGATTACTTTGCCTTTAAGAAGCAGTTGGTTCCTGATATAAAAAAGGCTTTTAAAAAGCTGGAAGAATATGCGGATATTATTGTAATTGAAGGAGCCGGAAGCCCGGCGGAGATTAACCTAAAACAGAATGACATTGTAAATATGGGAATGGCTGAAATGGTGGATGCACCGGTTCTTTTGGTGGGAGATATAGACAGAGGCGGTGTGTTTGCACAGCTTTTAGGAACTTTGATGTTGCTTGAGGAAAAAGAAAAAAAGAGAGTGAAAGGACTTGTTATCAATAAGTTTCGAGGAGATAAATCCATTCTTGATCCGGGAATTGAAATGCTGGAAGAAAAGGGGAATGTTCCGGTGGTAGGAGTTGTCCCTTACATGGAGTTGTCTTTGGAGGATGAGGACAGTCTGACGGAGAGGTTTGACAGAAAAAGCGAAGGTTTAATTGATATTGCCGTAATTCGATATCCCAGAATTTCCAATTTTACGGATTTTAATGTTTTTGAACAAATGCCTGAAGTGACAGTACGATATGTGACATCCATTAGTGAATTACACCATCCCGACATAATTTTTTTGCCCGGAAGTAAAAATACCATGGGTGATTTGAAGTGGATGCGTCAGAATGGTTTGGAAGCTGCTGTTAAGAAGCTTTCCGAAGATATTCCGGTGTTTGGAATTTGTGGTGGTTATCAAATGTTAGGTCAGGAGATTTCCGACCCGGATGGCGTGGAGGAAGGCGGAAAAATAAGAGGGATGGAACTGCTTCCCGTGTCAACTATTCTGATGCCAGAAAAAAAACGCTGTCAGATTGAGGGTAAGATTGAAAGATTAAGTGGACTGTTCCATGTACTTTCTGATTGTAAATTCAAAGGCTATGAAATACATATGGGAAGGACGGGAACAGAAGAAAAGGTTGTAGTGACATCAGACATGAATGAAAATATTTATGGTTCCTATGTGCATGGATTGTTTGATGAGGGAACCATTGCAAATTCAATGATACAGACACTGGCAGAGAAAAAGGGAATTAGGATAGAAAATGGAGAGTTTGAGGACTACCAGACTTTTAAGGATAAGCAGTATGATAAGTTGGCAGATACTCTGCGTATGTATCTGAATATGGAGGAAATCTATGAAATGCTTGGAGAATCCCATCTGGAATGATTATACAAGAGAAGAATTGAAAAAGTTGAAGGTCGATGAACCGGATGAACTATGTAGAAAAAAGGTACTGAAGAATTGGGATGCCATTGCAAAACCTTTAGATGGAATGGGGAAATTTGAAACCCTTATTGCAAAGATAGGTGCTATTACAGGAACGGAAGAGATTGATATTACCCAAAAGGCTGTCGTTATTATGTGTGCTGATAATGGAATTGTAGAGGAAAATGTCAGTCAGTCCGGGCAAGAGGTTACAGTAGCTGTAGCAAAAGCCATGGGAAAAGGACAGTCTTGTGTAGGGCAGATGGCGAAGGCGGTAGGAGCAGATACCATTCCGGTGGATATTGGCATTAACTTAAAAGAGACTATTCATGGACTTGTTTCCAGAAAAATAAGATGTGGTACAAGAAATTTCAGCAAGGAGCCTGCTATGCTGGAAGCAGAAGCAATCCAAGCTATAGCAACGGGAATAGATATGGCATTTTTGTGTAAAAAAGCAGGCTATAAAATCCTTGCCACGGGAGAATTAGGGATTGGCAATACGACAACCAGCAGTGCGGTTGCTGCGGCTTTGTTAAAGTGTGAAGTACCGAAAGTGACAGGAAGAGGGGCCGGATTAAATGATATTGGTCTTGCCAGAAAACAGAAGGTAATTGAAGAAGCAATTCAGAAATACGATTTGTACCATTCAGATGCCTTAACGATACTCCGAACAGTAGGAGGTCTGGATATTGCAGGTCTTGTGGGGCTATGTATTGGTGGAGCAATGTGCCATCTGCCTATTGTTTTGGATGGAGTCATTAGTATGGTAGCAGCGTTAGTGGCAGAACGAATGGTTTCGGGGACAAAAGAGTATTATATTCCTTCTCATAAGGGAAAGGAGCCGGCTATAGCAATGCTTGCAAGGGAACTGGAGCTGGAGCCGGTAATTGATGGAAATATGGCATTAGGTGAAGGAACCGGTGCGGTAATGATGTTTGCTTTACTGGATGTGGCGCTTTCTATCTATCAGGGGAAAACAACCTTTAATGATATAAGAATAGGGCAGTATGAAAGGCTGAGTTAAATGCTGGTATTGATTACAGGAGGAAGTGGAAGTGGTAAATCTGCTTATGCAGAGGATTATATTACGAAACTTTCCAAAGATTGCAGAAAATATTATATTGCCACCATGCAGGTATATGATGAGGAAGGGCAGGAAAAGGTCTTCAAGCATCAAAAAATGCGGGAAGGTAAAGGTTTTTTAACCATTGAGCAGTCAACAGATATTCATCAGGCTGCGGATAAAATGGAAAAGGATACCACCATAGAGAATGTCGGGTTACTGGAATGTATGTCTAATTTGGTGGCAAATGAGATGTTCCGTGAGGGTCAGATAAGAGACTGCGACTTGGTAAAGAAAAATATTATTGATGGAATAGAAGAGTTATTAAAAACGGTAAAGGATTTCATTATTGTTACGAACAATGTGTTTGAAGACGGAATTGTTTATGATGAAACAACCATGAATTATATCAGAACTATGGGCTGTATCAATCAAGAACTGGCTAAGATGGCGGATAAAGTAATTGAGGTGGTTGTTGGAATTCCGATTATAGTGAAAGAAGGAAAATAATATGCGTATTATAAAAGCAATGATAATCGCATTTTCAATGTATTCCAAAATTCCTATGCCACAGTTTCAGTGGAAGGATGAGGATATGAAATATATGCTTTGTTTTTTCCCGTGGATAGGAGCAGTAATCGGTGGCTGTGTTTATCTTTGGGGAATGATTTGTGAAAAATATGAAATTAGTCTGTTGTGCTATACATTGATAGGAACAGCAATTCCTTTATTGATTACAGGAGGATTTCATGTAGATGGATTTATGGATACTATGGATGCTTTTTGCTCCTATCAGCCGCGAGAGAAGAAACTGGAAATATTAAAAGATTCCCATATTGGTGCTTTTGCGGTTATTACGATAGGCGTTTATGGATTAGTGTATATGGCAGCTTTCTCTGAGATAGGGGATAAGAATTTATTGCAGGTTGCGTGTGCAGGGTTTTTCTTATCCAGATGTCTAAGTGGAAT
>JAGAMG010000035.1 GCA_017624835.1 Lachnospiraceae bacterium
AAAGAGCACGAAATATATTTGGAATGCTAGGTAGAAAATATATTAAATCTGTAGATATTCTTTCTTTAAGTGATGCATTAGATGGATATGATAGCATAAGTAGGACTGACTTTTGTAACAAGCACGTATGTATCGAAGTTGCCCATAATGAAGGATTTCTCAACGGTTTCTTTGATTTTAGAAATGATGACTATCTTGATGTCGTCATAAATGCTATCAAAGACTCGAAAGTGTTATTAAAGTTTGGCAAGGAAATCGAAATTGATAGTATAACAAAGATAGAGCTAACATATTCCAATTTATGAGGTGTGAGAATGGAGAATATAAGACAAGCAACAATTGCTGATTTAGCAAGAATTGCAGAGATAGAGGTATTTAATTACCGATTAAATTTTTATCCCCTATTCCAAAGTGATGATTTTTATTTTAATGAATTACAGGTTCATAAACTGATGGAGAAATATGAAAAATTAGTTGGCAGTATGTGGGTATATGATGAGGTTGCAGTTAAGGGATTTATTCAAGTGGAAAACCGAGAGATAAAAAAGCTATTTGTAGAACCCGTACTTCAGGGCAAATTCATCGGTTCTAAGTTATTAAACTTTGCTACCAATGAATGTAATGCCGATTACTTGTGGGCATTAGAGAAGAATGTTAAAGCAATCAAATTTTATAAGCGACATGGCTTTCATTTGACATCTGATAAGAAATTGGAAGAAGATACCACAGAATATCTTATTCGGTTAGAGCGATAGATTCTGAATTTGTGAAAAAAGGTACTAATTATGAGAACGGATATTTTAGAGTATTTGCAAAATGAAATATATTTAAGATGTAAGGAACCTACAAATAAGTTTGGAATGGGATGTTATTATCATATTGAGTCTGTCGTTAAGAATGGTGAGATATTAGCAGAAAAATATAATGCAGATAAAGAGATTGTGATGATTGCAGCATGGCTTCATGATATTGCATCTATTACAGATTATGCGTTATACGAAGAGCATCATATACATGGAGCTGAAATAGCATATGAGCTTTTATCAAAGTTTTGTTATGATGAGTCCAAAATTTTGATAGTACAGAATTGTATTAAAAATCATAGAGGAAGTGTATACATTGATAAAAATAATGCAGAAGAGTTGTGCGTTGCCGATGCCGATGCAATTTCGCATTTTGATAGTGTACCAAGCCTGCTGTACCTTGCATATGTAGAAAGACAGATGAGTATTGAAGAAGGGATACGATTTGTAAAAGAAAAGTTGGAGAGAAGCTTTTGTAAATTATCAAATGAAAGCAAGGAATTCTATGTGGACAAGTATCAACAGGTGATGAGTATATTAGGGTAATTATTTAGCGAGTGGAGGATAACAATGGTTGAATTAAGAACTGTAAGCAAAGATAATCTTGAAGAGGTTTTAAACTTGAATATTTTAGAACATCAAAAAGCATTTGTGTCTTCTACTGCTTGCTCGTTAGCTCAAGCGTATGTATATTCTGAAACAGCATTTCCTTTTGCAGTATATGCTGATAATACAATTGTAGGCTTTATTATGCTTGGATACTATGAAGCTAGGAAACAATATACATTGTGGAAATTTTTGATAGATAAAAAACATCAAAATAAAGGATATGGCAGAGAAGCGTTGAAACAAGGAATTATGTATTTGAAAGATAATTTGGGAGTTAGAGAAATTTATACAGGTGTAGCGTTAGGAAATGAGAAGGCAAAATATCTATATAGTTCTATTGGATTCAAAGAAACCGGACTCATTGAGAACAATATGGAAGAGATGAAAATTACCTTGTAAATGAAATTGGGATATTTCTTGAGGACAACCTGTCATGAATCATAAAAACGGTAAAATTGCACAACAAATAATAGAGTTGCAAAAGGATGATGGTACATGGGGAAATGTATTTCATTCCTTATCGGTGCCAACGAATAGACAACCCATGACCACAGAACAAGCCCTGCGGCGTTTGAAAAATTTAGGTTTTACCATAGAGGATGCGCCCATACGAAAAGCAGTTGATTGTATGGAAGCATGTTTACGTGGGGAAAGAAAGATTGATAACTATTGGGAAAAGACCTTGGATTGGGATTTATATACTAAGCTGATGTTATCCACATGGATAAAAATATTTGAACCGAAAAATCCAATAGCATTAAGCTTTGCAAAACGATGGGCAAATATTATTGAGCGGGCATTTGCTGACGGAAAATATAATAACGAAGCATACAAAGATGCATATCACCGAGAATTTTATCGGGATGCAAAAGGGAAAAAAGAAATTGGCTTTGAAACTTTTTATGTTATAAGTTTGTTGCAAGGTCTTCTGACAAAAGAAACCGAAGACTGCATGCTGGATTACATGCTCAATTATGATAAAGGAATATACTACATTTATCAAAAGCCCATAAATCGTCTACCTGAAACTTTTGAATCCATAGAGACAAGTCGGTATTTATCGGCCATTGAAATATTGTCCGGCTACCATTTGGCAAAAGAGAAACTAGGGTTTGTAGTAAAGTGGTTGGAAGAAAATAAGGATGAAAATGGACAGTGGGATTTAGGCTCTAAAGCCAAGGATAATGTGTGCTTTCCGCTTTCAGATTCGTGGAGAAGTATTGAATACAGAAAAGCGGATTGTACAGAAAGGATAGCATCGTTAATACAGAAATTATGAATTATAAAATTTGAATTTCACAAAGGAGATTTCCCATGAAGAAAAAAAGAATACTGATATTTGTTACCCTTGCAATCCTCTTAGGATTCATATGTAAAGATAGTCTAATTCGAGCCTATGTTTTTCTTTGTAATGATAAGCTCGAAGCTTATGCAGTAAAGATGTTAGACAGTGGGGAAATAAGAGAGGATAACTATGGGAATTGGAGGACTATTATCTTTCCCGAAGATAACAAGGTTGAATTTTGGACGGGTAGCTTTGGATTGGTTCCCAGTTCAACATACAAAGGATTTTATTATTCTGTAGATAATTCGCATAAAGTCTTTTCCGTTGCGGATGCATCCATTTCCCCTTTGGAAATCAATGGCGACTATGCAAGCTGGACGGATGGCACCGATAATAACGGAAGTTCCACTCGCATTATAGATAAGTGGTTTTGGTTTGAAGCTTCTTTCTAGTTCGATTGCTAAATGGCAATTTGTAATTGACGAAAAAGGGCATGTAAAAACCTTTTGACACCATAAAAACCATTAATGTCAACGCTTTTTGATAGCGAAAATATGTCTTTTTGATTAGGATAGGTTGTGCAAGGGAGGTAAAGAGATGGAACTTGGAAAGCAAATTAAAAAATATCGTACGGAAGTAAAGTTATCCCAAGAGGAGTTAGCCAATCGTGTTTATGTTTCAAGGCAAACTATTTCGAATTGGGAAAATGATAAAAGCTATCCGGATGTAAACAGCTTGGTATTGCTAAGTGAAATCTTTCAAATCTCACTTGATAAATTAATCAAAGGAGATATTGACATTATGAAAGAAGTAATCAAAGAAGAAGAGGTAACAAAATTTAATCGCTACGGAGCAGTCTATACAGTACTGCTTTTTCTTACCATTGTATCGGCAGTGCCGCTTGCAGTGTGGCTGGGTATTTGGGCGCTAATCCCATGGGGAATTATTTATGCCACAGCCATGTATTTTGCAGTCAAAATTGAAAAGGTAAAAAAAGCTAACGATATCCAAACCTACAAGGAAATTGTAGCGTTTTCTGAAGGAAAACGATTGGATGAGATACAAAAGCAACGGGAAATCGGCAAACGTCCCTATCAGAAGTTTTTGTTGGTAATCGGCAGTGCCTTAATAGGGGCAGCAGCCTGCTTATTAATAGCTTTTTTACTGAACATCTTTTCTAAATAAAGAAATAATTACAATTTCCAATATTCTAGGGCGAGGGTGGCGTCTATTCTATCGGGTGTCCTTTTGGACGCGTTACGGAAGCCTTTAGAAACTCATATGTTCTGTTTCAAAACCCAGCACTATCGCCCCAAGGACGGGGCGATAAGGGGCAATTGAGCATGGATGCGAATTTGCCCCGTGTGCGTACGGTGTCACAACCTATACACTTAAGGCTGCAGTTCCGCGCCCAAAAGGACACCCGATAGAATAGGCGCTACTATACGCCCGGAACATTCGAAATACAATTCCTACACACTTTTTCACATTAAAGTAAAAAAGGGGCTTGCCTTTTCAAATCTATTGTGCTAGAATATCTTTCATCGGCAAACAAGTGTCTTTGCTACAAAAACATTGATGAATTTGTTTGTACGTTTCATACAACTTTCACTATTATTAGGAAGCAGGAAAAAATATGGGAGAAACAACCAAGTATTTCGTGGTAAGGCAGAAGGCTGTGCCGGAAGTACTTCTAAAGGTAGTAGAAGCAAAACGGCTTCTGGAGTCAGAAAAGGTTCTGACCATTCAGGAAGCGGTTGATGCGGTGGGAATCAGCCGTAGTTCTTTTTATAAGTACAAGGACGATATTTTTCAGTTCCATGACAATTCTCAGGGAACTACATTTACATTGACCTTTCAGATGGATGATGAACCGGGTCTGTTGTCCGATGTGTTAAAGATTATTGCAGAGTACCATGCCAATATTCTTACCATCCACCAAAGTATTCCCATTAACGGAATCGCATCCCTAAGCCTCAGTGTTCAGGTGTTGCAGACCACAGGTGATATTTCCAAGATGATAGAGCAGATGGAGAACCAAAAGGGAGTCCATCATGTAAAAATTTTAGCAAAAGAATAAAAAGATGTCCCAAGGCAGGACAGAACGGAGGAGATTATGATAAATGTAGCAGTATTAGGATACGGCACTGTAGGAAGCGGTGTAGTAGAGGTAATTGAGACCAACAAGGCTCTGTTAAATCAGAGAGTGGGTCAGGAACTGAATGTAAAGTATATTTTGGATTTGAGGGATTTTCCCGGTGATCCTTATGAGAATAAGGTAGTACATGATTTTGAGACAATTGTAAACGATTCTGAAATTAATGTAATTTGTGAGGTAATGGGTGGCGTTGGTGCTGCATATGCATTTACCAAGCAGGCATTGGAAAAAGGTATCAGCGTATGTACTTCCAATAAAGAACTGGTGGCAAAGCATGGTGCGGAGCTACTTGAATTGGCAAAGGCAAACAAGTGCAGCTACTTATTTGAGGCAAGTGTAGGTGGTGGTATTCCTATTATTCGTCCTTTAAATACTGCTTTAACTGCTGAAAAAATTGAAGCAATTATCGGTATCCTGAATGGTACTACCAATTATATGTTAACCAAAATGGAACGCGAGGGTGCTGATTATGCGGAAGTGTTAAAGGAAGCTCAGGAAAAGGGCTATGCAGAGCGCAATCCTGAAGCTGACGTGGAAGGCCATGATGCCTGCCGTAAAATTGCAATCGTTTCTTCTCTGATGATGGGGAAGAATGTGGATTCTGAGAAAATTGTTACAGAAGGTATTACCAAGGTAACTGCAGCAGATTTTGTTTATGCAAAGGCAGCGGATAGTTCCATTAAGCTGTTAGCGCAGAGTAAGGCAGTGGGCGATGGAGAAGTGTTAGCTATGGTAGCACCTTTTATGATTGGTAAGGAGCATCCTTTGGCAATGGTAAATGACGTATTTAATGCAGTATTCGTTACCGGTAATATGCTGGGGGATTCCATGTATTACGGAAAGGGAGCAGGAAAGCTTCCTACTGCAAGTGCTGTAGTAGCAGATGTGGTTGACTGTGCAAAGAGTCTTGGAACAAGCCTTCCCTGTTTCTGGGAAAAGGAAGAAGTGAAGCTTGCAGATGTGGCTGAGGTGGAATGGAAATATTTCCTGCGTGTTAGTGCAGATGCAAAGGAAGCAGTAGAGGCAGCTTTCCCCGGTGGAGAAATGATAACTGTGGCTGAGCGTACAGAAGACTTTGGCTATATTACAACCGTTATGAAGGAAAAAGATTTTGCCGCTAAATGTGCAGGATTAGGCGACAAGGTGTTAAGTAAGATTAGACTTGCATAGAAAGAAGAGGCAAATAATATGAAATATATTGTTGTTTTAGGTGACGGTATGGCGGATGATCCTATTGAGGCTCTGGGAGGCAAAACTCCCCTTGCATATGCCAATACCCCTAATCTTGATAAACTTAGTAAGCTTTCTGAGATAGGCATGGTACATACCATTCCTGATGGAATGAGCCCCGGTTCTGATACTGCAAATCTTTCGGTTATGGGCTACGATCCCAAGATATATTATTCAGGTCGTTCTCCCTTGGAGGCACTGAGCATCGGGGTTCCCATGAAGGGTACGGACATTGCAATCCGTTGTAATATTGTTACTATTTCAGAGGATGATGTGCCTTTTGAGGAAAAGACTATTATCGACCATAGCTCTTCTGAAATCAGTACGGAGGATTGTGCGGTATTATTAAATGAAGTGATGAAGGAATTGGCAAATGAAACCTATCAGTTCTATGTAGGAACCAGCTATCGCCATTGCTTGATTTGGAATCAGGGTAGTGTAGTAGAACTGACACCGCCTCATGACGTGCTGGGACGTGTAATAGGACAGTATTTACCTGAGGATGAAGTACTGAAAAACATGATGAAGAGAAGCTACGAAATTCTGGTAAATCATCCTATTAATATAGAAAGAAAAAAACAGGGACTGAATCCCGCAAACTGTTGCTGGTTTTGGGGCGCAGGTACCAAGCCCATGCTTTCCTCTTTTGAAGAAAAGACCGGCAAAAAGGGTATGATGGTTTCCGCTGTGGATTTGTTAAAGGGAATTGCTGTTGGTGCCGGAATGGGTGTTGCGTTGGTAGAAGGTGCAAATGGTGGATTACATACCAATTACGAAGGTAAGGTTGAAGCGGCAGTGAAATCTGTTACCGAAGATGGTTATGATTTTGCGTATATTCATGTGGAGGCTCCCGATGAAATGGGACACCAGGGTAGCATGGAGCGTAAGGTGCAGGCAATCGAGTATCTGGACAGCAAAGTAATCGGTCCTGTTGTGGAAAAGCTGGAGGCAGCGGGAGAGGATTTCAGACTGTTGGTGTTGCCTGATCATCCCACACCCATCAGAGTGAGAACCCATACTTCCGATAATGTTCCTTATATGCTTTATGACAGTACGAAAAAGGAAGAGCATACTTGGAACTATAATGAGGAAGAGGGCAGAAACAGTGGAAATTTTGTTGCCGAAGGGCATAAATTGATTGACAAATTTTTGCAGCTTGCATAAACTGAAATATTGAAAATATATAAGCGTATGCGGAATAACCGCTATAGGGAAAATATATCTAATGTGAGGAGTTAGAAAAATGTACAAAGTAGTAAAATTCGGAGGAAGCTCTTTAGCAAGTGCTGAGCAGTTTCAAAAAGTAGGAAATATTATTCGTGCGGATGAAACAAGAAAGTTTGTAGTTCCCTCTGCACCCGGTAAGCGTTTTGGCAATGATACCAAGGTAACAGATATGTTATATGGCTGTTATGCATTGGCTGAGCAAGGTAAGGATTTCAAGGCTGAGCTTAAGGCAATTAAGGAGCGTTATGAGGAAATTATTGCAGGCTTAAAGTTAGAGCTTAGTCTGGATGATGAGTTTAAAACCATTGAAAAGCAGTTCAAGGCAAAAGCAGGAAACAATTATGCTGCTTCCAGAGGTGAGTACTTAAATGGTATTATCATGGCTAATTACTTAGGCTATGAGTTTATTGATTCTGCAACCGTTATTTTCTTTAATGAAAATGGGGATTTTGATTCTGAGAAAACCAATCAGATTCTTTCCGAAAGATTGGCACAGTGCAAGAGTGCGGTTATTCCCGGCTTTTATGGAGCGTTGCCGGACGGTACGGTAAAGACCTTCTCCAGAGGTGGTTCTGATATCACCGGTTCCATCGTGGCAAGAGCAATTAAGGCGGATGTATACGAGAATTGGACCGATGTATCAGGTATCCTTGTTGTAGACCCCAGAATTATTGACAAACCTGTAGGTATCGAGGTAATTACCTATCGTGAGTTGCGTGAGCTTGCTTACATGGGCTTTAGTGTACTTCATGAGGATGCAATTTTCCCTGTTCGCCGTGAAGGTATTCCTATCAATATCCGTAACACCAATGCACCTGAGGACAATGGTACCTGGATTGTGGAAAGTACCTGCCAGAAGTCAAAATACGTTATTACCGGTATTGCCGGCAAGAAGGGCTTCTGTTCTATTAATATAGAAAAAGCAATGATGAACTCCGAAATTGGTTTTGGAAGAAAGGTTCTTCAGGCATTTGAAGAGAACGGTATTTCTTTTGAGCACGTTCCCTCCGGTATTGATACCATGACTGTATTTGTACATCAGGATGAATTTATGCACAAGGAGCAGAAGGTAGTAGCAGGTCTTCACAGATTGGCAGATCCTGATTATATTGATATTGAATCTGATTTGGCACTTATCGCAGTAGTAGGTCGTGGTATGAAGTCCACCCGTGGTACTGCAGGCAGAATCTTCTCTGCATTGGCTCACAGCAATGTCAATGTAAAAATGATTGACCAGGGTTCTTCCGAGCTGAATATCATTATCGGTGTGGCAAATGAGGACTTTGAGGCGGCAATCAAAGCAATTTATGATATTTTTGTGATTACGAAGCTGTAATAAAGGTAATTAAGAGGGAAAGTCAGTTTTGGGCTTTCCCTTTTATATTAAGAGAATATTGCTCTGTCATGTAGACACATGACTTGCAAATAAATGGAAATAATTAGAAAATATGTCGGAAATTGTCGAAAAATGTAATAAAATACTGCGAATGGAAAAATATTGAAAAAATATAAAAATATTTTAAAAAATGTGTTGACAAATAGCGAAGCGAGAGATATAATAAAATCAACAAAAGAAAACAGAGAACGAAAGAAAAAGTACAAGTCGAAAGTACAAATGAAATCTAAAGAAAGAGAGGTACGGACCACCAAAAACTTAAGCTAAACACCAAAACAAACAAAAAAATAATTCTTCCATTGATATACAAATGAATAAGGAACAAAGGATAAAATTTATTGATATAGATAATCGAGTACACAAAAGAAAAAGTAACGAAGTCCAAAAGAGAAAACCTAATAGGTTAGGACGTTACAGTACTTAGTACAAACAAAAGAGAAGTGGAAAGAGTACAAAAGAGGAAATGGAAGAAAGAAAGAGAGGAAAGGCCATTGGAAATTAACGTCTGAGGGAGCGTATCGATTAAAAGATAATTGATACGCTCTCATTATTTTTGCGTTTTTTAATTTTTCCTAAAAGAATGTATTTCCTGTGGAAATTATCATAGTTTTAATGTAGAATAGAGAAGAAAAGTGTAAGGAATGATAGAAAATGAGGAGTTATACATATGGAACAAAATTATGATGAAAAACGGGAAGCCAGAAGAAAGCGTAGAAGACGGAGTCAGATTCTGGCGTATTTGACAGTTATTATAATGATTCTTGTAATGGCAGTAGGTATTGTATTTGGTGTACAGGAGATTAAGAAAATAGCAGGACAGCAGGAGGAAACCCAGCAGAGTCAACAGGAAAAGGTAGAGGAGCTGTTGGCTACGGAGGAAAGCATAGAAGTGCCTGCGCCTACTCCCACAGTGGTGGAGTTGACACCGGAGCAGAAGCTGGATGAGATTGTAAATGCAGGCATTGAGGTAATGCCTTTGGAAGATAAAGTAGCAGGCTTATTTATAGTAACTCCTGAGGCGATTACAGGGGTGTCCACAGCGATACAGGCAGGAGAAGGAACTCAGGAAGCCCTGGCAAAGTATGCTGTGGGAGGATTGGTTTATTTTGAAAAAAATATACAGTCCGAGAGTCAGATAAAATTAATGTTGGAAAATACCCAGCTATATACAAAGTATCCTCTTTTTATTGCAGTGGATGAAGAAGGAGGAGAGGTTAGCCGTATTGCAAAGGCCGGGCTGGCAGAAAAGGTAGATGGTGCACAGACCATTGGTGCAACAGGGGATGCTAATAATGCATATCAGGCAGGAACCGCTATCGGAATTTATCTGTCCGGGCTTGGTTTTAATCTGGATTTTGCGCCGGTTGCTGATTTGGCAAATGTAGAAAAAAGTGTGATGGAAAAGCGTTCCTATGGTGCGGATGCAGCTACCGTATCCGGTTTTGTAAATTCCATGATGCAGGGACTTGAAGAACAGAATGTAACTGCTTGCTTAAAGCATTTTCCGGGTATCGGAAGCTCTACAGAGGATACGCATAAAGGTCTTGCTTCTACGGACAGAAGTAAGGAAGATTTTCAGGCAAATGAATTTGCTGTGTTCCGGGCAGGAATTGAAGCGGGGGCAGATATGATTATGGTAAGTCATATGGCAGCACCGTCCCTTGCAGGGGATAATACCCCCAGCTCCTTGTCCAGCGAGGTGGTTACCAATATTTTGCGAAATGAGCTGAATTTCAAAGGGGTAATTATTACCGATGCTTTAAATATGTCAGCAATTTCCGAATATTACAGCTCAGAACAGGCGGCTGTGATGGCACTGAGAGCCGGTTGCGATATGGTGTTAATGCCGGAGAATTTTGAAGAGGCTTATCAAGGCGTTTTGAAAGCGGTACAGGAGGGAACCATTTCTGAGGAACGTATTAATGATTCCCTGAGAAGAATTTATCGCATAAAATATGCAGATAAAATTGAAGAGACAGAAGCAGAATAGTGATATATATCATGCTTTGACAAATCAGTGAGCCCGGGGATTGGTTCCAAATTCCTTGCGATACATTCGATAAAAATGAGCGTAATTATTAAAGCCTGCATTTGTGCTGGCTTCCAGCAGGGTCTGCCCCTTGCTGTGAAGATCACGCACAAGTATCAGGCGTTTATAATTTATGTAGTGATTAATGGTGTAGCCGGTAATCTTTTTAAAAGTGCGGCACAAATAATATTTATTTACAAAGTATTTTGCAGCCAGATTATCCAAGGACAAATCCTCATCCAAATGGTCATTAATATAAAGAAGTAAGGTATTAATTCGCTCATCCGCTGCAATCGGAACTGTCAGTGGTTCCTGAATGTGATTTAATAAATATAGAAATTCCAAAAGTACACATTTGGCAATATGAAGAACATCTTCTTGAATATAATCATTCATTTTCATAACGAGGTGGTACATTTCTTTATCCACAATTCTGGCAGGAATCTGGCAATCTTCTCCAAGGGAACGGTTTAAAAATACTTTTTCCAAATCTTCACAATGATTTTCCTTAAAAAAGTCCAGGCTAATATGAATAACAACACGCTTGTATTTTTCGGAAGAAAGAAAAACATTATGGTGCATTTCCAAGGGTTGTGCAATATAAATATCATGGGGATGGGAGCGGTAAATATTTCCCTCAATGTGAAATTCTGCATTGCCGGAAAGAAATAGCACAATTTCATAGCGGTCATCGTGATTATGCAGGATAAATTCATCATCGTTTTTGGGGGCATTATCTATGTTGTAAACATAATCAAAGCCCAGATTTTGTTTGATACCGTAAAATGCTGTAATAATCTCGTCTACCATGTCTGATGCCCTTTCACTGTAATGGTTTTGTTATATTTTCTGTTTTAATGCTCCTAAGAAATGTTAATTGTTACTTATCGTATCATACAATGTCAAGATACGCAATGTTTACAGCAATAAACACAGAGAAAACTATACACTTTTAATATATAATGAGGATGTAAAAGCGTATATTTCGTTGGACAGGCAGGAGAACTGTGGAAATGGAGGAAAAATGGATTTTTTGATTCAGAAGGGGCAGCAATGTCCGGTACAGATGGTTGAGACGGAGACGGAAGCTGTTAAAATCGCGGTTACTAATTTGAAAATGGATTTGGAAAAGGTGCTGGGTGCAGCGGTTACCATTGGAGAAAACAAGATTATTGTGGGAACCATTGGAGTTTCCACTGTAGTTGAGAGTCTGATAGGTACAGATATCTCAAAGCTTCAGGATGAAAGTGGAGTACTGCGTAAGGAAGCTTATCTGCTTAAGGTTTATGATGGGAATCTGGTAATTGCCGGAACGGACAGAAGAGGTACTATTTACGGCATCTATGAGTTTTGTGAATATATGGGTGTGTCACCCTGGTATTTCTTTGCGGATGTACCGGTAAAGGAAAAAGCAGAGGTAAAATTGCCGGCTGATTATGAAAAGGTGGATTATCCCTCCGTGGAATATAGAGGGATTTTCATTAATGATGAGGAAGAATTGGAGGCATGGGTTCAAAATTATATGGGTGAGGATACCATTGGGGTAAAAACCTATGAAAAGATATTTGAACTTTTGCTTCGTTTAAAAGCAAATTATATCTGGCCTGCCATGCATGTAAATTCCTTTAATGTAAAGAAGGAAAATGGAGCGTTGGCAGAGCGCATGGGTATTGTAGTAGGTACCTCCCATTGTGATATGCTGATGCGTTCCAACAATCGGGAGTGGAAGCCTTGGATTGCAAAGAAGGGCTATACGGATGCTGAGTATGATTATTCCATTCCCGGAAGAAACAGGGAGATTTTGCAGGAATATTGGAGAGAAAGCGTAGAACAGAATCAGGATTTTGAGGTTTGCTATACCTTGGGAATGCGCGGTATCCATGACAGCGGCTTTGAGACAAGGGATTTGGAAGGAAAGTCAGAAGAGGAAATCAAGAAAGCAAAGGTGGAGCTTCTGACCACCATTATTCATGACCAGCAGGATATTTTAAAGGAAACTTTGGGACATGATACCATGATGACCTTTATTCCCTATAAGGAGGTATTGGAGCTCTATGACAGCGGCATGGAAATACCGGAGGAGCTGACTCTTGTTTGGGCAAATGATAACTACGGCTACATTCGCCGTTATCCTTCTGAGAAGGAGAAGAACAGAAAGGGTGGCAATGGTATTTACTACCACAATTCCTATTGGTCACCCCCAAGTATGTCCTATGTATTTTTCTGTTCCATACCTTTGGCACATACCAGAAACGAGCTTCGTAAGGCTTACGAAGAGGGAATTCAAAAGCTTTGGGTGATGAATGTTGGTGCTATGAAGCCCCTGGAGCAGGAAATTAGTTTTTACCTGCGTCTGGCATGGGAAATCGGAAAAGAAAATGCTTTGACGGATGATGTGGATGCCTTTGTGGAGGATTGGATTAATAAAACCTTTTCAGGAAACATGGGAAAAGAAGTGGCAACTATGCTGAATGATTTTTCCCAGCTTACCAATGTGAGAAAAGTGGAAAATATGGATTACGATGCTTTTTCCCAGACTGCTTATGGGGATGAGGCTGTGGTACGTATTCATGCTTATGAGGAATTGTTCCAAAGGGGAAATGCTTTGTATGCGCTTTTACCGGAAGAGGAAAAGGATGCATTTTTCCAAATGGTACTAATGAGAATCCATGCGGCTTACTTTACCAATTTGCAATATTATTATGGGGATCGCAGTACTTTGATGCACAGTAAGGGTAAGATGCAGGCTGCTGCATTCTATGCAAAAAAAGCAGTGGAATTTGATGATGCCAGAAGAAAGATGCTGGTGTACTATAATACTATTATGGCAGACGGAAAGTGGAATGGCATTGTGAATCCGGAAGGCTTCCCGCCTCCACGAGCTGCTATGATGCCTGTTTATACACCACCCCTTGCAATCACCGGAGAGCCTCGAATGCTTGTAGATGTTTGGAACGAGGAGGAAGAAATCTGTTTTGTAAAACCGGGCGAAAAGTGGATTGAACTTGCCAATATTGGCCAGGGCGAATTTACATTTGAGATTCAGGCACCCCAATGGGTAATATTGTCTAAGAGTAAGGGTGTTGTGAGCACGGAAGAGAGAATCTTGGTAAAGGTAATAGAGGTATCTAAGAATTGTCAGGATGTTTTGAAGGTAAAAAATCTGGATGATGGAACAATAGTGGAAGTTCCTGTTTCTATTGTAGTGCCTGATAAGCTTAATATTAGCGATACCAATTGTTGTAATGTTGAAGAGGATGGAAAGGTGGTAGTGGATGCAGATTCTGTAAATTGTGAGGGTACCGGCTTCCATTGTATCAAGAGATTGGGCAGAGGTGTCGGTAGTCTGATAGAAGCCTGCCATGCACAGGAGATAGTTGCCGATAAAATCAAAAATGTGAATAGGGCAGACGGTGCAAATCATGTGTTGAAATATTCATTCTTTACCATCAACGCAGGAGATGCAACATTGGAAATCCATCGCTTCCCTTCCTTGGATTCCGTTGGTAGAATCCGCATAGGTGTTTCTGTAGATGGTGGTTCTGTACAGATAGTAGAGACTCCTTCCACAGACGAGTGGAGAGGCAATTGGAAGAAAAATGTACTGAATAATGTGGACAGACTTTATTTGGAACTGCCTAATTTGAAAGCCGGGGAGCATACCATTACCTTTTATCCGGTGGACAAATATTTTGCCTTCAGCCGATTTGTGATTTATACCAAGGAGCGTAAGCCTAATAATTATATCGGTATTGCAGGAAACCAGCAGTTGCCCAAGCTTTGGGATACCTTAGAGTGGACGGAAGAATTTTATGGGGATATTGCATTATCTCCAAGACCCATAGAGTATGCTCAGGTAGAAAAAGAAGAGGATACGTTGGTAAAGGCGGACCTGGTTCAAGGTGAGGTTAACTATGCAAAAACTGTTGAGCCGGGATGGTATTTGCAGGAAGGCGGTAAGGTGTTTGAAGAGAGGGGCGGTGCGATTTGTATTGATGCAGCATCTGCATTGGCGCAAAGCTCTTATGCATATACTTCAAAGTTTGCTTGGCAGTATTGTGGTTCAGAATCCTATGGAAGAAGTGGTCTGGCTATGTATATCAGACAGCCTGAGCTGAAGTGGCAGGTTGAGAATGCCCCCACATTAAACTATCGAGTTCAGTGTAGCGGTGGAGATTATACGATATGGGTTCTTGCAAAATTTAATGTGAAGGAAGAGTCCTTTATGGGAGTGGGTGTGGATGGAACACCCTTGCCCAAGGAACAGCTTTATAAGAATGGTTGTTTATGGAGATACGAGGCAGAACAGATTTACCGTTGGGTTCCTATTGCCAGTACAACACTTAGCGCAGGAGAGCACGAACTGCAGATTTATGCTCTTGCATCCGGCATGAGATATGACAGGATTTATGTGACAAAGGGCAGTGAGTTGCCGCCTGTGGATAGTAAGTGGCTGAACTAATCGGTTACAAAAATTATATTAAGAGAAAGAAATAATACATGGACAATCCTCGGTTTATATTTTAGTATAAATACGAGGATTGTTTTTAGGGAAGGATGCAATGGGTAAAGTATGATTGTATAGATGTTGTAAGAAAATATTATTTTGTAAACGGAGGTTACTATGGCAGGAAATTGGAAAGGAATACATTTTGGGACAGATTATTATCCCGAGCATTGGCCAAGGGAACGTTGGGAGACAGATGCCAAACTTATGCAGGAAATGGGCATTCAGGTAGTGAGAATGGCAGAGTTTTCCTGGCACAAAATGGAGCCTGTAGAAGGTGAGTTTGATTTTGACTGGCTGGAGGAAGCCATAGCTTTGCTGGGGAAATATGGGATTAAGACCATTTTGGGAACACCCTCTGCAGCACCACCGGCATGGCTTGTGAACAAATACCCGGAGATTTTGCCAATTGACAGGCAGGGACGAGTACGCGGTTTTGGTGGCAGACATCATGACTGTCAGTCCAATCCTACTTATAGAAAATATGTGGCAACTATGGTAACTGCCATGGCAAAGCGTTTTGCTGAAAATCCTGATGTTATCGGTTGGCAGACAGATAATGAATTTGGTAACAGTCATGGAGATTTGTGCACCTGTGATTCCTGCCGTTCCACTTTCCAGAAGTGGCTTAAAAAGAAATATGAGACGGTGGAAAGTTTAAATGCTGCCTGGGGAAACCATTTCTGGAGTCAGGAGTACAATGATTTTTCAGAGGTATTCGCACCAAGGATTACGGTAACCGGAGAAAATCCTTCCGCTATGCTTGATTGGAAGTGCTTTTGTTCGGATTTGATTGTAGATTTTCAACAAAAGCAAATTGACATTATTAGAGAGTATTGCCCCAATCATTTCATAACTCATAACTGTATGGGGTTTGCGGATAAGGTAAATTATTTTGACTTAAATCGTGAATTGGATTTTGCCTGCCATGATCAATATCCCGGTGGGTTTTATGCCATTATGCCTCATGAAAATAATTACGATATGGCGGCAAATTTGGATATTACACGAGGCTTTAAAAAGCAAAATTTTTGGATTATGGAGCAGCAGTCCGGCATTACAGGCTGGGAGATTATGGGTAGAGCGCCCAGACCCGGTCAGTTATCTGCCTGGGCAGGACAGTCCGTGGCTCATGGTGCGGATGCGGTAGTATTTTTCCGATGGAGAACCTGCACCGCAGGAACGGAGCAGTATTGGCATGGTATTTTGCCTCATAGTGGTAATCCCGGCAGAAGATATCAGGAATTAAAGGATTTTATTGGTAAAATGAAGCCTCATATGGAGCAGTTTGAGGGAGCTATGCCGAAGTCTGAGGTGGCAATTGTATTTTCTTATCGTCAGGAATATGCTATGCAGATTCAGCCCCAGCATCCTGATTTGAATTATGTGGGGCAGATAAAGAAATACTATAAAGAGCTTTACAAAAATAACATTCCGGTGGATTTTGTAGAGGATACCGAAGATTTCAGCGGTTATAAGCTGGTAATTGCGCCTCTGCAGTATCTGATGACGCCGGAATTGGAGCAGAAGTATTTTGATTATGTGGCTGGTGGAGGGCATTTGCTTCTGACTATGCGTACCGGAGTAAAGGATGCCAATAATATTTGCATGTCTGACAGAGAATTGCCGGGAAGATTGGGCGAACTTTGCGGAATTGAGATTTTGGATTATGATTGCCTGCGGGATGTGGATGTACAGGTAAGGATGAACGAGAGCGAAGAAACCTTGCTTGGTGCAAAATGGGCGGATATTATTACCAGTAAGGGTGCAAAGTCGGTGGCAGATTATGCCAGTGAATTCTATGCAGGAACTCCTTGCATTACCAAAAATGTTTATGGTGATGGTAAAGCCTATTATGTAGGAACCGAGCCTAAAGAGGAGTTAATGAAGCGTCTTCTTGCTTTGATTACAGAAGAAGTGGGAGTAAAGAGCTTGGGATGGTCTGATGAAGAAGTGGAGCTTTCTGTTAGAGAGAAGGAGGGTAAGAAGTGGCTGTTTGCCATTAACTTTGGTTTGGAAGAAGGTTGCTATCAGGTACCCAAGGAGTATAAGCTGATATTGGGAAGTGAAGCAGGGGTGCTGAAGCCCTTTGAAATACATTTATATGTAAATGAGTAAAGAAATAAATAAGCTAGAATGAACAGGTATAATTACTTGGCTTAAAGTCGGGAGGGGATTAATCCCCTCCCGGTCCGTCTTTTCTGGGGCGAGAGGATTCCGGCAGTGGTTCTGTTATCTGGGGAGCGTTGTGGGAATCCTTGGTGCTGTTTTGAGGTAAATCCACCTGAGGGATATTTCCGTCATCGTAGACATTTTTCATATTCTTTTCAGACATAAAGCATACCTTCCTTTCTGGGATAGTATGTGTGGGTAAAGAGGGGATTATGTAAAATTTAGAAATGATTTTGGAAGGTATAAAGCTTTTTTTAATGCACATACTAATTTTATCTAATATAAGAGTTATAAGAGTGATGATTTTTATCATGTATTAAAAAATGTGAGGGAAAGATGGATAAATCAAAGCAGGAAAAAATAGAAGAACAGAGAAATCACAATAAGTACAATAGTATTACCCAGAAAAAAGAGCCGGAGAATCAGAACCAGACGCATAATGTGAGAAAAGAGGGAATTCAGCCTATAAATCAGAAGCGATAGAGTCACAAAAATGTGGCTCTTTTTTTGTGAAAAATTTTTTGATAAAAATTAAGTTTATTAAACAAATTTTGACAAATATGTGGTAGAATATTGGTACGAAGAAACTGTAAATGAGAAAACTTACAGGAAGGTTGTTTTTTATGGCTAAAATATTAATTGCGGATGATGCATTGTTTATGCGAATTATGTTGGGAGATATTTTAAGAAAGGCCGGCTATGAAGTATGTGAAGCTGGAAATGGTTTAGAAATGCTTCGGATTTATGAAATAGAAAAGCCGGATTTGGTAATGCTGGATATTACTATGCCCGAATTGGATGGTTTACATGCCTTAAAGGAATTAAGGGAACGACATCCCAGTGCCAAGGTAATCATGTGTTCAGCCATGGGACAGCAGGCGATGGTAATGGATGCCATTCGTAGCGGAGCATTTGATTTCATAGTGAAGCCTTTTGAAAGAAGTAAGGTATTGGATTCTGTGACGAAGGTTTTGGCGATGAATATCTAGGAGTGGGGATTTTATGCATGAAAAAAAGCAGATAACGGGAGTCGAACCCGCCTTTCCAGCTTGGGAAGCTAGCGTTCTACCGATGAACCATATCTGCATAAGAAAATTATAGCACTGGTTTGGTAAAATGCAAGCAAAATATAGGGAAAAGTATGTTTTGCTTGCATTTTGATAATTCGTGAATGTTGCCACGCTTTTCACTAATCAGGATTTTTTCCTTTTCGGTGCATGTGGTAATATTTTGCTTTGCCTTGATTTCTCTAAGTACATGGGCTTAATCTCTTTTCTGTCGTTCATTAAATCTCTTGCCGTTATCAGTGGATGATGATATCGCTTCCGCTTTTTGGGGAGACATAACATTTTACAAATAATGGAATCCAATCTCTTATATACCTGTGGGGTCTTAAACTGTATTGCTTTTGGCGGACAATAAGCAACACAAGCATTGCATCCATGACAATGATGATTCCATTTAGGTCTTTTATCTTCCAGCGTAATATTACGTGTTGGACAAACCTTTTCACATATTCCGCAACCCTTACATCTGTCATCCGTATAAAATCCCTTGTCGTATTCATTTTCTATTGCTAAAAAAGGTCCCATTACCTTGTCAAAGCGTCTACGTGTTAATGGCGACATTCGCGGATAATCTCGCAACTTTTTCTTGCTTATTTCCTTGCCAACTTTTTGTATTTGTTTGTCCATATAAGGTATCATAATTTTCTCAGGCGGAAAAGGCGGATATGCGATACATTGGCTTGCAACACATCGCACTGCACGACCATAGTCAAGGTGTGCCCCTTTCTCTTCAAGTAATTTTTCTATCGTTTCAAAACTTTTCCCCAATATGGCGATATATGTTGCCACCATAAAAATATAGGCATTCGGATTAATGGTAATTTTCTTAATAAATTCTTTATATATCCCCGGAACATCCCATTCATAAACAGGACATACAAAACCGATTACTTCTGCATCTGAAGCGGAAATGTTTTCCACATTACAACGAACAGATACTATTTCGGCACCACCGATTGCTTCTGCAATTTTATTCGCTGTATATAGACTGTTTCCTGTTCCGCTAAAATAGTAGATAATTTTCTTCATAAAGCTTCATTCCTTTCGCTCTAATGTGTTACACTTGTTACCTTTATGAAAATATTATATAATGTATGTGTCACAAAAACAATCCAATATGCTAATGTGTCACACATTCATATTAGCTGTTACATAAAAAAGAATGGAGTAATATGAACACAACTAATGGGAAAATAGCAGAACAATCAAAAAAGAAAATCGCTGATGCATTATTGGTCGTTTTACAACAATATGGTTATAAAGAAATAACCATTACTCAACTTGCACAGGAAGCGAAGTTATCTCGAAAAACCTTTTATCGCTTGTTTGCAGACAAAGAAGATGTATTATCCTATTTATTTGAAAAGTTGTATATAGAATGTTTTGAACAAATTAAATCCCAGCACACTCAGTACTATTGGGATATTGTTCAATGCTATTTTGATTTTTGGGAAGAACGAAAGTCCTTATTGCTTCTTTTCAAACAAAGTCATCTTTTGCCGGTTCTGTTTGATGGAGCCTACAAGTATTCCTTTGGTATTTTTGAATATATCCGTTCTAAAGACGTCGCAGAACACTTATCCCTGCAATTACCATATTTACTGGCATACAGTGTAGGCGGAATGCACAGTATGTTATTAAAATGGGTAGAAAATGACATGACTGTTCCATCACAGATTCTAATAGAACAACTTAAAAATGGTTTTAATTCAATTGAATTGTAATACTATAGTGATTCGATTTCTTTTGCTTTTATGCTACCACATGCTTCTTTTTCTATCACCTACGGAGCTATCTACAGTCCGTTGACGGAAGCGGGGAGCTACAAGATGTTGACCTAAACAAATTGCCCTGTATAATTGACAATTCATTTGCGTATGCTATAATATAAATAAGTTAACTCGTGAAGGATAAGGCTGGGTTCCCGAATGGGAGTAAGTCGCAAGACTGAGAATTCCTTTGCCCCTGGGGTTAGCCTATTTTTTTGCCAAATATTCTTTCAGATTCTGAATAATGTTATCAGGGTCTTTTTTATTTCTTCTACAATAAAGTCAATGGTCTGAATACTATAACCATATGTATGGGTCAACTGATGTTGATAGCAGAATTTTGGATTCTCTTTTATTCCATAATATTTGCAAAACAAATTGAAATGATATGTATTAAAACGCTTTGTCTCATCACCGTACCTTAATGTAATTCCAAGTCGATTTAAACGGGCACTGATTTCGGCAACACAGCTCTTTGTACTGTACTTATGCGTTACATTAGGATCCTTCAGCTCTTTAACAATTTTCACCTTTGCATCAGCAGAATTATCAATTCCAACAAATGATGTCGCTTTAGCTTTATCTTTTGTAATGAGATGATGATGCTCAATCTTGATAGCAAATTTGTCATTATGTGAGATAATCATGTCAGCAATAGAGTCGTTTGCAATCAGGAGTTTATTGGCAATTTCTTCCGGGTACTTAGCTATTATTTCAGACTCATCGAGGGCTTTCATGCTAATGGACAATGTCAAAAAGTTTTGAGGGACTACGGAAGTCATATCTACATTATGAAACACCATCATTTTCTCGTTATAGTTTAAAACGCATGACTGAAACAAAGGAACATATACCATTTCATATTCCTCTGTAATAAAATGAGTGCTGGTATTTCGTAATTCAATAATTTTCTCTAAATTAATACGAAGCGGGTCTTTATTATTGGTAAAAACTTTCTGAACACAGTTTTCCAAGGATAGAGTTCTCTGCGGATTATCTTTATATTAAATGCTATTTTCACCCATTGTTTTAATCATATGTGCCTTAAGCATAAGTTCCCACGCATTGCATATGAATAGTGCAAACCCTTCCACACGATACTTTATCGTTGGCTTATTATATAATTCTATCGCCATGCAAAAAGCTTCTTTGGATTTTTCAACCAGCTTGTCTTGAATACTTTGCATATAATTCATCCTTTCATGTGTTAACTAATATTTTCTAAAATAAAAGGCGGGTGTCTTACCCGCCAGACAGTGGACCCGGGTCTTCCGACCAGCCCAAGCAATAACGAAAATGCTGTTTCATGATAGACGTAGGCTTGCGCTAATGAATACGCTGTAGAGGATACAAATGATTCTTGATATTCATAAACACTTAAATTTAAAACTTCTTCAAGATTCTCTTTCGTTATAATTCTTAATTCAACCATTAATGTTCTCCACCATTTGGAATTTATCGCTGTTGAAATATAATCATACTGTAATTTTAGAAAATTTTATAAATTCATACGGTAATCCTATATCTTCAGAATATCTACGGATTTCTATCTTTTCGTCATTGTCCATTTTGTCATAGAAAGGGCGATCTGATACTTTCCAGTATGTTTTGACTTCGTCTATTTTCAATACATCACCCCATGGGGCAATATATAATTTTCCAACCTTATATTTCCCGATTTCTTTATATACCCTTGTGGTATAACAATACCCTAGTTTATTTAAGTAATTTTGAATTGACTCATATTCATGTTTAGGGAAAGATATTTTTTCAAACATACGATAAACCTTCTAACAATGTAAAACGCAAAATTTCATTATAATGTTCAATACGAATTCATATTTACATCTAATTATATCCTCCAAAGCCCCTTTCATCAATCACTATTTATTACTCCCTAGAAATTATCCCTATCCCTCTAAAACCCACTCTAAGTCACGCTTTTCCCTGAATCCCAAACGTGATAACAGCATACCAAAGCAAAAGACTAACTGTCCCCAAAATGTCCCCACTTTTTCGAAAGCAATAAAATAGCGGAAGACCTTGAAAATCAAAGCTTCCGCAATCATAAATACCTCGCAAAAACGAGGCATGAAAAAAGCGCGAGACGGCGCACGAGGTCCGGGGGACCTCGGCTTTGCGCGGACCGGAGCGGAGCGTAGACATCGAACTTTTGAGTCCAGGATTGGACTCGAAAAAAGCAGCGATACCATTTGGTATCACTGCTTTTTCAAGAGCGCGAGACGGGGATCGAACCCGCGACCCCCTCCTTGGCAAGGAGGTGCTCCACCGCTGAGCCACTCGCGCATGTCTTATGGACAAGTAATAATATACTATATGGTTTTAGAAATGTCAATAGAAAAATTGTACTTCTTTTTTGTGAATTGCATATACAATTAATGCAATAGTGCAGGATTTTTGACTTGCGAATAATTCAATATCATACTACAATAAATATAGGAAGATAATGAAAGTATAGGAAGAGAAAGGAAGTCCAAACATCCGCTAAAGGATAAATGGATGATAAGCAAGATTATGGAACCAAAGCAGTATACTACAAAAGAATTATTTAAGCGCTTTATGCCTTATTTGATGAAATATAAGGGGACTTTATTTTTTGATTTGTTTTGTGCGGCATTAACGACAGTGTGTGAATTGGTGTTGCCCCTGATTATGCGTTACATAACCAACGAAGGGCTGCGGGATTTGGCGGCACTGTCTGTAAAGACAATCGGTAGTCTGGGACTTTTGTATTTCGGTCTGCGTATTATTGACTGCTTTGCCAGCTACTATATGGCAAATATGGGGCATGTAATGGGTACCAAGATTGAAACGGATATGAGACGGGACGCTTATAATCATTTGCAGAGATTGTCCAACACCTACTATAATAATACCAAGGTAGGACAGATAATGGGGCGCATTACCAACGATTTGTTTGATGTAACAGAGTTTGCTCATCATTGTCCTGAGGAATTTTTTATTGCAGGGATTAAGACAGTTATTGCTTTTGTAATTCTGTCCGGGATAAATGTACCTCTAACCATTTTGATTTTCCTTTGTGTGCCCATTATGATTGCAGTGTGCATGCCGCTGAATTTTAAGGTGCGGGGAATCTTCCGTAAGCAGCGGAATCAAATCGGTGAGTTAAATGCCAGAATTGAAGACAGCCTGCTTGGACATAAGGTGGTAAAGGCTTTTACCAATGAGGAAATTGAAAACCGGAAATTTGAGAAGGACAATAAAACTTTTTATGACATAAAGAAGCAGACCTATCGTTATATGGCGGCATTCCATACCTCCATCAAGGTGTTTGATGGTGTGATGTATCTGGTGGTGCTGGTGGCCGGCGGATTGTTTATGATAAAGGGGCTGATTGCGCCGGGAGATTTGGTGGCTTATATGATGTATGTGTCCACACTGATTACCACCATCCGAAGAATTATTGAATTTGCGGAGCAGTTCCAGAGAGGTATGACAGGTATCGAAAGATTTTTGCAGATTGTGGATGCGGATATAGAAATTTTTGATGAACCTGACGCAGTGGCACTGGAAAATCCTAAGGGAGATATTGTATTTGAAAATGTTTCCTTTGAATATCCTGATGACCATAACCGGGTATTTTCCGGTTTGAATCTACAGATTCATGCAGGAGAAAAGGTGGCAATTGTAGGTCCATCCGGTGGTGGTAAAACCACACTTTGTAATCTGATTCCACGTTTTTATGATGTATCAAATGGTAGAATTACCCTGGATGGGCAGGATGTGAAGCATTTTACCTTAAAGAGTCTCCGAGGAAGTATCGGTATTGTACAGCAGGATGTGTATCTGTTTTCCGGTACGGTTTATGACAATATCGTATATGGCAGACCAACAGCTACCAGAGAAGAGGTGGTGGAGGCTGCAAAATGTGCCGGTGCCCATGATTTTATTATGGAATTAAAAAATGGATACGATACTTATATCGGGGAGCGTGGGGTAAAGCTTTCCGGCGGACAAAAGCAGCGTATCAGTATTGCCAGAGTGTTTTTGAAAAATCCTCCCATTATTATTTTGGACGAAGCTACTTCTGCGCTTGATAATGAAAGTGAATTTGCAGTAGCACAGTCCTTGGGAGAGCTTTCCAAGGGCAGAACCACATTAACCATTGCCCACAGATTATCAAGTATTCGTAATTCGGACAGAATATTGGTGCTTACGGAGGAGGGAATTGTAGAAGAAGGTAATCATGAGGAATTACTTGCATTAAAAGGAATGTATTATCAGTTTTATGAAACTGCAAATGCATTAAAATAGTAGAAACAAAAGCAGTAAAAAAATAAGAGACGGTATATGTAGACTTAGAAAGGGGTTGACAGTATGAAATTAATGTTTGTAGGAGCAGCGCATGAGGTTACAGGAAGCTGTCATTATTTGCAGGTAGGTAAAAAACACATTCTGGTGGATTACGGCATGGAGCAGGGAGTGGATGTATTTGAAAATGTTCCTCTTCCTGTGGATGAAGCAATGATTGATTATGTATTTCTGACCCATGCCCATGTAGACCACTCCGGAATGCTTCCATTGCTGTATGCAAAGGGATTTAGGGGGCAGGTATTTACCACGGATGCCACTGCGGATTTGTGTAGCATTATGCTTCGTGATTGTGCTCATATTCAAATGATGGAAGCTGAGTGGAAGAATCGCAAAGCAAAGAGAAGTGCTAATAATATGAGCCATGAGCCTCTTTATACTATGGAGGATGCGGATGGTGTAATTAAGCGGATTGTGCCCTGTCACTACGATGAAATGGTTACGGTATGTGATGAAGTACAGATTCGTTTTACCGATATTGGACATTTGCTTGGCTCTGCCAGCATCGAGGTGTGGCTTACAGAGAATGGAAGAACCAAAAAGATTGTATTTTCCGGTGATATCGGTAACAAAAATCAGCCCTTACTCCGCGACCCGGCGTTTACCAAAGAGGCAGATTTTGTAGTAATGGAATCCACCTATGGGGACAGACTGCATCCCAAGGAGAGTCTGGATTATGTAAAGGAATTAACTGCTGTTTTGCAGGAAACCTTTGATAAGGGAGGTAATGTGGTAATTCCTTCCTTTGCAGTGGGAAGAACTCAGGAAATGCTGTATTTCTTAAGGAAAATCAAGGTGGAGCGCCTGGTGCATGGGCATGAAAACTTTGAGGTCTTTGTAGATAGTCCTATGGCGGTGGAGGCTACCGGTATTTTCCAGGAAAATCGTATGGACTGCTTTGATGAGGAGGCAATGGAACTTGTAAGAGCAAATATTAATCCCATTTCCTTTGCGGGGTTAAAGCTTTCCATTACCAGTGAAGAATCCAAGGCAATCAATTTTAATGATGCGCCCAAGGTTATTATTTCTGCGTCCGGTATGTGTGAGGCAGGACGTATCCGTCATCATTTAAAGCACAATCTGTGGCGTCCGGAATGTACCATCTTATTTGTAGGCTATCAGTCCATCGGTACTCTGGGAAGAAGTATTATAGAGGGAGCTGATGAAGTAAAGCTCTTTGGTGAACCTATTCAAGTACGAGCACAGATTAAGCAAATGAGAGGCTTAAGCGGACATGCGGATAAGGAAGGCTTAATTGAATGGCTGGAGGGCTTTGAAGAAAAGCCGAAAAAAGTATTTATTGTACACGGTGAGGACAGTGTATGTACTTCCTTTGCAGAGTGCCTGAAAATTGAACATGGTCAGCGTGCTTATGCGCCCTACGGCGGAACGGAATTTGATTTGCTCAGCAATCAGTTTACCTATGAAGCAGTACCTGTGCCTATTAAGAAGAAAGCAAAACCTGCTTCCGGCGTATATGCTCGTCTGGTGGCAGCAGGACAGCGTCTGGTGGCTCTGATTACCAAGAGCGATGGGCTTGCTAACAAGGATATGGCAAAGTTTGCAGACCAGATTAATTCCCTCTGTGATAAATGGGAATAGGAAAGGGTAAAAAATGAATTTAATTGTAGCAGTGGATAATAATTGGGCAATCGGAAATAAAAATGAACTTTTGATTCGGATTCCCAATGACCAGAAGCATTTTAGGGAAGAAACCACGGGGAAGGTAGTGGTATTGGGACGTAAAACCTTGGCTACCTTTCCTCAGGGTTTGCCCCTGCCGAATCGCACCAATATTATCTTGTCAAGAAATTCCGGATTTCAGGTAAAGGGTGGGATTGTGGTGCATTCCCTAGAAGAGCTTTTGGAAGAATTAAAGAATTATGCGGATGAGGATATTTATGTGATTGGCGGAGAAAGTGTTTATCGTCAGATGTTGCCTTATTGTAATGTGGCGCATGTTACCAAAATCGACCATGAATATCAGGCAGATGCCTATTTCCCCAATTTAGATGAAGATGGGGAATGGGAGATTACCGCGGACAGCGATGAGCAGACCTATTTTGATATTGCTTATGAGTTTTTGCGGTATGAGAGGAAAAAATGAAGGCTTTAAAAAAGAGTACTATTGTTATTGGTATATTATCGGTGATTTATGTAGTGAGCTCCATTGTGTTTTCGCATACGGGGCTCTCTTACCGTATGTGGGTCAGTGCGTTAGGCGGATTGTTGACATTAATGGTATTCCCCCTGTTATTGTTGGTAGTGGCAGGTGTATGGCTTTTTCGCAAATTACCCATACATAGGATGATTAAAGTGTTGATAGGAGTATTGGCAGCAGGTGCTTATGCATGTTGGCTGTATTTTGCAGTTTTGCTGTTGGCATTTTCTACGAATACGGAAAAGAAGCTGACGGATGATTTGCTAATAGTTAATTATGGTTTTTTAGATCCTTATTATGCTTATTACAAGCCCTTTGGACTTATTTTGCGGTTACCCACGGAATTGACGGATGAGGATAGAGAAGCTTTTTTGGAAGAAAAATATCATACGGATTTTTGCGCGGCTGGGGAAGCCTTGCTGGTTTCGGAAGAACACCCTGATATTATGGTGTCCGCCTATGTAAGTAATATGGAATTTCAGGATAATTATGTGGAAGCTGTTGCCGGAAAGTATTTGGCGGAGGCAATGGAGAGCCTTGGAATTGATAGAAATTATTACATAGATAAGGATAATATGGGACGTGCCGGTTGGCTTTACATGGAACTGAAAGGGGAAGAGGATGTTCCTCAATTTGCAGAGGATGCTTCTAAGATAATTCAATATACCATGGAGAAGTCGGACTTTTGGAAAGCGCAGCGCGGGGTGTTATGCTTTTACGCAGGAGAAGAGGAGCAGAGGATTACGGGAAGCCTTCCCTTTGGAAAATTGAATCAATGGGATACGGTACAAGCAGATTATTACCTAGATACGGAGCAAATTGCAGAGCGTGTCAGTGAGCGATATCAAAAGCAACGAGATTTCCTGGCGGAATTGGAGGCGGACAGGCTGGCAAGACAGGAGAGCATGCAGAATGTAGCCACTTGGGATAGCGGAATTTCCTCGGAAACAGGAAGTTTTGCAGAAAATGCAGCTTCCGGGGAGCAGGTAAATGAAGTGGAGCGGGCAGCACTTGCTGTCTATGATACCGTTCTTGCATCGGAAGGCTATATTTGTCAAATTTGTTATAATGCAAAAGGAAACCTGTATCTGGATTTAGGACGCAGACCTGTGGGGGAGCCGGAGGATAAAAGTGTAGGAGGAAGTTACCAATTTATCCTGACCTATGACAGAGTATCTAAAAACGGCGCCTGTCAGTTGTTTGTACTGAATAAGGTACATTTATCAGAGGATGGGGTGAATGACGGCACAGCTATTCTGGATATCTATGCAGTGGAAACAGCGACCGGCAATGTGATTGCTTCCGGAAAGCAGAGCTGGGAGGATGTAGGAAGCAAAGCGTATAGGGAAGCTACAGGAGAATAAAAAGAAGTGTCGCTTTTGCGAATTAAATCGTAGAAGTGTATTGACTTTTTAGTGAAAAAGTATAATAATAAAATGCATATGAATTTATCGAATTTGACTTTTGAGGAAAGAAGGAATACCAATGGAAAAGAAAAACATTGATTGGGGTAATTTGGGATTTGGCTATGTACAGACAGATTACAGATATGTATCTAATTTTAAGAACGGCGCATGGGATGAGGGTGTTATGACCCAGGACGCAAATATCGTATTAAGCGAATGTGCCGGTGTATTACAGTATGCTCAGACCATATTTGAAGGTTTAAAGGCATATACTACAGAGGATGGACATATTGTTACCTTCCGTCCTGATTTAAATGCAGAGCGTATGATGGATTCTGCGGCAAGATTGGAAATGCCCGTTTTCCCTAAGGAGAGATTTATTGATGCGGTTACCAAGACCGTAGCTGCAAATGCTGCATTTGTACCTCCTTACGGCAGTGGTGCAACTCTTTACTTACGTCCCTATATGTTTGGTTCTAATCCTGTAATCGGTGTAAAGCCTGCGGAGGAGTATCAGTTCCGTATTTTTGCGACACCTGTAGGACCTTACTTTAAAGGCGGTGTAAAGCCTCTGACCATTCGTGTCAGTGATTTTGACCGTGCAGCACCGAATGGTACCGGACATATTAAGGCTGGTTTGAATTATGCAATGAGCCTTCATGCAATTGTATCCGCTCATAAGGAAGGCTATGATGAGAATATGTATCTGGATCCTAAGACCAGAACCAAGGTTGAGGAGACCGGTGGAGCAAACTTCCTCTTTGTTACCAAGGACGGCAAGGTTGTAACTCCTAAGTCCGACAGTATTCTTCCTTCCATTACCCGTCGTTCCTTAGTTTATGTTGCAAAGGAATATCTGGGACTTGAGGTAGAAGAAAGAGAAGTATATTTAAGCGAGTTAGAGGATATGGCAGAATGTGGTCTTTGCGGTACTGCAGCAGTTATTTCCCCTGTTGGAAAGATTGTAGACCATGGCAAGGAAATCTGTCTGCCCGCAGGTATGGCTGAGATGGGACCTACCACCAAGAAGCTGTATGAAACACTGACCGGCATCCAGATGGGCAGAATTGAAGCTCCTGAAGGATGGATTCATGTAATTCAGTAGGATGTTTTTTAGTTAAAGAAATAGTGAAGTAATATTTAATATAATAAAAGCGTTGGCACCCGACAGGAATGTGATTATTTCTGCCGGGTGTTTTTGTAATACGCTCTTTTCGGATTGGTGTGGGTATGTTAGTATAAAAGAGGTTAACATATTTGAATGGTATGCAAGAATGGTGGTAAATTATTTTGTAGAGAGGAGCAAATGATAATGTTTGAAATTTCCTATGGAGTTATGGTTGCAATGGTAAGTATAATATGGTGTTTAAATAGAGCGTTTATCGGTTGGAAAAATAAAAGACTTGATTGGAAGAGAGAATTGCAATTACTTTTGGTGTATATATGTATAATTGTGATTGTAAGATTTACCTTTTGTCCGTTTGGAAAAGTAGATGGAAAGATACAACCATTGGTTCTTGATTTGGAAAGGATGTGGCCGTTCCGAATCAATCTGTTTCCCTTTGTGTATATGGCGGACTATGAGATAATCAGGGAAGCGATATTGAATTTTGTAGGTAACACCTTGATGTTTGTGCCGGTAGGTATTGTTTATCCAATTGTATATAAGAAATTGGATACCCATGTAAAAGTCATAGCGGCGGGGGTGGGATTTTCTTTGACTATTGAGATTTTGCAGTTGCCTTTTTATGACAGAGTAAGTGATATTGATGATTTGATATTGAATTCATTGGGATATGTGCTTGGGTATCTGATATATCTTGGGGTAAAGAGAATTACCGGAAAAGACAATGTTGAAAAAATTTATGTCAAGCATTTTTGAAAATGTCACAAAAATTTTGGATTATTAGCACCGGTTTTTCCGGTGCTTTTTTCTGGCATTAAGCTGGTATATCATCATCCAAGTGGTGCATCTGAGCTTTGACAAATTTCCAAAAAGCTTTACT
>JAGAMG010000036.1 GCA_017624835.1 Lachnospiraceae bacterium
CTTGCAGTTTTCCTGCAGAGTCCAATGACAGGTAGTAGCAGCGGAAGTAATGGTAATACCTCTTTCCTGCTCCTGAGCCATCCAGTCCATTGTTGCGGTACCTTCATGGGTATCACCAATCTTATAGTTAACACCGGTGTAGTAAAGAATACGCTCTGTGGTTGTAGTCTTACCGGCATCGATATGAGCCATGATACCAATATTTCTGGTTCTCTCTAATGGATATTCTCTTCCAGCCAAGATTTTTTCCTCCTAACTTAATGTCAAAACGATAGCCGGGCATACGCCCAAGGCCACTCAATACGCCGATTAGAAGCGGTAGTGAGCGAATGCCTTGTTTGCCTCTGCCATCTTGTGCATATCTTCTTTTCTCTTAACTGCAGCACCGGTATTGTTAGCTGCATCAAGAATTTCGTTTGCAAGTCTGTCTTCCATGGTCTTTTCACTTCTCTTACGAGAGAACATGGTTAACCAACGAAGACCAAGAGCCTGACGTCTGTCAGCTCTAACCTCGATAGGTACCTGATAGGTAGCACCACCGATACGTCTTGCTTTAACTTCCAGAACAGGCATAATGTTGTTCATAGCCTCTTCGAAAACTTCGAGAGCGGGCTTGCCTGACTTCTCTTCTACTTTTGCAAATGCTCCGTATACAATCTTCTGAGCAACACCCTTCTTACCATCTAACATGATGTTATTGATAAGCTTGGTAACTACCTTGTTATTGTATAAAGGATCTGCTAATACATCTCTTTTCTGAATATGTCCTTTACGTGGCACGGTTCTTCCCTCCTTAACAAATTTGAATAATTACGTTAAATCATCGGTACTCACATGTGTTTCCCCAAGTGTTCGCGCGGTATATCTGCATCACAGAATTCCAACACTGTCTTAGTTGCGTTTAGTGAATCCAAACTTAAAAAGCCTTATTTCTTAGCGTCTTTAGGTCTCTTAGCACCATACTTGGAACGAGCCTGTTTTCTGTTAGCTACACCTGCGGTATCAAGGGTACCACGGATAATGTGGTATCTGGTACCGGGTAAGTCCTTAACACGACCACCACGGATCAAAACAACGCTATGCTCCTGCAGGTTGTGTCCTTCTCCGGGAATGTAGCTTGTTACTTCGATTCCGTTAGAAAGACGAACTCTGGCGATTTTTCTAAGAGCAGAGTTAGGCTTCTTAGGAGTTGCTGTCTTAACAGCGGTACATACACCACGCTTCTGGGGAGCAGATGCGTTAGTTGCTTTCTTGTGAAGAGAGTTGTAACCCTTCTGGAGAGCAGGTGCAGTAGACTTCTTTACAGTAGTCTGACGTCCTTTTCTTACTAACTGGTTAAATGTTGGCATTCTGTTTCACCTCTTTCTTAAAAGTATAATAGTTGTTTGTGACACACGAAAAAAATATGCATCCGCGTGCACACTTTGATAGTATACTTGTTTGCGGATGCATTGTCAACTGTTTTTTTCTTGATTTTTCAAGGATTAAAAGAATTTTTCTTCTCTTAATGCTGCAATATATCTTTTAAGAGCATCCTGCCATTGTGGCAGCTTTTCAAAACCATTCTCAGTAAGCTTTTCCTTGCTCATACGACTATTTGCAGGACGATTTGCTTTGGCTCCATATTCTTCAGTAGAAACAGGAATCACATTCATTTCAATACCTGCCTCCGCAAAAATAGCACAGGCAAAATCATACCATGAACAGATTCCTTCATTCGTGGCATGGTATACGCCATACTTTTCCGTTTGCACCATATCCACTAAAAGTCTCGCCAAATCATAGGTATAAGTAGGTGAACCAAATTGGTCATTCACTACACGGATGGTATCATAATTCTTAGACAAATTCAGCATCGTCTTCACAAAGTTCTTTCCATTGATACCAAACACCCATGCAATACGAACTATGAAATATTTCTCAAGGATATTTCTGACTGCAAGCTCACCTTCATACTTGGTTTGCCCGTAAACACTTGTAGGACCTGCTTCATCATCGGGCTCCCATAAATTTTCCCCTTGACCGTTAAACACGTAATCCGTACTAATCTGTATCATCTTAATATCCAGTTCCTTACAGATTTCAGCAATATTCTTAGGTCCCTCTGCATTTACCTTACGGCAAAGCTCTTCATTTTCCTCCGCCGCATCCACTGCAGTATATGCCGCACAATGAATGACAGCATCCGGTCTTGCTTCCTTTATTACCTTACTTACGCTGCCGGCGTCTGTAATATCCATTTCGTCAATATCAACACCAATCGCTTCCATACCGCGGTTTTCCAATTCTTTTACCACATCATAGCCTAACTGCCCCTTTACTCCCGTTACTAAAACTTTCATAATTCTATCCTTTCAATAATGTAATAGTATTTAATGTAATGATATTTACTATTATACCTTTAAACATAAAGCTTGACAACAAAATCAATATTTAAACTTTCAATTTCCTGCCTACTACATTATAATTAGGATAGACTTTATTACGACAACCACTGCGAGGAATCTATTATGATACAGGAACTGATAAAAAAATCACCAAAAAAATACTTAATCTTCTTACTTGTTATTGAACTTTTATTCTTGTCTTATTCTGTTAATTCTCTCTATCAGAATTATGGAACAACAAAAACCTTTGAATTCTCTGCATGGGATTTTTCCAATCGTATCGGAGAATTAAAAGGCAATTCTTTCTATGTTGATGATTCCTATATTTTCGACACGGAGGGCAATCTTCTTCCCTCCGGTCTCAAAACCTTTACCTACGGTCCATATGCCGTTCTGACTAAGGGAAGCTATACCATTACTCTGCACTATAGCACAGATACTGACGGTAACCAATGCTACCCATTTTCAAACATGCTGTCAAGCTCTCAATTAAAAAGTGCCTATCGAATACCTCTTTCCAAGGAAAAGAATAGTGTTACCTTTGATTTGCTTTTAGAACAAAACACTAAAGATTTAGAGATTATTACGGAGTATAATGGAACAGGAAACCTTCGTATTGATAAAATGACGATAACCAAAACCCCTGTTTTCTACATACGCAATATTTTTACCACCTTTGCCGGATGTCTTATAGTGCTTGTAATTTATTACTTTTATGTTTCAAATAAAGAAAAACGAAAAACGATTTTGGCTCTGACATTAATTATTCTGTCCGCAAGCTATCCGCTATTTACCGACTACATAACCGCAGGACACGACCTTCCTTTTCATCTGAATCGAATAGAAGGACTTGCTCAGGGTCTGCAAAGCGGTATTTTTCCGGTCAAAATCCATCCTTTTTGGATAAACGATTATGGGTATGCAGTAGGTGTCTTTTATGGAGATGCCTTTTTATACCTGCCGGCTTTCCTTTACTTAGCAGGCTTTACCCTTACAGAAAGCTATAAGGTATATGTATTTCTAATCAATTTGGCTACCGTTTTATTCTCCTGGAAATGCTTTGAGAGAATTTTCAAAAGCAATAATTTCGGAATATTAGCAGCGTTTTTATATACACTGGCTCCTTATCGTTTAAGTAATATGTATTTAAGAGCCTCTGTCGGAGAATACACCGCACTAACCTTCTTACCCATAGTTTTATATGGATTTTATAAGATTTTTACTGAGGACTATACTCAAAAGGACTATTGGAAAAACTTTCTCCTTCCCGCCCTGGGGCTAACCGGTATTATCCAATGCCATATTATCAGCTGTGAGATGGTAGGAATTTTCATTATTATAATCTGTCTTATTATGCTAAACAGAATATGTAAATTACGGGTTTTTTTGACCTTATGCCTGGCTGCTTTCACTACCCTGTTGTTAAATTTAGGATTTCTGATTCCTTTTCTCAACTACTTCGGCGGTGATTTTGTTATGAATTCAGAAAGCTTTAACAGCGTCCCCATACAGGCCTCCGGAGCCTACATTCCTCAGCTTTTTGCAATATTTAACAATGGCGTGGGCAGTTCCTCCTCCACTGCCAGCGGCATGGCAGGAGAAATGCCTTTAGGCATAGGTTTTGCTCTATTCCTTGGATTGTTACTGTTTTTTTATATCCGTTTTTGTGACTCCAAAACAAAGGAAACCGGCATCTTTCATAATTTTATCAACCTGTCAGCCCTATTGACTGTTTTGGCTCTCTTTATGTCAACAAACAGTTTTCCTTGGAATACCATTGCCAATATTAGCGAATTATTAAAAAAGCTGGTACATAACATGCAGTTCCCCTGGCGTTTCCTGACGATTACAACACTGTTTTCCGTAATCATTACCGCCTATGCACTACAGCTTACCCGTAAATATTACTCCCGGGAAACATTTATCAGAATGCTTTCCATAATAACTTGTTTTCTTGTAATATCAACCTCTTGGTTTTATTACGAAATTCTAAATGAAAATATCCCTTTACGCTATTTTAATTCCACTGATTTAAATAGTATGCTGATAGGTTCAGAGGAATATCTGCCGGAAGACACCAATATTTCGGAACTGCCCGACGGCGTACCGCTCCCGGGTGAGGGTGTTGAAATCCAAAGCTTCACCAAAAACGGAACCACCATCCGGCTACAGGTAACCTCCCATGCTTCCGACAGCCATGTAGACCTTCCGCTTTTATATTATGACGGTTACGTGGCAACCTCCGATACCACTTCACTATCTCTTCAAAGGGGCAAAAATAATGTCATTCGTTTAGATATTCCGGCAAACTTCAATGGCATTGTGACCATAGCCTTCCGTGAACCGTTATCCTGGCGAATCGGTGAATTAATTTCTGCCATCACAGCTTTGGGCATAATAATAGGACTGCTTGTAACAGTCCCAAGTAAAGCTAAACAAAAGTATAATCATCCCGTGGATTAATTCCACTTACTTGATAAACCCGGGAAGGGGTTTCGCTTAATTCCAAAATTAAAAGCATCCAACCCCTTTCCCATAATTCTTTTCTCAGATATTCAAAGAAATAATCCCCTACATTTTCTAATGTAGGATTAATGACATTAAAAGGCGGCAAATTATTCATGTATTTGTCCTGATACCTATCCAACACACCAGTAACACATTTCTCAATTTCAGAAAAACTTACAAATACATTCTCCTCCACAGCCATCCCAATGCAGATTTCCCAGGTATGAGAGTGAATCGCTCCAATTTTCCCATTGATTTCCACGGAATGATTCATATTCAGGTAGAATTTGTACTTGTACTGTCTGTATAACATTCTGTCTCCTCCGATTCTTCAATCAATGCCTTAATCCACTTTCTTATTACTCTGAGTATTTCAAAATCAAGCCAAAATGTGTCAAATGCTTCCTTCATTTCTTCCGTAAAGGTCTTTGTCTTCCACGTACTTTTTCTTTTGAGGGAATTAATAATTCCTGCAAAACGTATAAAAAAAGCAAACATATTATAAAGAGGCAATAATATTACATATCCGATTTTTCTTCCATAGTACTTTTGAATATCCTTGAAAGGATGCAAAAAGGATACTACATTTCCATAATACAAAAGCGCGCCAAAGACATATAACGCATAGATTAACAGGGATGCAATAATAATGTTGCCAAAACTATAATTTACACATCCTAATGCAATCAATGCAAAATACCAAATCAAACGGGGAAAAGCAAATGTATGATCCTGAATCAGTACACGCAGGCTGGAATTCCAAAAAAACCCGGTAATAGGATTTTTCAGTTGGTCTTTCATAAACATACTGCTAACTTCCAATTCACCAATTTGCCAACGCTGTCTCTGTGTATAAAATTTATTTACGCTTTCAATGGGATCTACCATAAATATAGCATCATGACAAAATTGCACTCTCTTTTTTAAAATATCCTTAATCTGAAAAGCTAAATGCGCATCTTCACAAATTGTATTTGTATTGTACAGAAACGTTTTCAAAAGAACTGACTTGCGAAAAGCGGAAAATGCTCCGGATAATGTAAAAAGGCTATGAAACTGAGATTCCAAATTGCGCCCCGCCAAAAATGCATGTGCATACTCTACAAATTCCAATTTTTGAAACTGCCTCAGCCAAAAGCTTTTCGTCTTTTCAATCAATGCCGGCTCAATCAAAATCGCTCCTGTCATACTTACAATTTCAGGATAATTTTCAAAACGCCTGACCATATTGGTAAGGGCATCCTTTTGCAAAATACCATCACTGTCAATATTAATAATATACTTTCCATTGCTATTAAAAATGGCCTTGTTTAAAGCCTTTGACTTCCCTTGTCTGGAGTACATCCACCACATTCCCAAATCCGGAAAATCAATCTGCGCTTTTTGGAAAATCTCAAAGCTATTATCCTTTGACCCATTATCAACCAGCAATACCTCGATACATTCATTAGGGTAAGTCGACTCATGCACGGACTGAATGCATCGATACAGAGTTGCATGTGAATTATATACCGGAATAATCAATGTAATAACGGGTTTAAATTCAGACATATTCCTTTCACGATACCACAGGAATATTTTTTTCCAAAGCAACACTATCGAATTCACTATATTCGGAACAATTTCCACTACCAAAGGAATAATAACCCAAGCCGCCCAATAACAAATAATACTGGTCATTTTAGTCATTGTAACTAAACTCTCCTATTCGTTGTTGCCGTATCTGCCTTCTGGTAAACACATAAAAATATAATGTAATCGCAAACAAATAAAACACCATTCTACCCACAATCGTATGTGCCAGATAGTATATATCATTACCACCTATATGAATCATGACACATATTATCGTAAGACGCAGAACATTTGCAAAAAGAACTCCTACAACACCCAAAAATCCTATCACAATCTTTTCTTTCCAATTGTACGCCTGAAAAAAAATCAACAATGACAAAAATACTAATATCTCTATCAGACCGGCGCATTCAAAATCAACATATAGTGATACCGGTCCTTTTTCTGCTTCTATAAATAGGATTCCATAGCTTGCATGAGCAGAAAAGATTCCTGTCATACGTCCCACGGCTCCGGTCAGATGGCAAACCAATTTGGCAAGCGGTGCCGTAAGAATCGGTTCTAAAATAATAAAACAAAATATAAACAACCCTGCTCCTCCTACAAAGAAGTAGAAGAAGCTCTGCTTTTTTCTCTGAAATATACTTATTGCATATATCCAGATAATTATAAACAGCAGTAACATCATCAAATTCATTTTTATACCACAGCTTTCCTACACTCCGACTCTACCTGCTTTTTGTACCTGGCAAATTCCTCATCAGAAACCCAATGATAAGTATCTCCGAGCAAACACCTTCTGCCTAATATATATCGAGCAGTGGGGCTGTCCCCCACCTCTATCTGCAACAAATCCATGCCATGCTCTTCTGCAATTTTCTCCATATCATAATACAAGGTTTCGCAAATCACTTCCACTGTCGGTATTTTCTCTTTGAAATTTTCCAACTCATTCAGATACTTTCCGGTATACTGTTTCAAGTAACTCTTCAATTTACCTTCGCATCGATTCTGCTTATCTTCATTCAATTCCACAATCTCCATCCATAATATTACCAAAAAAGAATGGGCATGCTTTCCCGCTTCCGTCTCCGGAGTAATATTATGTACGGCATTAAAATGAAACTGCCATTTATACGCTCTTCCCATCCGAATCCTTTTCTTTCTTACGTTTTTTTTCATATTGCTTCAATAATACAGTACTTCCCGGAATAACCAAAAGTGCTGCTCCGGCAGTTACCAGAGGGAAAGTGCTTGCTCCGGAAGCGGTAATACTACGATACATCAGATTATAGGTAAAAAATTCTATAGTTCCTATATTTTCAATATCAACATTCTCATTTTGGTAAGCAAACTGCTCCAATGGAATCATCAATTCTATTTCTGCATTTCTATTATCCTCATATTTCGTCAGATATGCCAACGAACCATCTACATGTTGACCGGACATCCATGGATTTCTGTGTACCACATTTATTTGATGTGTTCCCACATCCAGTCCATCTAATTTTCCGGTAATATTTCGTCCATCATCATATTCCAACTGAAATGCAGACATCTGGCCATCTATAGTAAAACGATAGTCGTTTCCGTTTACATCATCCCAATATGCGGTGGCAAATACAATATGTAAATATACATTCGTTCCATCGCAGTATAGCTGCATCTTATGTCTTACATTAACATCATACTCTCCTACGGGAGTCTTATAACATTGACCGTCAAACCACATTCCCCAATACCAGCAGTTATCAGAGTTATCATAGTTATATTCATAAGAGCAGGGCAGGCTATCCCAATCAATTCCCAGCATTGCGCTTGTTTCATGCTCCACCGGCTCAATATAAGCAGCAATACCAAAGGAATTCATGGTACTTACCGGTTGCTGCTCAATAGCCGTTGCCAATACTTCAACCGGCTCCGGGCCCATACTGATAGATAAATATATTTTTTCAGCCTCAGACACGGATACTTCACCAACAGGAGACTGCTCATACACTACATCCAAAGGGACTTCCGCGGAATAGGCATAGGACTTAATAATTTCTATTTGCTTCCCTTCCGGCAAAACTACCTCTTCCAACGTGGCAATCGCTTCCGCCTCGGTCATTCCCGTCACATCTGCAATATGTACAGAGCTAGTAACTACAGGGGCAGGACTCACCATGGAAGGATTCACGGTAGAAGGAGCTACAGTAGGCGTTTCTACCACTGTATCACCGGAACTTACAGTTTCATAATTCATGATTTCCTGTGCGCTTACAGGCATGGAAAAAAATAATGCACCGACGAATATGAAAACCAGCTTTTTCATTTTCTGCTTCCCTCCTTACGAAGTCCCAACAAAACAATCCAAAATACAACAATTCCCAAGCCCCCAATTACCGTAACTATCATTCCCAACTTAAAATCAGTGTACTCCACATCATACACTGTAATTCCACTATCAACTACCAACAGATTACCCTGTGTAATCTTTTCTTTCCCTTCTGCTGCAACAAAACAATCCAGTGCTGCTATTCCTGTATTTATGTCATTCTCCGGTGAAGTAACAGTAATCTTATCCCCTTCATATATTACATCAATAGGTACCAATTCCGTCTCACAGATTACTCCCGGTTCTTCTTCAAAGGTCTCATTCAAAAAGGTAAGAAGCTCCGGCATTCTGTTTTCCACAAAATAATATACTACATTAAAACCTAAAAAAGTGATATTGGGATTTCCGTCCCTTGCCACATAGGTTAAACGATTCACATCATCATAATACGCTTCCTTGAGGTTTTCTGATGCTCCGGATACATAAACTGTATTCCAGATTTTATAACCTCCGGTTCGAAAATCCAGCTTGAACTGCGAGCCATTGTCAGTCGATAACACCGGAAACTTCTCCGTAAATGCTATATATTGAGCATATACCCCCAAAAATTCTGATTTCCCTTCTAATTTCTCTTCCGGGATATGCTGCATATCAATATAAATCTTTACCCCTTTATTGGCAACAGTTCTCAACAGCTGCTCTGCCGCCTGCTTATCCCGATAAGTAAAGCCAGAGAGGTAAATCTTTTCGTATTGAAGCAGCTCTTCCTCTGTATAATCCTCCAACACATAGCTTTCCCCATAGCCAAACTCAGGATATACATAACAAATCGTTTGGGCATGTTGACCTATGGCAATATTACGGTACTTCTTTTTTACACCAAAAGCTTGCTTTGCCTCATTATAATGATACAGCCATGCATTTTCATTTTCTTTATAAAGTGTGTATCCTACTTTTTCAGCCGCTTTCTGTATGGCCGCTTCATTGCCGGCACCAACAAAGCCCTTATCTACTAAAATTGTATCATCGCCCAATTCCAATAACCTGTCAAAGGAATACTCGTAAAAATTCCACTGTGCAGCCTCGTTGATACTGACAATATTATTTAATGTCTCTGCACCCTGATATGCCCAGCCAAAACTATATTGTACACTTTCGTCATTCATATCCTGACTAAAATACCAGCTGGGAATTGCTCCCCACAAGCTATTATCCAAAACACCAAGCCTGTTCACTGTCAGCTCCATAGCCTCATCTAACATATAACGACTCATATCCTGCTCAACAAGCTCTGCAACCGGTTCTTTCCTTACTTCCGTCAGCATGGAAAAAGTCATAAGGATATCTGCCACCATAGCCACCGTAAACAATATCGTTACCGACCGTTTTAACTGCTTCCACATCATAAACGTAAAAAAGAAAATACACATTGCCATGGGCACAAAACGTTGCATCCAAAACACCTGACTCATGGGCAACAGACGAACCACTGCTGACGCAGATGTAGTTGTACAAACAAAAATGAAAAGAGTGGTAATAAACCCCGCACCGTTTTTCTTATTAGCAACAATTACCCCCAATAAAACAATAATAAATATGGATAATCCAAAATAAAAATTTCTAACATATCCTGCGCCACTTCTATAAAAGGGATTTAACGATTTTATGGCCTCCTGTGCCCATTGACTAATGGTCGCAACAGAAGCCTCTGAATTTTGGGATGTCAATCCTCCCCCTGTCAGACCGGGTATCAGAAAGATACCGGATGCCAAATAAGAAAATCCCAAATTCAATGTTATGTAAACAATTCCCTTCCATTCTCTATTCATTATACCATATACTGCACATAGAATAAAAACAGAAATACCGGACATTGCTGCTATCATGTAATGAGATGTGGTAATCATGAAAATGATAACAGACATCCCAATTAATTTTTTCCACTGCTTATAATGCAGACATTCCCATACACAATAAAACAAAAAAGGTAGCAATGAGGTTATGAATATTCGGGGAACATTACCTTCCGCCATAAAAATACGAAAATTGTCCGGACAAAAGAAATACAAATTACCGGATAAAAAGGCCATTCCAAGTCTGTTTTCACTCTTTCCCAACAACAGCCAGCCGGACATATTCATGATATACACCAGTGCTGCAAATAAGTAGAACGCATTTATAATATCGCCACCTGTAAGAAATTGCATAAGAGACAAGGCATAATAAGCAAGCGGAGGCCAATATCGGAACAATTCCATTCCATTATACCAATACTCTGTATAAACCGGATACCATACTCCTTTTTTCAAAGAATGGTATAAATAGTTACTTTTAAACAAATGACCAAAGGTATCCGTATCTACACTGTCAGGGTAAATAGAATTAAAATATAGATATGCCAAAAAAGCTAGTGCCATCATCGCACTTGCCAACATAAAAAGCATCATTTTTGATATCTTGGGCTTAACTCTTCCCTCCATATACATCCCATTCCTTCTATACTGCCCTACCTCAATCATCAAAGTATAATTATCCTATTGTAATAAATAATTATACCCCACAATGCTTGTCAATGTAAATCCTATTTTGTCATTTTAAATCTTTTTTTGTCATTATTAAAAGAAATTATCGAGATCCCGAGAGTTCCTTTACCCTGTGTACAGCTTGGGCAATTAGGGGTCTGAGAGGACGTAAAAGCAGCCAGATAGCAAACAGGAATCGATATATGGGATTCCTCACATCAAAGTATTTTCCCTTTCTTTTGATTCCAATTAATTTCCCTTTTATCTGGGTTCTGTATATGGGACCTTCCGTTTCCTTTTGATTGTCCCCAACCATATAGAATTGATCCTCTTTCTTTTTCCAAATTCGGTGGAGCACCAAAATACTTTCTTTCCGGCGATATAAAACCACATCCCCTCTTTTTAAGACATCCTCTCCCACCGGCTTAATCACAGCAATATCCCTCCCGGGTACAAATAAGGGATACATACTGTAGCCTTGGGGCTGAATTTCCACGGTATTTCCTTCTGACAGGATTTTTTCTATCTCCACTTTGTTATCGTTTTTTTCTTTTGCCATATATCTGTTCCTTCTCATTTTCCCTTATGATTTCGTCTCGGGTTAGTGAACACTCGGATTGATTTCACTCGCAAGCCCGTGCTTCGCACTCATTGTCTGCTTCGCAGACTGCTTGCTCGTTATCGCGGCTCGCGCTGGTAAACACTCGCAAAACCGCACTTCGTGCTTATTGTCTGCTACGCAGACGTTTTGCTCGTTATCGCGTGGAAAATCAAATGCCGCTTTGCGGCGCTTGATTTTCCCTCGCGTACATTGTAGCATTTCTATGTAAATAATGCTATAATACTTTTGTTTCGGTATTATTTTTAGTGGGAGGGAATCGCAAATGAGACGTAATTCATCCTTTACCTTGTGCTATTTGTCAGGTACCCCATATATCCTGCCCTATGGACAGCAAATTGCCAATCATAGGCGCGGTCTTCAAACCAATGCAACCGGTGCTTTTATATGGGATTTATTGGAAACAGAACAGAATTTTCAAAAACTTTTAAATTGCTGCGCTGTTCATTATCAGGCAGCTGCTCATGAACTCCCCCTTCTGGAAACGGACATAAAGCAATTTTTGACCCTGCTACAATCCTACGGAATGCTGGAGGACACCATCCCACAGAAGGCTTCTGATTCTTACCCTGACAGTTTCCTGCAAATTGCAGGACTTACCCTGAAGCTGACCGGTCCCAAAGAGGCTTTTTCCGCTTCCTTTGACTCTTTTCGTATTTCGGATGCCTCCACGATTCATCAGCAAATTGTGATACAGGAAAGCTCCTTTCTCCCCAAGCGTAACGGCACCATCCTGCTGCGTACCGAGGAGGTTATGATATTGGAGGATGAAGATATCTACATTCTCCTTTTTCCTTCTAACAATCAGCTTGTGGAAGCCCATTTATCCAAGGACGGCAAATTAGCAGTTTTTTATTGTCTTCCCCCCTATACGGAGGAATTTCGTGAGGGCTTATTCCACGCCATCCGCTTTACCTTTTTATATTTAGCTCAGCTCCATCATATGGTTGCCATTCATTCCGCTTCCCTACTGTATCAGGAAAAGGCATGGCTTTTTTCCGGTCACTCCGGCTCCGGCAAATCCACCCATACAGGCTTTTGGAATACTACTCTGAAAACACCCATTCTGAACGGAGATTTGAATCTCATTGCCTTTACAGACAAGGGATCTGTTATACACGGAATCCCCTGGTGCGGTACCTCCGGGATTGCCGATACCCAAAGTTACTCCTTAGGGGGTATTATTTTACTAAAAAAACATTATTTTGATTACATAGAAGATTTATCAGAAAGCAAGAAACAGCTCTATGTGCTGCAACGCTTTATTTCCCCCTCTTGGACTTTAAGCCAAATGCAGCAAAATTGTGATTTTTCCGCGAAAATTGCTTCCTCCTGCTTGGTCTGCCGTTACCACTGCACCAAGACTCCTGAAGCGGTTTCCCCGATAAAAAAGGAAATAGATACCTATCTGGAAGGATTCGTACAAAATGATAAATAGCATAAAACATATTATCAAGAGAATACAGGAAGGTATCCTTCGTGATATCTTACGCGCCACCAAATGGATATACGGTTATGCACGCAACTATTGGTGGGCAATGATTTTTTACACCGCATTAGGCCTTTTTGGTACCTTTATCTCCTTTGGCTCCAGTCTGATTTCCAAGGATCTGATTGATATTATTACCGGACAGGAAACCGGCGAGCTTGTGAAAACCTTCTGTATTATGATGGGCTTTGGCATCGGTAATACCATTATCAATCAGCTTTGCAGCTATGCCTCCAATTGGATTAGCTTAAAAGTGGACAGCGAAATCAAATCCGATATTTTTGCAAAAATGCTGGTAACGGATTTGGAAGCCATCTCCCATTATCATACCGGCGATTTACTTACCCGATGGAATTCGGATGCCTCCAATATTTCCCAGGGTGTGCTTAGCTTTATTCCCAATTTTATTATTAATATCATAAAATTTATCGGTGCTTTTGCAATTGTCATCTATCACGATGCAACCTTTGCTTTTTTTGCCATGCTAAGCATCCCCTTTACCCTGATTATGTCCCGTACCTTAACCATGAGAATGGTACAGAATAATAAACGCAGTGCTGCCATGAGTGCCAAAATGTCCGGCTTTAATCAAGAGGCTTTTTCCAATATCCAGACCATCAAAGCCTTTGATTTGATTTCCCTCTATATTAAGCATTTAAAACAATTGCAATCCGAATACATTACCATGAAAATGGATTTTCAAAGAATGTCCATGTTTACTTCCATCTTAATGACCCTTTCCGGCCTACTGGTTTCCTACAGTTCCTATGGCTGGGGAATTTACCGGGTTTACAGCGGAGCTATCAGCTATGGTACCATGACCCTCTTTCTTTCCATGTCCGGCACCTTGACCGGTACCGTGAATAGCCTTATCTCCCTGATTCCCACCGCCATCTCCCTTACCACCTCGGCAGGCAGATTAATGGATATTTTGGAAATGCCTCAGGAGGATTACAGTCAGGCGGAAGAAATCGATAGCTTTATGAAGCAGTATCATCAGGAAGGCTTTTCCATAAAGCTTTCTCAAATTGATTATACCTATCAAACCGGAACAGAGGTTTTTCATGAAACCTCTCTGGAAGCACATCCTCATGAGATTATTGCACTGGTAGGTCCCTCGGGAGAAGGCAAAACCACAATGCTCAGACTGCTCCTTGCTCTGTTGCGTCCTCAATCCGGTGATGCCAGAATCCTTGCCCATTCAGACGATGACCAATATTATACGATTACTCCTGCAACCAGACGACTTTTTTCCTATGTGCCCCAAGGCAATACTATGTTTTCCGGCACCATTGCAGAAAATATGCGAAATGTAAAGCCGGATGCCACCGATGAAGAGATTATTACAGCTCTACAGCAGGCCTGTGCATGGGATTTTGTAGAAAAGCTGCCGGAGGGTATCAACAGCATGATTAAGGAGCGAGGGGGCGGTTTTTCAGAAGGACAGGCACAGCGCCTTTCCATTGCCAGAGCCTTGCTGCGTCGTTCCCCCATACTCTTATTGGATGAGGCAACCTCCGCATTGGATCACACTACCGAAAAGAAAATTTTACAAAACATCGCCAAGGACACCTACCCCAGAACCTGTATTATTACTACTCACAGACCACACGTATTAACAATTTGTAATCGGGTTTATTCTATTCAGGACAAACAATGTGTTACCCTGACTTCTGAACAAATTCAGGAAATGTTGAAGCCTTAGAGCAACTCACAGGCAGATTCATTCCATAAAAAAGATAGGCATTCACACATGTGCAAGCACATTGGAATACCTATCTTTTTTATGTAAATATCTTAACTATTCAATTATATTAGTGCTGTCCGCAATCATGATTACAGTAAACTATAACATTGGTTAAAGCCAAACCTGCATCAGCTTCTACAATCACATCGCCTAACCCAATATTATCATTGCCATTATTATGATAGCCATATTCGATTTCAATGGTGTTTCCGGTACCTGTACCGCAGATGCTACCATTGGAACTCTTATATACAACAGGCTGATTAAAGGTTAATGTTGCAATCTGACATCCACTATGATGACTATCTGTTGCCGCATGCTTCGCATTTAACTGAATGCGGTAATCGCCACGTCCTGTCTCCGGTGTCTGGTGAATATAACCGGATGCGGTATAACAATCAGAACCGCTGGCAGCATATACACCTTCGGACAACTCTTCATTTTCCAATACAATAGGTTTTGCATACTCCTGCATAATAACCCCTCGCTTTCTGATATCCCAGATATCTGAATACTTTTCCTCTATACGTTGATAAAACTTTAAAATACAAATTAATCATATTACATTTTTACGTCTGCGTCAAATATTTTTTACAACAAATGGTGCGCTTCGTGAATTTCCCGGCTCGGTTGAAATGTTTATTTCCACAACCTTATCTGCATTAACAACCGGCTTCTCTGTCCCGCCTTTCTAAAAATAGAACCACTGGACACCTTCCGAATTTTTCGATTATTACTCAGAAAGCGAACCAAGGTTATTATCCATAAAAGGGGCCATAATACACAGCATTTACCATACCTTGGGAAATTTAATCGCATTTGATGATGAAACTCTCTTACATATCCGCTGATTCCATTGCTTCTTAATACCACCATGCGGTCGGAATTTGATTTTCCGAATTCCTCCGCCTCCAGAATTTCTTTCATAAACTCTGTCAATTCATATTCTTTCCAGGGCTGCATCCACGCAACTGCATCCTTTTTCAAGCCCAGATAAGTACAACAAATTTGGGTTATCATATCGGAAAAGCCTCTGATACCGCTCTCTTCTACCAGACAAAGATATTGTTCCTTGTAGGAATCCTCCATCTCCTGTTCCCAAAACACCACCCAGTCACATAGGAATCGCAAACCAAAACCGGAACGTAAAAAATGCTGTAGCATATGAAGCAACAATTCATAGGCATAAAAATCGGGAGACAGTACCGGAAGCTCCACCCCACAAACATCCTTCCTACAAATCTTTTCTTTGCATTCTGACAGCTTATGTTCCATATATTTATTGATTTTCTCGTTATCAAAGGGTTCCGCCAGCATGGTATGCAATTCTATGTCAATTCCTTCCGGAGAAATAAGAACCACATGATGAAGGGCGTACTGCCTTTCCTTAACAATACAGCCACAGTCCTCCAATACCTTACAGGCCAGCTCCGCCTTATTCTTATCAAGCAACAACAAATCCACATCCCCCGATTTGCGCAACTCCGGCTCCGGGTAATAGGATGCGGTTCCCACACCTTTTAATAAAACAACGGATAAGCCTGCTGCTTCCAATTTTTCTATCATATACTTACTGTGAAACAGCAGATGGTAACATTGCATAGCAGATTTTTTTGCCGCCTTCTGCGCTTCCTCCCGTAGTTTTGCACTTTCCGCCAAATGTTCGGGAATCTCACGATATAGCAATGAGAGCACTCCATGGGCGGCAGCAGTCATTTTAAGCTTCTCCCATTGAATGTAAGAAGCTCCTTCTCTCATTGCTTCCTTCAATTCATTTCTCTCTTTCTGTACGCCTTCCCCCTGTAATGCATTACAAAGCATTGCCAATAAATACATCTCTTCCTGATTTACAGTATTCCTTTGTTTTCTCTCCTTTGTTTCTCCAAACGAAAGCTTCTTACGCAGCAACTCCAACGCCTTGTACCATAACAATCTAAATTCCTTTGTGCGACAATAGAGCACCAGATAAACCAAATTCGTTATGAAAAAACAAACCACAAAACGTCCAAAACAGCAAAACCACAAACTACCGGTAATCCTTTGACATAATTGGTCTTCCCCATACCAAAGCAATGCTGTTACACCTGCATACACCCCATATTTTGCAAAATAAGAACCAACCCTTGCTTCCAACCGATATTTGTACAAAATATAAGGTTCCACCCATAAGGAGGTGGTTACCGTACTAATCAAGGTTCCCAGGAAGATACCAAAAGTCCCCATTACGGTTCCCAATATCAAGGAGCTTATCAGATTAATCAACGCCTCCACCAGGGACTTATGCCTGTCATACCAGAAAAGACCCAAAGAGTCTCGAAAAACCAAGGTTGCCTGACGCATTCCCACAACATAAAAATTAATGCACAAAATCAAGGTTACTTCCTTGGGAAACACATAACCTGCTCCAAAGCTGATTTCCACAAAGGCATCCAGTACTTCATAGAGACAGATGGCAGACAAGCCAAACATCCATTGTCCGATAAAAAAGGACGCCGTAAAAATCCTTTTTATCCGCTCCTTGCTCTCCTCCACTCCCAGATTGCCTACGCTGGCAGTAATCCCCTGAAACATCTGATTCAATACCTGACGTACCGAGCCGATAATCAAAAAGTAATTGGAATATCTGCTGACACTTCCGATTCCCACAAGGGAAGATAACAGCAGATTATCCGTATTATTTACAATCACATTTCCGATTTTGTGCATCAGCATTGCACGTACATTCTGATAAATACTGCTCTTTTCTGTTTTGGATAAGGGAACTACATCTCTTTCCTTCAAATAAGGATACATCCGGTCTGCTTTTAATGAAACGCACAAATTATTGGCGATGGTACATCCAATCATAATTGCCACAAACAAAATAAAATTTCTGGTAAAATAAAGCACTCCCATCTGCAACACATTTTGCAGCAGCAAAAAAAAGGTCTGATAAAGCACACCGATATAGCTTAGCTGATGTGCTTCTATTAAGGTTTTCTTATAAATAAACAGATAGGACAACACCGAATTAAATAAATACATCAGGTAAATCAATATCAGATGTTCAACCGCAGGCTGGTTTCTGATGAGAATATCCATAAAGGGAATTACTGCCAGACCGGCAATTAGCACAATCACAGCGATTCCTCTATAAAATTGCTGATACAGCTTCATCAGGGATTTCTGCTTTTCCACATCCTTTTCCGATATGGGTTTATACAAAGCATAGGTAATGGCAGTACCCACCCCCAGTTCAGAAAGCGCCAACACATTTAATATATCTGTAAACAGACCGTTAATTCCCACATAATCCTCACTTAAGGTATGTGTAAAAACGACCCTTGTAATAAAACCTGCCAAAATAGCAGCAACTCTTGCTACCATCGCCACGGTAGTATTCTTCGCCGAATACTCCGTCCTGCTTTTTTCTATCACGCCTTGTCCTCCATCAGCTTTCACTTTTCAAAGGTTGACTTCCCCGGCTCAATCTCCCCAAATGCCCTTTGCAGCTCTACTTTTATCCCTTCCACATCTCCGGTAACTTTTGCATCATTAATACAAATCACCTTTTTCTTCTGTTTCCGAATGGTTTTTATCAATTTCCTATTATCATCCTCTATATTAAAGTACTGAAAATCACGCTGTATATTTTTTGCAAAAAAATGATTGGAAAGCTTTTGCCAATCGCGAAACAAATAGATAGAAATATCACTTGCACTTCGGAAACGACTTTGAGAGGTTTCCTTCAGAATTTCCTCCTCCTTTTCCCAAAGCTCTTCAAAGGTTGTCCGGGTAAACGCTGCCGGACCATGTACATTATAAAACCCGGTATACAGGGGAAATGCCAATTCTAACATATTATAAAAGAAATACAGGGGCGGATACCCGATTTTTAAATAATTTTTCAGGTGGGCTTTTACCTCTTTTCGCTTATCAAAATATTTGGCAAGCACCAAAGTATTATTCAAAAATAAATGGGACATGGTAGGATTCTTCGGATTGGCAACCACCGGCTGAAACGCCAGCATATCACAGGGCTTTCCCTCTCTGAAAAAATCCTCCGGCTGTACAGGTCTTGTCAAAAAAACATCATCATTAAAATACACAAAATGCTCCGCCAGCCCTTCAATACGATGCATATAAATCTCCAACACCGTACTGTTAAATACCGGCAGATATTCCTTGGGGATGTAATCCTCATGGCGCACAATATGTAATTTGGGATTCGTAGTATCCAGCCACTCGGGAAGATGTCCCCAGGTCACAAAATGGATTTTTCTTACCCAGGGAGCAAATTGCTCCACACCTCGAAACCAATACTGCAAAAGCTCCCAATCCCGATACCGTTCCTCACTATCATCCCAATTGCCGGCTCCACTATATTTTGCTTTTTCCTGTCTCCATGCCGGGTCATTGCCATCCACCCAGGTTACCACAAAATCAATCTCATACTTACTCATACAATCCTACTTCCCACCATTTATGCTGTGTTTTCCATTCTGTCAGCCACTTTTCCGCCGACTCCAAAGTAAAGCCTCCCACACAATACCCAAGCTCTGTGGCATCCTGCTCATTTCCAAGCAAAATACGCTGTCCGGAAATCTTATCCCTGATATCCAGAAAACATAGCCAGCTTCCTTCCGTTTCCCCTGTCAGCTTCAATTCAGCAGATAATGTCAAAAGATCATCCCTATCATTTCCCCCGGTTAAATCCCTAATATCCTGATTGACCGGCACTGAATAATAGGTATCCGCTTCCTCATTATAAAAAATCATCCTGATATCCGCTTCCCGATATAAGGGAGCAAAGCCTACATTTTGCATATTTGCCGCCACCTGCAAGGTATCCTGCTTAAAATCATAATCCATACTCACATCTCTCAGTACAAACCGATACCCTAAATGCCGCTCAATATAGGAAAGTCCATCCATACCATTAAAACAGCCGTCCTCTTCTACGATGGTATTTTCCCATTTTTTCATAACAGCTCCGTCATAATCACGATTGATGTAGCTTACATGCATGGTAGCCATATCTTTTACAGCGTTCTCAAAATCATTGTACTCATTGTCTACAACCACTTCTCCACCGATGGGCACAATTTTACACAGGGTATCCTGAAATTCCAATTCCTGCTCCCTGTTCCAATAGGTAAAAGGACCATATTCCTCCTTGGTTCGCTCCCCATAGGTACCGTAATCGCTCCAGCTTCCCAACATACCATCATTGAAAAGACTTAATCTGGACGCCAGGCTTCCATCCCCCCTTACTACCTTTTCAGGCTCTCCAAGTTGGGTAGTTACCCTCCATTGAGCAGGCATACGCACTGCCAGATAGGTCTTCTCATCCGTCACCTGAAACAGCTTATTTGCCAATGCCTGAAAATTCTCCTGTCCCAAGAACTTTGTGCCGTGCATTTCCCCCCAGTTACCGATAAATAAGCCCTGTAGGATATAGATTTCATCGCTATACTTACGCAATACCTGCTCTGACTGTCCTATATGCTCCAATATTACCTCTAAGGTATCCGGTTCATATTCTTCGTTTTTTCCTTCCCAATCATACAGGAAACGGACAATCAAATGCTTATCTACTTTGGAAAGTGCTGCAAACAGTGCTTCCAAATTTTCCAGCCCCTGCCGGGAAATAGCCCCCTCCCGAAAAGCCTGCAGATTCACCTGAATCATGGTAAGCGCGGTATCCTCATCCTTACAAAAACGTGCCGCCACATTATCCCGAAATTCCGTTTTTTCATCCAAAATCCGGAAACCATGCATATGATAAAAGCCCCTGTAGGGATTATTCAATTGTCGGGAAGACTCTGTAAATGTATAACATTCCGTACTGACATCGCCATGTCCGCGGAGTGTAAAATATCTCTCAGTCATTTCCGTTACCTTAAGATATCCTCCGTAAACAATCGCTGCTATCAGCACCATATTGGCAATTATGCCAATGATTTTTACTAATCGCTTCATTGTACTGCATCCTTTTCACAGATTCCAAGCAAAAAAGGATTTTGAGGATTCTGTTTAAAATAATAACAAACAAACGCATCATCCTCATAATAAACCTTCATTTCATTGGGATATACCTTATCAAATTCCTGACACCATGCGTAGGCTCTTTCCTCAATTCGTGTTCTGGTTCCCAATGTAGTATACACTCGGGCGTGACTTGCATAACGCATCATCGCATCCTCCTCTTTCACAGGACCGATTTCCGAGGTAGTAATATCCGGGCACTGGCTGATATAGGAATCATAATAAGCCGGATATTTTTCACCGGCAAGCCAGGCAGGTCCTGAAAAGAAATGGCTTTGTCCATACTCAATGGGTTTCTTTTCTATAAATATAAATACATACTCCGTGGGAATTCTATACCCCGGTTCCCCATCCTTATTTACCAGATTTACCAATTCTTCATGTCTGCCAAACTGAATCACCTGATAAAGCTCATCCGTGGGAGAGATAATGGTATAGCTATCCTTAGGGAACTCCTCGGTTATGGCATATGTGGTCTTTACGGCTCCATTATGTCTGGTAAGCTCATAATACAAATAACCGTGGAAGGTACCTGTAAGCTGCGTTCCCAAATAAACTCCTGCCACACATGCTATGGATACCCCATGCAAAATTGTCTGACTCACCTTTTTGCACAAAGCCCAAAACAGCATATCCAAGGGAATTACCAGCATTCCCAAAATCAACATTTGTTCCGTAGAACACAATCTGGAGCCGGCAATCAATGCAGGAAGTCCCAAACTGGAGGCACAATACATTATCATATAAATAAGGGATGCTGTAACCAATACCATATAACCATCAAAGCTGTTGGTCAAAAGCTCCTTTTTCTTTCCAATATATTTTTTGCTCATAACCGTTATGCGATATGCAAGCCATAAAAAAACTGCCAAAAACGAACTGCCAATAATCCAAAAAGCACGCTCCTGCTTATACAGTGTTAAATATCCGGCATAATATACAATTTTTCCTTTTTTCTGCAACACCGTCCAAACCATTCCCGGCAAACCAACTATTTTCTCCACAATCCCTTGGGACTGAGGCTGGGACATTACCACGCCCTCAGTATTACTGCTATTTTGCACAATATCAGTATTTTGTTCATCCTCTGTCCGGGGCTGGGATGTTACCTCCGGCTCCGCAGCAAGCTCTTCCTCCATAACCTCCGCCAGCTTCTGGGCATTGGCTTCATTTACTTTATTGGTTTCCTCATCCGTACCGTTTATAACATTCATAGCCCAGCCGATGGAGCCCTGGAAGGGAATCCCACTGGCAAGCGCCCCTGCCATGGGAAGCACTGCAATCATAAATCCACAGATAACTGCTGCCACCAATGGCCAGAAGCGTTTCCCTGAAAAAATCTTTGCAAAGAAAAATGGCACCACTGCTACACAAAGGAAAAATGCCATGATGGTAGTATAAAAATGAATTGCAAGGGATGCCGCCAATGCTAATGCAAACACCACCAGACTACTATCCCAATAACATTTTGTGAGTTTTCCCTTTCTCTCCTTTTGAGTGCCCAAACGCAGGTATCGAACCAAAAAAGCCGCACATAAAAACTGGGTAAAAAGTCCAAATTCCTGTGGCAGGGTCCACTGCAAACGGGACATGCTGTACACCTCATCAATACAAAGCAAATCAATGGTTAAAAACATTGCTAATGCTATCATAGGGGAATAGCGCCAATGCATCAGCTCTTTCATTAAAATATAGGCGGACAGCAAAAATACAGCGGAATGAATTCCCGCCACAAAAAGCAGACAACTATAAATACGAATGCCAAACAAGGTATGTAATCCATATACAAAACAATGCATTGCTTCCGGATAGACACCGGCAGAAAAAATCTGACCATTGGTAAGCCCATATATCCAGGCATTATGGGGATACAAATCACCAAATCCATAGGAATAATCCTGAAAGGCTCCATAGGAAAAATAAATCATGCCATACACAACCAAGATGGCTAATACCCCATATTCCCGCCTATGTCCAAGGGTAATCCTCTGAATCAGTTTGGAACACCACCAGATTTTCCCCCTAATCCATGACACAATCCTAAGCAGGAAATGCTTTCTTCCATAGGTTCCGGTTACAAATCGCTTTAATACCACCAAACCTTCCGAACTGCTTTCAAAATTACGCCGTAGCGACCACAGGAATACTCCATAAAACAGGGCTCGTACCACCCACTCATTTAAAATATGGAATAATCCCAATACTAATACCACTGAATTAATGAGTACAATCTGCACGGTCACACAAAAAGAAAAGAAAAAGGTAATATTTTTTCCCTTCAGGAATTTTTGAAAGACCACCGCAGGCCAGACAAACATCACAAAGGAATATCCCAGCAAGACCTTTGCGTATTCTGTTATCCAATATAATGTTGTCACAACCTCACCTCGTTTCCTTATTGATATAAACTACCGATTTCTACCTTTCCCTCTTCATTCAGAGAATTTGCCAGAAAGATAGGAGCACCGTCTCTTTTACGCCTTGCCGCCAGATATATCTTTCCTTCCCGGGCAGGAACCTTACAAAAAAAGCTTCTGCTCTCGCCGCTCTTCCAGCCCTTTATCTGTGTCTCCATTATCTGTAACGTTTTATTTTCTTCTAAATCTTCTGCTTGCAACAGAAGCTCTCCCGCCTGATAACAGGCAGCAAAGCCGATATTCTTAATAATAATTTCTAAGCATACCGTTTCCTTATCTCCAAGACCTGCTACTCCGGGCTGCCTTGTCTTCTTTACCCCCTGTACCAGCAAACGATACCCCAGATGGGCACCAATATAATCATAAAGACTTTTCCCTTTCCACACACCTTTATCTGTATATTCCCGACTTTTCCAACTATCCAGAATGCGCCCGTCATATACCCGATTCAAATAGGTGACCTGCACTCTTTTTAATTCTTCTATTATTCTTTGGGCAGTGAGCTTACCTGCATACTCAGGAACAAAAACTGCTTCTCCCCCATAGGGTACTGTATTACATAGCACATTGATAAAGTCCCGCTCCTTTGCAGTATCCCAAACTTCACACCAACCGGCATTCTCTCCGGGAGTATTTCCAAAGGTTCCTAAATGATTATCATTACCGAAAATCCCGTCATCAAATATGCCCATATCCTTCCGTTCTGCCCGGGAATTTACCGCTTCCTCACTATGGAGTAATCGCCACAGTCTCGGTGTTCTGACTGCCAGGTAAGTTCCCTCCCCCTTCTTGGAACGAAGTACACTTGCCATCTCCTGCAGCTTTTCATCTGCCAGAAATCGGGAAGTATGCATCTCTCCCCAATTCCCCACTAACAATCCCTGAAATATAAAGATACTCTCTCCATATTCCTGCAAAAGACTTCCTATCTGTTCCAAATGCTTAAGCACCTGCGAAAACAAAAAAGGCTCTCTTTCCATTGCCTTTCCTTCATGGTCATAGGTAACTCGCAAAATAATATCATAACCCTGTTGCCCGAAAAAGGCCAATAAACTGCTCATATGTTTTAAAGCTTTTTCATCCAAATCCTTATCCCGATAGCTACCGATATCCACAAGCAACAGCACTAGGCTGTCCCTTGGCTCCAGACACCATATTAGCTCCTCAAAATTCGGCTCTTCTTCAATGGAAAAGGTATGAATCTGATACCAGCCACGAGCCGGATTTCTAAGCTCCAAAGTACTTTCCTGCAAATCCGACGCCCGAAAAGATAAGCCCCCTCTAAATCTTCCCATGCTATGCAGCCTTTTCTTCATCCCCTGCCCCCATATCTACATGAAACAGCTTGATTCGAATCCATACTGCAACAATGGAAAACATCATACGAAACATATACAAAATAGGCTTTAATCCTGCATGCATGCTGACTCCTTCCGTTCTTTCATGCATCACCGCCGGAATTTCCTCCACCACATATCCCAATAAAATCATCTGCATTATCATATTGGCATCAGGATACTGGTCATCAAAATGATTATACCTTGCATAAAAGGAAAAAGCTCTTCTGCTTAGCCCCTGCAATCCGGTAGTGGGATCCCAAATCTTTCGCCCCGTTCCCATCCTAATCAATAGGCGAAACAAGGTATAAGCAACCTTTTTTAACAGAGAGGTTTTATAAGCCGTACTTCCCTCCACAAAACGGGAGCCCAATACAATATCCGGATACTTTCCCGCTTCATTCTTGGTATTCAGCTTCTTCCAAATTTCCTCAATATTACATACATCATGCTGTCCATCGGCATCCATCTGAATCACATACTCATAGCCCTTGCGAAAAGCATATTTATAGCCAATCTGCAAACCACTTCCATAGCCCAGGTTATAAACATGGGTTACCACAGTATGCTTTCTTCCTTGTACAATTTCCTTGGTTCTGTCAACGGATGCATCATTCATTACCAGCACATCCGCTATCTTTGCAATCTCCGGCTGTTCTAACTTATCCAAAAGTGCACCTATGGTACTTTCCTCATTATATGCCGGAATGATAATCAAAAGCTTCTTTTGTTGTTCCTTCATAATACCCACCTTTTCTTTTGTAACACCTCATAATAAATCCAACAGCTTATTGATATCCTCTGATTTTACCGATATTTTTTTTGCGGCTTCCTTTCCCAATCTCTCACGCAATTCCTCATGGTTAAGCAGGGTTTCTATTCCTTCAGCAATCTCTCCGGCATCAAGCTGACACATGAAGCCATCCACTCCGGGAATGACCTGTTCTCTATTGCCGCTGCAATCCGATACCAGAATTGCTTTTCCCAAAACCTGCGCTTCCTGTATGGCAATACTCTTTCCTTCAAATCTGCTGGCATGCACATAAACATCTGCCTGACGCATATAGGGATAGGGATTTCTCACAGCTCCCAAAAGTACAAAATCCTCTTCCAAATCTGCTTTCCTGATTCTTTCCTCCAAAAAGCTTCTCTGGTCTCCTTCCCCACAAACATACCAACGGGCATTTATTCCTTGTTCCTTTAGAATTTTCATGGCATCAATGGATACCTCCAATGCCTTTTGAGTGGTAAGACGCCCAACTGTCAAAATGCGAAAGCCCTTAAAATCATCCTCAAAACCTCCTGCTGCCTGTGCTTTCGCTCGGATTCCCTGAATATCCAGCATATTATGAAAAATTTCCGTTTTTTCAAGGCACTCCGGGTAAACTCTCAAAAATGCTTCCCTTACCTCATTGGAAACCGTAAATATTTTATCAAATACCAAATAACAATCCTTATCTAACTTTCTGGTATAACCCGCCTTTTCATAATCCACATGCAAGAAAACTGCTTTTTTATCAGCATGTACATGCTCTGCCACATAATAAGCGGCTCCTCCTTCCAGAAAGGCTACCGCCAAATCATAATGGGTTTCAAACCGCTCTCCACTCTCCGAAATCACACGCCACAAAAGCTTATCTGCCATGATTTGTTTTTTCTTTACCATTTCTGTCAGATTGGATAGCAGATAGGGCAACAGACGCAATCCATTCCCTCTTTTCATTAAGGCTTTCAATACCGTGCCATATAGATATTTTTTCCCCTCTTTACTGAGAACGGAGGCATTTCTATAGGTATGATTTAACAGTCTTACACGCTCCGGCAGCTCCTCCACCAATTCTCCCTGTCCCATTAATACATACAGGTCTATTTCATAGTCCTTTTTCGGGAAACGACGTAACAGCTCCAATAGTGCTGCTTCCGCTCCTGCACCGCCCATGGTATTCATCACAAAGAGTATCTTTTTCATACTGCATCCTGCCCTTTGTTTTCCTTTTCCAAAAGTGTTTCAAGCTGTCTGCGCATTTCTTCCGTCTCCTGATTCAATAAGGAAACCTGCATTGCCAGCTCATGATTTCTTCTCATAAGCTCCGATACTCTGGCAGACATAAACAGCATTCCGTATACCACACAAAAGGCTATCATAAGTCCCAGTAAAAGACCGGTTCCACTAATATAACGATTCCACACAACGGGTCTAAGCAATAATCCTGCCAGCACAATAATCACACTGATAACGCCCCAGGTCAAACAAAAGGGTTCCGTCATCTTCCGTTTTGCCAATGAGGAAACCACATAGGCAAACAGCATAATTCCTACTACCACCATTATAATTCGAAGTAATGCTCCCGGTTCCATATCTTATCTCCTCCTTTTCTTGACCTTTTCCTGTTCCAATATACTCTGCTTGACATAGACTCTGTTAGAGGGACGCTTTCCCACTCCACGCTTCATAATATTTCCTTCACAGAATATATGAATATCCAAATGCTTTTCAATCCGTCTTAGTCTGTAATAAGCCACACTCCAGCCCGCGTAGGCGCCCATAACCAATCCCAGACCATACCATATGGTAGGCAGACGTGAGGATAGAATACTGCCCAGATACGTAACTGTCACAAAACAAAGGGAAGTCCAGACAGCACCATCCAAATCATTATAATAATACTGAAAAATAATAGCAGCATACATCACAAAAAGAATAAAATATCCGGCTGCCAGGCAGGGATATATCTTCATCACGTTGCCTCCCAATCCAAATCTGGGCAACACAATAATACATACAAAAAACAATAATATAGATACAATGAACTGAATCCGTACAAGACTCATCAATTCTTCCGTAAGCTGCGTAAACATCCTTTTCTTGGTGTTTTCAATATCAATTCCCCTACCACCGATTACCGCTTCCGAGTAAGCCTTATAACGATCATGGAAATTCATTTCCACTCTGGAAATAAATATAACGCTGGCAGAAATGTTTGTAAACATAGCGATACAGGATGCCATGTCATAGTTGGGCATACATACAAAGCTGTCCGCTACCACCATTTTCATATCCGTGGACCAGAATACAAAATTATGTACATACAATCCTACACTGTATAAAAAGTTTGCCACTACCAATTTCCAATACTTTTTAAAGTACTGTAAAACTGCCTTATATTTACCACTGTTTTCTCTAAAATAGCCTTTAAACTGTGCAAATTCCAAAACTCCGATTAATACAAAGCCCGCATCCATTGCAATCAGCATTGCATAAATAATATCCATCTGAAATCCATATACGAAAATCACGGACAAAAGAATGGTGAAAATCATACCAATCCCAAAAAACAAGGATATTTTTTTATAATCCTTACAAATGGACAGATACAGCATGGAATAAAACACCAAAGTCAAACTCATGTATCCACAATATCCGGCAAAAACAAAGAGGATATCCACACCGCCCACCACATATTCCCATACACAGAAGGGAATACCTATCACACAGCTAAAGCCCACATTCAAAAGCAAGCCCACATAATAACAGGGAACAATATCTTCAAACCGCTCTTCATAAATGGTATCCGACATATATCTGGAAAGTACCGCATTAAAGGGGGAAGCTGTCAAAAGAGAAAATACAAAGGTATACAGCAGAGTACAGGAAAAAAGCTCCCTTCTTGCATAATCCAGCTTGGTAAAGCCCAATAGCTGCTGCATTAAAAGTACCGTAATAATAACAGCAAGCATGGGGGCAACCGTGATTACAATACTGTAAAAAAAGCCTACCAAATGAGTGGTAATTGTCTGCTTTTCAAATATTCTGTTAAGTCTTACACCAATTCCTGCCATTATGTCTCCTTACATAACATCATACCCGTATTCTCTGCCCAGTTCATTATAGATTTCCTCGTAAGCAGCCTTCATTTGTTGAATACGATATTTCTTATTTACACGGCGATAACCGCATTCTCCCATTTCCAATCTTTGTTGTTTGGATCTGCTCATTTCCAATATAGCAGCGGACAACTCACCTACATTCATAATATGGGTAAGAATCCCTGCTGTTCCGCATCCGTCATTTACTCCATAAATCAGTTCGCGACAATTACCTACATCGGTGGCAATTACCGGTTTGTGAGCGGCATAGCTTTCTAAGATGGTCAGAGGCTGCCCCTCACTGATACTGGTCAAAATAGTGAAATCCATCCTGCCCAGATACTCTCTGATATCCACTCTGCCGGTAAAAATTACATCCTTTACCTGCAATGCTTCCACCAAATCAAAGCATTCCTTTGCGTAAGCCTCATCCTCATCGCAGGGTCCCATAATCCAAAGCTTCAAATGATGATTTTCTTCCTTGGCAAAGGAAAACGCTCGAATCATGGTTTTTACATCCTTGATGGGGGACACTCTGAGCACCGCTCCGATGTTGATGTAGCCCTCATCCTCTTCAGTCTTCCCGGGCAGATTTGCCAGACGCTCCACATCGATTCCATTGGGCGTGACTCTGGTCTTTTCTTCCAAACACCCCATTCCAATCTGCAATTCCCTGGCATGCTCAAAGAGACTTGTTACAATATCCGCTCTTTCATAGGCAAGGGTGGACATTTTATGGAACTGCTCAATCCAGATATTTTTATAGAGTCCCTTTACCCAAGTTGCCTTCAAAAGCTCCTCTTCTCTCTCTCTGGTATAAATTCCATGCTCCGAAATCAAAAGCCAGCTGTTATACTGCTTTTGGGCCATGCTTCCCAATACTCCTGCATAGCCGGTAGCCACACAATGATAGATATCAGCCTTAGGCATGGGGGTTTTCAAGATTAAAAATAAGGGCAGATAAATGGAACGCATGGTCCACAAAAAATCGGAAAAAGTAATATAGGGATATTTCTGCTGATACACTTCCTTTACAATGGAAAAGAAATCTGCTCCCATAAGTAAGTCATCAATGGAAAATTTACCCTTTTGAAACATTTCAAAAATGGTATCCCAATCCACATTCTCATTGATAACCATACTTTTTAAAGCATTATATTCCCTGACCTTAAGCTTTGTCCTTTTTCCGTGCTTTGGTTTATGTCCCCAATCATAATCATCCAGATAGGCTTCATAAACCTCTACCAGATTGTCCGGCAGTTCATACACAAATTTTCCGCTTTGGGAGCGATTTGCAACAATCGCCGTTACTACAAACTCTATGTCCGGAAAGGATTTTATCATACTATGTATCCAACTGGATACGCCGCCTACCACATAGGGATAGCAACCCTCGGCAATCAGACATACTCTCATATACGTTCCTTTCTATTACTCTAACTGAATTTCCACATTTTCAGAATATATCTGCAAAAGATAAATGTCATCTTCCAGCATTTGATAATCCGCTCCCTTCACTGCAACTACACTTTCTCCATGAGTACGCAGCAGAAACCAGCTCTGCTCTCCATGATTTTTAAGCTTCATATAGATGGTATTACCATCCCGTATCTGTGAATATTGTAAATTCAAAAAGCTACGAAGTCTCTTATCACTTTCCAGCAATGTGGTATTATCAAACTTTCTGTTCTGCTTCCAATAAATACTGATATTACTGAACACCTCATCAGAATAATTTTCCCATTGGTCTTCCTTTAATTCCGGCCATAATACTCGTTCTGCATCCAACATAAAATTGGAATATCCCAAAGCCGTTTCCAAGCTTCTGTACTGCAATTCCTGAGAAAAGGTATACTGTTTTGCATCTCCGGTAATTCCCTGCAATGTTACTCCTGCATTGTAAAATGCCAGCAGCGGGTATTTCGTTCCCTGCTGATAGGCAATGGTTCTGATTCCCTGTAGGGCGGGATTCTGTCCCACCACCTGTTCAAGTTCCTCCGACGAAGCCTCTTCCATGTAGCAGGAAGCATATTTATACCGATTCTCTATCAAATCAAAAAAGGCTTTATCCCGACTTATTTTTTCAGTAATGGGTACCTGCTTCCAATTGGCAAGACTCATTCCGGCTTCCCCGTCAATTTCCTTCATTTGCTGTAAATAAAATACATAATCCGCTTCATCCGGTTCTATTTCATCCAGATAATCAAATTGGGGAGTCAGCATAAAGGTTAATTTTAAATTCCTTTTTTCTGCCAATGCCACAATTCCCGGCCACACAATATCCCGTTCAAAGGACTTTGTATCTCGACTGTATAATTCAAAGATTCTTTCCTCATTTTCCCTTGCAAAGGAAGGATAATTAGTAACAATAACACTTTCAGCATTCACAACAGGATATAAAGTATAGTCCCTTAGCTCATGCACAAAGGCATCCAAGATACCGATTCCTGTGAGAGTGGACATATAATCCCCATTTACCGCAAATACAAAGGAATTTTCCACATGATTTCTCCATAAACATGCCGGAAACTCTTCCCTGGGCACCTGTTCCTCATCCAACATTCCAACCATATATACCTTGGTTCCTGCATCCATGGAAAACCAGGGCATATTTAATTTCAAATCCTGCTTCTCCAAATCTTCTTCTTTTTCTGCTTTTAAAATAAGCTCTCCTCCCAAAAAGAAGCCGGAATAAACCTGCAATCCTTCCACGGCGGTATTCTCACTAATTATCTCTGAGATTCCAAGCAACTCTCGCAGCTTTTCATTTTTCTCTATCACGGAGATATCCGGCAGATTACAAAACACTACCGGGATTCCCTGCAAAGTGATATCCTCTATCAAAGAAGTTTCCTTCTCAAAGTCAACATGCCCTGCATCTAATAAAAATAATTCCGGTACCTTCTCTGTTAGTTTTTTCAGCTCTGTTTCTTCAGGAATCCGGGCACTGGAAATGTACTCCCTCTTCGTGTAAGTACACCATTGGGACACCACCTTTGCGATTGCACTTTCCTTATCGCCCACATAAACAATTTTTTCTCTTTCTGTCGGACCATCCAATATAATATTTTCCGGTACATCAGAATATTCAACCTGCTCATTTATATTATACTCATTCTCATGCTCTACAAAAACCTGCAGAAACTGAAACATAAACAGCAGTATTATCATTATAACGCTAATACTTAGAAAGTTTTTATAGGATACCATTCTTTTCCCTCTTTAACTAAATACACGAATCAGCTCCAGTGTTTCACTGTCAATTACCACAGGGGACTTCTTTAATTGCTCCAAAACCTCAAAGAATCGTTTTTTATCCCCCTTATTAAAATATAATTTTAGCTGACTGGAATAAGTTGACAGAGTATTGGGGAAATGATATTCCGCTCTCTCACACCACTTTTTGCATAAATCATACTCTTCCATTTCCAACAGTCTTATGCTGATTGCCTCATAATGATTGCTTGTCAGATAGGCACTGTTATTGGTATACATAAGCTCACATACTTCATCCATCAGCAAAGTATATCTTCTTTGCTCCATCTCTGAAAAAACCTTTTGCTCCAATACCTGATTCATATACTCCACCAATGCATTGGCACAGGAAAGCATTTCCTTTCCCCCTGCCAATATCATGGTATATTGCTTTTCCACATAAATACGAAACTTATTTAATTCTGTTTGCAAAACACTGGCTGCATAATGTGCTACTTCTGTATCCTCACTATTCAGTGCCAGAGAAATCGCTGCCAGGGATTTTTGAATATCCCCTCTTACTACATTCATCATAAGACTACGCAGCTCTTCTTTTTCCGTAACCTCAATGGCCTCCTCCAGGGGAACAATATTACGCTCTCTTTCCTCATCCGCATGTACAAACATTTTCTTTCGTTCCTTGCTAAAGATAACATCAGCCAAATCCACAGGTTTTGAAAAAAATATTCTCAGACAAACCGCGGAAAGCAGAAAGAAGGAAATCCCCACCACAGGGCAGAAAAGCATTACAAGTCCACATATTACCATGCTTCTTCGATTGCTTTTCTTATCACATATTTTCCATACAAAATATAATGCCACCAGTATTGTATTGATTATTACAATACCCAGAAACAGCTTCATTTGCATTCTTATACTTCTCCGTTTCCTACAATACAACTGTTATAACCGACCTCTGCAAATCGTCCGATTACATATTGGGCATCCTCATCATCCGTATTGGACAAAAGAGCATAGAGTTCTCCATCCTCCAAGGTTCCCATATAATCCGATTGTCGCAGCTTCTCAATCAATACAGGAGCCACCTTCATATAATCCTCCTGATGGGTTTCGATATGTAACACGGTACATTCCGTAAGTCCTTTGTCCCTGGCTGACAGATAAGCCCTTAACAACGAAGTAAAGGCTTCTGTTTCCATAATCTGAGTTCCCTCTACATAACGCTGATTTTCCAACACGGACATATATCGGTTTGCTCGAAGCACCGCATTCTGTATCAGGGAACTAATGATAACCAGCTGATTTGCCTGTCCCAGAGTCATATTCTCCCAGGAAATTCCCCAAATCATAATCATCATTTCCATTTTATCATTTTCAAAAATGGCATTTGCCATAAGTGGATATCGCTCATCCATTTTACGATTAATATAAACCTTCTGTTGGGACAACTGCTCATACACTTCCCCCATTTGGGTATATTGTATGGATTTCCCTAACATTCTCGCCTTTTTGGAGGTGGAGGAGAATAGTCTTGCATAGGCTGAATTGGATATGGTGTAAATTGCCACATCCTTACTTTTGGTTAAGGTTGCCACGATTTCCGCAGCATAAAACAGCACCTCATCAGGACTGTACTGCTCCAAAGCAGAGGTAATACTGTAAATCTTACCCACACTGTCATTCTGATTCACAATTTGCGTTTCCAGCGCATCCTTAACCCGGACATTACTGTTATTAATATCCTGAATATCGGAAAGCTGCATCTCCAAAAATTCCTGTTCCTGCTCATTCTCCTTCTGCATCTGCCGGATTCTGTCCCTCATATATCCCACAGTCAATCCCAAAATAAATAATTGGGCTATCCACACATAAGTATTGGTATCCAGCATAACTTCAAAACCGGTTCTGTCATAGGTCTGCCTGAAATAGAAACCTGCCACCGCCAATATAGCAGAAATACATGCCTGCTGCTGACCATATACGATGGCAAATAATAATACATATAATAAATAAAAATCCAATCTGGCAAAATGCTCGCTGCCTGCCGCACGATTGTTTAACATAAAAAACGGAATGAAAGCAATCAAATTTTCCACAAAAGGAACCATCGCCCGTAAAAGCCAGCCTATCTTTTTGAAAACTCTCTCCTTTAAGGGCACCTCCGCTACTTTGTTTCTCTTAAACAGATGCTGATTCTTTTTCATACTGTCAATGACCTTTTGAACAATCATCTGCTCCTCACAAAATCGTGGATTTCCAAATTCACTTTCATATAACACATTAGATAATACTCTTCTTGACTTTTCTGCCGGCAGGGTAATGATTTCCACATCTTCCTTCACTTCTTTTTTTATCATTTCTGCCAATTGCAAGCCGGTAATCTCCCTGGAAGAAGAAATATTATAAGTAAAGCTTAAGGAATTTCTATTCACCATGACCCTATATATTGCCTCTATGGCATCCGTTTCATAAAGCAGGGAAAATGTATTGTTGTCCTGCACTGTAATCTTGTGACTTTCCAAGGCTTCCAGACACATTTTACTACAGATATCATTCACATTTCTTCTTTCCCTTGGGATACTGTATAAGGTATCCAGACGCAAAACCATAATATCCTTTTTCAGGTTATTTCTATAGCTGTCACACAACTCCTCCGATTGGGCAAATACCATGCCACGTATATCCGATGGGTCAAAGGAATCATATTCCAGAATATCCTCTGTATGCTTATTATTATACACCTCTGCAGAGGATAAATAGATGAACCTTCCTCTTCCACCCTCCGCATAGCTCATTAAAAGATTCATCAGATTTGTGGAATATTTAACAGCCTCCGCCGAAGCCTGAATCCAATGGTAATTGGTATCGAAGGCTCCCATAAATATGGTTACATCCGGGCGCACACTTGCAAACACCTCTGCCAGACAGTTGCTGTCATAGGTAAAATTATACTTTTCAAAAACCTTTTGATAGGGCATTCTGTCAAATCTGCTTCCTGTCAGCAGACAGACTCTATGCCCTTCTTTTTTCAACTTTATTATTAAATTATTAATTAATGTTCCTGCCCCACCAATTAACAATACATTCATTGCATTTCCTCTCTTATTAACGAACTACACCGGCATCTGCCAACTGCTTCTGAAAGCTCATTACATCTTCCAAAATCATTTCCGGACTCACTCCATAGCTTGCAGACAAAGTCTTTGCAATGGCTTCGTTCTCTTTATCTTCCTGCATCAGATTCCAGATTTGGGCACCCATTTCATTTATGGCAATGGGCTTTTTGTATGGCACTCCCGGTTGCTGCATATCCAATAGCCAGTACATGCCGGCAGCATGCCTTAATTGATATCGCTGTTTATTATTCATTTTAAACGCCCTCAACTACCGTTACACTTGCAAGCACGCGCTTCGCGCTTATTGTCTGCTTACGCAGACTGCTTGCTCGTTATCGCGGAAGAAAATCAAATGCCGCTTCTCGGCGCTTGATTTTCTTCTCGCGTATTTTCTGCTCGCGTATATTATAACACATTACTTTACTAAAGCAAAGAAAAAAAGGTGTGAGCACAACTACTCACACCTTTCTTATTATTCTTCTACCACAACACTGTCTTCGAAAACACTTTCTTCTTCAACTGTGGTTTCAGTCTGCTCCAAATCCATTTCTTCGTCGAAGGCTTCTTCCTCAAAGCTGATGGTTTCGGTTGCGTCCGTATTCAGTCTGGTATTGCGATATCTCTTCATACCGGTTCCGGCAGGAATCAGCTTACCGATGATAACGTTCTCTTTCAGACCAATCAAAGGATCTACCTTACCCTTGATTGCAGCCTCAGTCAGAACCTTGGTGGTTTCCTGGAAGGATGCTGCTGATAAGAAGGAATTGGTTGCCAATGCAGCCTTGGTAATACCCAGAATAATCTGCTTACCATCTGCGGGCTCCTTGCCCTCAGCAATCAATTGCTCATTCATATCTTCATAATCAAGAATATCTACTAAGGTGCCGGGAAGGAAATCGGAATCACCGTTATTTTCCACACGGACTTTCTTCAGCATCTGACGTACCAGAACTTCAATATGCTTATCCGCAATATCTACACCCTGCAGACGGTATACACGCTGAACCTCACGGAGCATGTAATCCTGTACTGCACGAACACCCTTAATCTTAAGAAGGTCATGGGGGTTAACACTACCTTCGGTCAGTTCATCACCGGCCTCCAGCATCTGTCCGTCCATAATCTTGATACGGGAACCGTAAGGAATCAAATATGCCTTGGATTCGCCGGTTTCTTCGTTGGTAATTACAACCTCACGCTTCTTCTTGGTATCACGGATTTCCGCTTTACCACCGAACTCAGCGATAATTGCAAGTCCCTTAGGCTTTCTAGCCTCGAACAACTCCTCTACACGGGGAAGACCCTGGGTAATATCATCACCCGCAACACCACCGGTATGGAAGGTTCTCATGGTCAGCTGTGTACCGGGCTCACCAATGGACTGTGCTGCAATAATACCAACAGCTTCACCTACCTGAACTGCTTCACCGGTTGCCATGTTTGCTCCGTAGCACTTCGCACAAATACCATTGCGGGAACGACAGTTCAAGATATTACGAATCTTAACAGCTTCGATAGGTTCACCATTTGCATCCACGCCAACGCTCATAATCTTAGCAGCGCGGCTGGGAGTAATCATATGATTACGTTTTACAATCACATTGCCATCTTTATCTTTAATTTCCTCACAGGTAAATCTTCCTGTAATTCTATCCTTCAGACCTTCGATAGTCTCTTTTCCATCCATGAATGCCTTAACAACCATTCCAGGGATTTCGGTCTTACCTTCGCAACAGTCAATCTCACGGATAATTAATTCCTGAGATACGTCAACCATTCGACGAGTCAGGTAACCTGAGTCCGCTGTACGAAGCGCGGTATCGGACAGACCCTTACGAGCACCATGCGCAGACATGAAGTACTCCAATACGTCCAGACCTTCACGGAAGTTTGACTTGATAGGCAACTCAATGGTTCTACCTGTTGTATCAGCCATCAAACCACGCATACCTGCCAGCTGCTTAATCTGCTGGTTGGAACCACGGGCACCGGAGTCAGCCATCATGTAAATGTTGTTATACTTATCAAGACCTGCAAGCAGCACCTCAGTCAGCTCCTTATCAGTCTCATTCCAAGTTTCAACAACTGCACGATATCTCTCTTCCTCAGTAATCAAACCTCTACGGTAGTTTGCAGAAATTCTATCTACAGTTGCCTGTGCAGCAGCCAGCATTTCAGGCTTCTTCTCAGGCACGGTCATATCGGAAATGGATACGGTCATAGCTGCTCTGGTAGAGTACTTATAACCGATAGCCTTAACATCATCCAATACCTCAGCGGTCTTGGATGCACCATGGGTATTGATAACTTTCTCCAGAATCTGCTTTAAGCCCTTCTTGCCTACGTGGAAATCCACCTCCAGCTTCAGGAAATCTTCCGGATTGGTTCTGTCTACAAAGCCCAAATCCTGAGGCAGAATCTCATTGAAAATGAAACGTCCCAGAGTGGACTCTACATTACCGGTTACCACTTCGCCCTCTGCATTTACCTTGCTCATACGAACCTTAATTCTTGTGTGCAGGGTAATTGCCTGGTTTTCATATGCTAAAATTGCTTCGTTTACACTCTTGAAGAACTTGCCTTCGCCTAATACTCCGGGTCTTTCCTGAGTCAGGTAGTAAATACCAAGTACCATATCCTGGGAAGGAACGGCAACAGGACCACCATCGGAGGGCTTCAGCAGGTTGTTAGGAGACAGAAGCAGGAATCTACATTCTGCCTGTGCTTCTACGGACAGAGGAAGATGTACCGCCATCTGGTCACCGTCGAAGTCCGCATTGAATGCGGTACATACCAAGGGATGAAGCTTAATAGCCTTACCCTCTACCAAAATAGGCTCAAATGCCTGAATACCTAATCTATGCAGAGTAGGAGCACGGTTCAGCATAACAGGATGCTCTTTGATAACCTCTTCCAAAAC
>JAGAMG010000037.1 GCA_017624835.1 Lachnospiraceae bacterium
GATACAGAAGTTGCACGAATCGCAAAGGAGAGAGGAACTACCCGTGCAGCAGTTAGTATGGAGTAGGCGTCTTTGCTGAATAAGCCGGTGATTTTTGCCATTGGTAATGCACCTACTGCATTGATTCAGTTATATGAGATGATGAGGGAAGGAACATGGAAACCGGCATTTATTATTGGTGTGCCAGTGGGTTTTGTGAATGTGGAAGCAGCTAAGGAATTAATCATAGAAACAGATGTACCACATATTGTAAACCGAGGAAGAAAAGGCGGTAGTAATGTTGCAGCAGCAATCTGTAATGCTCTGCTGTATGAATTGGGTAGGGAGTGAATGTTATGCGATATGGCTTTACAACCGGAAGCTGTGCGGCGGCGGCATCGAAAGCAGCGGCATATATGTTGTTAACAGGAAAGAGAAAAACAGAAATCACTATAGAAACGCCAAAAGGAATTCCTTATACAGCACAGCTTGTTGATATTGTCAGGAGTGAGAAGGAAGTAAGCTGTGCAGTGGAAAAAGACGGCGGCGATGATCCGGATATTACCACAGGGACATTGATTTATGCAAAAGTCTCCTATGGTGTTTTATCTTTGGAAGAAAAGCAGGGGAGTCCGCAAATTGTAATAGATGGAGGAATTGGGGTAGGAAGAGTTACAAAACCCGGTCTGGACCAGCCTGTAGGAAATGCTGCAATTAATCATGTGCCCAGAGAAATGATAGAAAAAGAAGTATTACAGGTATGTTCTCTGGTGGATTACAAGGGTAGTCTTATGGTGGAGATTTTCGTTCCTGAGGGAGATTGTCTGGCAGAGCATACTTTTAATCCGAGACTTGGAATTGTGGGCGGTATATCCATACTGGGAACCAGTGGAATTGTAGAACCCATGAGTAATCAGGCAATTCTAGATACTATCAGAGTAGAGTTAAATCAGAGAAAGGCACAAGGCTTTGATTATGTAGCGGTTTCTCCGGGAAATTATGGACTGGATTTTATGAAGAAAACCTATGGATATGATTTGGACAAAAGCGTAAAGTGCAGTAACTTTATTGGAGATACCATTGATATGGCAATGGAATTAGGTTTTCAAAAAATGTTACTTACCGGTCATATCGGAAAACTAATTAAGGTGTCCGGAGGTATCATGAACACCCATTCTAAAGAAGGGGATTGCAGGATGGAACTGCTTGTGTCATCAGCCCTAAAATGTGGGGTGGAAGTAAAATATCTGAAACAGATACTGGAATGTGTAACTACGGAAGAAGCAGTACGCATTTTAGCTGAGTGTGGAAAGAGGCAGGAAGTAATGGATTATGCGATGGAGCGTATTTGTTACTATTTGAATAAACGGACAAAAGGAAAAATGAAGATAGATTGTATTATGTATGCCAATGAATTTGGAGAATTGGCAAAGAGTAAGGAGGCATCAGAATGGTTTTCTTTGTTGGAGCAGGAACAGGAGCAGCAGATTTAATAACAATAAGAGGAATGCGTTTGCTTAAGCAGGCAGATGTAATTATCTATGCCGGTTCCTTGGTGAATCCGGAACTTATACAATATGCAAAGGTTGAGTGTGAGATTCATAACAGTGCCAAACTGACCTTGGATGAAGTGATAGATATTATGCAGAAAGCAGAAGCACAGAATAAAAAGATTGTTCGACTGCATACCGGTGATCCCAGCATTTATGGAGCAGTAAGGGAACAAATGGATGAATTAGACAAATTAGGAATTGCTTATGAAAGTTGTCCGGGAGTCAGTGCCTGTTTCGGAGCTGCCGCATCCCTTAATTTAGAATATACCTTGCCGGAGGTTTCCCAGTCTTTGATTATTACCCGAATGGAGGGAAAAACCAAGGTGCCGAGCAAAGAGAGTATTGAAAGTTTTGCAGCACATCAGACATCCATGGCGATTTATTTGAGTGCAGGAATGCTTGGGGAACTAAGCAAGAGATTGATAGTTGGTGGATACCGGAAGGATACCCCGGCAGTAATTGTGTATAAGGCAACATGGCCGGAGGAAGAAAGTTATGTTTGTACGGTGGAGAGTCTGGAACAAACAGCAGCAGAGCATGGTATTACAAAAACAGCACTGATATTGGTTGGTGATGTAATCGCACATAGGGGTTATGAAAAGTCCAGATTGTATGCCCCGGATTTTTCTACAGAATTCAGACAGGCAAAGGAATAACTTTATGGGTATCAGAATTATCAGTTTTACTGAAAAAGGAATAAGGTTGTCACATAGAGTTGCGGAGGCTTTGAAGAATGAAAATGTAGAACTTTTTACAAAATGCTCTGTGGCAAAAGATAAGAACATCCTGCCTATGATTCGATATGTAGAAGAAAGTATGGGAGAGTGGGCAGAAAAACAGATGACAGAAAAGCATGTGTTACTGTTTATTGGAGCTTGCGGGATTGCGGTGAGAGCCATTGCACCATATATTACGGATAAACTGCATGATAGTGCGGTGCTTGTGATGGATGAGGGAGGAACTTATATTATTCCAATTCTTTCCGGTCATGTTGGAGGCGCTAATGAAATTGCGGTGAAGATTGCTAAAGAAATTGACGCTATTCCTGTAATTACAACCGCAACGGACATTAATGGTAAATTTGCGGTAGATTTATTTGCAAAAAGAAATGGCTTACATATTGAAAATAAACATGGAATTGCTAAAGTATCATCCAAAGTGTTAGCCGGGAAAGAACTTCACATTGCAGTGGAACAGGGGCATTTGGAAGAGAATATTAACATACCTGAAGGAATTGTTCTTTCTGAGTTTTGGATGAGCCCGGAACGGACGGCGGATGTGGTAGTCACCACCCAAAGAGGGGAAACGGGAGCATTATTAACCTTAAAACCAAAAGAATACATTCTTGGTATTGGATGTAAACGGGGAAAAGAAGAGGAGAAAATAAATCAGTTTATCAGAAAGAAGCTGGATCAGTTAGGGATTGGGGTAGAGCAAGTTATGGTAGTAGCATCCATAGATAAGAAAACGGATGAGGCAGGATTAGTTTCATGGTGCAGGAATAGACAAATTCCCTTTTGGACTTATACTGCGGAGCAGTTGCAACAGATGCAAGGTGATTTTAGTGCTTCCGCCTTTGTAAAGGAGCAGGTAGGGGTGGACAATGTATGTGAGCGGGCGGCACTTTTGGCTTGTCAGGATGGTGGCTGCCTTGTATATAAAAAGCATGCAGAGGATGGTATGACCATTGCCATTGCGAAA
>JAGAMG010000038.1 GCA_017624835.1 Lachnospiraceae bacterium
ACCTTACGTGGTGAGAAAATGTATGAGTTCCTTGATCGTCTGGTTAACCTGGCATTACCTCGTGTACGTGACTTTAGAGGTGTTAACCCTAACGCATTCGATGGTAGAGGTAACTATGCACTTGGTATCAAAGAGCAGTTCATCTTCCCTGAAATCGAGTACGATAAGATTGACAAGACCAGAGGTATGGATATCATTTTCGTAACTACTGCAAACACTGACGAAGAGGCACGTGAATTATTAAGATTATTCAATATGCCTTTCGCTAAATAATAAGGAGGTAAATTCTGATGGCTAAGACATCAATGAAGATTAAACAGCAGCGCAAGCCTAAGTTCTCTACTCAGGCATATACCCGTTGCAATATTTGTGGTCGTCCACATTCAGTTCTGAGAAAATACGGAATCTGCAGAGTTTGCTTCCGTGAGTTAGCATACAAGGGACAGATTCCCGGCGTTAAGAAAGCTAGCTGGTAAGCATGATTCAAGTCAAAATATAAGGAGGAAACTAAATCATGACAATGAGCGATCCTATTGCAGATATGCTTACAAGAATCCGTAATGCAAACACTGCAAAACACGATACAGTTGATGTTCCTGCTTCTAAAATGAAATTAGCTATTGCTGAGATTCTTTTTGAAGAAGGATATATTAAGAAATATGATGTTATCGAAGACGGCAACTTCAAGACTATCCACATTACTTTAAAGTATGGTGCAGATAAGAATGAAAAGATTATCTCCGGTATTAAGAGAATCTCTAAGCCCGGTCTTCGTGTATATGCCGGCAAGGAAGATATGCCTAAGGTATTAGGTGGTCTTGGTATTGCTATCATTTCTACCAACCAGGGTGTTATCACCGATAAGAAAGCTCGTGAGCTTGGCGTTGGTGGCGAAGTATTAGCTTTCGTATGGTAAGCAACAAAATCAAGCACGAAGCAAAAGGAATTTGTAAACAAATTCCTGCGAGTATTTGATTTTGTGCGGCAGACAACGAGAGAAATGGAAACGACAAAGTCGTGCATGTGCGTAGCACATGATTTCTCGAGTCTGTTGTATAGGTAACAATAAATTTGTTCTATAAAATTTTAGGAGGTACGGGCATGTCCAGAATAGGTAGAATGCCAATCGCGATTCCTGCAGGCGTTACTGTAGAAGTTGCAGAAAATAACAAAGTGACCGTTAAGGGTCCTAAGGGTACTCTTGAGAGAGTATTACCTACCGAGATGGAAATCAAGGTAGAAGGTGCTGAAGTAGTAGTAAGCAGACCTAATGATTTAAAGAGAATGAAGTCTCTTCATGGTTTAACCAGAACTCTGATCAACAACATGGTTGTTGGTGTAACTGCTGGTTACGAGAAGAAGCTGGAAGTAAACGGTGTTGGTTACAGAGCAGCTAAGGCTGGTAAGAAGCTGACCCTGAACTTAGGTTTCTCTCATCCTGTAGAGATGGAAGACCCTGAAGGCGTTGAGACCGTTGTTGAAGGTCAGAACGTAATTATTGTTAAGGGTATTGATAAAGAAAAAGTTGGCCAATTCGCAGCTGAAATCAGAGATAAGAGAAGACCTGAGCCTTATAAGGGTAAGGGTATCAAGTATGCTGATGAGACAATCAGACGTAAAGTTGGTAAGACTGGTAAGAAATAATAGATAAGGAGAGTATGAAGATGGTTAGAAAAGAATCTAGACAGGCAGTTCGTGTTAAAAAGCACATGAAAATTCGTAACCGCTTCAGCGGCACTGCTGAAAGACCTCGTCTTGCAGTGTTCAGAAGCAATAATCATATGTATGCTCAAATTATCGACGATACAGTTGGCAACACTTTAGCATCTGCATCCACTCTTGAAAAAGAGATTAAGGCAGAGCTGGAAAAGACCAATAACGTTGATGCAGCAGCATATTTGGGAACTGTAATTGCTAAGAGAGCAATTGAAAAAGGTATCAAGGAAGTTGTTTTTGATAGAGGCGGCTTTATATACCAGGGTAAAATCGCAGCATTAGCTGATGCAGCCAGAGAAGCTGGCTTGGAATTCTAGGAAAGGAAGAGGAGTACACCATGAAACATACAATCATAGATGCAAGCCAGTTAGAATTAACTGATAAGGTTGTTACCATCAAGCGTGTAACCAAGACTGTTAAAGGTGGTCGTAACATGCGTTTCACCGCTTTGGTAGTAGTTGGTGACGGCAATGGCCATGTAGGTGCTGGTCTTGGTAAAGCTGTTGAAATTCCTGAAGCAATCCGTAAGGGAAAGGAAGATGCAGTTAAGCATATCGTTAAAATCGCACTTGATGAGAATAATTCCGTTACACATGATTTTATCGGTAAGTACGGTTCCGCAAGCGTTCTGTTAAAGAAGGCTCCCGAAGGTACCGGTATCATCGCTGGTGGTCCTGCACGTATCGTTTGTGAGCTTGCTGGTATCAAGAATATCCGTACCAAGTCTTTAGGCTCCAACAATAAGCAGAATGTAGTTCTTGCAACCATCACTGGTTTAAGCCAGCTGAAGGCTCCTGAAGAGGTAGCAAAGAACCGCGGCAAATCTGTTGAGGAGGTATTAGCATAATGGCAGATAAGAAGTTAAAAATTACTTTGGTTAAGTCCGTTATCGGTGCTGTACCAAAGAACAGAGCAACTGTTGAATCTATGGGACTTCGTAAAATCGGTAAGTCCATTATCCTTCCTGATAATGAAGCTACCAGAGGACAGATTCGTCAGATTAGCCACTTGATTAAGGTTGAGGAAGTTTAATTAGAATAGGAGGTGTTAGGAATGGAATTATCCAATTTAAGACCTGCAGAAGGTTCCAAACACAGTGATAATTTTAGAAGAGGCCGTGGACACGGTTCAGGAAACGGCAAGACCGCTGGTAAGGGTCACAAGGGACAGAAGGCTCGTTCCGGAGCTCCCAGACCCGGTTTCGAAGGTGGTCAGATGCCTTTATACAGACGTATTCCTAAGAGAGGTTTCACTAACAGAAACACCAAGGATATCGTTGCAATTAATGTAAGTGCTTTGGAGCGCTTCGACAATGGTGCAATTGTTGATGTAAATGCACTTGTAGAAGCTGGTATCATCAAGAATCCCAGAGATGGCGTTAAGATTCTTGGAAACGGAGAACTTACCAAAAAGCTTGATGTTAAGGTAGACGCAGTAAGCGCATCTGCTAAAGAGAAAATCGAAGCAATTGGTGGAACTGTTGAGGTGATGTAATGCTCAAAACACTGAAAAACGCATTCAAAATCAAAGAGGTAAGAGATAAAATTCTTTTTACATTGGCAATGTTAGTTGTGATCCGTATCGGGTCACAGCTTCCCGTGCCGGGAGTAAACTCTCAGTATTTTGCGCAGTGGTTTGCTGCTCAAACAGGTGGTGCGTTCAGTTTCTTTGATGCGATAACAGGTGGTTCCTTTATTAATATGTCCATCCTTGCTTTGAACATCAGCCCTTATATTACATCTTCCATTATTATGCAGCTTCTCACAATTGCAATTCCCAAATTAGAGGAAATGCAACGTGAGGGTGAGGATGGAAGAAAGAAGATTGCTACTATCACAAGATATGTGACCGTTGGTCTTGCCCTGATTCAGGCAACAGCAATGACAGTAGGCTTCGGAAGACAGGGATATCTTATCGAGTATAATGCTATTAATGTAATCACAGCAGTGACTGCACTTACCGCAGGTAGTGCTTTCCTGATGTGGGTGGGTGAAAGAATTACTGAGAAAGGTCTTGGAAATGGTATTTCCATAGTATTGGTTATCAATATTATTTCAAGCCTGCCCCAAGATTTGAGCAATCTTTTCCAGCAGTTTGTTTTTGGAAAAGCACCTGCTACTGCAATACTTGCAGTTGTAATTATTTTTGCAATTATTATTGCGATGGTAGTACTTGTTATCATCTTGAATGCCGGTGTACGTAAAATTCCCGTACAGTATGCAAAGAAGATGCAGGGAAGGAAGATGGTTGGCGGTCAGACCTCCAGCATTCCTTTAAAGGTTAATACTTCAGGTGTTATCCCCGTTATCTTTGCATCCTCCATTATGCAGTTCCCTCTTATTATCTGTTCCTTTATCGGATATCAGGGAGAAGGCGTGTGGGGAGAAATCCTGAAGGGATTAAATTCCGGTTATTGGTGTAATCCCAGCCAGCCAATTTACAGCATTGGATTATTAGTGTACATTGTAATGATTGTATTCTTTGCATATTTTTATACATCAATTACCTTTAATCCTTTGATGATTGCAGACAACATGAAGAAACAGGGTGGTTTCATTCCCGGTATCAGACCCGGTAAATCTACCAGTGATTATCTGAATAAGGTATTGAACCATATTGTATTCATTGGTGCAATCGGTTTGATTATTGTTTCTGTTATACCATTCTTCTTTAATGGTATTTTCGGCGCAAGTGTATCCTTCGGTGGTACCAGCCTTATCATTATTGTAAGTGTTATCTTAGAAACAATTAAATCCTTAGAATCACAGATGCTGGTTCGTAATTACAAAGGCTTCTTAGAAGACTAAATAACAAATAATGATGTATCCGGACGAGTACCTTCGTCCGGATATGTTTTTTTGCGCTTTTTTGTTTTTTATATTGCAAAGTCCATTCAAAAAAGTTAAAATATAATGGATTATGTAATGCCGAATATGGCATGTGAAAAATTGAAGGTACGAAAGGTTGGGGTATTAGTTATGAAGATTATTATGTTAGGTGCACCTGGTGCAGGAAAAGGCACACAGGCAAAAATGATTGCAGAGAAGTACAGCATTCCTCATGTTTCCACAGGAGATATTTTCCGTGCAAATATTAAGAATGGTACGGAGCTTGGCATGGAAGCTAAAAAGTATATGGATCAGGGTCTTTTGGTTCCTGATGAGCTTACTGTAAAGATTCTTTTGGATAGAGTTGCCCAGGCAGACTGTGCAAATGGTTATGTGTTGGATGGTTTCCCAAGAACCATTCCTCAGGCAGAGGTACTTGATAAGGCACTTACAGAGCTTGGTGATGCAGTTGATTATGCAATTAACGTAGATGTACCTGATGAAAACATTGTAAAGAGAATGTCCGGCAGACGTGCATGTTTATCCTGTGGTGCAACCTATCATATTGAGCATGTTCCACCAAAAACAGAAGGAGTATGTGATAAGTGTGGAAAAGAACTTGTGCTGCGTGATGATGATAAGCCGGAGACAGTTTTAAATCGTTTGAAGGTATATCATGACCAGACACAGCCTTTAATCGATTTCTATACAAATAAAGGGGTTTTAAAAACTGTAGATGGTACAGTGGATATGAAGGATGTATTTGCAGCAATCGTGGAAATCCTCGGTTGAGCTGTATGGAAAGGAAGTAAAGAGAAACAATGGCTGTAACAATCAAATCAGAACGAGAGATAGAGCTGATGCGTGAGTCATGCAGACTCCTTGCAATCGTACATAAGGAGATGGAGGAAAGTATTCGCCCCGGTATGTCAACCTTGGAGGTTGATATGATAGGAGATACCTTGATTCGTAAATTGGGTTGTATTCCTAATTTTAAGAATTATCATGGATATCCTGCGAGTATTTGTGTATCCGTCAATGATGAGGTGGTTCATGGTATTCCCAACAAGCATCGAATTTTACAGGAGGGAGATATTGTCAGTCTGGATGCGGGTCTTATTTATAAAGGCTATCATTCTGATGCGGCAAGAACTCATGCGGTAGGACAAATCAGCCCGGAAGCACAAAAACTGATTGATGTTACCAGAGAAAGCTTTTTTGCCGGTATAAAGATGGCAAAAGCCGGAAATCATTTACATGATATTTCCAATGCAATTGATGCTTTTATAAAGCCTCACGGCTATGGTATTGTAAGAGATTTGGTAGGACACGGAATTGGAACCAGCCTTCATGAGGATCCCCAGATACCTAATTTTGCACAAAAAAGACGCGGTATGAAGCTACAGGCAGGAATGACTCTGGCAATTGAACCTATGATTAATATGGGGAGAGCAGATGTGGAATGGTTGGATGATGACTGGACTGTTGTAACGGAGGATGGTTCCTGGTCTGCACATTATGAAAACACGATTCTGATTACGGATGGAGAACCGGAAATTCTCACCTTGTACTAGGAGCTTCAAGAGGAAAAAGAATATGATAGGAAAATTTGCCACCTCTAAGGCAGGACACGATAAGGCGCAGGTGTATGTTATTATAGCTATGGAGGATGACTTTGTTTATTTGTGTGATGGTCGTTTAAAGCCCTTGGGTAAGCCCAAAAAAAAGCGCAAAAAGCATATACAGATTGTTAATACCACTGTGGAGCAGGACTTGTATAACCGAATTCTGAATAAAGAAACAGTTCGGGATGAAGAAATCAAATATGCTATAAGAAAATATATAGAAGCAAGATAATTTAATTTATGGAGGAAATGTATGTCTAAAAGTGATGTAATTGAAATTGAAGGAACTGTTGTTGAGAAGTTACCTAATACTATGTTTCGTGTAGAATTAGAGAATGGTCATCGTGTATTGGCAACCATCAGCGGTAAGCTGCGCCAGAACTTTATCCGTATTCTGCCCGGAGATAAGGTAACTTTAGAATTGTCTCCTTATGATTTATCCAAGGGACGTATTATTTGGAGAGATAAATAAAAGTATCTTTGCAAGGTACTTTGTAGGAATTACATATGAGAAAAAAGATTACAAATATTCTGCTCATTTTACTGTGTAGCGTCATATCAGGCCTGCTGTTGCTGACCGGAATATTTTGTTTACCTACAGATACAGCCAAAAGTCATGTGGAAGAATCCTTATATAATATGATAGACGTTGCCAAGGATGAGAATGGCAGTGTCTGGAGAAAAAAGGTAATTCATGAAAAGGATTGCTTCACCGATTATTTGATGGTACAAAATGCACTGGAAAAGGTTGAAGGGCGGAGTGCTCTGGAACATGCAGTATATATATATCATTATGATTTGGGAAATGAACAGACATGGCTGACAGAAGAATCCCTGGTTGAATCATTGAAACAGGGAACAGAGGGAATGTTTTTAAGAGAATATTCGAGATATTGGCATGGCTATCTGGTATGGTTAAAACCCTTACTTATGTGTATGACATGGTCTCATTTGGAAAGTTTCTTGATGATTTTCCAAGTGTTTCTGCTGTTGGCGGTAATTATATTGTCCTTTTATAAAAAGCAATATTATTTGGGTATTGGAGTGTTTGTAACCCTTGGATTTATGAAACCGCTGGGGGTGTGGGCATCTTTGACCTTGATGACCTGCTGGACAATCTCACTGCTTGCCATCTTAATTCTGTTGCTTTTCCGGGAACGAATTATAAAGAAGAATTGGCGGGAAGAATTTTTCCTTCTGATTGGAATTATGACAGCATATATGGATTTCCTTACCTATCCTATAGCAACTTTGGGAATACCACTTTGTTTTTATATTGTGCAAAGTATGGATGAGGAAGATGGTTGGTGGCAGAAGCTAAAGCAATATATTGGAATGATATTATGCTGGGGGATCGGTTATGTAGGTATGTGGGCAATGAAATGGTTGGTGGCAGAACTCATCTTTCAGACAGGTACGTTGAAAGATGCCGTTTGGTCCGTTATTTTCAGGGCAGAACCATTAGATGGATATAGTTCCAGATTCTCAGGAGTTGCTCGAACTGTTGATGCAGTGTTGCGACAATATGACTACAGGTATTATTGGATTGTAATGGGCATTGTTATTGTAGCTTTGGCATTTGCCGTCAGTTGCCTGATAAAGAAACCTAGTCAAAAGTGGTTGATTTCCGTAGTATGCTTATCCGTAACGGCACTATTTCCTTTTATTTGGCTGGTATTGACACAAAATCATACAGCAATTCATTGCAGCTATACTTTCCGGATTATGGGAATAACAGTTATGGCATTATGTTCATTGATAGCTTGTTCTGTCAGAGAATTACAAATGCAGAAAAGTATTAAAAAAGTTGAAAAATAAAGATATAAAAGGCTTGCAAATTAAAATGTATCATGCTATAATGTAAAACGGTCTTTTTTGAAAGGAGGGTTTAACGTGAAGGTTAGATCATCAGTAAAACCAATTTGCGAAAAGTGCAAAATCATTAAAAGAAAAGGAAGCATCAGAGTAATCTGTGAAAATCCGAAACACAAACAGAGACAGGGATAATCACCACTTGATTTAAAATCAAGATGTGAGTTCTTGTTCTGTTATTATGTGCGGCTGAACCAGTGCAGGTTTGCACTGATTATCATAATAGAGGATAGAGCTTACGGGAGATTACTTGTTGATACCACGACATGAAGAATTTCTAAGATGCGAAAGTACCGCATCTAAGAAATGCTAAGTCATGTCGGGAAAAACGCAGAGCGTTTTTCCGGCTGACCAGGCAAGGGTCATGGAAAGATCGGAATGCATCCGATTGGGTGAAAGCCCCAATCAATTAGTAACTGAATAAGCGCACGATTAACAGACCAAACATGTGCGCACAGCGTTAACGTATAACGTAAAAACGCAAAGCGTTACAGGCTTTGTGAGCGCAGAGCTTGTAGAATGAAACGCAAGAAAATGGAGGAAACGTAAATGGCTCGTATCGCAGGTGTTGACTTACCTAGAGAAAAACGTATTGAAATCGGTTTGACTTATGTCTATGGAATCGGCAGACCTACTGCTACTAAGCTTTTAGCAGAAGCAGGTGTTAATCCTGATACCAGAGTAAGAGACATTACCGATGATGAAGTGAAGAAAATCACAGATGCAATTGAAAAGCTTGGAGTAATGGTAGAAGGTGATTTGAGAAGAGAAATCGCTCTGAATATCAAGAGACTTCAGGAAATCGGATGCTATCGTGGTATTCGTCATCGTAAAGGACTTCCTGTTCGTGGTCAGAAGACTAAGACCAATGCTAGAACACGTAAGGGTCCTAAGCGTACTGTAGCAAACAAGAAAAAATAAATTGCTGTAAGCAATTTATTTGATACTTCTGAATTTGCAAAGCAAATTTAGAAGGTTCCTTAAGTGAAAAGAAATTGTAGAGATTGAGAAAGTAGGTTAGTTTAAAATGGCAAAGAAAGTTGCAACTAAGAAAGTAACAAAGAAACGTGTCAAGAAAAACGTTGAACGCGGACAGGCACATATTCAGTCATCTTTTAATAACACAATCGTTACCTTAACAGATGCTGAAGGTAATGCTCTTAGCTGGGCAAGTGCTGGTGGTCTTGGTTTTAGAGGTTCAAGGAAATCTACTCCATATGCTGCACAGATGGCAGCTGAGACAGCTACAAAGGCAGCTTTAGTTCATGGATTAAAGACTGTTGATGTATTTGTTAAGGGTCCTGGTTCAGGACGTGAAGCAGCAATCAGAGCATTGTCTGCTTGTGGTTTGGAAGTAGTAAGTATCCGTGACGTAACCCCTGTTCCTCACAATGGATGCCGTCCTCCCAAGCGTCGTCGAGTTTAGACGAGGAGGAACAAAAACAAGCGACTGCAAAGCAGGCATTTGTTTTTGCCCGACGAAGTCCCGAGAAAATCGACGAGCACGAAGTGCGGATGCTGCGAAGCAGCATGATTTTCGAGGGGACCCCACAACATACAAAAAGGTTGGATGAAGGTATTAATAGTACTGTAAACAAACATTAAAAGAAGGGAAATTAAAAAAATGGCAGTAAATCGCGTACCCGTATTAAAGAGATGTAGATCTTTAGGCCTTGAGCCTTCCTATTTAGGATATGATAAGAAGTCTAACAGAACCAATGCAAGAGCTGGCAAGAAGGTTAGTGAGTATGGTCTTCAGTTAAGAGAGAAGCAGAAAGCTAAATTCATTTATGGTGTGTTAGAGAAGCCTTTCAGAAACTATTATGAAAAAGCAGATAGAATGAAAGGTATGACTGGTGAAAACCTTATGATTATGCTGGAGAGCAGACTTGACAGCGTAGTTTTCAGAATGGGATTCGCTAGAACCAGAAGAGAAGCTAGACAGGTTGTTGATCACAAGCATGTATTAGTAAACGGAAAGGTAGTTAACATTCCTTCTTACTTAATCAAAGCTGGTGATGTAATCGAAATTTCTGAGAAGGCTAAGTCCTTACAGAGATATAAAGATATCGTTGAAGTAACCGGCGGCAGATTAGTACCCGAGTGGATGGACGTTGATATCGAGAACTTAAAGGGAAACATTAAGAATCTTCCTACCAGAGAAATGATTGATGTTCCTGTAGACGAAATGCTTATCGTCGAGTTGTACTCCAAATAAGCTCTATAATCTAGGCACCCTTGTGTGGTGCCTAGGAGTTTCTTATAAAATGTTCGTAAAGGAGGGTATTTGTAGTGTTTGATTTTGAAAGACCTAATATCGAGGTTGCTGAGATTTCAGAAGACAAGAAGTACGGGAAATTTGTAGTAGAGCCTTTAGAGAGAGGTTATGGTATTACCTTAGGTAACTCTCTTAGAAGAATCATGCTTTCTTCCTTGCCCGGTGCAGCAGTAAGCCAGGTTAAGATTGAAGGCGTATTACATGAGTTCAGTTCTATTCCCGGAGTAAAAGAGGATGTTACTGAGATTATCATGAACATCAAGAGCCTTGCTATTAAGAATAACAGTGAAACTAATGAAGCAAAGACTGCTTACATTGAGTTTGAAGGCGAAGGCGTTGTAAGAGCTTCTGACATTCAGGCAGACCAGGATATTGAGATTCTGAACCCTGATTTAGTTATTGCTACTTTGAGTGGCAAAGACACTAAGCTTTACATGGAGCTGACCATTACAAAGGGTCGTGGCTATGTAAGTGCTGACAAGAACAAACACGATGATTTACCTATTGGTGTAATTGCAATTGACTCTATCTTTACACCTGTAGAGAGAGTTAACGTTACTGTTGAAAATACCCGTGTAGGTCAGATTACAGATTATGATAAGTTGACATTGGATGTATTTACTAACGGAACTTTAGTTCCCGATGAAGCTGTCAGCTTAGCTGCAAAGGTACTTAGTGAGCATTTGAGTCTCTTCATTGATCTTTCTGAGAATGCCAAGACCGCAGAGGTTATGGTAGAGAAGGAAGATGATGAGAAGGAAAAGGTACTTGAAATGAGTATCGACGAATTGGAATTATCTGTTCGTTCCTACAACTGCTTGAAGAGAGCAGGTATCAATACTGTAGAAGAGTTAACCAATAAGACTTCCGAAGACATGATGAAGGTTCGTAACCTGGGTCGTAAGTCCTTAGAAGAAGTTTTAGCAAAATTGAAAGAGTTGGGTCTTCAGTTAAATCCTAGTGAAGACAACTAATTAAGAAAGATTTTCCATGCACAGTAAAGCCAAAGTGTATGTGTGTGGTTCATCTCTAAATGGAATCAAAATAATGCATTCGGTAAGTAAGTCCAAAGAGCGTGGCCGGATGTACCATGAATGGAGAAAGGAAAATTATCATGGCAAAGTACAGAAAACTTGGCAGAACATCTGCACAGAGAAAAGCATTATTAAGAAATCAGGTAACTGCATTATTAAATCACGGCAAGATCGTTACTACCGAAGCTAAGGCTAAGGAAGTAGTTAAGATTGCTGAAGGTCTGATTGCATTAGCAGTTAAGGAAAAAGATAACTTCGAAATGGTTAAAGTTACCGCTAAAGTTCCTGTAAAGGACAAAGATGGTAAGAGAGTAAAAGAAGTTGTTGATGGCAAGAAGGTTACCAAGTATGAAACCGTTGAGAAGGAAATCAAGAAAGATCTTCCTTCCAGATTACATGCTAGACGTCAGATGCTGAAGGTGTTAAACCCAGTTGTTGAAGTACCTACCGAAGCAGCTGGTAAGAAGAGAAACACCAAGGAAGTTGACTTGGTTGCAAAATTATTTGATGAGTATGCACCTAAGTATGCAGACCGTAAGGGTGGTTACACCAGAATCGTAAAGATTGGTCAGCGTAAGGGTGACGCAGCTATGGAAGTTGTATTGGAACTGGTGTAAGCTACAAGCCAAGCAGAAAATAAGAAAGAACAGAGTCGTGGATGCTCGCATACACGGATCTGTTCTTTTTTTATTTTCTATTGGGCGACAGCCCATCCACGAGGAAATGCGAAGCATTTTCGAGTGGGCTTGGCTTCGCATGCCGAGACGCAGTCGCATGCCGAGACGCAGTCGCATGCCGAGACGCAGTCGCATGCCGAGGCGCAGAAGCCAACCCCAAAATATATTATTGAAATTAGTCTGATAGAGTAGCATAATAAATATTATAGAATATTTAACAAGTAAGGTAATTCAGTACATATAAGCGACAATAGAAATTGCTTGGGGGTAACAGAGCATGAAAATATATGATTTAAAAGCAAATTATCAAGAAAATCCGATAGGAATCAGTTTGGATGGGCTGATGCTTACCTGGAAGGTAAAGGAAGCGAAGGGAAAATATCAGGAAAAGGTTCATATTCGTATAGGAACAGATGTTCTAACTGATGGAAGCCTGCATAATTGTTGCTTTGACAGTGGTCAGATGGAGCTTAGGGAATGTATGTATGCACCGGAATTTTCTATGGAAGCTGGATGCACATACTATTGGCAGGTAAGCATTACAGACGATGCCGGAGATAAATCGGACAGTCCTATTGCAACCTTTGAGGGAGGACATCCTGAGGAAGCATGGCAGGGAAAGTGGATTGCAGCACCCTTTACTCCGGAACTGCATCCGTTATTTCAGAAAACCTTTGTATTGGAGGAGGAAGACCTTGTAGATGTCCGTGCACGCATGTATATTTGCGGCTTGGGTCTTTACGAGGTGTTTATCAATGGGGAAAAGGCAGGAGAGGAGTATCTGACTCCCTACTATACGGATTATCGTTATTGGATACAGTATCAGACTTTGGATGTCGCTCATTTATTAAAATGTGGCGAAAACCGCATTGATGTCTATATGGGAAAAGGCTGGTATATGGGAAAGTTCTGTTATTCCGCAAAGGCAGAATTTCACAATTACTATGGAAGTCAAATGAAGCTTTTAGCAGACTTATATTTATGGTCAAAGAATGGTAATAAAACCATTATTGGTACGGATACCGACTGGCTGGCATTGAAATCCCCTGTTGCTATATCCGGTATTTATGAGGGAGAAATGTATGATGCCAGAATGGACAGAAATGTAATTCAGATACCGGAGCGTCAGCGTTTGTATGCGGTAGAAACCATAAAGCCGGAAGCACCTCTTTATCCCATGATAGGTGTGGGCGTAAAAAAACAGCAGGTACTGAAGGTAAAAGAAATTATTACCACTAGTTTTGGGGAGACAGTGTTGGATTTTGGACAAATAATTACCGGCTGGGTTGCATTTAGAGATAATGCCCCCAAAGGGAAAAAGATTATTCTGCAATATGGAGAGGCAATGCAGGATAATGACCTGTATCGGGATAATTTGCGATTGGCAAAGGCGGAATTTGTTTACCTTGCAAGCGGGGAAGGTGGTCTGGCAAGACCACACTTTACTTATTATGGCTTCCGCTATGTAAAGGTAAAGGGAATAGAAGTAACTGCTGCTAATGTGGATGATTTTGAGGCCTGGGTGCTTTATTCTGATATGCAGGAAACAGGGTTTATAGAAACCTCTTATGATAAGTTGAATCGTCTGATTGAGAATACTAAGTGGAGTCAAAAGGATAATTTCTTAGATATTCCCACAGATTGTCCTCAAAGAGACGAGCGTATGGGATGGACGGGAGATGCGCAAATATTTAGTGCGGCAGCTTCCTTTCACATGCAGACACCGACCTTTTTCCGTAAATATCTAAAGGATATGGGATATGAACAGGGGGAAAAGAAAGGTGCAGTTCCCTATGTGGTGCCGGATATTTTGACTTTGGCGAGATTGAAAAACGGAGAGCCGGAGCATGATATGACCAAGCCCAATTGGGGGGAGGCAGGTTCCAGTGTATGGGGAGATGCTGCTACCATTATTCCTTGGAATATGTATCTCTTTTACGGAAATAAGAAGCTGTTGAAAGAACAGTATGATAATATGAAGCAGTGGACGGATTTCATTATCTATATGGATGAAACCCACTGTAATGGAAAAAGATTGTGGGATTGCGGTTTTCATTTTGGAGATTGGCTGGCGTTGGATGGAGAAGAAGGACAAAAAACAGGCGGAACGGATTGTTATTATGTTTCCTCTATTTATTATATGTATTCAGCACAGCTTACTGCAAAGGCTGCAAGGGTACTTGGGAAGCAGGAGGAGGCAGAGTATTATACTCTGATAGCACAGGAGGTAAGAGCCGCAGTGCGGAAAAAATATGTGATTGCTCCGGGACAGCTTTCAGTGACAACTCAGACTGCTTATGTCTGTGGAATCCATTTCAATATCTTTGAAGAGGATGAGCTGGAAGAGGCGGGCAGACAGCTAAAAATCTTGTTGGAAAAATATAATCATCATTTATCCACAGGATTTACGGGAACAGCATATTTATGTCAGGCGTTGTCCAAGGTTGGGATGGTGGAGGAAGCCTATACACTTTTATTGAATGAAGATTATCCGAGCTGGCTGTATGAGGTAAACTTGGGTGCTACAACCATATGGGAGCGTTGGAATTCCATTTTACCGAACGGCAGAATTCAGGATACGGGAATGAATAGCTTGAATCATTATGCATATGGTGCTATCGTAGAGTGGATTTATCGCTCTGCCTGTGGTTTAAATCCGGTGGAGGATGCACCGGGCTTTGCAGGAATAAAATTTGCGCCACAGGCGGATAGACGTCTGAAATTTGTTGAGGCGAAATATGATTCCATGTATGGATTGTACGAAGCGGGCTGGAAATGGCAGGGAGATAAGGTGATTTACCGGCTTACGGTTCCTTTTGGTGCAGAGGCGCAATTCCATCCTCAAAAGGGATTAAGGGTTGAAAAAATAAATGGCAAGAGTGTTGAGGACTTGCTGGATGGAGAACTGTTGAAATTGGTTGCCGGAAGCTATGAGATAGAAGGGCAGCTTTTGTAGGTATCAGGAAAGCAGTCCCATGGAGAGGTAATCAGTAAGTGTAAATAGATAATAGAAGAAAGAAGGAAAGCACAATGAGTCTGCCAAAATGTGGTGCCTTATACGGAGAAAGGTACAGAGTCATAGTTTCAACGGATATTGGAGGAAGTGACCCGGATGATTTTCAGTCCATGGTACATTACTTACTATATTCCGACCTTTTTGATACCGAAGGATTGATTTCCTCCGCTTGGGGGGACGGAAGAGTGAGCGATATCTTTACAGTGATTGATGCCTATGAGCAGGATTATCCTAAGTTAAAGAAGCATTCTGAGTATTATCCCACCCCGGATTATTTGCGCTCCATTACGGCGCAGGGAGCAATTGATATTGCCCCCTATAAAGGATATGCAGAAAGTACACCGGGCTCTCAGTTGATTATTGAATCTGCAAGAAAAGAGGATGACCGACCTTTATATATTCTGGCATGGGGACTGTTGGAGGATATTGCGCAGGCGCTTCATGATGCACCGGATATTATAGAGAAAATCAGAGTAAATTATATAGGCGGTCCCAATAAAAAATGGGGATTAAATGCCTATGAATATATCCTTAGGGAATTTCCTGATTTGTGGATGATAGAAGATAATTCCACCTATCGCGGCTGGTTTAACGGTGGTAATATGGAGGGGGATTTGGGCAATCATTCCTTTGTAGTGGAGCATGCCAAGGGACATGGTGCACTGGGAGAATTTTTTGCCACCCAATTAGGGAGTGTCATCAAAATGGGAGATACGCCAACCGTAAGTTGGCTTTTTGACGGAAATCCGGAAGACCCGGAAACGGATAGCATGGGGGGACGGTTTGAGAGAGTATGGAACCGACCCCATCGCAGTTACCACAGAAATACCACAAAGGAGGATGTGGTAGAAATATTTGAGGTTATCGAGTTTGTATTTGAGGGTCCTGTGATAGACAAGCCTATGACTGAAATCGAAAAACAGCCTTTCTTTCACATGGTAGTTCAAAATCAAAGATTTGAAGGCTTTTATTGTGGGGATGGGCAATATAAGGTTCGTTTTATGCCAAAATCCCTGGGAGAGTGGGAATATGTTCTGGAAAGTGAGATTCCTGAATTGAACGGTCAGTCAGGACAATTTGTTTCCATTCCCGAAGCAAGGGAGAATCGACAAGATAAAGGGCAGAATCTGAAAAACTGGTGGGCGGATACCCTGGAACCTGAGGAGGCGGAAGGGGAGCACATGGGAGCTAAGACAGTGAATCGGTATCGGGAGTTTTATCTAAGGGATTTTGCTGCAAGATTTGACAGGTGTTTGTAAGAAAAAGAGTATGGCAGTATTACTGCTGTACTCTTTTTGGAGTGCGCCTTGCGGCGCACGTCGCTAATGGGTGAAAGTCCCTAATCCGCCCTAGTAGTGGGAAGGATACAGCCAAGACCAAGGGTGTCCTATTCATAACACAGATTATGATTAACGTGAGGGGAATCTGAAGGAAGGTGGAGGCAAATCTCTGGTCTGACGAACAGAAATCACATCAGGCTATAGTTAAGGATAAGGCTGCTCGACAAGTCGAAGTCCAATAACTATTCGGAATTAACTGTAGTAAATGTGGCAGATATATGGAGAGAAAGTGACGTGTGGTACCAAGGGAGGTCTTGCCAGCGGATGAAAACAGAGTATGAAGTCCGTGAGTAACAACGAATGGCAAGAAGTCAGCAGAAG
>JAGAMG010000039.1 GCA_017624835.1 Lachnospiraceae bacterium
AGTCCATACATATCGGCTACACGGACGCTTACTTTGTTCACTTTGGCAAAATCAAACGCGGTGCAAACGAAAGGGCAGTTTTTCTATATTTAAAGACTGCTTTTTCGTTTACGCCGCTATTGATTGTAGCCTAAAGAATTTGCAAGAATTTAAGAAAAGTAAGAAATGTTATTGATTTAAGAAAACAGGAATTAGAAGTGTTAGATAATCTCATCAAATCCCGATTTGTCGAGATGTTTGGCGACCCAATTGCAAACAGCGAAAACTTGGTTTTAAAGCCACTAAATGATATTTGCGTGAAAATAACTGATGGTACACATGATACCCCACCAAGATATAGTAGTGGATATTTATTGATTACAGGGAAAAATATTCGCTCATCTGGAATCGTTTTTGATGAGGTCGAGTATGTTTCGGCAGAAGACCATAAGATAATATATGATAGATGTAATCCTGAATATGGGGATGTTTTGTATACCAATATAGGGGTAAATTATGGAACTGCTTGTTTAAATAGTTTGGATTACGAGTTTAGCATGAAAAATGTTGCGTTGTTAAAGCCTAATAAGGAAGTCCTTAATGGGTATTATTTATGGGAATGCTTAAACATTATGCGAAACTATATTTTGTCGATGAATCAAGTAGGCGGAGCACAAACATTTATGGGACTTGCGACTATCAAAAAAATAACGATACCAGTCTCTCCAATTGAAATTCAAAATCAATTTGCTGCATTCGTTGAACAGACCGACAAATTGAAATTTCGTTCAATTATTTTAACAAACTCATTGGAAAATATGGCATAAAGTTCTATAATTACATTATGTGTAAGACACCTTAAGAAAAAAGTAGAAGGGGGCTTGGCAATGACCAACTTTGATTATTTAAAGAAAGAATCCAAGTTCAGTAGTTTTTCGGACGTGGCTATTGCTGCGGAGAGAGTTCTAAATATTGATGTTGAATCGAGCGTAATCAATTGTCGTAGGGCAATGGAATTTGCAATTAAGTGGATGTATTCTGTAGATAAGTCATTGGAGATGCCATATCAAGATACTCTGATAAGTCTGATGAGTACAGAAGATTTTCATGGTTTGGTTGATGATAATCTCTGGAAACGAATGGATTTGATTCGGATAATCGGAAATAGAGCTGCACATAATGGCAAAAAGATATCCATGGATGAGGCTGTTTTATGCTTGCAGAATCTATTTATTTTCTTGGATTATGTAGCATACTGCTATGCTGATGAATATGAAGAACATGAATTTGATGTTGAGTTGTTGCAGAATCAGCAAACGCTAGTAGCTTTACAGCAAACATCGGATATAGATGTTGATCTAAAAGCGTTGATAGCAGAAAATAAGGCACTGAAGGAGGAATTAACAGCCAGACGTGAAGAACAGCAAGCGACCTATATACCTAAGCCTTTGGATTTGTCCGAGTATAAAACGCGCAAAATATATATTGATACTATGTTGTTGGATGCCGGTTGGACGGAAGGAAAAGATTGGATAAATGAAGTAAAACTTCAAGGGATGCCAAATAAATCAGAAGTGGGAGTTGCAGATTATGTGTTATATGATGATATGCATAGACCATTGGCAATAATCGAAGCAAAACGTGCCTGTGAGGGGGTGTCAAAAGGTCAGCAACAGGCAAAATTGTATGCGGACATATTGGAAAAACAGTATAAACGTAGACCGGTGGTTTTTTTAACCAATGGTTTTGAAACACATATTATTGACAATCAATATCCAGAAAGAAAATGTGCTGTTATTTATTCTAAAAGAGATTTGGAAAAATTGTTTAATTTGCAGACAATGAAAACAAGTCTAAATCATGTTGTTGTAGATAAAGAGATTGCAGGACGCTATTATCAAGAGGCTGCTGTTAAGGCTGTATGTGATTGCTTTGATAAGGAGAATAGAAGGAAAGCTCTGTTAGTTATGGCAACCGGTTCCGGTAAAACCAGAACTGTTATTGCATTATGTAAGGTATTATTGGAGGCTGGCTGGATAAAAAATATTTTGTTCTTGGCAGATAGAAATTCCTTGGTTACACAGGCAAAAAGAAGTTTTGTAAATCTTTTGCCGGATTTGTCATGTTCTAATTTAGTAGAGGAAAAAGATAATTATAATGCTCATTGCATTTTTTCAACCTATCAGACAATGATGAATTGTATTGATTCCGTAAAGGACGAGGAAGAAAAGAAACTATTTACATGTGGTCATTTTGATTTGGTCATTTGTGATGAAGCTCATCGTTCAATTTACAATAAGTACAAGGATATTTTTCATTATTTTGATGCACCATTGGTAGGACTTACTGCAACACCCAAGGATGAAATTGATAAAAATACTTATGGAATTTTTAATTTGGAAAAGGGGGTGCCTACTTATGGTTATGAGTTGGCACAGGCTGTAGATGATGGATACTTAGTGGATTATCTTTCGGTAGAAACAAAACTTAAATTTATCGAACATGGAATTGTATATGATGAATTATCCGAGGAAGATAAGGAAGTGTATGAGGAAACCTTTGGATCGGACGAGAAAGAATTGCCGGAAAGAATAGCATCTTCTGCGATAAATACTTGGGTATTCAATGAAGATACTATCAAGAAGGTTCTTCATACATTAATGACAGATGGATTAAAAATTAATTATGGAGAATTGCTCGGGAAAACAATTATTTTTGCAAAAAATCATGAACATGCAGAAAAAATATTGAAAGTATTTAATAAAGAATATCCATATCTTAGCAAAAATGGACAGCCATTTGCTAAGGTAATTGATAATTATATGACTTATGCACAGAGTGCGATTGATGAATTTTCAGATGCGAATAAAATGCCACAAATTGCTATATCTGTAGATATGCTTGATACCGGTATTGATGTACCGGAGGTGTTGAACTTAGTGTTTTTTAAGAAGGTCATGAGTAAAGCTAAGTTCTGGCAAATGATTGGACGAGGTACCCGCTTGTGTCCGAAATTGATGGATGGAGAAGACAAGCAGAAATTTTATATTTTTGATTTTTGTGGAAATTTTGAATTCTTTAGAATGAATCCAGGAAAGCCTACTGCCAATATGATTGCTTTGCAGGGTGCAATTTTTAATTTGGAGTTCCAGATAGCATACAAGTTACAGGATGTGCAGTATCAGGTAGACCGGCTAATTACATATAGAAATAAGCTGGTAGAAATGATGACAGGAAAGGTGCAGGAACTTGACAGAGAGAATTTTGCAGTGAGGCAGCATTTGAAGTATGTAGATACTTATTCAATAGTTGCAAATTATCAGACGTTAACATACGAAGATGTATTAGATGTAAGGGAGGAGTTAGCGCCATTAATTCTTCCGGATGGTGATGAGGCAAGTGCAGTACGTTTTGATGCACTTCTCTATGGTTTGGAGTTGGCTTATCTTGCAGGAAAGAAGTATGGAAGAGCCAAAACTGACTTGTATAAAAAAGTAAACGGAATAGCAAGTGTAGCTAATGTTCCGGAAATACAGGTGCAAGCAGAATTAATTAATAAAATATTGCATACGGATTATTTGGATAATGCGGGAATTGATGAATTTGAACATATTCGAAAAAACTTGCGCAATTTGATGAAGTATATAATTCCAGGAACGTATAAATATAATACTAATTTTACTGATGATATTTTATCGGTTGAGTGGCATGAATCGGAGCTTGAAGATGATGCACTGCAGAATTATAAAATGAAGGCAGAGTATTATGTGCGTCAACATCAAGATAATCTTGTTATTGCAAAATTAAAAACGAACAAGCCATTAACTGCGAGTGATATTTCTGTTTTAGAGGATATTCTTTGGAAAGAAGTTGGAACTAAGGATGATTATAAAGCAGAATATGGTGAGAAACCATTAGGCGAATTTGTACGAGAGATAGTAGGATTAGATATGAATGCCGCCAAGGAAGCCTTTTCTGATTTTTTGAATAGTACAAATATGGATAGCAGACAAATTTATTTTGTGAATCAGATTGTGGAGTACATTGTGCACAATGGTATGATGAAAGACCTGTCTGTTTTGCAAGAGCCACCATTTACAGATAAAGGAAGTGTGGTAGAGATATTTACTGATTTAAATGTCTGGATGGGAATACGAAAGGTAATAGAACAAATAAATACCAATGCGGTAGCATAAAACCCGGCGGCAGGGGAATATCCCTTGCCGCCATTACTATTTTTAGAACTCTAATGCCTGTTCCAAATCCGCAATAATATCATTCACATTCTCAATACCTACAGAAAGACGTACCAAATCAGGCCCAACGCCTGCGGCAATCAGTTCTTCATCATTCATCTGTCTGTGGGTTGCAGAAGCTGGATGCAGGATACAGGTATGTGCATCTGCCACATGGGTTGCAATCATGGCAACCTTTAATTTGCCCATGAATTTTTCAGCTGCGGGACGACCGCCCTTTACACCAAAGGAGATAACGCCACAGGTTCCCTTAGGCATATATTTTTGGGCACGCTCATAATACTTATTGCCGGGAAGTCCGGGATAATTTACCCAGGTAACATTCTCATGTGCTTCCAGGAACTCAGCAACCTTCTGTGCATTCGCACAATGTCTTTCCATACGAACATGTAAGGACTCCAGACCAAGATTAATAAGATAAGCATTCATAGGTGCCTGAATGGAACCAAGGTCACGCATGAGCTGTGCAGTAGCTTTGGTAATGAAAGCACCTTCCAAACCGAATTTTTCTGCATATACCACGCCATGATAGGATTCATCGGGGGTGGTCAGTCCGGGGAATTTGTCAGCATGTGCAAACCAGTCGAATTTACCGGAATCTACAATACAGCCGCCCACACTTGCATCATGACCATCCATATATTTGGTGGTGGAATGGGTTACAATATCAGCACCCCATTCGATAGGACGACAGTTAATGGGGGTTGCAAAGGTATTGTCAATAATCAAGGGAACACCATGTGAGTGTGCAGCCTTTGCAAATCTTTCAATATCAAATACAATCAGTGCAGGGTTGGCAAGAGTTTCGCCAAACACAGCCTTGGTATTGGGACGGAAAGCTGCTTCTAACTCTTCATCGGAGCAGTCCGGGTCAACGAAAGTAAATTCAATGCCCATGCGCTTCATGGTAACTGCAAATAGGTTGTAGGAACCACCGTAAATAGTGGAGGAGGAAACCACATGATCTCCGGCGCCACAGATATTGAAGACCGCATAAAAGGTTGCTGCCTGACCGGAAGAGGTCAGCATTGCAGCGGAACCACCCTCCAATTCGCAAATTTTCTTTGCTACATAGTCATTGGTGGGATTGGCAAGTCTGGTGTAGAAATAACCGTTTGCTTCCAAATCAAACAGCTTACCCATATCCTCACTGCTATCATATTTAAAGGTAGTACTCTGTACAATGGGAATCATGCGGGATTCGCCATTTCCGGGGGTATAACCGGCGTGGATACATTTTGTTTCTCTTTCCATTATGTATATTCTCCTCTCCATGTTGGGATAATCGTCGCAATGCAGTACTGCGCATAATTAAAGTTATTTTACCACTAAACATGCTATATGAAAAGAGAAAAATATTGACAGATACCCTGTGGGGGTATATTATTTGTTTGAATAAGACATACCCCTATAGGGTATATTGTAATAGAAATCTGATTTGGAACGGAGAAAGGAATAACATAGAATGGAAGAACAGAAAGAAATTGCTACAGGCTGTTGCTGTCATCAAAAGGCAACGCCCAGAGAAGAACAGGAATTAAAGCAGTTAAAAAACAGATTAAATCGCATTATCGGACAGCTCAATGGTATTGGCAGGATGTTGGATGAAAACAGATATTGCGGAGAGATTCTGACGCAGCTGGCTGCTGCCGAAAGTGCCTTGCAATCCTTTGGATATGTGATTTTACAGGAGCATATGGAAACCTGTATGGTGGAGCAAATCAACAAGGGAAATACAGAGGTTATAGAAGAGGCAGTAGAGCTGATAAAAAAACTAAAGTAGGCGTGAAATCAGAATAAGAAATTTGGACATAACAGAAAGGAAAGTGGGATGAAAGAACGATATCATGTGACAGGTATGACCTGTTCCGCCTGCTCCTCCCATGTGGAAAAGGCAGTAAATAAATTGAATGGAATCGAAAAGGCTTCCGTAAATCTTCTGACGGAAACCATGGAAGTAACCTATGATGAAGCACAGCTTTCCATGCAGGATATTGTAACAGCAGTGGAGAAGGCGGGTTACGGAGCTATGTTGATGAACGCTGGCAACAGGCAGGGAACCGGAGCAAATGGTGTAGGTGCGAGCGCCGGAACGCAGGAGAATGGCGTAAACGGTGTAGGAGCCGGAGCACAGGGAAATGCATCAGGAGTAGGAAGCGTAACAGGAGGAAACACAGGAAATAGAGACAGGGATTCCCTAAAAGAAAAAGCAAAACAGGAAGACCGTGCTATGAAGTGGCGCTTGGGCGTGTCCATTGTCTTTTTGGTAGTGCTGATGTATGTGGCAATGTTCCATATGCTAAAGGAATGGTTTGGACTACCTATTCCGCAGTTTGTAATGAATGCCTTTCATGGCAATGAAAATGCCATGAATTTTGCACTGACACAATTTTTGCTGGTGCTTCCCATTCTTTATATGAATCGGAAGTTTTTTAGTGTGGGCTTTAAAACCCTTGCTCACCGCAGCCCAAATATGGACAGCTTAATTGCCTTAGGAGCGGGAGCAGCGGTGGTATACGGTGTGTTTGCCATGTACCGCATCAGCTTTGGGCTGGGACATGGGGATATGGCAGTTGTGGAGCAGTATTCCCATGATTTATATTTTGAATCTGCGGGTACCATTCTGACCTTGATTACGGTAGGAAAATATCTGGAGAGTCGCTCCAAGGGTAAGACCAGCGAGGCAATTACCAAGTTGATGAATTTGGCACCCAAGACTGCGATTCTGGTAACAGAATCCGGTGAGGAGAAGGAAGTGCCTACAGAGGAATTACAGAAAGGTGATATTTTTCTGGTAAAACCGGGAAGCCTGGTTCCGGTGGATGGGGTGGTAATCGAAGGCAATTCCAGTGTGGATGAAGCAGCTATTACCGGAGAAAGTGTTCCCGTGGAAAAACGTGAGGGAGATAAGGTAGTGTCTGCTACCATGAACAAGGCAGGCTTCTTAAAATGCCGTGCAGACCGTGTTGGAGAGGATACCACACTTTCCCAGATTATCAGATTGGTGGAGGAAGCCAGTGCCAGCAAGGCGCCCATTGCCCAATTGGCAGATAAGGTGGCAGGGGTATTTGTACCCACGGTTATTTGCATTTCTTTGATTACGCTGATTATTTGGTTGCTTGCAGGTGCCGGAGCAGAATTTGCTATTTCCACAGCCATTGCAGTGCTGGTTATTTCCTGTCCCTGTGCATTGGGACTGGCAACCCCTGTGGCAATTATGGTGGGAACCGGAGTGGGAGCCAATCATGGTATTTTAATTAAGTCCGGTGAAGCCTTACAGCTTGCTAAGGAAATCGATACGGTAGTACTTGATAAAACAGGAACCATTACCCAAGGAAAATTGCAGGTAATGCAGGTGGAGATTTGTGATAAGAGCTTTTCTGAAAAGCAGATTTTGGCATTGGCGGCAGCACTGGAAAGCCGTAGTGAGCATCCCTTGGCAGAAGCAGTGGTGGAGGCTGTCAAGAAACAGGAAGCAGAGGGCAGAGAGGGAGCTTCCCCGGCTGGGAACGGCATAGTCACTATGCAGCAGATTTGGGTGGAAGATTTTCAAGCAGTATTTGGGCGAGGAATTGAAGGAACACTTTCCGCAGATGGACTTACTAAAGGCAGATATTTTGTGGGAAATCAGCCCTATCTGGAGCAGCAGGGAATTTCATTGTCAGAAAGTGCATTAAAAAGCATTCACAGTATGGCGGATGAGGGACAAACCCCCTTGCTTGTGGCAAAGGAAAAGGAACTGTTAGGTATCATTGGTGTGGCAGATACCTTGAAGGAAAGCTCGGTGGCGGCAGTGACTGCATGGCGGAATATGGGTGTGGACGTCATTATGCTGACCGGTGATAATAAGAGAACTGCGGAGGCGGTACGCAGAAAGTTGAATCTCACTGAGGTGGTGGCAGAGGTATTGCCTCAGGATAAGGAGCGTAAGGTCAGTGAGCTTAAAGGAAAAGGTCGCAGGGTTGCCATGATAGGGGATGGTATCAATGATGCACCTGCTTTGGCGGCAGCTGATGTAGGCATGGCAATCGGTGCAGGAACGGATGTGGCAATTGAGAGTGCGGATATTATTTTGATGAAAAGTGATTTAAGGGATGCGGTAACGGCAATGCGCTTAAGCCGTGCTGTCATCCGTAACATCAAACAGAATCTGTTCTGGGCATTCTTTTATAACAGCATTGGTATTCCCTTGGCAGCGGGATTGTGGTATCCTTTATTTGGAATCAGATTAAATCCTATGTTTGGAGCTGCCGCCATGAGCTTGAGCAGTATTTTTGTGGTGGGAAATGCGTTGAGACTAAGAGGATTTAAGAGTGGTTTCAAGGAAAATTCCGAGATTACCGTAAATGATATAGAAAACAATATTAATACACAGAAAGGAAATGAAAAAGAAATGGAAAAGGTAATGACAATTGAAGGAATGATGTGCGGACATTGCACAGGAAGAGTGCAGAAGGTATTGGAGGGACTTGACGGGGTAACAGAGGTAACTATGAGTCTGGAGAACAAGACAGCAACTGTTAAGATGGCTGCCGAGGTGGCGGATGAAGTACTGACTGCAGCAGTGGTGGATGCCGGCTATGAAGTGATAAGCATAGCCGTAAAGTAAGTGATGGCACAAATGACACGAAACCAAGCGTTAGAAATATTAAACTTACCTCAGGATGCAGGACGGGCGGAGATACGTGGCGCTTATTCCAAGCTTTGTAAAATTTATCATGTAGAAACCCACCCCGAGGAATTTCAGCAGATTCATCAGGCGTATAAGATTGCATTGGCGACTCCTGCCGGGGAAGGTTGTGTAACTCCATTTTTCACAATGATGGAGGAAACACAGACTGACCAATTGTTTTTTGGGGGAGAGGATGCAATTACAAGGGAAAATTTTACAGGGGAATCGAGTACAGTAGCGGAAGAAGAAATAATAGAAAGAGAATTTAAGGAACCCATGGAGACATCTCCCTACGATGATTTATTGGATTCCTTATTAGGGAATACCCTTAATCCCGGAGACTATCAGGAACTGACCCAACTAATTTATTATAAATACTATAATGATTTAGTACTGAATGCAGATTCTTCAGAGGATCCCTTACCGGATTTTCTGCCTACCGAGCCTGCGGAGGAGCGATTATTTTTCGATGTGCCCTGGAGGGATTGGAAGCAGATACATTGGTCAACCTTATTCTGTTGCCCGGAATTTATCCGAAAACAATATGATTATACCTTTCGGGATGAATTGTGTCAGCTGTTGCATCTGACAAGCCCCATTGATGTGCTTTTTGAACTTGCAGAAAAGCAGGGATGGAAACGCTTATACTACCGGCTTTGTCAATGGGCAGTTAATTATTCGGATAATGATTGCCATCCCATTACCAATATGGCTTATTCGCAAGAGGAATTTCTGGATATTGTAGAAAAGGAATTGATTCAGTATAAGCAATTTGCTAATTTTCAGAATCATTTGATATTGCAATGGTTATCCGGTTTGAAGGGAGATTTGTTTTCCAAAGCCTTAAGGGAAAGAATACAGTTTCACAAGGATTTTGAGGAAACCAGGGAAAAATGCGCCGAGGATTTCCGCCGGATGATATTGGATTATCCCAAGACCCATTCGCCCTTTTTAAAGGGATATGAAACATTGGATAGTAGAATGGCGTTCTTTGCAGAGCAATATCTGCAAAGAAAGGATTGGCAAAAAATCATTGTTTGCTCCACCTTTTTTGATATGCTGACTGACTGGATGCGTGGAGATTCTGACATGGTGCCCTGTGCCTTGATGCCCTACGATGTTTGGAAAATGCTTCGGGTGTGGTTTCAGGATTCCTCCACCTTGGGCAATCATGCGGTGTATTGGCTGGCGCATAAGTACTATTTTCCCGAGTATATGAAGCGGCAGCAGGCAGAGATAGCGTGGCAGATTGGCAATGAGGCAGTAAGACATTACAAAAATGTGTTTCCATTGCCGGAATTTACTCAGGGGAAACTGGATCTTCTGAAAGTTATAGATGGTGCAGTGGAGGTGAAGGATTTGTCAGAGACAGAAGCTCATACAATGCAGAATTTGTTCCAAAGGGTAAAATTGGGAGCTGCATCCGCGCAACCCTTTCTGACACGAATTACAGATGGTATGATTCATTTCAAATTTCTTCTTTTTGCATCCAAGCAGGCGACCAATTCTAATTATGGTGATGCCTTTTGTTTCTTGAAGGATGAGGTAATTCTTTATAAGGAACAGGAAAATAGAAAATGCGTACTTACCCATCAGGCATTTTATGATGTAATAGCCGGTAAAGTGGATTATATGGCATATCAGTACAGTATGCATGCCGATAATCCCGCATATACTGAAGAATTTTTGCAATCAGTCTGCAAAAATCTGTATTATTATAATTGTTATGCCCATCCAATAGCACTTTAAAAGAGGAGGAGAGTAGACGTTACCTGCGCCTACTGCTCCTCCTCTGATTCTTCAAATAAATCCTCCCATTGGAATTCTAACGTATCAAATACTGTTCTTTTTCTTTGGATTTCTGCATTCAGGAAAAATTGTAAAACCCCTCTTCCTGCCTTACGAATCCGTATAGGAGAGTGAGAGTTGCAAACACACCTGTAATAATCCAATGTCCGTTCCACCGCATCTCGCAGTCCTCCGGTGGTCTGCGCATAGAGTCTTTCACCCATGGCAAAAATTGCCTTCTGTTCCTCAAGTTCCTTACTGAGGCGCTTCAATCCGTCTATTTTCCCTCTTTGAGCTTCTAGCTGCTCTTGGGATAAGCGTCTGTAGCCGCTGACAATGGTGGTATTGGCAGTATTTCCGGTGGAGGGATTCATAGCATTTACTTCCAAAATACCATTAATGTCGTAAGAAAAGGTTACTACAACCTCTTCTTCCCCTTTTTTTGCCTTGGGGATTTCAATGTCCAAAGTTCCGATTTTCAAATTTTTTTCCGGAATATAATGTTCCCCCTGATATATTTCAAATCGAATGCTTTCCTGATAATCCGTGTGGGCTATGTAGGTTTTCGCCATCCTGCTGGGAAGAATACTATTGCGCTCAATCAATATGTCCATTTTTTCCTGGTCGCTGTTATTAAAATGGGTTCCTACACCCAGGGAAAAAGGACATACATCCGTCATCATAATATCCTTGATTTCTTCCTTACGTTCTTTTATGCCCGTATAGATACCAAGACCTGTGGCAATCAGATAATCCGGCTCCGTTCCCGCTTTTATGTTTCGCCCAAATAGCTTTCCTAAATAAAGAGAAACTGTGGGCATGCAGCTGGAACCGCCTGCCAATAGTATCTTGGAAATATCGTCAGGACTGAGTCCGCCGTCCATCAGTGCTTTGGACACCACATCACGAATCCTTAGAAATAATCCCTTTCCTGCATGAAATATGTCCTCGGGAGTTAGTTTTTGAGAATAGGTATTCCCTTTCCAGACAAAGCACATTTCTACTTCCGCTTGAATGGAGAGCGTTTCCTTGCATCTTCGTGCTTCTAATAAAAGTGTGCTCCATTGTACAGGGGTCAGAGCATTTTGCATAATTCCCACTGCATTGCAGAAATAGGAGGCGATTGCCTGGTCAAAATCTGTTCCGCCTAAATGATTATCCCCTGCAATGGTATTGATTTCTACGATATTTTCAAAGCAGTCCACAAGGGACACATCCAAGGTACCGCCCCCAAAGTCAAATACCAGCAGGTATTCTTCCTCGGTTTTCTCCTGTCTTTCTGCCAAGGCTGCGGCAGAAGGCTCGTTAATCAGACGCTCGCAGTAGATTCCTGCTAACTCAGCAGCCTGCTTGGTGGCATACCGTTGGTCATTGTTGAAATAGGCTGGCACACTGATAACAGCTTCCGTTACCTCTTCCTGTAAATATTCCTCAGCCATTTCCTTGATTCTTTTCAAAACCAGTGCAGACAGCTCCTCCGGAGTAAATTCCCGTGTGCCTAAGGAATATTTTTTTTCGGTTCCCATGAAGCGTTTAAAAGAGGAGGCGCAACGCTCAGGATGATGCAATTCTTCTTCCTTTGCTGCCTGTCCCACCAGAATATTGCCATCCCCATCCAATGCCACTACACTGGGTGTCATCAGATTGCCTAAGGCATCAGGTATCAGCTCCACCTTTCCGTTTCTCCAGACTGCCGCCAAACTGTTGGTTGTCCCCAAATCAATTCCGATTACTGACATGTTGATATTACCTCGCGTGTTTTCGTTTGTAATTTTGTAAGCTCCGGTCTTGTAGGTATGTTTGCTTTGCCGGCTACTCGGTATCAGTATACTACAGGTGTAAATGAGTTAGCAAGGGTTCCTGAGAGAACGGTTTCTTGACATTCCTAAAATACATTATATAATTGAAAAAAACATCAGGTTAATAAAGAAGGTATAGTGGGAAAGAAGGAAAAAGATGGGTTGGAATAAATATATTTGCAAGAGAAGTATAGTTCTTTTTTTATTCAGTAGTATATTGCCATTATCCGGTTGTGGACAAAGTGACAATCAATTAGCTGTCACTCAGGATAATTATGTGAATGAGGGGACGGAGTCGAACCTTGTCAAAGCAGAGGACAAAGAGGAAAGTGGAAAAGTGGATGAGAAGGGGAAGGCATCCGGAGATTTGGATACTTTCAATAGGATTCCCGTAAATACTCAGTCAGTAGAGGTTTCTTATCTTAGTGAAGATGATATAGAGCCATTACGAGCCATGCATCGTAGTATATCCGATGGAGAACAAGTATTTCTTGCTTATGGAGAAACAGATGTTTATACAATGTCTTTAGGTGCAGACACACATACCCCCATGAATCTTGAAAATACGGAAGGACTGACGGTTTGTAATGTTACAACAGATATTTACGGCAGAGTGCATCTGCTGATGTCCACGGAAAGCTTTGAGGAATGGTACATCTGGTGCTTGGATGAAGACTATCAGTTGGAAAAGGAAATAGATATTTCGGAATATGTTGAAACCAAACAGATTCCCATATGGTTTTTGATTGATAAGGATGGTACTTACTATTTTCAATGGATGTTGGATAGAAATGGATTACTTGTGGATGCGGATGGAAAATTGCTATATGAAACAACATTGGAATCCTTGGGAATTGGCTGGATATATGAAGTGGCAGTGGGGAAAGATGGAGAATTTTATTTTCTCTATAGAGGAGAGAAGGATACGCCGGAGTTTGGAGTATTGGACGTAGAAAAAGGTTCTATCCAAAAAGAGGATTCGGGGCTTTCGCTTCCTGCCAATGAAACCTATTCGGCAATGTATGCCGGTACGGACACCAATCTTTTGCTGTTTAGTCCCATCAGTGGAATTTGGGCTTATGATGGGGAGAAAGGGATTCTTGAAAATCGCGTAACCATTTCTGACATTGGATTTGAAAAGGATATGGAATTTTGGCCACTTAACTTTTTGCCTGACGGCAGACTGCTTTTGTTGGGGCAAAGAATACCGGATGGTTCAACAGAAACCCAAGATTATTTGATGAAATATATTCCCGCCGGAAAATAAATGATTGGGAAAATCGAACAGGATATGAGGACTGGGGATAGGACGCGAGGGATGGAGTAAATGGAAAGATATCGTTTGAGAAAAAAGATTGTCCTGTGGTTGGTGGTAATTTTAGCTTTTTCCTTTGCTGGATGCAGCAAACAGGCACAGGAGGCAGAAATCAAAACCTTAACTCTGGCAGTGGTACAAAGTGAAAATACGGTACAGAGTTCTAATTTGGCAAAATGGGTAAATCACTACAACGAGACTCATTCGGATGTACAGATTGAGATTGTAAATTATCTGTCTGATCATATGGAATTGGAGGATGCTTTTAATCAGATTAAAATTGAAATAAATGCCGGAAAAGGACCGGATATGATTAATTTCGGACGTCAGTATTCCCCCTTGGATGCATCCTGTGGAATGATGGCTGATTTATATCCTTTCCTGCAAAAGGATGCTTCCTTTAAACAGCAGGATTTTTTTTACAATATAATGGAAGCCTTTGAGGTTGGGGAAAGTTTATATGTAATTGTGCCCGGTTATGCTATCGACACTTATGCTACCACAAACAAGGAGCTTGCAGGATTAGAGCGGATGAATATGAAGCAATTAATTGATGCCTATCAGACGCTGGATGAGGAAAGTATTCTGATTCCCGGGGAAACGAAAAGTGCTGTTTTTGCCATGTTCTGTTATGGGTGTCTGGAACAGTATATTGATTGGGAGGAGGGAACCTGTGATTTTCAAAGCGAGAGTTTTCAGGAGCTTTTGGATTTTGCCAATAGTTTTCCTCTTCATTTGAATATAGCGGAAGACTATTCGGCAAAGCAGATTTTTGAAGAGGGCCGGGCGCTTTTATATCCGGTTTCTGTGGACAGTGCTTATAAACTGACCAGCGCAAGGATGCTTTATGGGGAAACGCCTACTTATATCGGATATCCTTTCGAGTCCGGATATGGAAGTATGGCAGCAATTGAGGATATTGCAATCGGCATCAGTGCTGCCAGCCAAAATAAAGAGGAGGCATGGGAATTTATCAGTAGTCTTCTTGGCAGGGAATTTCAGGATAATGTGGAGGGGCTGCCTCTTCGTATCGCTTCCTTAGAGCAAAGACTGGAGGATGCAATGAAGCCGGAATATGATGCAAAGGGAGAGAAGGTAGCAAAAGAGTATTTACGTTTTGATGGAGAAGACCCGGTTGGAATTTATGAAATCACTGAGGAGGATGCAGAAAGCTTAAAAGCAATCATTGGCAAGGTGGAGTTTCCGCAAACGACGGATTATAATCTATATAACATTATTTTGGAAGAAGCAGCCTACTTGTTTAATGAGGATAGGGATGTAGAGGCGGTTTCGGATACTATTCAGAAGCGGGCAAGTATATATGTTAGTGAAATGAAGTAGGGGAAAGGGTTTCGGCAATGCCGGAGCCTTTTTCAATGCTTTAAATAACAGATTTTACCAAACAACCCTTTAATTTTTCTTTAAGATTCTTTTAGAATTATTGTTTTGTCAGAAAAAATATGTTAATTTATAGGGGAGATTTATCATACAGAGGAAGCGTGTGATAAGCACGGGAGAGGAGTACGAATGAAAAATAAATTATATTATGTATTGTTTTTGTTTTATGCAGTAATGGTGGCTTTTATCTTGTACATAAATGGTGTGTTTAATGGAAATACAGCCTCCATGATGAATTTGATTATTAATGTAGGTTTTCTGGCAATTATCGGTGTGCTGTTTTTGATATCTGCAATCAGCTTTGGCAGATTGAATCATTGCACTGATGAATTGGTAAATGTAACTATTCGCATGCAGGATGAGTGTAAGGCAGCCGGAGGTAAGAATCTTTGGTCACAGTATCAGGATCGTAAGGATGTATTTGCGGATGAGGAATTAAATAATGCTTTTGTGAAATACAGACTGCGTATGAAAAATTACAAGACCAAGCGTGGGTATATGGGTTCCTGCGATATTGATGAGTATATCAATGAGGACTTATTGGACAGAATCGGTATGAGCTATTACAATTCCGGTATTGCCGGCACCATGACCGGTCTTGGTATTTTGGGAACCTTCTTGGGATTATCCATGGGTCTTGGTTCCTTTAATGGAGAGGATATTTATACCATTTCGGACAATGTAGGACCTTTATTGTCCGGTATGAAGGTGGCATTCCATACCTCTGTTTATGGTATCTTCTTTTCTTTGATTTTTAACTTTGTATATAGAAGTATTATGTCCGATGCTTATGAGAAACTGGAGAATTTCCAAAATGCATTCCGTCAGTTTGCACAGCCTCAGGTAGCTACTGAGGATGAAAATTCAGCAGCTATGGTAATTTATCAGGCAAGTATGTCCAATTCCATGAAGCAGATATTGGAGCTTCTAAAGGGAACTGCAAAGGAGCAGACAGCAGGGGTGGAGCATATCGTAAATCAGTTTACGGAGCAAATGACCAATACCATGGGCGTGAATTTTCAAAAGCTTGGAAATGCCTTGCGTACTGCCACAGAGGTTCAGAATGTAGCTGCTGATAACAGTAAGGATTTGATAGAGGCGGCAACGGCACTGATTGAGGTAAATCGCAATATGCAGGATGTATTGGGCGGTGTATTGGAGAGACAGGAGCATTTTTCCAAGGAACTTGCAGAGCAGAAGGCTATGCTTACAGCAGCATGTAATGAAATGAGTGATGAAATCAGTAACCAGTTATATGCCTTTGAACAAATGAGGAATTTATATGAAAAGTAGAAAAAGAAACAGGGAGGCTTTTGCAGAGCACAGTTTTTGGCAGTCCTATTCGGATATGATGGCTGCCTTGCTGTTGATTTTTATTCTGATTATTGCCATTACCCTTGCCATATACAAACAAAAGACGGTTGATTTGAACCAGACAGAGTTAGAGTTAAATGCTGCTCAGGAGCAATTAGAGCTGGCTGCTATAGATTTGGAAAATTCCCGAATTGAGATTGAAAAATCCAATCAGGATTTGGCGTTATCTCTGGCTGAATTGCAAAAAGCATATGATCAGGCAGCGTTGACTCAGGACGAATTGAATAAAGCATATTTGGAAATTGCAAATGCCCAGAATGAACTGACGGCTACCAAGACAGAGCTACAGAATATTGTAGGTATCCGTACGGATATTATCGGTGCATTGCAGTCCACCTTTAATAATTCCAGTATGACTGTGGATGCCCAGACCGGCTCCATTACCTTTTCCTCGGATGTGTTGTTCCGTTATAACAGTGCTACCTTAACTGAGGAAAGTCAGAAGACATTAAAGGAAATAATTCCTATGTATCTGGATGTGCTTTTGCAGGAGCAGTACAGGGCATATATTGCAGAAATTATTATTGAAGGACACACGGATACGGATGGTGGTTATCAGAGTAATATGCAGTTGTCCTATAATCGTGCAAATTCTGTTGCAAAATTCTGCTTGAATGAGAAAAACGGACTTAGTGAAACAGAAATTGAGCAATTACAGACCCTGTTAACCGTAAATGGTCGTTCCTATAGTGAACCCATCTACAAAAAGGATGCGTCAGGTAATCCTACCCAGGAAATTGACATGGCTTCTTCCAGACGTGTAGAAATTAAATTTCGTCTGAAAGAGGATGAAATGATTGAAAAGATTGCAGGAATTTTGGCGCGAGAATAAGAGCGAATTTTATAAGAGATACTAAGGTCGGCATGCATTCTAAGGGTGCATGCCGATATTTTCTATTAGTTTTGGAGGAGAAGGATAGTTGTTTCTTTAAGAGAAAATTTATACTTTATTAATTGATTTTCTTGCTGTAAGTGTTATATTAGTTGTAGAACAAATAAATAACACCGACAATCCGTAAATTCCAATGAGGGTTGTTGAAACAGGAGTAAGAATGAGGAGGCTGGCATATGAACATTCAAAAATTTACTCAAAAGTCTTTGCAGGCCGTGGAAGGCTGTCAGAGATTAGCTTATGAATATGGAAATCAGGAAATTGAGCAGGAGCATCTGTTATATAGTCTGTTGACTATTGAAGACAGCTTGATTTTGAAAATGATTGAAAAGATGGAGATTCACAAGGAGCATTTTTTAAATCGTGTGGAGCAGTCCATCAATAAGAGAACCAAAGTCCAAGGGGGGCAGCCCTTTATTGGACAGCATCTGAATAATGTACTGATTCATGCAGAGGATGAAGCAAAGCAGATGGGGGACGAGTATGTTTCTGTGGAGCATCTGTTTTTGGCGATGTTAAAGTATCCCAATAAGGAAATTAGGGAAATTTGGAAGGAATATGGTATTACAAGGGAGCGATTTTTAAAGGCATTGTCCACTGTAAGAGGTAATCAGCGTGTTACCAGTGACAACCCCGAGGCTACCTATGATACGCTGGAAAAATACGGTCAGGATTTGGTGGAAAAGGCAAGGAATCAGAAATTGGATCCGGTAATCGGCAGGGATAGTGAGATTCGAAATGTAATCAGAATTCTTTCTCGTAAAACCAAGAATAATCCGGTATTAATAGGTGAACCCGGTGTGGGAAAAACAGCAGTTATCGAGGGACTTGCTCAGCGTATTGTGCGGGGGGATGTGCCTCAGGGATTAAAGGATAAAAAGATTTTTGCTTTGGACATGGGAGCTTTGGTGGCAGGTGCCAAGTACAGAGGTGAATTTGAGGAACGTCTGAAGGCTGTTTTGGATGATGTAAAAAACAGTGAAGGTCAGATTATTCTTTTTATTGATGAACTGCATACTATTGTGGGTGCGGGCAAGACGGATGGTGCTTTGGATGCCGGAAATATGCTAAAGCCCATGCTTGCCAGGGGGGAACTGCACTGTATTGGTGCAACCACATTGGACGAGTATCGCCAATATATTGAAAAGGATGCTGCACTGGAGCGTCGTTTCCAGCCGGTAATGGTGGATGAGCCTACCGTGGAGGATACCATTTCCATCCTTCGAGGTTTGAAGGAACGCTATGAGGTTTATCATGGTGTAAAAATCATGGATAATGCATTGGTAAGTGCGGCAGTGCTTTCCAACAGATATATTACGGATCGTTTTCTGCCGGACAAGGCAATCGATTTGGTGGATGAGGCTTGTGCACTGATTAAAACAGAATTGGATAGCCTTCCTACAGAATTGGATGAATTGCAGCGTAGATGTATGCAGTTGGAAATTGAAGAGGCTGCTTTAAAGAAAGAGGATGACAGATTAAGTGGCGAGCGTCTGGCGGCATTGCAGAAGGAGCTTGCTGAGTTAAAAGAGGAGTTTACCAATCGAAAAGTCCAATGGGATAATGAAAAAGCGTCCGTTGATAAATTATCCAAGTTAAGGGAAGAAATTGACCAAGTAAACAGTGAAATTCAGATTGCTCAGAGAGAAGGAAATTTGGAAAAGGCGGCAGAATTAAGCTATGGAAAGCTGCCTACCCTTAAGAAACAGCTGGCACAGGAGGAAGAACGCGTTAATGCCCAAGAATTAGTATTGGTTCATGAAAAGGTGTCCGATGAGGAAATTGCCAAAATCATTTCCCGTTGGACAGGAATTCCTGTGGCAAAGCTTACGGAAAGTGAGCGTAACAAGACCTTACATCTGGATGAAGAATTGCATAAGAGAGTGGTAGGTCAGGAGGAAGGCGTTACCAAGGTAACGGAAGCTATTATTCGTTCCAAGGCAGGGATTAAAGACCCTTCCAAACCCATCGGTTCTTTCCTGTTTTTGGGCCCCACCGGTGTGGGTAAAACAGAGCTTGCAAAGGCATTGGCAGCCTCTCTTTTTGATGATGAAAACAATATGGTGCGCATTGATATGAGCGAGTATATGGAGAAATATTCGGTATCCCGTCTCATTGGAGCACCTCCCGGATATGTGGGCTATGAGGAGGGCGGTCAGCTTACAGAGGCAGTGCGCCGTAAACCCTACAGTGTAGTGCTTTTTGATGAAATAGAGAAGGCGCATCCCGATGTGTTTAATGTGCTTTTGCAGGTGTTGGATGATGGACGGATTACCGATTCACAGGGCAGAACTGTTGATTTCAAAAATACCATTTTGATTATGACCTCCAATATCGGTGCAGGATTTCTGCTGGAAGGTATTAATGAGGATGGTACTATCCGGGAGGAAGCAGAGGAAATGGTAATGAGTGATCTGCGAGGTCATTTCAGACCGGAGTTTTTGAATCGTCTGGATGAGATTATCCTGTTTAAGCCCTTGAATAAGGAAAATATCGGTGGTATCATTCATTTGATTATTGCGGATTTAAACCGACGCCTGACGGATAAGGAATTGAGCATTTCACTGTCAGAGGAAGCTACAAAGTTTATTGTAGATAATGCCTATGACCCGGTATATGGAGCACGTCCCTTGAAGCGTTATATTCAGAAGCATGTGGAAACATTGGCTGCTAAGCTGATATTGGCAGATAAGGTGGAAAGTGGCGATACCATTAAGATTATAGTGAAAGAGGGGCAATTGCAGGCAGTTGCTTTGGCAGAAGACAGAGTAGAATTAGAATAACAGGAGGAAGAAGTATGGTACCATCGGACCCGGTAATGCTATTGAGTTTTCTGAATTTAAAGCTGCGTGATTTTTATGGCAGTCTGGAAGCATTATGTGAAGATTTAGATTTGGAAAAGTCAGCTTTGGAAGAAAAAATGGCAAGCATAAATTACCATTATGATGAAGGGAAGAATCAGTTTGTATAAAGGGAAACGATGTCAAATCTGTACCGGCTGTGGCAGATGCCAAGGGGTAAGTGGCTTACAGGTCTTGACAAAACGACTGCAACCGTTTGAAGTAAATCTTTATAATGAAGAAAAAGAAAGATTAGTAACAGTGGATTTGGGAACCACTACCATAGCCATGCAGCTTCACAGAAGGGATGGAAGTGTGGAGGATAGCTTTGTGGCATTAAATCCTCAGCATATGTATGGGGCTGACGTGGTTTCCAGAATTGCAGCAGCCCAGTTGCATTCATTTGAAAGGGAAACAGCTCCCGCAGAACATATGCGGACTTTGGTTTTGGAATGTATCGGAAAGGGGATTCAAAGATTTCGAAGCAAATTAGAAGACGGAGAATCCTTGCGAATGGTGCTGGCTGCCAATACAACCATGGTTTATTTATTGATGGGGTGGGATACCACGGAAATCGGCTATGCACCTTTTGAAGCAAAGCAGTTGGATGCATTAGAAACGCTGGTGGAAGATGTTCCATGCTTTGTTATCCCCGGCTTATCCGCCTTTGTGGGTGGGGATATTGTGGCTGGTATTCATGCAAGCGGCATGCTGGAATCAGAAGCACTTTGCTTGTTGATTGACCTGGGAACCAATGGAGAAATGGTGCTGGGAAACCGTGCTAAAATAATTTCCTGTGCTACAGCAGCAGGTCCTGCCTTTGAGGGGGGCGTAAACAAAGGCATATGGGGTTCGGATATGGTAAAGCTTTTGGCGAGGATGCGCAAAGAAGAGCTGATGGATGAAACCGGTCTTTTGTCAGATGCCTTTTTTGAAACTGGTGTCAGAATTGGCAATGTCTGTATTACTCAGGCTTCAGTGCGGGCAGTGCAGCTTGCCAAGGCAGCCATAGCTGCAGGAATTGAAATTCTGATAAAGCAATATGGTTGTAACGTGTCGGAGATAGACCGGGTTATACTTGCAGGGGGCTTTGGCTACTATATTAATCCCAGGGATGCTGCGGACATAGGACTTTTGCCGGAGACTTTCGTAGAAAAGACCTATGCCGGAGGAAACACGGCTCTTTCCGGTGCTTTGTGGGTTGGTGAGAAATTGATACAGGAGAAAAATGGGAATAAGGATATACAAAACAGGATAATAGATATCAAAAAAATCGGAAATTTAAGTACGACAGTAATAAATTTGGCAAAACAAGATGACTTTCAGGAAGCATATGTGCGTCATATGAGCTTTTTAGGTAAAAAATTATAGAAATTGTAAAAAATTATAGAAAAAGATAAAAAATAAGTAGTTTTAGAGAAAAATTGCACAAATAACTATTCCAAAATTTATAAAAATGAGTTATACTATCTATAGTTAGATGCTGCGAATGTGAGAAAGCTGATACAGCACCGGAGGTAAACATCATGGAAAATAATACGACAAAAAAGTTATTTGGTAAGAAAGAAAAAGAAGTAAAAGAAAAAGTTGTAAAAGAAAAGCCTGTAAAGGAAAAACCTGTAAAAGAGAAAAAGGTTAAAGAAAAGAAAATTAAAGAAAAAAAGGTTAAAGAGAAAGCACCTAAGGTGGCAGGAGCTAAGTCTGATAAACTGCAAATGCTGAAGGACAAAGTCTCTTCTTTTAAGCTGTCTCAGTTATTTAAGGTGGATGAGGAAAAACTTGAGAAGGAACTTTCTGCAAAGCCTGTAAAACAGTCTAAATTTATGCTGTTCAGCATCAGAAATAAGATTGTACTGTGCTTTATCGTGCCTATCGTATTTATGGTAGTCATTGGTGTTTCTGCATATCAGAAGGCGGCGGATGGTATGAGTGGGAAGTATCAGGAAACTTCCTTGCAGACCATTAAGATGGCAACAGAATATGTAGATATGAGTTGTAATTTTATTTCAGCAGAAGCGTTAAAGTATGCTTTTGATCAGGGCTTAAGTAAGTATTATATGAATTTGTATGATGATGAGCCTATTGCAAAAATGAATCTGTTGGACAGCGTAAAGTCAGACTTGATGTCTTCACAGACAGGAAATCCTTTTATCAGTGATATACATATTATTCCTAAGTCAGGAATCAGAGTATTGTCTTCCAAAACATTTAATGAAGAAGACGGATGCTACGAGGAGTATAGGGAAACAGTTGCAAGTGGAAAACGTGGTATTTTACCATGGGTTGACAGACATCCGGTTTTAGATGAAGCGTTGAATTTGAAAGAAGATAATTATATTTTGGCATATCAGATGAATTCACAGTCCAATAATGCTTGTGTTGTTATTGATATTAAGACTGAGGCCATAAAGGAATTTATGGAAAAGCTGAACATGGGCGAGGGAAGTATCGTTGGCTTTGTTACAGAAGGTGGAAGAGAGATTATCTGTGAGCAGCTTGCAGAGGGTGAAGAAAGTAAGTTTGCAGAAGGGGAAGCAGTTTTCTTTAATCAATCCTTCTATAGTGAAATTGGTATGGAAGAGGAGCCTGTTTTAGAGGGAACGAAGGAAGTTAAGTTCCTTGGAGAGGATTATCTGTTTATTTATAGTAAGAGTGCGGAAACAGGGGCAACAGTGTGTTCTTTGGTACCTGTTAATGTGATTACCGAACAGGCGCATGATATTAAGGATATAACCTTTAAGATTGTGATTTTGGCAACCGTCATCGTATTAGCTGTTGGAATTATCATTGTAATGGGTATTCAGAATAATATGGTTCGTATTTCCAAGAAGTTTGGTGAGGTTGCCAAGGGTGATTTGACAGTTAAGGTTGTGGCTAAGGGACGTGATGAGTTTAACAATCTGGCTGGCTCTGCAACTCATATGATTTCCAATACCAAGAAGTTGGTAAATAAAGTAACCAATGCCACCGGACAGTTGGAAGAAACTGCAAAGGATGTAGAACAGGCATCCGGTGTAATTGATGAATATTCCAAGGAGATTACACAGGCAATCAGCGAAATTAATGAAGGTATGGCAAGACAGTCCAGATATGCGCAGGATTGTGTGGATAAGACCGATGTATTATCCGATGAGATGCAGGAAGTAAGCCGTGTAGTTGAAAGTGTAGAAAAATTGGTGGAAGAAACCGACGGCATGATTAACCGCGGTATGGAAATTGTATACTTACTTGGTGACAGAGCAAAGGAAACTACCAGTATTACAGAAGAGGTAGCAGAGAGCATTGAATCCCTGCGTAAGGAAACCGAAATTATTAATTCCTTTGTTAAGACTATAACTGATATTTCTGAGCAGACCAATCTGCTGTCACTGAATGCTTCCATCGAAGCGGCAAGAGCAGGAGATGCCGGAAGAGGCTTTGCAGTAGTTGCAGAGGAAATTCGTAAGCTGGCTGATGATTCTGCAAAGGCGGCTGGAGAAATCAGAAATAATGTAGGTCATATCAGTGCTCAGACCCAAAATAGTGTGGAAAGTGCAAATCAGGCACGCTCCATGGTAGATTTACAGACCGAGGCTGTGGAAGAGGTTGTTTCCGTATTCCGAGATATGCAGCTTAGAATGGGTGAGTTGGTTGAAGGTTTGAAGAATATCGTAGTCAGCACAGAGAAGGCGGATAGCGAAAGAAGTGATGCTGCTGCTTCTGTAAAGAATATTTCCGATATTATTGAAGAGACTGCGGAAAGTGCAGAGGTTGTAAGCGAAGTTGCAGCAAAGCTGCTTAAGAACGTGGAAAGATTAAATCGTACAGCCGATGTACTTGGTGAAAATATGGGTGAGTTAAAGAGCGAAATATCCGTATTTAAAATCTAAATCATTCGAAACCTGATTGACATGGAGTTAAGAAGTTGAAAGAAATAGTAAGACAATATTTGAAACCCTACGCCCCTCGCATGAGCGTGGGGTTTCTCATTAAATTTATAGGAACAATTATGGATTTGTGTATTCCATATATTCTGGCGCATATCATTGATTTTATTATTCCATTGCAGCAAAAGAAATTAATTCTATTTTGGGGCTTACTTATGATAGTATGCTCTTTTCTTGCAGTGTCCTTTAATATTATTGCCAATCGTATGGCTTCGAAGGTGGCAAGTGATGCCACAGAGAATATCAGACATGATTTATTTGCTAAGACCATGTATTTGTCAAATGCACAAACGGACTCTTTTACAAAGCCATCTCTGATATCCCGAATGACCACGGACACCTATAATTTACATCAAATGATAGGGCGAGTACAGAGACTTGGTGTACGTGCGCCCATTTTGCTAATAGGTGGGATTTGTGTGACTTTTACACTGGATCCTTATATGGCATTAGTATTGGTGGCAACTCTTCCTATGCTGGGAGGACTTACTATATTTGTATCCCGGAAAAGCATTCCTATGTATAGTGGGTTACAGGAAGCCACAGACCGCTTTGTACGAATGGTGCGTGAGGATATTGCCGGAATTCGAGTGATTAAGGCATTATCCAAAAGGGATATAGAAATAAATAAATTTAAAGAAATTAATCAGGAAGTGGTAGAACGTGAAAGAAAAACAGGAATGGTAATGGCGATTATTAATCCGGTAATGAATGTTCTGTTAAATCTGGGATTGGTATGTGTTATTATCGTGGGAGCAGTGAGAGTAAATAACGGAACAAGTGAGGTGGGTAAGATTTTAGCATTTACTACTTACTTTACCATTATTTTGAATGCAATGATGTCCATCTCTAAAATGTTTACTGTGGTTTCCAAGGCGATTGCTTCCGGTAATCGTATCTGGAAGGTATTGGAGTGTGAGGAGGATTTGAAAACCTTACAGGAAGTCTATGAAGAGTGTGAAATCGAGAGTAGCAATGAAGCGGCGCAGCAGAAAGAGATGCCTTCAGAAATAGAGTTTAATCATGTTACCTTTTCCTACTTAAAACAGAAAGATGCAAACGTGAAAGATATCAGCTTTAGGATTCAAAAAGGTGAGACCTTGGGCATCATCGGAGAAATTGGCTCCGGAAAGTCTACGATTATCAATTTAATGATGCGTTTGTATGAGGCGGATGAGGGTCAGATTATAATAGGTGGCAGGGATATCCGTACTTATGAGCCGGAAGTGTTAAAGGCAAAATTCGGAGTGGTTTTTCAAAATGATACTATTTTTGAGGATTCCATTGCGGGAAATGTAACCTTGGGAAGAAAGCTATCGGAGCAGGAATTGCAGGAAGCATTATTATATGCTCGTGCAAGCGAATTTGTAGAGGACAGAGTAGGCAAAGAAAAGGAAAGCTTAAATATTAAGGGCGCCAATCTAAGTGGCGGTCAGAAGCAGCGGGTTTTAATTGCCAGAGCTTTAGCTGCAAAGCCGGATATCTTAATATTGGATGATTCCTCAAGTGCCCTTGATTATCGCACAGATGCAGCATTGCGTAAGGGAATTAAGGAGCATATGTTAGGAACTACTTTAGTGATTGTGGCACAGAGAGTCAGTTCTATTCGGAATGCGGATCATATCTTGGTGTTGGAGGATGGTCAGGAAATTGGTTATGGTACTCATGAGGAATTGATGGAGAATTGTCAGGTTTATCGTGAAATCAGCTATTCCCAGATGGGAGAGGGAATGGAGGTGACCGCGATTGAGTAAAAAGGATGTGGTAAAAAATCGAAGAGGAACAATTCTGCGATTGGGAAGTTATATGCTTCATTATAAATGGTTCTTGCTATTGGCGATTGTTTGTACCTTTGGAAGCAATCTGTTTTCTCTGATTGGTCCCAGACTTACCGGCTTTGCCATTGGAGCAATAGAACCGGGAAAAGGAGCCGTTGATTTTGAAGTGGTAGCATATTATGCAGCGTGGATGGCGGGCTTTTATGTGTTGTCAGCAGCCATGTCCTATGGGTTACAGGTATTAATGCTTACTATTAGCCGTAGGGTTGTATACAAGATGCGGCAGGATGTTTTTGAAAAGCTGATGACGCTTCCTGTGGGATATTTTGATATTCATCAGACAGGAGATATTATCAGTCGTATCTCCTATGATATTGATACGGTAAACGGTTCCTTGTCCCATGATGTGGTGCAATTGCTTACTACCGTGATAACAGTGGTAGGTGCGTTATCCATGATGCTTAGTATTTCGCCGCAATTAGTTTTAGTATTTGTGGTAACGGTGCCTTTCTCGATTTTGTTGACAAAGGCAATTACAGGAAAGACTCGTCCTCTTTTTAGGGAGCGCTCTGCTAAATTGGGAGCTATGAATGGTTTTGTGGAGGAAATGATAACCGGTCAGAAGACTTTGAAGGTCTATGGCAGGGAAACCTATACCATTGAGCGTTTTGATAAGAAGAATAAGGAGGCTGTGGATGCTTACTATCGGGCAGAATACTACGGAAGTGTGGTGGGTCCCTGTGTGAATTTTGTAAATAATTTATCCCTGTCCTTAATCAGTGTATTTGGTGCACTGTTGTATTTGGCAGGTAGTATGAGCATTGGAAATATTTCTTCCTTTGTGTTGTATTCAAGAAAATTTTCCGGTCCTATTAATGAGGCGGCCAATATTATGAGTGAATTACAGTCTGCACTGGCGGCTGCAGAAAGAGTTTTTCGTTTAATAGACGAGGAACCGGAGCCTGCGGATGCACCGACAGCCACGGAGCTTACAGATGTGGTGGGAGAGGTGGAAATGTCCCATGTGAGGTTTGGATATTTACCGGAAAAGACCATTATCCATGATTTAAGCTTTCATGCCAAGCCAGGCAAGCTGATTGCCATTGTGGGGCCTACCGGAGCAGGGAAAACCACGCTGATTAATCTGCTGATGCGTTTTTATTATCCCCAAAAGGGTGGGATACAGGTAGATGCTAAGAATGCAGAGGAATTGACCCGGGACAGTATTCGAAAAGCCTATGCCATGGTATTGCAGGATACCTGGCTTTTCTATGGAAGCATCTATGAGAATTTGGCATATGGCAGGGAAGATGCTACCAGAGAGGAAGTAATAGCAGCAGCCAAGGCAGCCCATATTCATTCTTTTATTAAACGACTCCCCCAGGGATATGATACCATTCTTACTGATGAAGGTACCAATATTTCCAAGGGACAAAAACAGCTTCTAACCATTGCAAGAGCAATGCTTTTGGATGCAAAAATGTTGATTTTGGATGAGGCAACCTCCAATGTGGATACCCGTACCGAGCAGCAGATTCAAAAGGCTATGCGAAGGCTGATGCAGGACAAAACCTGTTTTGTAATTGCACACCGCCTTTCCACCATTCAAAACGCAGATTTGATTCTGGTGGTAAATGACGGAGAGGTAGTGGAGCAGGGAACCCATGAGGAACTGATGAAAAAAGAGGGCATGTACCGAAAGTTATATCAGAGTCAGTTCGAATAATAATTTGGCTTCGACAAATTATGAATGGCATGTTTGCCGCATATACTTTAGTAAATGAAGGTAAGGTTCCGTGTAGTTTGTCATAGGAGCCAAAAGGACATACATGCAGATTACTATGAAAAAAATATTAGCAGCAATCTTGATTTTTGATATATCAGCAGGATTGCTGCTTTTTGTTGCATACGGAAACAAGCTATTAGAGAAAGGGAGGCAGGAAGAGCGTAGTCAGGAACAAAGCAGGGCTGTGTGGGCAGTAAAGGAGGCAGGAGATGCGGACAGTGTCATAGCAGAAAGTACGGACTATAAAAAAATTGCCCTGACTTTTGATGACGGTCCCCATCCCTACTATACGGAGCAGTTGTTGGATGGTTTGAAGGAAAGGGGTGTGGTGGCAACTTTTTTTGTAACCGGAGAACATACCGTATTGCACCCGGATGTTATCAAACGCATGCATGAGGAAGGACATCTGATAGGTAATCATACCTATAGTCATATGCAGCTTACCAATGGTAACAAGGAAGAATTTAAGGAGGAATTGATTGCTACCAGTGAAGTGATTGAAGAAATTATCAATGAGGAAGTCATTTATGTGCGTCCGCCCTATGGAACTTGGGATAAAAGCTTTGAAGGAGAGCTTAATATGATACCTGTTTTATGGAGTGTAGACCCCTTGGATTGGTGTACGGATAATGCTGCTACAGTGGTAGAAAAAGTGATTGGACAGGTGGAGGAAAATGATATTATTTTAATGCATGACTATTATGCATCCACAGTGACGGCAGCGCTAGAGATTGTGGATGAATTACAGGGGCAGGGTTATACCTTTGTGACGGTGGAGGAGATTTTGTTTGATTAAAGAAATAAATTGAGTTTTGAAGTGCTATTGGATATACTTGTTTTAAGGAGAAAACGAAAGGAAAATAGGTTACCGGAGGAATAATCTATATGGAAAAGAAATATCAGGAATATGAAAAATTAGTTTATGATTACATAGAAAAGAATGTAAGGAATGTGTTGAAAATGCCGGTAAGCTTTATACGATATCCCTTTATTGACCCCGGTGCAGGTTATAAGGGAAACGTATGGGATTGGGATACCTTTTGGTCCGTCTATGGTTTGCTTCCTTTGACAGAGCGGTTTGCGGACAAGAGCTTAAAGGCGCAGATTATTGAACATGCAAAAGGGAATGTGTATAATTTCCTGGATCATCAACTGGAGGATGGTTATATTCCCATGATGATTGAGGTAAAAAAGTGGCCGGAGCCTTATCTAAATATGAAGCATAAGGAAGGGGTGCGGATGAATATGCACAAGCCCTTTTTATGCCAGCAGATTTGCCTTATTAGTGATTTTATAGAAGATTATTCCTGGATTGCAGGAAAGGAGAAACAGCTTCAGAAATATTTTGTCCGCTACAAAGAGGATTATTTTAACGAAAATTGTGGTCTGTACGTTTGGTGTGATGATATTATGATTGGCATGGATAACGATCCTGCAAGCTTTGGTCGTCCGAAATATTCTACGGCAAATATCTTTCTCAATAGCTTTATGGTTCGGGAATTGAAATCCATGGCGAAGATATTGGAGAAGCTGGGAAGGGATGATAGGAATGTTAAAGAAGACTGTGAGGACGCGGTAACGATTGGCGCGGCAGAGGAGTACCTAAGGGCGGCAGAGAACCTTGTCTCCTGCATTCAGGAAGAAATGTATGATAAGCGGGATCAATTTTTTTATTCCGTGGATGTGGATATTTGTACCAGAAAATATGATTGGTTCCATAAAGGACTTGGGGTATTTTGGAAAACTCTTCCCATCAAAATCAGAACCTGGTCAGGTTTCCTGCCTATGTGGGAGGGCTTTGCCACCAAGGAACAGGCAGCGGAGCTGGTAAAGCACTACCACGATGAAAATACCTTTCATTGTGATTTTGGTGTAACCACTCTTGCAAAGGATGAAAAAATGTTTGATTTGTCCGAAACCAATAATCCTTCCAACTGGCTGGGACCTATTTGGCTGGTGGCTAACTATGCAGTATTTCGGGCAATGCTGAATTATGGTTATGTGCAGGAGGCGGAAGAGATTTGCCAAAATTCCCTAAAGCTTTTAGGGGAGGATTTAAAGCGTAGCGGAAGCATGCATGAATATTACAATCCCTTTACCGGAGAACCTGTTATGAACGGAGGATTTATTAACTGGAATATTCTGGTATTGAATATGGTTCAGGAGTTGCGGGAATTACAGAATTTCCCTGCTTGACATAGTTCAAAAAAGTAGGCTATAATGTTCGCGAGCAAAAAACAAAATGCATGCTAAATGCGGCATGCATTTTTTGGTGCCTTTGGTTAGAAAAAACTAACCTTTGGTTTTAGAAAGGACTTACAACTATGATGATTAACAAAAGACTGATTGGAGAGGTCAGTGAAAGTAAGAAGTATATTGCCGGAAATGTGGCTTTCCAATGGTGTTCTCTGGTGGCAAATATTGTGATGATGACGGGAATTACCGGACTACTGGCAAGACTGTTTGCGGGAAATGCCACTAAGAGCCATATTGTATTGACCGCCGTTGTTACTGCATGTGCGGTGCTGGTGCGTTTTCTTTGCGCAATCGGCGCTGCCGGAATGGGATATCTTTCTTCAAAGGCAGTAAAGAAAATTTTGAGAGAGAAGATTTACCGGAAGCTGTTAAGCTTAGGAGCTTCTTATAAGGAGCGGGTGCAGACCTCCGAGGTGGTACAGGTAACAGTGGAGGGGGTGGAACAGCTGGAAACCTATTTTGGTGCCTATCTGCCACAGTTTTTTTATGCTATGCTGGCACCCTTGACACTGTTTATTTATATAAGCTTTGTAAATTTTCCGGCAGCCATTGTGCTTTTAATCTGTGTGCCTATGATTCCTGTGGCAATTGCAGCGGTGCAGACCTGGGCAAAGAAGCTGTTGGCAAAGTATTGGGGACAGTACACGGCGTTGGGAGATACCTTTTTAGAAAATTTACAGGGATTAACTACCTTAAAAATTTATCAGTCCGATGAATTTAAGAATCAGGAAATGAATGAAGAGGCAGAGAAGTTCCGTAAAATTACCATGAAGGTGCTAACCATGCAGCTAAATTCCATTACCATTATGGATTTGATTGCCTATGGCGGTGCGGCACTTGGAGTCATTCTGGCGGTTACACAATATAAGGCAGGAAACGTTACTTTGGCAGGAACCCTGTTGATTATTCTTTTGTCGGCTGATTTTTTTATTCCCATGCGTCAGCTGGGCTCCTTTTTCCATATTGCCATGAATGGCATGGCAGCCAGCGATAAGATTTTCAGACTGTTGGATTTGCCTGAGGAAACCGGGGGATGCCCGGAAAATAGGATGAGTAAGGTTACCGGAAATGCAGAAGCCCGGAAAAAGCAAATCATGGAGGATTATAATATCCTCTGCCGGAATGTGAAATTTTCTTACGAGCCGGAAAGAGAAATTCTTCATGGTATTGATATGAGTTTTCCACAAGGCAGTTTTACCGCCATTGTAGGGGAAAGCGGTTGTGGAAAATCCACCATTGCCTCCATACTTATGGGGCGTAATAAGGGCTATGGGGGAGAAATTACCATTGGGGAAAGAAGTCTTACTGAAATAGACGAAAGCAGTTTGATGCAAGCGCTTACCTATATCAGTCATCAGAGTTATTTGTTTAAGGGAACGGTAAGGGAAAATCTTCTGATGGGCAATCCGAAAGCAACGGAGGCACAGCTGTGGCAGGTGTTGGAGCAGGTAAGGCTGGCGGATTTCCTTAAGGGAGAGCAGGGATTGGATACCCTTCTATTGGAAAAGGCATCCAACCTTTCAGGAGGACAGTGTCAGAGACTTGCCCTTGCCAGAGCACTTTTACATGACAGTCCGGTGTATATTTTTGATGAAGCTACCTCCAACATTGATGTGGAAAGTGAAAATGATATTGTGGCACAGATTTTAGAATTGGCAAAAACCAAAACAGTCATTATGATTTCCCACAGGCTTGCCAATGTGGTGGCAGCGGACAAAATTTATGTGTTGGAAAAGGGAGTGATTGTGGAAGCCGGAACCCATACGGAATTGCTTGAGGGAGCAGGCGTTTATCAAAACTTATGGAATACTCAGCAGAGTCTGGAAAGGTTTGTGAAAGGAGGTATGGGCGTATGAAAAAACGAAGCGGATTTGTGGTAATGTTTCGGCTGATTGGTTTGGTAAAGCCTTTAACTGGCTTTATGCTATTGGCAATTTTGATGGGCTTAGTGGGACATCTGTGCGCTACCTTCATTACGGTTTTCGGAGGCTATGCAGTGCTTAGGGTATTGGAGTTTGAAGTTCCTTTTTCCTTAGGATTTTTGTTTGTGGCAGTTGGTATCTTTGCGCTCCTTCGGGGAATTTTACGTTATGCAGAGCAGGCCTGCAATCACTATATTGCCTTTAAGTTATTGGCACTGATACGGGATAAAGTATTTCAGGCATTACGAAAGCTTGCTCCGGCAAAGCTGGAGGGCCGGGATAAAGGTGATTTGATAGCGGTAATTACCTCGGATATTGAACTTTTGGAGGTGTTTTATGCCCATACCATTTCCCCGGCGGCTATTGCTTTATTGTTCAGTATTATTATGTGGGGATATATCAGTAGCTTTCATGGGGCACTGGGGATCATAGCATTGATTGCCTATCTGGTGGTTGGCATACTGATTCCACTGGTGATTTCCAAAATCAGTGGGGAAGATGGAATACGCTTTCGCAGTAAGTCTGGGGAGCTTAGCAGCTTTGTGCTGGACAGTCTCAGGGGACTTCCTGAAATTTTGCAGTATGGTCAGGGCAGCAGGCGGATTGCAGGAATGAATGAGCGCACGGATGCTTTGTCCATGGAAGAAGAGCGGATGAAGAAAAACACCGGGCGTAATATAGCAATTACCAATACAGTAATCTGGGTGTTTGATTTGACCATGCTGTTTGTTGGAATTTCGTTGTATCAGGCAGGAGAAATTTCTTTTGCAGGAGTCTTGTTGACCACCATTGCCTTGATGAGTTCCTTTGGTCCGGTGGTGGCATTGGCGAGTCTGGGAAGTACCTTGCAAAATACCTTTGCAGCAGGGAACCGTGTGTTGGATATCTTGGAGGAAAGACCGGTGGTAGAGGAAATTGTAGGGAAAGAGGTGATTGGTTTTACCGGAGCAGAGGTGGAAAATGTGACCTTTTCTTATGGAAAAGGTAGTATACAGGAAGAAGAAATTTTGTCCAATATTTCTTTGGAAATTCCCAAGTCCTCCGTGATAGGTGTTGTAGGACGAAGCGGTAGCGGAAAATCTACGCTTTTGAAGCTTTTGATGCGGTTTTGGGAGGTACAAAAGGGCAGTGTGAAGCTTTCGGATACAGAGGTTTCCAATATCAATACAGAAAATCTGAGAAGGATGGAAAGCTTTGTAACCCAGGAGACCCATTTGTTCCATGACAGTATCAGAAATAATCTTAAGATTGCCAAATTAGATGCTACGGATGCAGAAATTGTGGAAGCATGTAAGAAGGCTTCCGTCCATGATTTTATTATGAGTCTGCCCCAGGGCTATGACACTCCTGTAGGTGAATTGGGAGATACCCTTTCCGGTGGAGAGCGGCAACGACTTGGGCTTGCCAGAGCATTTTTGCATGATGCGCCTTTATTGCTTTTGGATGAACCCACGAGTAATCTTGACAGCTTGAATGAAGCGGTAATATTAAAATCCTTGCAGGAAGAGCGTGAAGAGCGGACAGTGGTATTGGTGTCCCATAGACAGTCCACCATGCAGATTGCAGATAAGGTATATTCGGTAGAGCATGGACGAATGAGTTAAGGCAAAAGAAAAGGAAGGTAACATTTATGAACATTAAAAAGATTTTGTATATTGTTTTGGGCTGTATTGGTTTGGGACTTGGTGCAGTAGGGGCAGTGGTGCCCCTGCTTCCGGCGTTTCCCTTTTTGCTGTTGGCAGCATTTTGTTTTGCCAGAAGCTCCCAGCGTCTTCATAATTGGTTTATTAATACCAAGCTTTATAAAAATAATCTGGAAACCTATGTAAAAGGGGAAGGCATGACATGGAAGACCAAAATTCGTATTATGATTACCGTTACCCTATTAATGAGTATTGGTTTTATCATGATGGGTGCAGTTCCCGTGGGAAGGATTGTGCTTGCCGGTGTATGGGTATTCCATATTATTTATTTTATTTTTGGAGTAAAAACCATAAAGAAGGCACAGGTACAGACGGAATAAATGAGAAAATAAAAGCAATCCAATTGGAGTATTGAGAAAAGCTATCAATACATCAATAAGGGATTGCTTTTCTTGTGAAGAGGTAGTAATATGTCAAATAGTTAGTTGCAACTAACCATATTCGGGGAGAAAATGAGAAGGTAATAAAATAGAAAAAAATAAAATAGAAAAAACAAGGGAAAGGATTTAAAATCATGAGTAAAGTAAACATCGTATTTTGGACAGGAACAGGTAACACCTCCGCTATGGCAGAGTATATTGCACAGGGAGTAACCGCTGCAGGTAAGGAAGCTGTATTAATCCCTGTAGATCAGGCAAATATTGCAGATCTTGTTGCAGAGAAGGCATTTGCACTTGGTTGTCCTTCCATGGGTGCAGAGCAGCTGGAGGAATCCGAGATGGAGCCCTTTATGTGTGAATTGGAAAGCCAGATTTCCGGCAAGCAGATTGCGCTGTTTGGTTCCTACGGTTGGGGAAATCAGGAATGGATGCGCGATTGGGAGGAGCGTATAGCAGCTGCCGTAGCAAGCGTTGTAAACGGCGAAGGTATTGCAGTAAATGGTGCACCCGGAGAGGATGCTGCTGAAGAATGTAAGGATTTAGGAAGAGATTTGGCAGGATTGATATAACAGGCTGATTGACTCTAATATTGACATAAATTCACCTTATTATTATAATACCATTGGGTTAGTTGTTGCTAATTCAGTGGTATTATAATTTAAAGAAAGATTGTTAGTTGAGAAAAAATGAGCAAAAAGACAGAGTTAAAAAGAGAACGGGAAAAGAAAATTGTTTCCCAGATGATTCAGCTTTATTGCAGGAAAAAGCATAACACTAAGGGAGAACTTTGTGAGGAATGTAGGAGTCTTACAGAGTATGCCCTGCTTCGCAGTGATAAATGTCCCTTTATGGAAACAAAAACCTTTTGCTCCAATTGTAAGGTTCATTGTTATAAGCCGGATATGCGGGAGCAAATCAAGGAGGTTATGCGCTTCTCCGGTCCAAGAATGATGCTGTATCATCCGGTGGCAGCAATACGGCATGTAATAGAAAGCAAAAGAGAAAAACGTAGGCTACAAAAATAAGTATAATTTTTTAATTCACATTGACAAATGTCTTGTCATAGATTATAGTAGTCTAAAAGTGAAAACGGATAGGTCTTTGGGGCAAGGTGTAATTCCTGACCGATGGTATAGTCCATGAACCTCCGCGTGCGGAGGCCGATCTGGTGAAATTCCAGAACCGACGGTAAAGTCCGGATGGGAAAAGACAAAATATTACAGGTGGTAGTATGCTTTTTGAGTGTTGGCATACGACGGCCTCTGTAACATTTCCCGGGCCAGGATGTTTTGGCTTTGGGAAATTTTTTATTATATGGAGGTTTGTATTATGAACAACACAAGACTTCGCCGCATGACTGCGGCAGCACTCTTTGGCGCAATGGCATTTGTGCTGATGTATTTTTCCTTCGGGGTTCCGGTGCTCTCACCCTTTGCGGAGTTTGATGCATCCGGTTTGCCGGAAATGATTGGAGGCTTTATCCTGGGTCCGGTGGGAGCCATCGAAATTATTACTGTAAAGCTGTTGCTTAAACTCTTATTTCAGGGAAGCAGTTCCATGCTTACAGGCGAGGTGCAGAACTTTATTCTCAGTGCGTCCTACGCCCTGCCCGCAGTGCTTTATTATCGCAAGCATCGCACCAAAAAGGGAGCGGCAGTGGGATTGCTTTTGGGCACGGTTATCAGTGTAGTGATGGCGGTGATTACCAATCTTTATCTGATTTTCCCGGCATATATAAAGCTGTACGGTATGAGTTGGGAGGGAATTATTGAAATTTGTACTGCGGTAAATCCCTGGATTCGAAATATTCCAACCTTTGTTGCTTTTTCTGTAGTTCCTTTTAATGTAATTGCGAAAGGGGTTACTTCCGTGATTACCATATTGGTGTATAAGAGAATCAGTACACCCATTAAGAAGCTGATTCTGGAAAGCGATAGTGAAATAAAGGACAATAAAAAGAGAGTAATCAATAATGCGGAGGGATAAGGAAAATGAAATTTAGTGTAGATAAAAATTTAACTTTTGAGCAGGCAGTTGAAATAATGTTTGAAAAGCTGGGAGATTGGAAGATTATGGCGTTAGCCAGCTCCGTAAATGATTATGTAATGGTGCGCAATGTAAGCTGTCTCTTTTATGATAATAAGGTGTATTTCAAGACGGACAAGAATTTCCGTAAGACCAAGCAGCTTTATGAAAATCCCAGGGTAGCTCTATGCTGGAGTGGTGTACAGATTGAGGGAATTGCAGAAAATAAGGGATTGGTAGTAGAGGAGCCGGACAGACGTTTTGAGGGTTTATATAAAAAGCATCTCTGGGGCAGCTACAATAAATACTCCCATGAGGATACGGAAATCATTATTGAGGTTACTCCAAAATTTGTGGAGATTTGGGATACCAGTGAGGATAATTATGCATTCCAGATTTTTATTGATTTTGAAAAGGAAGCTGTAGAAGTGAAGCAGTACGATAAGCAGTAGAAGATAAGCAAGAAATCATAAACCGCCGTTGTCTATTTAATGACAATGGCGGTTTTGGCGTAATGGAGATAGGAAAAACAATTTCTAATTTATGGATGAAAGGGATTGACAAGAGTGTTTTCTTGTAGTAACATAACGATGTTATCTGATAACGCTGTTATGTTGAGGTGGTTTATTTGAGACAGGATAAGGAAACAAGAAATAAGCTTTTGCAAAGTGCAAGAGAAGAATTTATGGAAAAGGGATATATGAAGGCTTCTCTGCGGAACATTTGCAGAAATGCAGGGGTTACTACAGGGGCATTATATTTCTTTTTTGAGGATAAGGCAGATTTGTTTGAGGCCATTACAAAGGAAACTGTGGATGGTATTTATCAGATTATGCAGGAGCATTATCGGATGGAGAGAGTATGGGCAGAAGGTGGAATGCCGGACGGACAAATGGAGGATGAACACACCGCAGATGAGACTGCCTATAAGCAAATTATTCATCATATGTATCTGCACAGGGATGAGATATTGCTGGTATTGACGAAAAGTCAGGGCTCTAATATGGAGAATATTCTGGATAAGTTTATTGAAACCTCCGAAGAGCATTATCGTGTTATGGCGGCTCAAATGCAGCTGGCACATCCGGGCAAGATAATTGACGACCGATTTGTCCATTGGCTGGCTCATATGCAGATAGATGCCTTTGTTTATATGATTACTCATATTGAAAAGGAAGAAGAGGCATTCCAATTTCTGAATCAGGCAGTAACCTATATGATAATGGGATGGTATGGATTGTTTGCAGATAAGAACTAGAAAGGGACTGAGAAATCAGTCCCAAAAACATAACATTTACATAACAATGTTATGTAAATAAAAAAGCTGGAAAGGGCAGGAAAGAATGTATTTAGAAGTCAAAGATGTGAAAAAAAGCTACGGAGAGGGCGGAAGCTATATTCAGGTTTTGAAGGGTGTGGCAGCAGGAGTAAATAAGGGAGAAATGTGTGTTATTCAAGGAACCAGCGGTTCCGGTAAGTCCACGCTGTTAAATTGTATTGGAGGCTTGGAGGTGGTGGATTATGGCAGTATCCGGGTGGATGGAATTGAAATTGTGGGGATGAAGCCGGATAAATTGTCTGATTACAGAAGGGATAATCTGGGCTATGTATTTCAGTTCTATAATCTGATTCCCAATTTGACTGTCCGGGAAAATATACAGGTATGCCAATATCTTACAAAGAATCCTCTGGATATGGCGGAGCTTTTGGATGCCTTGGGGCTGACGGAGCATCAAAATAAATTTCCTGCCCAGCTTTCCGGTGGTCAGCAGCAAAGATGTGCCATTGCAAGAGCGCTGATTAAAAATCCCAAGCTTTTGCTTTGTGATGAACCCACAGGTGCGCTGGATTCCCAAACCTCCCGGGAAATTCTGATATTGCTTGAGAAAATCAACGAAAAGTACGGAACCACTATGCTGATTGTAACCCACAACAATGCCATTAAAAATATGGTACATAGGGTTATTTATCTGAAGGATGGACAGATTCGTAAAAATTATTTGAATGAAACAAGAGTTCCGGCAGCGGAGTTGGAGGATTTGTAAAGGATGCAAAGAATATTAAGTAAAAGAGTATGGAGGGAATTAAAGGATAATTTCCTGCGATATCTGGCATTGTTTTTGCTGATAGTGCTTGGAATGTACATTATTGTGGCAATGGTAGGCGCAGCAGAAATGATTATTCAGAACGTGGAGAAGGGACATCGGGTAAACTGTCTGGAGGATGGGCAATTTAATGTATTTGTACCCCTGAATCAGAAGGAACTGGAACAAATCGAAGAAGCCGGCGTAACCTTGGAAAAAGCATTTTTTATGGATTATAAGGTGGAGGAATCCACTTTACGAATTTATAAAAATCGGGAATCTATCAATTTGTTTTCCCTGGCCCGGGGAGAATTACTTTCCGCTGATGGGGAGATTTTGTTGGAACAGCATTATGCCGATGCCAATGGAATCAGCATAGGGGATTTGATTACCGTAGGTGACAGGGAATTTAAAGTAGTAGGCTTAGGCAGTACTCCGGATTATGATGCAGTCTATGAGAGCATGTCCGACAGCAGCGTGGACAGCAAGCAATTTGGCACAGGCTTTGTGCAGGAGGCTGATTATGAAAGGCTTCGCAAGGAAGGAAAAAGCTTTAAAACGGAAGAATACTGCTATAGTTATTTGCTGAACGGAAAGGTAACCCGGGATGAATTAAAGGAGCTGTTGCAATCCTTTGAGCTGGATCGCAGTCAGGTAACGGATGAATATTTCTTGGAGATGCTTGCGGAGGCGGAAAGTACCAAGAATGATATTACCGAGGGAATACAGGAGCTGGTAGACGGAAGCAAGGAATTATCCGACGGCTTACTGGAAATCGCGGAAAATAATCAGGATTTGAAAGATGCGGTAGATAGTCTCTTTGAAGCAATGCTGGAGGAAACCAATAAGGGCTTTGAGGAAGCAGGAATTTCTGTGGTGCTACAGGAGGAACGCTTTGAGGAGCAGTTGGATGCCATGCTGACAAATCCCGGGGCGTATAGCCGGGAGACCAAGCAGGGGATAAGAGATACAAAGGAGAGCCTGCAGGATTTACGGGAATTTCAGGAGGGGATAGACACCTATACGGATGGAGTGCGGGAAGCCGTTAATGGAAGTGAAGAGCTTTGTGTAGGGCTTTCGTTAATTGAAGAAAATAATGAGATATTAAACGCCGGAGCAGAACAGCTATTTCAGGCAATGCTTGGGCAGGTAAATGAACAATTGGCAGCATCCGGTCTTCCGGTGGTTTTGACAGCGGAGGAATACGAGGGGCAATTAGACCAATTGATTGCTGCCTATGGTATTTATAACGAACCATTGCGACAAACCTTAGTGGCTTTGAAAGAGCAGTTAGGTCAGCTTGGGGCTTTTCGGGATGGAGTAAAAGCCTATACGGATGGTGTTTCGGAAGCCTTTTGGGGAAGCCAGCTTCTGGTCTGCGGAATGGGAGAACTTCATGAAGCAGGGGAGCCTTTAAGGGAAGGAACGGATACCCTTTTTGAGGCCATGATTGAAATGGTCAATGAACAGCTTGCAGAAGGTGATATTGAGGCTACTATCACAGCAGAAAATTTTGAAGGGGAGCTGGATCGGCTGACAGGAGCTAATTCCCCAGTGGATGCCAAGCTAAAGGAAAGTCTTGCAGATACCAAAGAAATGCTACAGGACTTACAGGAATTTCAGGATGGCATAGAGGAATATACGGATGCTGTAGAAGAGGCTGCGGACGGAAGCAAGGAGCTGGTGGAAGGCGTGGAGGAGCTTCAGGAGGAAGCGGATGAAATGTTGGAGGAATATTTTACCTTCGATATTGATAATCTGACAGCCTTTGTCAGCAGTGAGGATAATCCCCGTGTGGGAGCTTCCATTGATGATGTGATGATTAACAAGGTGGCAGGAATGGTGGCAGGCGTTATCATTATGATACTGTTTACCTATGTGATTTCCGTGTTTGTGGTACATAGCATTGAACAGGAAAGCAGTGTAATCGGTGCACTGTATGCATTGGGAGTGAAGCGGAAACAGCTCATGCTCCATTATCTGGTGTTGCCGGTAATCATTACCTTTTTGGGTGGTGTGACAGGCTGTTTGATAGGATTTTCCCCCATGGGAGTGGACAGTCAGGCTAAGGATGCGGTAGTGTATTTTTCCATGCCAAGCTTAGAACCGGTATATCCGGTATACCTGTTAATCTATGGTCTGGTAATGCCACCACTGGCGGCAATTGTGGTAAATTATCTGGTTATCAGCAAAAAACTAAAACGCACAGCACTTTCCCTGATGCGTAAGGAGGAGAATGCCAAAAATATTAAGGAAATGAATCTGGGACAAATGGGGTTTGTGAGTCGGTTTCAAATAAGACAAATCCTGCGGGAACTTCGCAGTGCGGCGGCAATCCTGGGGGGCATGTTTATTTGTTTGCTGGTGCTGATGATTGGTCTGAACTGCTATGTGCTTTGTGAAAATTTCCGAGCAGCCAGTGTGCAGGAAACAAAATATGAGTATCTTTATTCCTATAAATATCCTACCGAAGAGACACCCGAAGGCGGACTGGAAGGGTATATGGAAAGCCTGAAAAAGGAAGCCTTTGGTTACAATATGGAGGTGGCAATTTTAGGACTGACCAAGGAGAATCCTTATTTTGAAGAAAAGGTAACTAATAAGAAAAACGAGCTTGTTATATCCAGTGCCGTGGCATCCAAATTTTCGGTAAAGAAGGGGGAAAAGCTGGTGTTGACGGATGAGGTAAATGACCGGGATTATGCCTTTACCATCGTGGATATCATCCCCTATAATTCTGCACTCTATGCCTTTATGGATATTGATGCCATGAGGGAACTTTTTGAGCAGGAGGAGGACTATTTTAATGTGGTATTTTCCAAGGAGCCTTTAGAGATTGAAAGTGGCAGACTTTATGCAACCACCTCAAAGCAAAGTATTGAAGAGGCTTCTGAGATTTTTGTGGAAATGATGTGGCCCATGATTATTATGATGACAACGGTGGCAGCAATTATTTTCCTGGTGGTAATGTATCTGATGATGAAGGTAATGATAGACCGTTCAGCCTTTTCTATTTCTCTGATGAAGGTCTTTGGTTATCGTAAGCGGGAGATTAAAAAGCTCTATCTGGATGGGAATTTCTTCGTGGTAGCCGTGGGTGCTTTGGTGTGTCTGCCTCTATCAAAGGTAGTAATGGATGCACTGTACCCCTATTTTATCTCGAATGTGGCAATTGGACTGGACATTGCCTTTAGCTGGCAGATGTATGCATCGATTTATGTAGCCATTATTGTATTGTATCTGGTGATTAACCAATTGCTGGTTAAGAGACTTGCCAAGGTGAATTTGGCGGAAATATTGAAGAATAGGGAATAGGTGTGGAATATGGACGATAGTGGATTGGTATGATGCCATTGTACTTGATTTTAAGCGGATGCTACTGAAAGTAGCGTCCGTTTTTGGCATTTGTAAACAAGTGTTGGTGGTGCTTTCTTTTCGTTTTGGGTAATGTGTGGTTGTAAATCAAAACGCTGACGGAGGTATGCTATGAGCAACAAAAAAGAAATCATTATCAAGGCGACTAAACTTAAAAAGAGTTTTATCACAGGAGACACAGAACAGACGATTTTTGAATATCTGAACCTTAATATATATAAGGGTGACTTCACAGTAATTATGGGTAGTTCGGGTGCAGGCAAGTCTACATTGATGTACTCACTTTCCGGGATGGATCGACCAACCTCGGGTGAGATTGTTTGGGATGGCAAAGCAATTACATCTTTAAATGATGATAAGCTGGCAATTTTCAGACGAAAGAATTGTGGTTTTGTTTTTCAGCAGATTTATCTTCTTGATAAGATGAGCCTTATGGATAATGTGCTTACAGCGAGTGCATTGTCAGAAACGAGTAAGAAGGACTCGGTGAAATATGCCAACGAGCTATTTACTCTTGTTAATATTCCTGAGATAACACGCAAAAAGTTCCCATCCCAGGTGTCGGGCGGTGAGGCTCAGCGAGCAGGCATTGTAAGAGCGGTTATAAATAAACCCAAGATTCTCTTTGCTGACGAGCCAACAGGGGCACTGAACTCAAATAACTCAACAGCAGTTCTTGATGTTTTTACAAAGCTTCATGGTGCTGGTCAGAGCATTATAATGGTAACTCACGACAAAAATACAGCTTTAAGAGGCAACCGTGTGTTGTATGTTAAGGACGGCAAAATCTACGGTGAGTGTGACCTTGGGGGTTACACAAATGACAGTAAAGACCGGGAAGCAAAGCTAAACAACTTTTTAAAAGAGATGGGATGGTAATATGAAAAAAATAGCAAATCAGATTTTATACAACTTAAAAAAGGAAAAATCATCCTTTATATCCTTTGGCGTTATCATTCTGATAACTGCTCTAATATTGAACTGTGCGGCGGTTTTACTGCGTCAGGTAGATAGTGCTTATGATGAAAAGTTTGAAGAGCTAAGCACCGCACCGCTCAATGCAATTGTTCCCGAGGTTCAAAGCAATAGTGAACTTGAAAAGGCATTTAATGAAGCTGAAGAGGTAGAGAAATGTGAAAGCCACACTGCTATTATGACGGAAGCTACCGTCAAGGATTTTAACGGTGCAGATTTTTCAATGAACACAGTGTTTTATAACATTGATGACAAGCGTACTCTTAACAGCTTTGAGCTTGTAAGTGAAAGCGAAAATGATGTTGTCAATCCAATCTACATACCACTTTATGTTTCTAACTTTGGTGGATTTGCTTTGAATGACGAAATTGTTTATGTAATTGACGGCAAGTCCCATAGTTTCACCGTAGCAGGTGTAATTGAAGAAATGCAGTATGGCAATTACGGTTCGGGTTTGCTCTGTGCATATTTGCCCGAAGAGGAGTTTGCAGAGCTTGCGGATTCTTACAGTAGCAAGACTGTGGTTGAGTATTCAATGAGCGTAAAGAACGGTGCAAGCCTTGATAAAGTAACAAATGATGTCAGCAAAGCAATTGATAACAAAGGTGTTATGGTGTTATCAATCCTTGATAGCGAAAGTGTAAAGGGCGCACGAACAATGGTTACGGATTTGCTAGTGCTGATTTTAGCCGCTTTTTCACTAATCACCCTTGCAGTCAGCGTGTTCCTCAGTAATTTCAAAGTGAAAAATGCCATTGAGTCCGAAATTACTAATATGAGCGTGCTCAAAGCTTTGGGGTATACGAGTGCTCAGATTGTAGCGAGTATCACGTTGCCTTATGGGATTGTTTCGCTTTTGTTTGCAATCCTGGGCGTCGGTCTGTCTTATGCTTTGCTGCCTGTGCTTTGCTCAGTGCTTACTGTTCAGTCGGGTTTTTCCTTTGATATTAGCTTCGATTTGCCAAGTTTTGTATGTGTGGCTTGTATTCTTTGCGGTGTTGTTACGTTCTTTACATTTATGGCCGCACGAAAAATCAAGAAAACTCAGCCTATTGACGGATTAAGAGGTAATACAAGCTCAAAGCACCAAAAGCGTAATTACTTTCCTCTTGAAGAGACCAAGGGTAATACAAAATTCCTGCTTGTCTTAAAGCAGATGATAGCTTCTAAAAAGCAGAATGTAATGCTCTTTTTGGTGTCTTTTGTGCTGACGGTTCTCATAGCATTTTCGGGCACGCTGTTCTACAATGTTGTAGTTAAGCCGGAGAACTTTATGTCTGCTTTGTCAGACGAAGTTGCAGATGTGATTATTTATCCTAAAAGCGACAGCGTAAGTGAGCTTGAGGAAAAATTTGAGGATGATAATCGTGTGCAATATTCATTGAAATATATGTCTGCAATTGTTAAAATTGAGGGGAAAACGGTGACTGCTTTTGCCTGCGAGGATTTCTCTAAGGTCAGAAATGATGTGTGCTATATGGGTGAAAACCCTAGAGAAGCAGATGAAATCGCCCTGGGAAGTGCTTTGGAAGAAAATTTTAAAATCGGTGATACAGTCAAAGTGACGGTTGACGACATTACAAAAAGCTTTAAGGTAACAGGCTTTGTGCAAAGCATAAACTTACAGGGCGAGCTTTGTGAACTCAGCATAGAAGGTTACAACAGCCTTTTTGCAAAAAAGCAGACTCCATTCCTTTATGTGTATCTTGAAAATTTTGAAAATGCCGGAAAGATTACAAAGGAATATAAATCTGATTACCCTACATTGGTAGCAGACACAGTGAATTCATACAAACTTCAAAAGGAAGCACAGGATATGTATATGGGTATCACTGTAGTGCTTGTAGTGGCAATTTTTGCAGTAACAATTTTTATTGTGCTTTTCATTCTGTACATTGTTATCAAGTCCCTGCTTGTAAAAAGAAGACAGGAGCTGGGGATTTACAAAGCAATGGGATACACAAGCTCACAGCTTATTTTACAGACAGCAGGCTCATTTATGCCTGTGTCCATGATAGCAATCATGCTTTCCGGTGTATTGGCACTTTTCTATATGCCCGCTATCTATCAGTTTATTTTTGAAACTTTAGGCGTTATGAAAAATAACATTGAGATTTCATTTGGCTTTTTAATGCTATTTGCAGTAGCTCAGATTTTAGTAAATATTATTATAAGTATTATTTTGTGTATGCCGATAAGAAAGATTTCAGCATATACACTCATAAAAGAATAAGGAGAGACAAAAATGGATTTTGGCGATAAATTAAAGCAGTACAGATTAAAGGAAGGACTTTCTCAGGAACAGCTGGCGGAGAAAATCGGGGTAAGCCGTCAGGCGATAACAAAGTGGGAGACCAAGCGAGGTCTTCCTGATGTTGAAAATATGATTATCCTCGCAGAACTTTTCAAACTCACTCTCGATGAGCTGGTGCTTGAAGAAGTCAAAAAGCAGGAAGAAAAGCCGATGGTTTTTGAAAGTGAAACAGTTTATGATATCGACACAGGGAAGCATTTTGACATAAACTTGGGTGGTGCAAGGAAAGTTACCATTAAAACAGGCGCGGACGAAAAAATTCACATTGTTCTTTCTTCAGAAATCCTTGCTGAAATTGGCTCTCTTTTCAAGGTAAAACTTGACGAAAGGCGTAATAAGTTGGATGTTGAGCTTGTAAACAAAAAGGGCGTCAGCCGTTTTGAAGCACAAGAAAGCGTGGATATTACACTCCTGCTTCCCGAAAAGTTCACCGAGCATACAGAGGTAAGTGCAAGCGTTAAGGAACTTTTTATTGAGGATTTACGCCTCAGCCAACTTGAGTACGACGGCGATGCAGAAAAGATTTATATCCGTGACGCAGAGGGCAGTCTGGAGCTTACGGGAAAGACTGATTATGAAATTTTCATTACAGGAAACAGTACAAAGCTTGATGTAAACCAATTTAAAGCGAAAGCAATCGTTCACCTTGAAAATGCTGATAATTACAAATTTTTAAATAATGGCAGAAAATGCAAGCTCATCACCCGTAAAAATGGTGAAATAGTTGAAATAGAAGAAAATGAAAATGCCGGAAGCACAATTAGCACATCAGGAATATTCTCTGAATTGATTGTTGAGGTGGAGAGATGAATTTGTAGAGGAGTATGTAATTGAAAAAATACGAAAAACAAATATTTTTTCAATTATCATAGAAGTGATATTTATTATATCGGGTCACTTTATGGTTGATATTTTACTATAATATATTGAAATAGGTTAAATTTATCCTAGAAAGAGTGATATACTAACTATATAAGATTTAGGAGGTGTTCGCATGACAATAGATACAAACACAATGGTTTCAATTACAGAAGCAAATCAGAATTTTTCAAAAGTTGCAAGGTTAGTAGATGAGCTTGGCTCAGTTGTTATACTTAAGAATAATGCACCAAGATATTTAGTGACCGATTTTAGCAAAGCGGATGAAAGTGCAGTAGCGAAGGATGAGGATGTGCTTGAGATTTCAAAGAGATTGCTTGCACAGAATAAAGAGGCTTATGAGGTGCTTGCTAAATGAAAAGACTGAGTAAAGAGCAGATTATAATGCTCCATTCACAGCTTATTGAACAGACTGGTGGAACTACCGGAGTAAGAGATTTTAAATTGTTGGAATCAGCCATTGAAACTCCATTTCAATCGTTTGCCGGTGAGAAATTATATCCAACGATACAAACAAAAGGTACACGTCTTGGCTGAATTTGGTAAAGAAAATGAGACGACATTGCTTTTACTGCACGGAATGTGCTCTACATGGGAAATGAGTTTTAGACCTCTTATTGAGTTGGCAAAAAAGGAGTTTCATATTATTGCGGTTGCTACTGATGGCTATGATCCGGAAAATAAAGAGATTCATGCAACAACAATCGAGCATGAATCAGAACAGATTGCAGAATATAAACTTCCAAAGTTTTTGGTGGGGAAATTGAGAAAAACAACAGCGAATATTGAGGCAAGTTTGATTCATAGAATGATGACAAAACATCAAGGCCTTATTGTAAAGGTTCTTGGCTTAAGCGGAGTTGAAGAATTGCGAAAGATGATGTACATAGAGACTTCCAAGACGACTTTGTTTAATACCATCTATCATATGGCTGTATATGATTTCGATTATACCCGTTTTGAAGGTAAAAATGTATATATATGGAGCGGTAGCGAAGAAAAGACTTGTTTGAAGACTGTCAAAGAAATTAAAAGAGTTTGTCCTTCTGTAAAAGTACGGATATTTAAAGATTGTGGACATGGCTCATTGCTGACACAACCGAAGAGATTACTTAATGAAATAAAGAAAACAAAAAACAATCCCTGATTGCAGTTTTTTATGAAGAAGATGTAAAGGCAAGAGTGGTAGAGCTTGGATATACTACAGAGAAAGACTTAAAAAGGAACTTTACCATTTCAGGAATTGCATTATTTGTTCCTATGATAATCCTTGTTCCGATAATGGTATATTTCATAAACGGTGCTTCGGACTTTTGGAGTGCCTTTTGGCAGATGACGGCAATTTTTATGATAGGAAATTTATTTGACCGTCTTTTTATTGATGAATTTTGGGTAGGACATACAAAAGCGTGGTTCATTCCCGGTACAGAGGATTTGATGCCGTATATCCCAGTAAAGGTGAAGATTAAAAAATGGGTTGGTAATCTTATTATGTTCCCCTTGTTTTCGGCTATAATTGCAGGGATAGCTACATTCTTTATGAAATAATGCTGAGAGATGAATTTTTAGTCATCTTAATTGTTGTCACTTTGTATGTAAATCTCAAGGTATTTACGGTTAAAAAGGTTTTAATGGCAGAACAACAAGAAGTATACATTATGGGGACATTTCATACAGAACATTTTGAACGATATGCAAATTATTCAATAGAGGAAATGATAAATGCTATAAATAGTATTGAACCTGATGTTGTATTCATTGAAGCGAGAGAAAACCGTTTTACAGAATATGGAGTTGTGGATGGAACGATAGATATGTGCATAGTTTATAGCTATTGTTTTGACAATAACATTCCTGTCGAAATGATTGACTATTGGGAAATTATTTCAGGTTTACGGATAAGCGGATGAAGGAAATAGAGTAAGAGAAAGTAGCGAAGGTTGTAAAGGCTCTTCGCTACTTTTTGGTTCTATGGTTAGCGGGTGAGAACTATGAGAAAAAGCTGTTGACAAAGCAGAGAGTTATTGATATAATGAACTGTCGTTTCGAAACGGATGTTTGGAAACGACAGTTTTGAAAAGGAGTGATGAGATGCCACCGAAACCGAAGTATACGAGGGAAGAGCTAATCGAAGCAGCGTTAGAGTTGGTCAGGGAGTGTGGAATTGATGCGGTAGTTGCAAGGAATTTAGGGAATAAACTGGGAGTGGCACCGTCTACAATATTTACGCATTTTGAAAGTGTAGAGGATATCCGACAGGCCGTGTTGGAGGCGGCGCGCAACTTATATAACGGATATGTAGAGGAAGGGCTTCGGATGACTCCGCCCATGAAAGGGTTTGGGGTACAGTATATTCGGTTTGCCATGGAGGAGCATAATCTGTTTACTCTGTTATTCATGCAGAAGAGAGAAGGCTTTAATATGGTGGACTTTATTATAACCGAAGGACATTATGAGAGGATTATCCAAGCGGCACAGACGGACTTTTTTCTGGTAAGGGAACAGGCAGAGCTTTTGTATCACAATATGTTTACCTATGCTCACGGGATTGCAGCCATGTCCGCTACGGGAGTTTGTAGTTTTTCTATAGAGGAAATTGCGCAAATGTTGGGTATGACCTGCCGGAGCATGTTAATAGGAATGAAGGTGCCGCGAGATGAAAGAGAGAAGACTATGCCGCAGATCGGACGTCCTATGCAGGGTAGCGTAGAGTCCTATATGATGGCTGATGAGAAGGAGAACAAGCAAGATTGATTTTTCGGGAGGGGGAGACAAACGATGGAAAAGCAATGGATTTATTGTCCGGTGTGCAATAACAAAACTAGAATACAAATTCGGGAAGAGACGGTTATGAAGAGTTTTCCGTTGTTTTGTCCGAAGTGTAAAAAGGAAACGGTAATTGATGTAAAAGAAAATTGCATCGTTATAGTAACAGAGCCAGACGCATAGACGCAGAGCCGATTATCAAGGGTAGAGCATTATTCTATAAAGGTATCGGCTCTTTTATTTTACCGTAAAAATGAAAAGGAGGAACTCGAAATGACAGTGAAGAACAGTTTTTTAACAGAGCATGAAAAGCAGGCAAATAAGTTGGCAGCGCAGGTAATGCAATTCACATTTTTGTTTTTTACCCTTGTACTTATTTTAAATCTTGTGGGTGTGTTCAAGGTAGACAATGTGATTATGACAATTGCCTATGGGATAGGGAGCATCGTACTTATTATTCCGTCATTTCTGATTATGAAGTTTAAATTGAACAGTAGCTTTGTGAAGTATCTGGTGGTGACGGGAGCAGTAGTCTTTATTATGTTGTTAAGTATAACCCTTACTCGCCATGTGGTTGTTTTCTATGTGTATCCGATTGCCATTGCGAGTCTGTACTTTTCCAAAAGATTGAATGTAGTAGCAACGGCAATGACGGTATTCGGAGTATCGGTGGGACAGATTGCAGCATTCTTTTTACCGACAGTGGTGGACCGCAATTTTAAGGACATACAGGACGTTCTTATTTTCGGTGTGGTTCCGCGGGCGTTGATTTTGATTGCTCTGGCTACAATTTTCACGACGCTGGGCACCCGTACATCCAAAATGCTTTCCGAGTTGATGGGAGCAGAGGAGCAGGAACGGGTGTTAAAAAACATGCAGGAAATGAAGGACAATGCTGTGAAGGCCTCTGCCGCGTTATTTGATATGGTTACGGAACTTTCGGGAATTACGGAAGCCTCCATGCAGTCCAATGAGTTGATCACACAGGAAAATAATAATCTTTTGGTGCGAGTAACCGAGAATACAACGGAAGTGGAGAATACCAACCAAAGCATGCAGGATATTACGGAGAAGATTATCGGATTGAATGAGTTGAATCATGCGGCAACCGTATTAACCGGACAAATCGAGCAAAATACTTTGGAGAACCGGAATTGTATGGCGGAAGCTACGGATAACATGGAACAGATATTCCGTAGTACGGAGGAATGCAAGCAAATCATTTCCACGTTAGGGGATGCTTCTCAGGAGATTATAGGAATCATACAGACCATTACAAGTATTTCCTCCAAAACCGGAATTTTGGCATTGAATGCATCCATTGAGGCAGCAAGAGCGGGCGAACACGGAAAGGGCTTTGCGGTGGTTGCGGGAGAGATTCAAAAGCTGTCGGAGCGGACGAAAGCCGCAACGGAGCATATCGGAACGATTGTCCGGGAGGTTGTGGAAAATACGGAACGGGCCGTTATTTCCATGGAGCAGAATGCTACCTATACCCAAAGCGGAATGAAAAGCATCCGGAAAGCAAATGAGTCTGCGAACACGGTCGCAACATCTAACGGGGAACTGGTAAAGCAGATTCAGGAGATTGATCGGATGGCGGAGAAGATTCGGAGGAGAAGCGGAATGGTTGCGGAGGCAATGGAGAAAATCAGCTACAATACCCAGCAGAATTGTACGACTGTGGAGCAGATATCTTCCGCAACCAAGGAAAACTGCGCGGGAATGGAAAGTCTTTCCGAATTCGTGGATAATATTAGGGAGAGCCTGGAGCAGTTAAATACGTTGGTACAGGAGTAGAGAGAAAAATTTCAGGTTGATGAGAGTGTAAATATAGTGCTCTCCAAGAAAACTTCACACAATCACATCCAATATATCATCAAATTCAATCTTTGTATTCACAATTTGCAGTAACCGGCTGGCTTCGTCGATACGGGCGACCATGCCGGTTATTTGCAAATATTCATCCTTGTGAAAATAAACCACTGTTGCGATTTTGCCCCGCTTAAGCTGATGCATTTTCCGGTCAAGCTCTTCCGCCATTTCTTCGGACAGTTCAATTTTGGAAACTACAATGCGCTCCTTGGCAGCCAGGGCTTCCGGGAGTCCCTTCAAGGCAGCAAAGGGCATAAACTGCTTGGCACGATCTGCAATTGGCATTTTATTCTTGGGTTTATGTGCCACTTTTGTGTCCTCCTATCTGATGATTTCGCTCCTTGGTGGTTGCATTTTCCTCCAGATTCATTCCTTTTAAAATAGCGTCCTTGCCGTATTTATTCTTAATACTTAAGACTGCCTTCTGTACCTTACGGTTGCGTTCTAACTCAGCGGCGTCCACAAAAAAGCTGTATTGATGATATTCCTCGGGTACTACATTATTGCAGGAAATATTCATACGTCTGACATGGTATAGGGGGCTGACAATCCGCTCATAAAGGGCAGTAACTGCTGGGATAATCAGGATATCAGCGTTGGTCTCGGTGTCCAGGCTGACTGTTCCATGGGCAGAAGGAATGTGTAGCTGATTGGAGTAGCCTACATGAAGGGTAATGGATTTGGTTACCACTCCTTTTTCCACCATATCAAGACAGAGCAAATCCATCATCTCTTTTACAATCAGTTTGCCATCCTCAAAGCTGTAATCGCACATTAAAACCTGACCGCTGGTGAGACAGTTGCTCTGTGGCTTGTAGGCCTTGATATCGGCTATAGTAACAGGCTCACGCCCCCAGGCATGGTCAATCAGAAGCTCTGCATCAATGCCAAAGGTGCGATAGAGAAAATCCTCGTCAGCAGCGGCAATTTCCCGCATAGTTCGGATGCCTACAGTTTCCAGTCGTCTGGCGATTCCGGCACCAATCCGCCAAAAATCAGTAAGGGGCTTGTGTCCCCAAAGGGTACGGCAGAAGCTTTCCTCCGTCAGTTCTCCGATAAAGTCGGGAGAATGCTTGGCGGTAATGTCCAGAGCAACCTTGGCAAGGTATAGATTCGTGCCAATACCGCAGGTGGCGCGGATTTTCAGAGTATGAAAAATATCATCCATAATACGCTGCCCAAGCTCCCTGGCAGTAAGTCCATAGAGCTGTAAATAATCGGTTACATCCATAAACGCTTCATCAATGGAATATACATGGATGTCGTCCTTAGAAATATATTTCAGGTAAATGCCATAAATATCAGCAGCATAGTCAATATAAAGCTGCATCCGGGGGGATGCTATTTCGTATTTTACGGACTTGGGAATCTCAAATAAGCGGCAGCGGTTCTTGATACCCAGAGCCTTCATGGCAGGAGTAATGGCAAGGCAAATGGTCTTGTCGCTGCGATCCGGGTCAGCCACAACAAGATTTGTAGTCATAGGATCCTTACCACGTTTGGCACATTCTACGGAGGCATAGAAGGATTTCAGGTCAATACATAAAAAGGTTCGGTTATTCATCAAAGGCCTCCTTTCTCGGCGGGTGCATGATAATAAATATATAAGCACATGTATGGTTGTTTGTGTATAGTATAACCGCATAAATATATCATAACACACAAACATACGTTCGTAAATAAAAAAACAGACATTAGTAAAAATAACCAAATTGAAGGTTTGTTTTTCTACAAAGACATCGTTTTTTTTACTTGTGAACAACCGATTGCGCTGATATGATAAAGGAAGAGAGATAAAAACGGGAAGCAAATCGGCTTTCGGGATAAGTAAGATAAGCCCTATTGCGGCAGATTGTGAGGACTTATGAAAAAGAGAAAATTAAGTGTATTAGCAGGAACAATGCTGCTTGTAGGAATACTGGCAGGCTGTGGTCAGGGGGTAGCTAAGGATGCGGTTACAGATACCTTGGCTGAAACCGATACCGCGGTACAGACAGAAAGTAAGCCTATAACAGATCCGTACATACCCACTTTACCTACCGGCATCGAGGAGGCGGATATTTTTGTAGAGCCGGTGGAAGGTCTTGCTGAGGATTTTATGCTGGGAATGGATATTTCCAGTATTATTGCTCAGGAGGACAGTGGTGTTGTTTACTACAATGAAGCCGGTGAGGAAGAGGATTTATTTCGCATATTGGCAGATGCCGGTGTAAACTATATCCGCGTTCGTGTCTGGAACGACCCTTATGATAAAAATGGAATGGGCTATGGCGGTGGAAACAATGATGTGGAGAAGGCGGTTGAAATCGCCGGACGTGCAGCTGAGAATGGTATGAAGCTGTTGGTGGATTTCCACTATTCTGATTTCTGGGCGGATCCCAAGAAGCAGTATGCACCAAAGGAATGGGCGCATATTACCTTGGAAGATAAAAAAACAGCCATCTATGATTTTACGAAAGAAAGCTTGGAAGCTATTTTAGCTACCCATGTAGAAATCGGCATGGTGCAGATTGGAAATGAAATTAACAACGGTATGTCCGGGGAGACCGATGCGACCCGTGTAATGGAGCTGTTAAAGCAGGCAAGTAAGGCGGTCAGGGATACCGGTGCAGAAGCCGGTCAGGATATTAAGATAGCGGTACATTATACAGAAATTGATGATTACAATTATATCATGGGAAAGGCGGCTACTCTGGAAAAGAACGGCTTGGATTATGATGTGTTTGGTATTTCCTATTATCCTTATTGGCATGGCACCATGGAAAATATGAAGAAAGTGATTCAGGATATTCAGACTGCCTATGGCAAAGAAGTAGCAGTGGTAGAAACCTCCTATGCCTATACTTTGGAGGATGGAGACGGCTATGGAAATAGTGTAGGAGAATCCGATTTGGTAGAGGGCTATGCGGCTACGGTACAAAGTCAGGCAAACTGCGTCAGGGACATGATTGCGGCTGCAAATGAAGCAGGTGCATTGGGCTTGTTCTATTGGGAAGGTGCATGGATTCCGGTAGGAAGTGATGCCACTTCCAATGAAAAAATCTGGGAGGAGCATGGTTCCGGATGGGCAAGCAGTTATTCTGCTAAGTACGATCCCAAGGATGCAGGGCTTTATTATGGTGGTTGTTCCTGGGATAATCAGGCATTCTTTGATTGGGAGGGACATCCTCTGGCATCCTTGGATGTATTTAAGTATGTAAGATATGGAGCAACCTGTGAGCCTGCCATTGATTATTTGGAGCAGTGTGAGGTGAAGGTAAATATGGGAGAAGAGCTGGTAATGCCCACAGGAGTACCTGCGGTTTACAACGACCGCTCCTTATCCAAGGAAGTACCGGTAGTCTGGGATGAAACGCAGGTAGCTGCTATTGATACCTCCAAGGGTGGAGAATATGTGGTAAAAGGAACCCTGGAGGATGGAACTGCGGTGGAATGTCCTGTTTCCGTGGCTTTTGTGAATTGGATAGAAAATCCCGGCTTTGAAGAAAAGAAGACCACTATGTGGAATGTAACCTATGCCGGTTCCGATAATCCTACGGATATCCAGAATAAGGAAGCAGATTGTACCAGCGGTGTAAACAGCTTCCATTTTTGGAGCAATGCCGCTCAGGAATTTAAGGTAGAGCAGACTGTATCCGGTCTGGCAGCAGGAAATTATACCGCTACTGCAAGTATTCAGGGTGGTGACGTAGGAAGCAATGCAGAAATTTACCTTTATGTCATTGTAAACGGAGAGGAAATCAAGTCCGAACCGGTAACGCTGGCTGGTTGGGTTAATTGGCAGGAGCCGATGATAACAGATATTGCCCTGGATGGTGCAAGCGATATTACCGTAGGTATGTCCGTGAAATGTGCCGGTGGTGGTTGGGGCACCATGGATGATTTTATGTTGTATAAGCAGTAATCGTGTAAATATAAAAGAAGACAAAAAGCAATAAAAAAGAAACTTTGCAGAGCGTGAAAACTACGGATAAGCACTGCGAGGTTTCTTTTTGTTTGAGTGAAAAGCATGTGGTATTTATAAGATTTTGTAGAAATTTATAAAACTGGTATTGACAACTGTGTATATTTACTGTATATATAAACATGTGCAGTAAATACACACAGTTATTATGTAAAGCAATTCTATGTAGCAGATACGCGCGTGTTCTTTAGAACATTTTTGGAAAGAGATATTGCAGTAGAGGGAAAAGCAGTGGAGAGTATGGTTAAATTAGAGACAGTTACTAAAAAGGTGGAGGGATTTTCCCTGAAAGAAATTAGCATGGAGATACCGGGTGGATACATTTGTGGCTTGATAGGACCAAATGGTGCAGGAAAGACCACCTTATTACATTTGATTATGGGACTGTTAAAACCTGACGAGGGAAGTGTCAGCATATTTGGCAAGAATTTCTCTGAAGAGGAAGCTGCCATTCATGATGATATGGGAGTGGTTTTGCAGGAGCGTTTATTTGATAGCTACCTGTCGCTGAAAGAGAATGGTGCCTATTACGGAAGATTTTATTCTCGGTATGAGGAAGTTTATTTTCTGGAGCTCCTTCAGAAATATGGCTTGGAGCCGGGGCGGAAATACAAGGCATTATCCAAGGGTGAAGAATTGAAATTTCAATTTGCCTTTGCGCTGTCACATCATCCAAGACTTTTGCTTTTGGATGAGCCTACCGGTAATTTTGACCCGGAATTCAGGGAGGAATTTCTGACAGACTTAAAGGAATTTATTTCAGATGGTGAGCGAAGCGTGATTCTTGCCACTCATTTGACGGATGATTTGGACAGAATGGCGGATTACATTACTTATCTGGAAGATGGAAAGATGCTGCTGTCCCAAAATATTGAGGAACTGCGGGAAGGCTATCGGATGCTTCGGGGAGAAGCCTATAAAATAAAGCTACTTCCACAGGAAAATATTATTTATATGGAGCAGGGAGAATTTGGAGCAAAGGCGTTGATAGAGCATAGAAGACGTTTTCAGTATGATGCAGCCCTGACCGTATCCTATCCCACTATAGAAGAATTGATGTATTGTATGACCAAAAGGAGAAAGGGTGGAAAGAGATGTTAAGGAATGCATGGTATGCCTATGGTAAGGCTTATAGCTTGGAAAATTTAAAGAGGCTGTGGAATTTTTCTGCTATCTGGATATTCTTTTATATGTTGTTTCTATTGCCTGTTAATATTTTAGAAGTGCAGGATGGTAAGCATCTGGCACTCTATTACCTAAAGATGCTGCCACTTATGTTTATGATATTAAATAATGCATTGGTTTTGCTTACCATGCCTAAGAGGATGTTTTTGTGTCCCATGAATAAGCAACAGCGTAAGAAATATGTATTGAATCTGTTTTGGATAAAGGTACTTGTTCCTGTGCTGGTGGGAATTGTTTTTAATTTATTGGAGTTATTTTTATTTAAGACATCAATGGTGTATTTTGGTAGCTTGGTAATTGCCTTTTTCGTGGTAAATTTTTCTACCTGTTTGTTTCCACAGCTTAATGCAAGAGAAAAACGAAAAAGAGGATGGGAAAATTTGATAATGGGTGCAAGCTCTGTATGGAATGGCATTAATATGCTTTTGGCTTGTGTACAGATTGGTCTGATTATGTATTTGGAAAAATATGAAAAAGCCTTATCCATGGGAGAGGGAATTGCCTTAGGAATTAGCACGGTAATTCAAATTCTACTATGCATCCTTATTTGGAAAAAGAATATGCCCTGTATTATAGCAGAGGCCACAGATTATGAAATTTGCTTCCGCATTCGTAAAAATTCAGAGAAAAACGCCTTAAATAGAGGCTAGGAGAATCACTATGAAAATTATCATTCAGCCACAGGGAACCTTGGCAATCTATGAACAAATCGTTAATCAATTAAAAAATGCCATTGTAACAGGCGAACTGAAGGCAGGGGAAGCCCTTCCCTCCATCCGTGGGCTGGCAGGGGAATTGCAGGTCAGTGTCATTACCACAAAGCGCGCCTATGAGGAACTGGAAAATGAGGGATTAATCCGTTCTGTTGCAGGAAAGGGCTTTTATGCTTGTGAATATAATACCGATTATCTGCGGGAAAAGCAGCTGATGATGTTGGAAAAACGTCTGGGAGAATGGATTGGAGAGGCTAAGGCGGCAGGGCTTAGCTGTCAGGAAATTTTGGAGATGGCAGAAACTCTGTATGGGAATTAAGGAATCAGAAATGAGGGATGCAAAAAATGCTATTGGAATTTGAACATGTAACGGGTATACCTAAAAAATTTGCCCTAAAGGATATCAATTTTTCTCTGGAAGCAGGGTATATTTGTGGCTTGGCAGGAAAAAACGGAGCAGGAAAGAGTACTCTGCTGGACTACATTATGAACCCCAGACAATTGTATACAGGGGAAATTCGACTGAATGGTGTGAATATCAGGGAGAATCATACCTACATGAAGAATAAGCTGGGCTTTGTGTCCGATGAGAATCAGTTTCTTAAAGAGCGCACTGCCATGCAGAATGTGGAACTTCTCAGCAGATTTTATGAAAATTGGGATATGGAGCTTTTTAAAGCCGCTATGAAAAAAATGGAGCTGCCTGTTACCAAAACAGTTGGGAAAATGTCCAGAGGAGAGAATTTTAAATTTCAGACAGCCTTTGCCATGGCACACAAATCCGAGCTCTACTTACTGGATGAGGTTACCGCCGGCATGGATCCGGTATTTCGCATTGATTATTTTAAAATGCTTCAGGAAATTATTGCAGAGGAGCAGGCATCCATACTGATGACCAGCCATATTCAGGATGAAATCAGCAGGAAAACAGATTTTGTGGGAATCATGGAGCAGGGCAGAATGATACAGTTTGGCGAAAGTCTGGAGATATTGGCGTAAAGTGGATGGGAGTGAGATATATGGAAATGGAATATAAAGAGACGGAATGTAAACAAGGCTTAAGTCAGGAGCAAAAGATGATTCGGAAGTTTTTTAAGGAATTCCTTAGTTGGAATACGGAATCCATTGGAAACTGGCTGGGAGCAGGTGTAGCAGAATTCTTTTTTCTGTTGTCTATAGGAATAATACCTTTTCAGGAAATGCTTGAGGAAATTGCGGGACAGGCGGAAGGCTCCAGCGATGCTCTATTTATTCTGATATTTGCTGTTCTGGGATGGCTGCCTGCTTTTCTTTACATTGGCCCTTATATTGCCTTTAAGGAGGAGCGGAAGGATTGTAGTATTACTGCCAAATTAAAATATCTTCCTGTGGACCTAAAGGAAATTCAAAAGATGCGCGTAATTTATGTTATGAAATTCATAGGGAAGCAGTTTCTTGCAGCATTTTGCCTGCAAATGTTGGCGGCATGGTTTATTTGTCACGAAATCACCTGGATGAATGTGGTGTATGTAATCTGCGCAGCATTGCTTTGGCCTGCGGTGCTTGTGGTGCCGGTGGCTATTTGGGGAAGACGGTATCAATGAGAGGAAGCTAAAACTCCATTGACGCAGAACTAAGAGTTATATGCCAACTAAAGTGAGAAAATGCGGATTTAGTTGGGATAAGGCTAAGAAGCATTCCCAACTAAAGTAGGAAAAAGCGGGTTTAGTTGGGATAAGGCTAAGAAGCATTTCCAACTAAAGCAGAAAAAAGCGGGTTTAGTTGGGATAAAACTAAGAGGCATTCCCAGCTAAAGTAAGAAAATGCGAATTAAGTTGGTATAAAAGTAAGAGGCTTTCCCAACGAAAGTGAGAAAATATAAATTATGTTGGGATAAAATCAACAAAAAAAACCAACCAAAATGAGAAAAATGCAAGATGGTTGGGATTAGAGCAGAAAAATAATCCAATTAAAGCAGAAAAATCCCAATTTAGTTGGGATAAGGCCAAGACAAACCACCAACTAAAATAGAAAAATCTAATTTTAGTTGGGAAAATTAAATGAAAAGCACCTCTGAATGTTAAAAATAGCATTCAGAGGTGTTTTTAATTAAAAGGATTGACAAACGCATAAACATATGATTATATGTGTATATATTAAATGAATACATGAATAAATGTTCAAGCGATGATAGACTTAACACATCATAAGAAAAGGAGTCATCGGAGAAGGAGAGAGGTACTAATGATTTATCAAATAATTGCTATTTTCATTTTATTAACATTTTACACATTCTATTTTGCAAAAATCATAATTCAAAAGAAACATTCTATTAAAACCAATCAAATGGGGATTGGAAATAAACCTGCGAAGGTGTTGATAATTGAGAGAATCATGAGTGTTGCCACAGTACTAACCTGTGTCGGTGGTGTAGGCAGTATCTTATTCGTGAAAAGATTTATCATAACAGAGCTTAGAATTGCAGGAATCATCATAGGTGTTTTTGCAGTGATTTGTTTTGCCTTAGCTACTATTACTATGAAAAGTAGTTGGAGAGTTGGAATCCCGGAGGAAAAAACATCATTAATTACAAAGGGTATTTATCAATGTAGCAGAAATCCGGCTTTTCTTGGGTTTGATTTATTATATCTATCCATATGTCTTATGTTTTTTAATATCCCATTAGTATTAATATCTGCTTGGGCAGCGGTGATGCTGCATCTTCAGATTTTGCAGGAAGAAGAGCATATGCATAATATGTTTGGCAAAGAGTATGATGAATATAAGAAAGGTACTTTAAGATATTTGGGGAGAAGATAGGCAACAGGGTTGCCGAAAGAGTCATGATAACGAGCCATGAAATAGGTTTGTGTATAAAATAAATTTATGGTAATATAAAAAAAGCAAAACCTTATTTTTAAGTAAACAGATAGGAAAAGAAAACCATGGATTTATTTGAATATATGAGAAGTACCAATATGGAAAAGGAATCCCCCCTGGCAGCAAGAATGCGCCCAAGAACCTTGGATGAGGTAGTAGGCCAGGAGCATATTATCGGAAAGGACAAGCTGCTTTACCGGGCCATCAAGGCGGACAAAATCAGCTCTGTTATTTTTTATGGGCCTCCCGGAACAGGAAAGACCACCCTTGCGAAAGTCATCGCCAACACTACCAGCGCCGAATTTACCCAGATTAATGCTACCATAGCCGGCAAAAAGGATATGGAAGAGGTGGTAAATAAGGCAAAAGAATTGCAGGGAATGTATGGCAAGCGCACCATTCTGTTTATCGATGAGATTCATCGCTTCAACAAGAGCCAGCAGGATTATCTGCTTCCTTTTGTGGAGGACGGAACGGTTATTTTAATCGGTGCTACCACGGAGAATCCTTATTTTGAGGTAAACGGGGCGTTGATTTCCCGATCCATTATTTTTGAATTGGAGCCCATCCCAAAGACTGCTATTAAGGAGCTTTTGAAAAAAGCTGTTTATGACAGCGAGCGCGGTATGGGGGCTTATGATGCGGTAATTGATGAGGATGCCCTTGATTTCTTGGCGGATATTTCCGGCGGAGATGCAAGACATGCTTTAAATGCCATTGAGCTTGGGGTTATGACCACCAATCGTGGTGAAGACGGAAAGATACATATTACTCTGGATGTGGCACAGGAATGTATTCAGAAGCGTGCCGTAAGATATGACAAAAATGGTGACAACCATTATGATACCATTTCTGCTTTTATCAAAAGTATGCGGGGCTCTGACCCGGATGCAGCGGTTTATTATCTGGCGCGTATGCTATATGCAGGAGAAAGCGTTACCTTTATTGCCAGACGTATTATGATATGTGCTTCCGAGGATGTGGGAAATGCAGACCCTAATGCCTTGGTGGTGGCAGTAAATGCTTCTCTGGCAGTGGAGCGTGTGGGCATGCCGGAGGCACAGATTATTCTGGCACAGGCAGTGACTTATGTAGCCACAGCGCCAAAGAGCAATGCCAGCTGCAATGCTGTTTTTGAGGCAATGCAGGAGGTAAAAGAAACAGGTAACTTACCCATTCCATCCCACCTACAGGATGCACATTATAAAGGAGCAGCAAAATTGGGACACGGCACAGGCTATAAATATGCGCATGATTATCCAAACCATTATGTGGAACAGCAGTATCTGCCCTATGAACTAAACGGTAAAGAATTCTACAGTCCCTCCGGTAATGGATATGAGGTCAAAATTAAGGAGCATATGCAGAGGATTAAACGGGAAGCTAAGGAAAACTAAAATAATTCCTGAATCAAATATTGATAGATTTCCTGGTTCTTATTCTGCCAATTATCGCAGATAGCAGCGGCAACCTCTTCCACAGGAACGGATATGGTGATTTCTACCAGATTAATATCCCTGTCCTTGGCAACCAGATGTGCTTCGTATTCACCGGAGGTGGATTTGTAATAATCTCCTAGGATAGAAACCTCATTGCGCAGGGTAAATTCTTTTTCACGGAAATAGGTGTCAATGTCATGCTTAATGGCATCGCTGATACGGTTTCCAAAGAAGGAAAGAGTTTCCCTGCCTTCTTCTGTGATGGCAAGGTGGGTGCGGTTGCGGATGGAATCCGAGGAAATCATTCCGGCGTCCGTTAACTCGCTGATTACCTGCTGTAAGGTCAGGAAATTAGTGTATTCCTTTTCTAAGATAAAATCACTAATCTGAGCCGTGGTCATGGGAAAAGAAACACGGTTCAGCATGTATAATATGATTAAGTTGTAAAGTGTCAAAGGGTCTTGTAACATAATTTATTTCCTTATCTAAATTTTTAGTGCATCTTTGAATGAATTTTATTATAAAGATGCGTCAGGCATTATAAGAGCGGAGCCCTGAATGGCATTTCGCGCCTTCATCCGCTTATGCAGGGAATTTAATACATCTCTTTTATTCAGACTCCATTTGGGAGCAATCAATAAATCCTTGGGACCGTCACCGGTCACACGATGGATTACGATGTCCGGCGAAAGCTGTTCCAAACAATCTATTACCAAATCTAAATATTCGTCCTTGAAAAGGGCTTCAAAATTTCCTTCCCGGTAATAATCAGCCAAATCTGTATCCTCTAATATGTGCAGAAGCTGTAGCTTTATGCCAAAGGGCTTTAAGTGATTCAGATAGCCGATGGTCTGCAATATCATGTCTCTTGTCTCATGGGGGAGTCCTAATATCACATGTACAATCACAGGAATATCAATAGCAGACAGTTTGTCAAAAGCTTCCTCAAAGCAGGGAAGTTCATAGCCTCTGCGGATAAAGACTGCAGTTTGCTCATGAATGGTTTGTAATCCTAACTCTATCCAGATAAATTTGTCAGGATAGGATTTTTTTAAGTCTGCCAGCAGTGTCAATACCTCGTCCGGCAGGCAGTCCGGTCTGGTGGCAATGGAGATGCCGCAGACTTGGGAGCAGGAGAGTGCTTCGCGGTAAACCTGTTCCAAATAAGATATCGGGGCGTAGGTGTTGGTATATGCCTGAAAATAGGCAATAAAGTGTTGTCCTATTTTTTTATCATGAAAAAGTGAAATTCCCTCTTCCAACTGTTCCTGAATGCTTTTGCCCTTAGTGGAGACTGCAAAGTCACCGCTACCACCGGCACTACAGAAGATACAGCCCCGAGTACCCAGTGTCCCGTCCCGATTGGGACAGGACATATGGGTATTCAGGGCTATTTTATAGCATTTGTGCTGAAAGGTATTCTTGCAGTAAGCATCTAGAGAATAGTAGGGCTTACCATGCCACGAAGATGCCAACCATAGGGGCGTAACACTAGTTTGAAACATATTGTAATCCTTTTTTAGATATGGCTCTTTACCGCATTGGCAACAGCTTCTGCAGCCTTGGGGTTAAAAGCCTCAGGTAAAATAAAGTTTTCGTTTAATTCTTCGGCAGATACCAAAGCAGCAAGTGCCTCTGCGGCAGCCAGCTTCATTTCCTCAGTTATCTGAGTAGCGCGACCTTCCAAGGCACCCTTAAAGATTCCGGGGAAGGCAACCACGTTATTTACTTGATTAGGGAAATCACTGCGTCCCGTACCAACCACTCTTGCGCCGGCAGCCTTTGCCATATCGGGCATAATTTCAGGAACAGGGTTTGCCATGGCAAAGAGAATGGAATCCTGATTCATGGACGCCACCATCTCAGGAGTAACAATATTGGGAGCAGACACACCTACAAAAATGTCGGCACCCTTCAAGGCATCTGCCAGGTTTCCGCTTTCGTTATTTAAATTGGTTACCTCAGCCATTTTTTGCTGCATCCAGTTTAAGCCCGGGGTATCCTTAGAAACAATTCCTACTTTGTCACACATGATAATATTGGGGAAGCCGTAGGTAAGCAGCAGCTTGGTAATGGCAACACCGGCACTACCAGCACCGTTTACTACCACACGGCAGTCTTCTTTTTTCTTATTTACAACCTTCAAGGCATTGATAATACCTGCCAATACCACGATAGCAGTACCATGCTGGTCATCATGAAAAACAGGAATATCAAGGGTAGCCTTCAGGCGTTCTTCGATTTCAAAACAGCGGGGAGCACTGATATCTTCCAGATTAATGCCGCCAAATCCGGGAGCCAGCCAGGTAACAGCCTTAATAATTTCTTCCGTATCCTGAGTGTCCAGACAAATGGGCACTGCATTTACATTGCCAAATTCCTTGAATAAAACAGCCTTTCCTTCCATAACAGGCATAGCCGCATGGGGACCGATATTTCCAAGACCTAAAACCGCACTGCCGTCGGATACTACAGCTACGGTATTGGACTTCATGGTGTATTTGTAAGCAGCCTCTTTATCCTCTGCAATGACCTTGCAGGGTTCTGCAACACCGGGAGTATAGGCAATGGACAAATCCTCACGGGATTTAACAGGGGATTTGGACACTGTTTCCAGCTTGCCGTTCCATTTTTCATGCATTAAAAGCGCTTTTTCGTTTGTTGTCATCCTACTACCTCTTTCTACTTCTATTGATTTTTATTTCATATGTAAAGGAGTCAGTGCAACTGACATCCGTAGGGGCTTTTGCACCATAAGTATCATATAATAGTTTTTTTCCGTTATCAAGAGAAGAAAAAAAATTAAGAAAAAATTTAAGAAAAAATAGGACTTCCTATTTTTAAAGAATTGTATTATAATGTGTAATGACATGACATTCGGTCGTGTATCAAGGAACACATCCATGAAAATCTCGATGTTAACCCCGAACGATTTGATAAATTTAAGGAAGAGAAATAAGGCTATTAATGTTATCAATATAAATATCAATTTCCGAAACAGGAGGAATCTATGAGAGAAAAATATGAATCTTTGGCACTTGCGCAGTTAAAAGAGCTTGCAAAGGTGCGTGGGCTGAAAGGCACTTCTACTATGAAAAAGGCTGAAATTGTAGAGGCAATGCTGGCAGAGGATGAACGCCAGAAGTCGCTTGCAGCTGCATCTTCTGCACCTCAAAGTCCTGCTCAGTCCATGCCACAGAGTACAGCACAGACTGCGGCTCAGAATCAGGCACAAAATCAAGGAGTGTCCAAGGGAAATGTAGCCGTTGCTCCTCAGGGCAGTTATCAGCAGGAACAGGCGTCACCTCAGGCGGTAAGAAATGAAACCAGATATACTACCAGAGGAGATGCTCAGGCAGAGGCAAGAACAGAGGCTTATACTAAGACGGAAAGTAAAGAGCGTAATTATCGTGCCAATGAAGTATATGACGAGAATCAGTATCCGAAAGAACTGGACAGTGGTGTTGAGGCAAGTGGTATTCTTGAGGTTATGCCGGATGGCTACGGTTTTATCCGTTGTGAGAATTATCTGCCCGGAGAAAATGATGTATATGTGGCCCCCAGCCAGATTCGTCGTTTCGGCTTAAAGACCGGTGATATTCTGCGGGGTAATAAGCGCATCAAAACCCAGCAGGAGAAGTTCAGTGCCCTTTTGTTTATCCGTACCATTAACGGTTATACTGTAGAAGAGGCTTTAAAACGTAAGGCTTTTGAAGATATGACCCCTATTTTCCCGGATGAGCGTATTAAGCTGGAAACACCGGGCTGTAGCGTGGCAATGCGAGTTATGGATTTGGTAAGCCCTGTAGGTAAGGGACAGCGTGGTATGATTGTGTCCCCTCCTAAGGCTGGTAAGACCACCTTATTAAAGGAAGTGGCAAAGTCCATTCTGCGTACCAATCCTCAGATGCATATGCTGATTCTGCTGATTGATGAGCGTCCTGAGGAAGTTACTGATATCAGAGAGGCTATTGTAGGAGAGAATGTAGAGGTTATTTATTCCACCTTTGATGAGCTACCTGAACATCACAAGCGTGTATCGGAAATGGTAATTGAGCGCGCAAAGCGTTTGGTAGAGCATAAGAAGGACGTGGTAATCCTTTTAGACAGTATTACCCGTTTAACCAGAGCCTACAATCAGGTAGTTCCCCCCAGTGGACGTACTCTTTCCGGTGGTTTGGATCCTTCTGCTTTGCATATGCCCAAGCGTTTCTTTGGTGCAGCAAGAAATATGCGTGAGGGCGGAAGTCTTACCATTCTGGCAACTGCACTGGTGGATACCGGAAGTAAGATGGATGACGTTGTTTACGAGGAATTTAAGGGTACCGGTAACATGGAAATGGTATTGGATCGTAAGCTTTCCGAAAAACGTATTTTCCCTGCTATTGATTTACAGAAATCCGGCACCAGAAGAGAGGATTTATTGCTGTCTTCCGAGGAACTGGAGGCAATCAACATTATGCGTAAGGCTTTGAACGGCATGAAGGCTGATGAGGCAACGGATCGCATTTTGGATATGTTTGCAAGAACCAGAACCAATGTTGAATTTGTAAATATGGTTAAGAAGAACAGATTTATCTAAATAAATGTAAATTTTTACAATTTTTTGGACTGAAATTTTGATTTTGGTATTGCAAGTTGGGCATGCATATGTTACAATAACAGCGCTGTTTGTGGTTCCATAAGCAGTGCGGATGAGAACATAGAACTAATACATGAAATTTTTATAGAGAGGTGAAATCAATGAAAGAAGGAATCCATCCCGAGTACTATCAGGCAACTGTAACCTGCAACTGTGGTAACACATTCGTTACCGGCTCTACAAAGCCTGAAATTCACGTAGAAGTTTGCTCCAAGTGTCATTCATTCTACACAGGTCAGCAGAAGGTTGCTAGAGCTGATGGTCGTATCGATAAGTTCAATAAGAAATACGGCGTTAAATAAGAATGCAAGCGGAAAGGTTGAGGTATTTCTATCTCAACCTTTTATAGTATGACAGGAGTTTCAAGATATGGCAAGAAAGAAAAAAAGTCGCTATTCCGGTATCGGCGGTCAGGCCGTACTGGAAGGTGTTATGATGAAAAATGGCGAAAAGTATGCTGTGGCAGTGAGAAAGCCAAATGGTGAGATTGAGCTAGATGTTGAAAATCATCAGGGCTTGCTTCACGGCAATAAAATAAAGGAGCTTCCCTTTATCAGAGGTGTATTTAATTTTATTGACTCCCTGATGTTGGGAACCAAGATTTTAAATTATTCAGCTTCCTTTTATGAGGAGGATGAAGAGGAGTCCAAATTTGAACAGACAGTGGACAGGATAAGTGGTGGAAAAGGCGAGAAGCTGATGACTACATTGGTTACCCTTTTGTCTGTAGTATTGGCAGTGGGTATTTTTATTGTATTGCCTTACTTTGTTTCCTCTTATTTTGAAGAATATATTCGCAATCGTTCCTTGATGGCGATTTTAGAAGGTGTTTTGCGTATTATGATTTTCCTGCTTTATGTGGGAGGAATCAGCTTGATGAAAGATATCAGAAGATTGTACCAGTATCACGGAGCAGAGCATAAATGTATCAATTGTATTGAAAAGGGACGTCCCTTGACAGTACGGAATGTAATGAGAAGCTCCAGACTCCATAAAAGATGTGGCACAAGCTTTATTTTCTTTGTATTGGCAGTCAGTATTGTATTGTTTTTCTTTATCCGTGTGGATAATGTGGTGCAGAAGGTGGTACTTCGTGTACTGTTGATGCCCATTGTGGCAGGTATTTCCTACGAATTAATTCGCCTTGCAGGTCGCACTGACAATATCATTGTAAATCTATTATCTGCTCCCGGTATGTTGATTCAGCGTCTTACTACCAAGGAGCCGGATGAAAGTATGATAGAAGTAGCTATTGCATCTGTGGAAGCTGTTTTTGATTGGAAAAAATATCTCTATGATGAGTTTGGCTATGAGGTGGATGAAAGCTGGATGGATGATGCACCCAGAGCGGAAGAGGAAGACGAGGAAGACTATACTGAGTCTGAAATTGTGGAGGAAGAGACAGAAGTTGATGCTACGATGGGAGAAGATGTAGAGGAAGTATGAACTATCGGGAATGCTATGAAAGAGGATGCTCCGCATTAAATGATGCCGGAATAGAAGATGCGACTTTGGATGCTCGGTTATTGTTGGAGCATGTCTGTGGAACTAACCGTAATGACCTGTTGGTACATGGTGACCGCCCGATGGAACCGGAAAGGGAAGAAAGATATTTTCAACTGATTGCCAAGAGAAGTAAACGTATTCCCTTGCAGCACCTGACCGGTGTGCAGGATTTCATGGGTTTGGAATTTCAGGTAAATGAGCATGTGCTCATCCCCAGACAGGACACTGAGGTGCTGGTGGAAGAGGTCTTGAAGGAGCTTCATGACGGCATGCACATTTTGGATATGTGCACCGGCTCCGGTTGTATTTTGATTAGTCTGTTGCATTATAGTAATGATTGTTCGGGTGTTGGAGTGGATATTTCCGAGGAGGCTTTACGGGTCGCATGGAAAAATTCTGAAAGAATATTGTCCGAGGCAAATTCTGAGAACGTGTTGGGAAGCGATGGTGTCACAGAAAACCAATGCTGGGAAGCCGGTACGCAGGATGATGGTGTAGCTACTACACAAGCAACATTTCTTCGGAGTAATTTGTTCGAAAATGTTACAGGCAAGTATGAAATCATCGTGTCCAATCCACCTTATATTTGCAGTAATGTAATTCCTACCCTTATGCCTGAGGTAAAGGATTATGAACCAATGCAGGCATTGGACGGTATGGCGGACGGATTGTTTTTTTATCGGAAAATCGTAGAAGAGAGCAGAAATTATCTGACCGGTGGCGGTATGCTTTATTTTGAAATTGGTTATGACCAGGCGGAGGCTGTCAGTGGACTGATGCAGGATGCCGGTTTCACAGAGATAAATGTAGTAAAGGATTATGAAGGACTTGACAGAGTTGTGTATGGAACCCTTGTAAAGTAGTAACTTATATATGTAATAACTGATATTCCGCGAGAGTACGGAGTAGAAAGCTGAGGTAAGTGATGTTTGATAAATTAGAGGATTTATTGATTCGATTTGAAGAAATAATGGGTGAGCTCAATGAGCCCACTGTTACCAATAATCAGGAGCGTTTTCGCAAGCTGATGAAGGAACAGAGTGATTTGACTCCTATCGTAGATGCTTACACCGAATACAAAAAGTGTAAGCAGGATATTGAGGATTCCCTGTTGATGCTGGAAGAGGAAAGCGATGAAGAGATGCGCGACATGATTAAGGAAACCTTAAATGACAGCAAAAAGCGTGTGGAAGAGCTGGAGCAGGAATTGAAGATTCTGCTGCTTCCCAAGGATCCTAACGATGACAAGAACGTTATCGTGGAAATCCGTGCCGGTGCAGGCGGAGACGAGGCTGCTTTATTTGCGGCTGAGATTTACCGTATGTATGTACATTATGCAGAAGGCAGACGCTGGAAGGTGGAAACCATGAACGTGGACGATATCGGTATCGGCGGTATGAAGGAAGTACAGTTCATGATTTCCGGTCAGGGTGCTTATTCCCGTATGAAGTACGAGAGTGGTGTACACCGTGTACAGCGTGTCCCTGAGACCGAAAGCGGTGGTCGTATTCACACCTCCACCATCAGTGTGGCAGTAATGCCTGAGGTAGACGAAGATATTGATATTGTAATTGATGATAAGGATATTCGTATTGACGTTATGCGTGCTTCCGGTAACGGTGGACAGTGTGTCAACACTACCGATTCCGCAGTACGTTTGACCCATTATCCTACCGGAATCGTGGTATACAGCCAGACGGAGAAGTCCCAGTTACAGAATAAGGCAAAGGCATTTGCACTGCTGAAAGCAAAGCTCTATGATATTGAGCAGCAGCAGCGCCACGATGCAGAAGCAGAAATGCGCCGTAGTCAGATTGGTACCGGAGACCGTTCCGAAAAAATCCGTACTTACAATTTCCCCCAGGGTCGTGTGACTGACCATAGAATTGGTCTGACACTGTATAAGCTGGATAAGATTATGAATGGAGATATTGAAGAGATTTTGGATGCTTGTATTGCTGCTGACCAGGCGGCGAAGTTGGCGAAGATGAATGAGAACTAGGTCGGTTAGTGGTTCTGCGAGTTGAGTTAGGGAAAAAGAATAGTTGAGTTGAAAAAATGAGTGCTCTATATCAGTTTAAGGTGCTGATATGGGGCACTTTTATGTGGAGTTGAAAGTGTATATTTTGCTCGGAGGGGCTATAAGAGTATCAAAAAATATGTTGCCTAAATATTAGGGGTATTTTACAATGAGTCATACAAATTGGAGTTGATAAACCTGACAAATCTTCGCAAGCTGGGAAATGTAACCGTGTCAAATTGCTCCTATAATAGACAGTGGCAGGAGGGAAAAAGTATGGAGTGGATAGCAGCAATGCAACAGGCAATTACTTATATTGAAGAGCATCTTATGGAGGAAATTAATTATGAAGATGTAGCGAAGCATGTGCACACTTCAAGCTATGAGTTTCATAGGGCATTTAGTTTTCTTACAGGGATGACTGCCAATGCCTATATTCGTAATCGTAGGTTGTCTTTAGCAGGTAGAGAAATTGTGGAAACCGATGCTAAAATAACAGACATTGCATTAAAGTATGGTTATGTAACACCAGAGAGTTTTACAAAGGCATTTACAAGGCTTCATGGAATTGCTCCTAAGTTTGCCAGAGAGGAGTCTGCTAAGCTTGTACTTTTCAATCCGCTTGTTATTAAAATATCTGTGGAAGGTGGTAAAAGTATGGATTACCGAATTGTACAAACAAGGGAACAGAAATTTATTGCATTGGTAAGAAATTTCCGAAATGAAATTATCAATGACGAGACAAACCATGATATTCCTGATTTTTGGGGAGAATGTTATAACAAAAATCTGGTAGAGGCAATTCGCAATCTTTGCCCGGAAGGAAAGCGGGATTTATATGGTCTATGTTCTCCAACGAAAGAAGGAGAAGATACGTTTGAATATGGAATAGGTGTTTTAATAGATGAAGAAACAATGAATTTTGATGTCAGTGAAATGGAAAAGGCAGGTTATTGTATTTGGAATGTGAAGCAGGGAACCTATGTTGTATTTGACTGCATCGGTAAGGATGGCGATTGTATCGGTGATACTTGGGCTAAGTTTTACAAGGAATTCTTACCACAGATGGGATATGAGACAGAAGAAGCAACAGATTATGAAATATATTTCGAAAAAGGAAGAAAAGAACTGTTCTGTGAGCTTTGGATTCCAGTAAGAAAAAATAGTGCAAACGATAAATTAAATTTGGCTGAAAAGAAATGATAAGAAATGTAGTCAAAAAAGTGTTGTAATACTTAAAATCTTTGCTATAATATAATTAGAAAAGGCAATCGCCACAAGTGGTTGACCAAGTTGAAGAAAACAAAAGCCTTCCCCGACCGACCAAAGTACAGGGAAGGTTTTTGTTATGTTAGTGACATATCAAGTAAATGAATGTCAGCAGTGCCAAGAGGAACATTCCGAAAGACATTAAGTCTTTAAAATCGAAATTATTGTTCATAAGCATCACCTCCATTCTATAAGAATGAAGGTCAACCACCCTGTATCACGATTGTCGGTAGCATTGCAGCTACTAAGAATATTATAACATAGAATGGAGTAGAACACAAGTTCGAATTCGAAAAATAGTGTATTTTCGAGTTGTATTTTGCGGAGGTTTATGCTAACATACCACACACTTAAGACGAAAGAGGCGTGGTATAAGATGAAAACCGGCAGCAGTATTCGAATCGACTCATCTGTGTTGCAATTATATTTTCTTGATTTGCTGGGATTTGGGCCCAATATAGTAAAAAAAGAATAGTATTGTGGAAAAAACGAGTAAGGATATGCTTTTGCAGCATGTCAACGCTCGTTTTTTGTTTTGGTGCGTGTTTAGAATGTACTGTTAGCCCCAATATAATGTTATTTTTAAGAAAATATGAACCTGTTGAAAAGTTACCACAATATATAGGTGTAAGGGTAAAAACCTACAGTCGACTAGAGGTAGAAAGGAAAAAGGATAACTTGTAATGAATACTTATGAATTCGAGCAATTTGTCCAGAACAACGGAAAGGATATTCTCAGGTTTTGCAGGATGACCTGCGGTAATCAAGAAGCTGGAGATGAGTTGTATCAGGATACCATGCTCAAGCTGTTGGAGAAAAGACAGCGCTTGGATTTTCAACAAAATGTAAGAAGCTATGCATTATCCATATCAATATTGCTTTGGAAAAATAAAAAAAAGAAATATATGAACAGAAAACGATTGATATTTATGGAAAGTATTGACCATGTGGAAACGGAAGGAAATTCAAATATTGCAGATTTAACTGTCGTCTCGCCAGAGAGTTGTATTATTCAGAAGGAGCTAAACAATACTGTCAAACAGGTGGTTGCAAATTTACCAGAGAGATACAGAATACCTATTCATTTGTATTATTCAGCCAATATGTCTGTTCAAGAAATTGCAGAAGTGTTACATATACCAAAAGGAACCGTTAAAAGTCGCATGAACAAAGCGAGGCATTTGTTGAAAAAAGAATTGGAGGTATTAGGATATGACAGATGAAAGATTAGAACAAATCTTAAGGCAAGCCCTTGTGCCGGAAATTGATGATTCTGAAATTCAAGTTCAAAAAAAGGTAAGGAACAATAAGATAAAAATGAAAAAAATAATTAAAGGCGGATTGTTGGCATGTGCAGCACTAGCTTTGATTGTGGCAAGAGGATTCGCAAACGGAGTACAAGATGTAAAAAGTGGAAATTTCTTTGCAATCACAGCATATGCCGCAGAATTGCCGGAAGGAGTGACATCAGGAGATGTATTGACTCTTAGTGCTTTTTCGGCTGGTTATGGTAGTTCGGAGTATTTAGATGGTAGGTTTGCCATTTCAGGTCAGAATATCGAAAAAGTAAAGATTTCAACTGACAAATGTAATCTATACACGGTTACTTCTCTTGATAAAGGCGAGGAACACTTAGTAATAGTAGGAAATACGTACGAGGGTGCTTATAATGACAATATGTCATTTGGAATGTCAGTTCCTGAGGAATTGTGGAGCAATAATGACAATATGCAAGCTGCTTCTCATGAGGATATAGATCAGGTAAATGGTGCAATACTTACTATTGAAGTTACATTTGCTGATGGAAGTACAGAGGTTCATCATTATAGATTAATCACTGGAAAAATCTATGTTCCGGCTGATGAGAATGGATATTTGCAGTGGGATAATCTTACTAGATTTCTTACAACCAATGAGAATATAGAAGAAACGCCTTATACGTATGGATATTTGATGGAGAAGATTGATTAAAGAAAAATTAGAGGTATTCCCCTACAGCAGTCGCCTAGGTGGCGAAGCTGGCAAAGATGAATGCGAACTAGGGAAGTTAGTGGTTCTAATAGGGTAAGTTGAGAAATTAAATAGTTGAGATGGAAAATGAAGTGCTCTATATTAGCTTTAGATGGCTGATATAGGGCATTTTGTGTGGAGTTAGGATAGAGGGATAAGGCTTATAAAAAATATTGTTGCCTAAATATTAGTTGGGATTTTATAATAAGTTATGCGAATTTGGTGAGGAATTATATATTATGAAAATAATATTTTTAGATATTGATGGTGTTCTTAACTCTAATTTTTGGAATGATACACATCAAAGAGAAATAAGTGAAGGAACACTTATTGATGAAGAAAAAGTAATGTTATTGGGGCAACTTATAAGAAACACAAGTGCAAATGTTATATTACATTCTGGTTGGAAGTTTTGGTTTGATAGTGAAGTAAAGCCATTGCGTAGAGAAGCAGAACGCTTGATAAGTATGCTTGAAAAGGAAGGTATAAAAGTCAATGGTGTAACTCCAGACCATACAACGGAAGAGATAAGAAAAAGCAAAAAATTTAGTCTTGTTAAAGCGAGTGAAATACTTGCATGGGTATCACAGCATGACAATATTGAAAAGTGGATAGTGATTGATGACCTTGATTTGCATAATGAAGAAATTAGAAAACATCAAATACTTACAGATGCAAGTATTGGTTTAACTGCTGAAAATATATATGAAGCAGAAAGATTGTTATTGTAAACACGCACACTTGAATATTTCAGTAATACAGAGAGATGAATTTATGGAGGTAATCATGCAAGACTTTGAAATAGAAAAGAAAATGTATAATATGGCAGTTGAATTGATAGAAAGGAGATATCCTACAGGTTGGGGCGGTGCAGGTGTTGTACATACATTAAATGGGAATTATTATACAAGTGTTTCTATTGATACTGCTAATGCATCTGCGGTATTATGTATTGAAACTGGTGCTATGCTGGAAGCACATAAATACAATGAAAAAGTAACTCATTGTATGTGCCTTGTTCGCAAGGATGAAAAGTCTCAATATCAAGTATTATCGCCATGTGGCATTTGTCAGGAGCGATTAAGATATTGGGGCGAGGATGTGCAAGTGGCTGTTACAACTGAGGATAATGATATTAGGTTTGTGGAACTGAAAGAATTACAACCTTATCATTGGACGAAAGCATATCATGCCGAAGAAATGGAACATTGGGAAGAATAGATAAATTTCAATTTGTAGGGAACAGAAACTTTGAATTCTCACTTGAGGTGTTTTTAGGGATTTAATAACTGTTATATCTTGTTATAAAAATTGCGGGGAACCCTGAAAATACTAAAGTTTTCGTGGGTGTCCTCTCCGTCACATCTTGTATTATGTTATATCGTTTTACCCTTGGTTACGACCTCTAATAAGGGAAAAAACAAGGGAAAGAATTAGCACAACGGAGCGTAGAATTCCTTTAAAATACGGAACTCTACGCTCCGTTGGTAGACAAAAAAGCTTGTTTTTATGATAATAAGACCCGAAAGGAGGACAAGCATGGATCTGAATAAAATAGGTAAGTTTATTTCAGAGGAAAGAAAGAAGAAAAATTATACGCAGAAGCAACTTGCAGATATTCTTAATGTTAGTGACAGAACAATTTCCAAATGGGAATGCGGCAAAGGATTTCCGGAAGTTTCCTTGTTGCAGCCCCTTTGTAAGGCGCTGGGAATTTCGGTGAATGAGTTGCTGACGGGGGAACGCTTGGATAAAGAGAATTATATGAAAAAGGCAGAACAAAAAATGGTTCATCTGGTAGAAGAAAAGAAAGAGAACAGAACGAAATTAATGCTGATTCTGTTAATGGGACTTATATCCATCATTTCTTTTGTTACGCTGATTGTTGTTGTGAATACATATGCGGAAGTAATAAGCAATCAGGCGAAAGGTATATTGGTGTTTATTGCATGTGCCGTTTTTACGGTTGGTTTACTTGCACTGATGGAGGGAGGACGCACATTTGGATATTATAAGTGTTTACATTGTGAAGAAACCTTTGTTCCCGGCTTCATCAATTATACAGTAGCAATGAATATGGTTGCAAAAAGAAGGATGCGATGCCCGCATTGCGGCAAATGGAGATGGTGTCTGAAAGTATTGACAAAGAAAGAGAGAGATGAAGATGAAAGTGAAGGAACGTAATAAAATAATAATACAGATGGTAATTGCAATCATCGGTGTGGTTGGTGGTTTGTTGGGAGTGAATGCATTTAATCAATATGTGCTTATGAGTCTTCCGCTTGTTGTTCGTATGGTTTTGATGATTGTAACATATTGGCCGATTGCGCTGGTTCCTTTTTGTATTGTATTATTTAATAAGGATAAGTGGTCTGACTATGGATTTTCAAAGGAAAAAAATGGATATCAGGTGCTGATAGGACTTGGTATTGCATTGTGTATGTCATTTGTTTTTACGGTAATACCGCATTTAGCAGGGAAAAGTGACTGGGTAAATAATCAACATCAATATCAATATATGTGGCAATTCATATACGATTTTGTTTATTTTATTTTTGCAATTGCGTTGGTGGAGGAGTTTGTTTTTCGCGGTTTTTTCTACAAGAAATTAGAAACACTTTTTGGTTCCGCCGTAGGTGCGATTATAGGTTCATCGGTTCTGTTCGGATTGTGTCATTTTCTGGGAGGAAATATAGTACAGATTCTTGGGACCGGTATCATCGGAGCTATATTTTGCATCTGTAGAGTTAAAATTAAAAATTGCACGTTGTTGTCGGTTATTATCGCGCATGGTGTAAACGATGCACTGATTACAGTATGGCTAAATGTTTTTACTTAAGCGACTAATTTATATATGAGTAGAAATACCACAGAGTACAAATCAAAGATTTGTGCGAAGGGTGTATTTCGCTCTCAAACGCCGAGGGCTTGCTAAGATATAATTCGTAAAGAAGAAAACCACTCACTCAATACCATTAAAATTGATACCAATGCAAAAACCGTGGCTATGATTGCCAATGAGATTAAGCAGTTGTAATACTACCAAATTCCAATTTGTTGAAATGAAAGTGAAGAAATTAATTAGTAACTAGACGTTTGAATTTGGGTTGATATAAGATATAATATAATGAGAAGAAGCGTGATTCGTTTGGAGGTGTGAGTATGGTTGAGAGGATGACATGGGAAGAAATTCAGAAGAAATATCCAGATCAGTGGGTTGGGTTGGTTGATGTGAAATATGTAGATGATGACGGGATTTCTGTTGAGTCAGCAGTTGTAAAATATACGGATAAATCTAAAAGCGACTTAACAAGGCTTGTATTAAAGGGTGAAATAATATCAAGATATACAACACCGGATAATATATTTCAAATGGGCATGATAGGGGTACAATCATGAAACAGTTTACCTTGAATTTGGATAAAAAACAGCAAAGACCAGTAGTATTGTTTGATGGTTTGATTTATGAAATCAATACTAAGACACACAAGTTGAATGTTATAGTTCCCAATGACGAAAGTAATGTCAGAAGCTTAAGAATTGAAGATGCGAATGGTCATTTACACGTTCTTTGCGGTTCTGATGAAGAAGGTAAAATGGAATAAATTTTTCAAGGTAAATGTAAAGTGGCAGAGAACTCTACTGATTTTTGAAGTTCTCCTGCTTTTTACTATTTTAGATGTTGGTACATGTGTATAGCCTTGTTTGAAAATAGTGGAAATAGCTGTATATGTATACAGCCTATAAAATGCGAGCGGTTTGTCTCCTGTACAAAGGAGTGACAAACTATAAACAGTCAAGAGTTTTTTTTAAAAATTAGAGAGATAAAAAAGGGTAACTTTAATAGACCATCTGAAAACACCGTATTTCAGATGGAACAGATAAATATATGTAGGATAGATATTAGCGTAGTTTCTGAACATTAAAGTCTATATCTTGCCTCTCCAATGCATAGATGACTCGAATTAGTTTCTTTGCTACATGAGTAATAGCTACCCTGTGTTTTTTGCCTTCTGCACGTTTCTTTGCATAATAAGTTGCAAAGGTTATATCAAAACGAATTAAGGGAAGGCAGGCATTAAGAAGTACAAAACGGAGCTGTGAAGAACCGTGTTTTACCATTCTACCACTATGGGATTCTGTCCCGGATTCATTTATTCCTGGTTCAATTCCGGCAAATGCAAGCATCTGAGCAGGATTGGAAAAGTTAGATATATCACCGTATTCAGCGTAAATAACTGCGGCTGATATGGGACCTATACCAGGAATGGACATATAGTGTGGATGAACTTCTTCAATAAGCTTTATGATCTCAGTTTCCAGAGTATTTATTTCATTGGAAAGAGATTTATATAGTGTTAATAAGCTATTTAATTCTAAGTCAAATATAGAATTATTGACACCTACAGTATTAGTAGCAAGCTCCTTAAGTCGAAGGAATTGCTGGATAGAAAACTTACCTCTGGAAATACACCGGAGTTTATCGTAGGAAGCAGAGTTCATACGAGCCATTTTTTCAGCAGAGCCATAGTTTTCAAGAAGGTATAAAGCTGTTTTAGAAAGTCTTTCATTGAAGAAGGGTTTGAATTCCGGAAAGGTATGGTCTAAAACATTGGTTATCTTAACAAGATAAAAAGAGCGCTGACGAATTAGTCTGTCACGCAAACGAGTTAGTGACTTTAGGGAATAAGCGTGGTAAAATCCTTTTGAATGGGGTTTGTACTCAACCGTCATTAACCACCGGGCTATTGATTCGCAGTCAACAGAATCGGTTTTGGTTCGCCTTAAAGTTGTAGACTTTTTGTATTCCTTGATGAGAACTGGATTAACTTCCATAAAGCTGTGGTGAGCGTTTTCAAGGAAGAGTTCAAGATTGAGGGCATAATGGGCAGTTGATTCAAACCCTATTTTTATATCCTCAGGATTGGAGAGAGAATTAAGGGTAGTAAGCAGTTGTTCAAAGCCATCTTTATCATTCGCAAAGGTGAATTTAGAAACAATCTGCTGACCTGCTGCAGATATGATGCAGCAATCATGTTTGTACTTGGAAATATCAATTCCAACAAAATACATGGACATATAGATTTACCTCCTGAAATAATATTTTAGCACTGTTGTCTCCCACAGAGAATTCGGCTGTGTAATCACGTAAATAGAAACGTCAAGCGTTAACAAACTAATTACCAGTAATAGACGAAAAGCTGTGGTCTGAGTCACCTCCGAACAGTCAAAGCTGTAGTAAAATAGATACAGATCCACAGTGCTTTTAGTATTATAATGGAGTATTCAATAAAACCCAAGAGAT
>JAGAMG010000040.1 GCA_017624835.1 Lachnospiraceae bacterium
TGGTAGCATAGATTTCCAGAACCTTTCTCCAGAATACTTTTTCAGATGACCGGATGTCTCTGATACGGGCAAGCAATTCGTCAAAGTAATTGCCGCCGCCAAGTCTTTTCAGTCGGTCATCGTCTAATGCAAATCCTTTTTTCATGTATTCCTTTAAAATTCCCATAGCCCAAATACGGAACTGTGTACCACGGTGAGATTTTACACGGTAGCCTACGGAGATGATTACATCGAGATTGTAATATTCAATGTTTCGTTCTACGGAGCGGGTGCCTTCCATTTGAACTGTTGCAAATTTTGCAACAGTTCCCATTGGTGACAATTCGCCTTCTTCGTATATTTTACTGATGTGTCTGGAAATAGTAGATTTATTTCTTTGAAACAGCTCTGCCATCTGGTCAATGGACAGCCACACAGTATCTTCCTCAAAGGTAGTTTCTATTTTGGTCAAACCATCTTCGGTTGTGTACATAATAATATTCGATTTGTTCATGTGTATGTCCTCCTCGCTATTCAAGATTACTGTCGTTATTTTTCTTCGCTCTGCTCTTATACACATTATACTGGTTCTTACACTGTGGTGAGCAGAATTCCATATTTGGTCTGGTGGCAACAAAAGCCTTGCCACAGTGCTTACATACCTTCATGTTGGAGTTCTCATCCGTCAGCATAAAGGAAAACATCATCTGTACACATAACAATAAGGAATTGAAGTCCCAGACGATGGTAGGGCGTTCACGCAATTCTATGCGGTAGGTAGGTGCCACACCACCGAAAGCCGCCATTCCCTGACGATACAGGTTACGCTCATTCTCATCCAGTCTGTCGTAGTCCAGATAATAAAGGAAGCTGGAGAAGAAGGTGAATGCCCAGTCTCGGAATACTTCCACAAGCCATTCATAGGCTTCGGCATATTCCTTCTGAAAGCTCATCATAACAGCCTGTGGCTTATTCTTCATGGTCATTATCAGGGCAATCATTTCCACACTGTCCGTACTCCAACTGGATTCCATGCCCTTCTTTCGAAAATCAATCTTGTCAAAAGGGAAGAAGTAGGACAGATACTTCTCTGTAGAGATGCTTTCTTCCTTGATAAAATGATTTTTTGGCAGATAGACCGCCTCGTATGTAATAAAATCCGGTGTAGTAGGCAGGGCAGTCATAAGTCCCAGCATACCGTACTCGGATACAAAGCCCATAATGGCTTCTTTTAATTCTGATTCGTCTGCTTTATTCATGGCAGTAGTACCGATGTTAATTGCGGTCAGCACCAGCTTCTCATAATCCATGATAGGATTGTAGATGGATGGCTTGGCATCTGCAGAAGGTGTAATATAACACTTTCCGTTTGCGGCTGTCCGCCATTCGTATTTATCATATTTCACCCAGTTGGAACTGGATTTCTGAAAAATATTCTTCATAGTAATTCCTTTCTGTATAAAAACTATTACTATCATAGCATGTCTTTATGCATATTTAAAGATAATTATTCAGTTCCTTCATAATTATGATGCAAAAATCCATTAAAATTGCTACGCAATGGGATTTTTGCATTGCTGAATCATGTTCTTACGGTCTCAGCAGTAAATGCTTCGACCTATCTTAAATGATTGTTTATTATTTAGATTTCCGATTGGTCCGATTAAGTTTCTTTTGTTTCTTGGCTTCTTCCTTCGCCTGCTTTTCCTGCTCTCTGGTAATTCTTCTCACCACTACACCGATTTCCTTTAGTAAAGCCAGCTTTTCTTTATCCAGCTTTTCTGTAGTAGCCGGGATTTCTTCTTCGTGTCGTGATAGGAAATCCAGCTCTTCCATAGTAAAAGGGAATTCCTCGCCCTGCCTGTCTACAAGTATCATAAGTACCTTTTTCTTAATTTGACCAAGGATGGTAGAACGGACACCACGAATGTTACGGTCGCTCTGATTACGCAGGGCAGCAAGCTGACTGGTCGTGAAATCCCTAAGATATAGGTAGTATATCAGTTCTTTATGGTCGTCTTTCAGGTCATAAATAATTTTGGAATAATCTTCATCGGACAGGGAATTGTGCATTTCATAAGGGCAGTTAGAAATAATGTCTATATAGTCTCCCTTAATAAGCTGTCGCCGGTAAGTATGGTTGATGGGAGCCGGGATAACGATGGCAAGTGGTGCCACATCCTTCTTGCTGTCGATGTTTTCCCTGCCAATCTCATGATATCTCTCTTTGCGTTCTCTATTGTCATCCAGATGATCCCATTCCTTTATCACTTCCTCAAAATCTGAAACTGTACGGGCACCGTCCTCCAGTCGCTTTAAAGCAATGGCACGAAGCTCCCTTTTAAGCATTGTCTTATTAGGATGCTCGTCCTCCGGCTGAAAATCATCATCCTTTATGGGATGCAGTTCCTGCTCCAAATCCATTTCATTAAAATGCTCTAATTCAATTTGTAATTCCTGCTGGGATGCCTCAAAGGTAATATCCTCATCTATGGAAAAGGCTCCGTCTTCGCTATCAAAGCCGTGGGAATATTCCCAGAAGTCCATCAATTCCTGATGTTTTCTAATGTTCATTTATCCGTAAAACCTGCCTTGTATATGTTATCTATTCAGAGCCATGCAGATTTGTAAAAAAGGCTGTTCAAGCTTGCTTGATAAAGGCTGTTTTTACAAATCTATATGGCGAGAAGCCAACATGAGCAAAAGGAAAGCCTCGAAGAGGCGATTTTGCGAATGGGGGCTCTGAATAGATATTATTTCTATAAATTTGCAACTTTTTTTAAAAACACTTCCGCAAAACCCCTCCTAAATCTCCTATAAGTGAGAGAGTAATAGTTTTTGATAAGAAACGATTACTTTTAAAAAGAAATGGTATGCGCATACCGATTATAACACACTGCGAACGAATGTTCTATAACTTTTTGAGAGAATTTCGAAAATTTGTTCGGGGTTAACTTAGAGACTAGATTTTGAGGAGGTAGAAGAATGAAGGATAAGGCTTTATTGACTGTAAAAGAGTTTTGCTCTTATTTGGGGATTGGTCAGACAAAGGCGCGTGAGTTGTTGGCTGAAAATGCTGATGTATTCGCGGTTCGCATCGGAAACAGACTGTATGCTCACAAGGGCAAGCTGGATGAATGGCTTTTGAATCAGATTGGATGCTAGGAAATTTGATTCATAAAAAGACCATGAATTTATTAAATAACCATGAAACTAATTGAAAATTAAGCGTGTATATGCTACAATTGGATGGATTGATGGTTCCTTTCAACGTATATACACGCTGGAAGGAGGCAGATATGGGTAAATCCATAAAAGGTAAAGAACTTGGTAAAGGCATTACGCAGAGAAAGAGTGATGGACTTTATCAGGGACGATTTGTGAATCGTTTCGGCAAGACGCAGACTATATACGCAAGTAGCTTGAATGAACTTCGTAAAAGGATGCGTGAGGAACAGTATGAGGATGAGAAGGCACTGAATGTTGTCACCAAGGATGTAACCCTTGATGAGTGGTATGAGATTTGGATGAATACCTGTAAGAAGAATTGCAGGAATTCTACCAAGGAATCCTATGCCACACATTATAAGAGGATACAGAAGGAGCTTGGATGGCGTAAGCTGACATCATTGAACCTGATTATCATGCAGAATGCACTCAATGAGCTTGTTTCTGATAATGCCAGAAAGAACACGAAAAAGATTCTGGTGGATATGCTGGAAAAGGCAATCGACTCTGATTTACTTACAAAAAATGTTGCAAAGCAATTAAACACGGTGATTTCCAAGGAAGATAAGAAGGAAAGACGTGTACTGACGGTAAGTGAAGCAGAGTTGTTTTTAGGTGAGGCACAGAGTAGTTTCTACTATAATCTGTTTGTGCTTGCCATAGAAACCGGAATGCGTATCGGTGAGCTTTGTGGTGTTCAGTGGAAGGACATTGATTTTGACAAGAAGGTACTGTATGTGCGTCATACATTATGCTATTTTCAAAAAGGTGGTAAGTACATTTTTGAGATGCATGATGCAAAGACCAAGAATGGAAGGCGAACGATTCCATTAACCACGCGGGCGTTGGAGGCATTGAAATGACAACGCATTCAAAAACAGAAGATTCTCTTTAAGGGAATCGAAACAGAGGAACAGTACAGGGACTTGGTGTTTGTTACGAAAAACAACAGACCTACACAACAGTTCATAGTGCAGGAGGCAATCGGTGCCATAGTAAACCGGATTCGAAAAGAGCATCCTGACTATGAGATGTTTTCACCACATTGCTTAAGACATACTTTTGCAACCAGAGCAATTGAGAACGGAATGCAGCCAAAGACATTACAGAAGATTCCCGGACATGGCTCCTTGCAGATGACAATGGATTTGTATTGTCATGTGACAGAGGATACACTGTTTACAGAGATGATGAAGATGGAAAAGGCTGTGTAAGCTCAGAAGTGTGTAGTAAGTGTGTAGTAAGGCTATTTTGAGAATAAGGGGTTCTCAGGAACCCCTGTAAATACAGGAGGTTTTTATAAAATGGAACAGTACAAACAGGAATTTATCGAATTTATGGTGGATTGCCAGGTTTTGAAATTTGGCGAATTTACTTTAAAGAGTGGACGTAAGTCTCCTTTCTTTATGAATGCAGGAGGTTATGTTACCGGAAGCCAGTTGATGGGACTGGGAGAATACTATGCGAAGGCAATTCATAATACCTACGGAGATGATTTTGATGTATTGTTCGGACCTGCTTATAAGGGTATTCCCATCAGTGTGGTAACGGCAATCGCATACAGCAAGCTGTACGGAAAGGAAGTTCGTTACTGCTCCGACCGTAAAGAGGAAAAAGACCATGGCGCAGACAAAGGCGGCTTTTTAGGAAGCAAGCTGCAGGATGGGGACAGAGTTATCATGATTGAAGATGTTACCACCTCCGGCAAATCCATGGAGGAAACTGTACCCAAGGTAAAAGGTGCAGCAAATGTGGAAATCGTAGGTCTTATGGTGTCCCTGAACCGTATGGAAAAGGGCATGGGCGGCGAGAAGAGTGCATTGGAAGAGATCAAAGAGAAATACGGCTTTGATGCAAATGCCATCGTAACCATGGCGGATGTAATCGAGCATCTGTATAATAAGCCTTATAAAGGACAGATTTATATTGATGATACCTTAAAAGCTGCAATTGACACCTATTACGCGACATACGGAGCGTAATAGGTTGGTACGCGACATACGGAGCGTAATAGGTTGGTACGCGACATAGGTCGCATAAAGGAATGCAGTTATAATGCTAAGATTATGGATGCGCGGTAGCGCGGAATAGGAGCATGAATGGAAGAAAGAACATACAAAACCATGAGAGGGACAGGCGCATTAAATATTGTGTTGGGAGTTGTGGCGATTGTCACCGGAGTTTCGGCAGGAGTGCTTTTGATTATCAGTGGCAGTAAGCTACTTGCCGGTAAATCTAAAATATTATTTTAAATAAAGGAAGCTTTGATGGGCATTTCAGGGGAGAAAGAGAATCTTTCCCGGGAGTGCCCTTTTAGAGTTTAAGTGGAGCATGAAGAAAAAAGGATATATTTTTACAAACAGGAGGCATTCCCAGGGGGCTGTTATGTCCACAGTTTTTGGAGTGATAAGTCTTGCGTCCATGATTGCAGTAGTGTATTTGTCTTATCAAAGTGGCGGGAATGCACATAATGGATATGGTTTGACAGGAGTTCTGTCAACTATTTTTTCGTTTATTGGATTAGCCTTGGGAATGATTAGTATCAGGGATAAAACCTGCTTTAAATTTTTCCCGGTGCTGGGAATCATAATCAATTTGCTGGTGCTTGGCGGAGTAAGTCTGATATTGTATGTGGGCAGTATCTTGTAAACCTGATGGTAAAAGAGGAATGCTTGTGAAAGGAATGGAGGATTTGAATGAATCAGGAAGAATTATTGGAGCGTTTGGATTTGGCAGTGGAACGAATCAGAGAGATACCTGCTGAGAAGTGGGGGGATTCTGAGGTGGAAGCCTTTGTGGCATATTTTGCAACACTGGCGGAATTTATTATGCTTGTGGAGGATAACAGAATATTTCTGGAAAAGGGTGGCTTGAAAACAGCTGCTTTTGAGGAATTGCTGGAGCGCAATCACGCCTTATATGCGGATATTAGCGAGGAGCATTATGAGGAGAGCTATGCCAATCCTGCGGTGGCAGTGAAATGGCTGGGAGAAGAATTTGGAGCAATTCTTTCCTTTTTATATACGGAAATGCGCAGCTTGATTGGCTTTGTTTACGAGGGCAGAGTGGATGAAGTGGTAATCCGCATGGAATTATTTGTGGAAATTTACGCGGCTTTTCTGTACGAATGGCAGGAAAATGCGAAGCTGCCTGCATATGAAACCATACGTCAGATTATTTATTGGTTTGTCAGTGACTATGCGGATGTTTCCGCAGAACAACTGGTAAAAGGCATGGTGGTTTCTGAAAATAATTTTGCAGTGAATATTATTAAAAATGCTGATTTGTCCGATGTGCGTTATCTTTTTGCATATGGCGAATATGTAGGAGAAAATGAGTTAACCATGGCTCGCTATATGGCTAAGCTACCTCAGGAGACCATTAATACCATGGCTGACACCTATACGGAGGGCTATCGAATTGGCTTTGAGGTAGGAAATAAGGATTTATCCAAAAAGAAAACCGTGGAACTGCGTTATCAATTAGGCTTTGAACGCATGATGAAGCGGGCCATAGAAAATTTTGAACAGATGGGTTTGCAGCCCACTATTTACAGAACTGCTTATAGTATAATGTACAATCCGGGTCTGTTTAAAATCGGCTTCTTTGGCGGTACACCCAACAGACAGTATGAATTTGACCATAAGGATGACAAGGCGCTCTTTTTTGACAAGGTTTACATGAACAGGAAGCTGGAAGTGTTGCATACTGCTTTTGAAAAGTATAAGGCAGAAGCACTTGTTTATGCAGGACCTGCGGTGGTGGAAACCTTTGGAGAAAAGAATTTCGAGCCGGTAAATAAGCCTGAACGAATTACCCTGAGTGAAGAACAAAATGCACTTCTGGTAGAGTATCGCACTCTGGCAGGAGAACAGCAGAGAAAATATATTTTGCCGGAGGAGAGAAGCTTTACCATTATTGCGTTTCCCTTGCCGGAAATCGGAGATTGTTTCTCAGAACTTTTTGGAGAGATTATCCGCATTAATACCTTGGATTATAAGCTGTATCAGGGAATCCAGCAGACCATTATCGATGCGTTGGATAAGGCTGATTATTGTGAAATCAAGGGTATGAATGGGAATCGCACGGATTTGAAGATAAGCCTTTATAAATTGAAGAATCCGGAAAAGGAAACCATTTTTGAAAACTGTGTGGCAGATGTTAATATCCCCGTAGGTGAAGTGTTTACCTCACCTGTGTTGAAAGACACCAACGGCATTCTGCATGTCAGCAAGGTGTTTTTGAATGGCTTGGAATACAAGAATCTGGCAATTACCTTTGAGGATGGTATGATTCATGATTATACCTGTGACAATTTTGCAAAGGAAGAAGAAAATCAGGTATTTATTAAGGAAAATATTCTGTTCCGCCATAAAACTCTGCCCATGGGTGAGTTTGCCATCGGAACCAATACCACGGCTTATGTGACAGCAAAGAAATTTAATGTGGGAGATAAATTGCCTATTTTGATTGCAGAAAAAATGGGACCTCATTTTGCAGTGGGAGATACCTGCTATTCCCATGCAGAGGAGGTGCAGGTCTTTAATCCTGACGGAAAAGAAATCGTGGCAAAGGATAACGAAGTATCGCTGTTACGTGATACCAAGCCTGCCAAAGCCTATTTTAATTGTCATACGGATATTACAATTCCCTATGATGAATTGGGTGAGTTGAATGCTGTATTGCCGGACGGCAGTAGAGTTCCCATTATTAAAGCGGGACGTTTTGTGCTTCCCGGTACGGAAGAGCTAAATGAGGCATTTGAGGCATAAAAGAAAATAAAATGTAAGAAATTGCGATTAAGATATTGCAACACATCATTAATTTTAGTAAACTAACAAATAAATAGGTTTAAAATGCAATAGGTATGTTTAATAAGGAGGACATTATGTCAAATACAGAGAATTTGCAGAAGGTTGGTATTGTAATGGGCAGCGATTCCGATATGCCTGTTATGGCTAAGGCAGCCGATGTTTTGGAGGAATTGGGAATTCCCTATGAAATTACAGTAATCAGTGCACACAGAGAGCCCGATGTATTCTTTGAATATGCAAAGAGTGCAGAGGAAAAGGGCTTTAAGGTAATTATTGCAGGTGCAGGAATGGCAGCACATCTGCCCGGTATGTGTGCAGCGATTTTCCCCATGCCAGTTATCGGTATTCCTATGCACACTACATCCTTGGGAGGTCGTGATTCCCTGTATTCCATCGTACAGATGCCCTCCGGTATTCCTGTGGCAACCGTGGCTATTAACGGTGGTGCCAATGCCGGGCTTTTGGCAGCTAAGATTTTGGCAACCTCCAATCCTGAACTGTTACAGAAGTTAAAGGATTACAGTCAGAACCTGAAGGAGCAGGTACAGGCAAAGGATGCTAAGTTGCAGGAAGTGGGCTATAAAGCATATCTTGATGGAATGAAAAAGTAAAAAATCGAGCATATCATATACAAAGAGGAGAAGAAAAATGGATTACAAGAAAGCTGGAGTTGATATTGAAGCCGGTTACAAATCAGTAGAATTGATGAAAAAGCATGTAAAGGAAACCATGCGTCCCGAAGTATTGGGAGGTTTGGGTGGTTTCTCCGGTGCTTTTTCCATGAGTGCAATTAAGGATATGGAGAATCCCATTCTGTTATCCGGAACTGATGGTTGTGGTACCAAGGTGAAATTGGCATTTTTAATGGATAAGCATGATACCATCGGTATTGATGCAGTAGCAATGTGCGTAAATGACGTTGCCTGTGCAGGTGGAGAGCCTTTATTCTTCTTGGATTATATTGCTTGTGGCAAGAATTATCCAGAGAAAATTGCTACCATCGTAAAGGGTGTGGCAGAGGGCTGTAAGCAGTCCGGCGCAGCTTTGATTGGCGGTGAGACAGCAGAGCATCCGGGACTAATGCCTGAGGATGAGTATGATTTAGCCGGCTTTGCAGTGGGCGTAGTGGATGAAAAGGATTTGATTACCGGTGAAAAAATTCAGGCAGGGGATACCCTTATCGGTATTGCGTCCTCCGGTGTTCATTCCAACGGTTTCTCCTTGGTTCGTAAAGTATTTGAAATGACAAAGGAGAGCTTGAATACATACTATGATGAATTAGGTACTACTCTTGGTGAGGCGCTTTTGGCACCTACCAGAATTTATGTAAATGCATTAAAGTCCATTAAGAAGGCCGGCGTTACCGTACATGGCTGCAGCCATATTACTGGTGGCGGTTTTGATGAAAATATCCCCAGAATGCTTCCTGATGGAATTCGTGCGGTTGTGAAAAAGGACAGCTATGAGGTTCCTGCAATTTTCAAATTATTGCAGAAGACTGGAAATATTACAGACCAAATGATGTATAACACCTATAATATGGGTCTTGGTATGGTGCTGGCAGTTGACCCTGCTGATGTGGATAAGACCATGGAAGCAATCAAGGCAGCCGGAGATACTGCTTATGTAGTAGGTAAGTGTGAAGCAGGAGAAAAGGGTGTAACATTATGCTAAGTGTATTGGTGTTAGTATCCGGTGGCGGAACCAATTTGCAGGCAATCATAGATGCTGTGGCAGCCGGAAAAATTACAAATACAGAACTGGTTGGTGTTATCAGTAATAATAAGACCGTGAAGAGTCTGGAGAGAGCTAGAAATGCAGGGATTCCGGCAATCAGTGTATCTCCCAAGGATTATGCTGACAGAGCAGAATTTAATGAAGCTTTTCTTGCAAAAGTGGATGAATTTCAGCCGGATTTGATAGTGCTGGCAGGTTTTTTGGTAGCCATTCCTCAGGCAATGGTACAGAAATACAGCAACCGTATTATCAATATCCATCCTTCTTTAATCCCTTCTTTTTGTGGCGTGGGCTATTATGGGCTTAAGGTACACGAAAAGGCATTGGAGCGTGGGGTTAAGATAACCGGAGCTACGGTTCACTATGTAATAGAAGGAATGGATGAAGGTCCCATTATTGCCCAGAAGGCAGTGGCGGTTTTGGAGGATGATACGCCGGAAAGCTTGCAGCTTCGTGTCATGGAAGAAGCAGAATGGCTTTTACTTCCTCAGGCAATTGATGATATTGCAAACGGAAGACTTCAAGTGGTGGATGGCAAGGTAAAGCATGTGTAGCATGAAAGAAATTTGCCTAAAACTAAAAATGTTGGAATAAATGAAAGATGCCCTAAGGCAGAATGTGAGGAACATATGAAAGTATTAATCGTAGGAAGCGGCGGTAGAGAGCATGCCATTGCAACCAGTGTGGCAAAGAGTGCCAAGGTGGATAAAATATATTGTGCGCCCGGCAATGCCGGTATCGGTCAGATTGCAGAGTGCGTAAACATTGGTGCTATGGAATTTGACAAGCTGGTAGCTTTTGCTAAGGAAAATGCAATAGATTTTACCATTGTAGGAATGGATGATCCTTTAGTGGGTGGCTTGGTAGATGCTTTGGAAGCAGAGGGGCTTCGCGTGTTTGGTCCCCGAAAGAATGCAGCTATTTTGGAAGGTAGCAAGGCATTTTCCAAGGACTTAATGAAAAAATACAATATTCCTACAGCTGCTTATGAGAATTTTGATGATGCAGAAGCAGCTATAAAGTATTTGGAAGAAAAAGCAAATTATCCCATTGTATTAAAAGCGGATGGCTTGGCACTTGGAAAAGGTGTTTTGATTTGCAATACTTTGGAGGAAGCAAAGGAAGGCGTAAAAGAAATTATGCTGGATAAGCACTTTGGTGCTGCCGGTAATCGCATGGTTATCGAGGAGTTTATGACAGGACCGGAGGTAAGCGTACTTTCCTTTGTAGATGGTAAGACCATCGAGATTATGACCTCTGCTCAGGATCACAAGCGTGCAAAGGATGGAGACGAAGGCTTAAATACCGGTGGTATGGGAACCTTTTCCCCCACTCCTTTCTATACACCTGAGGTGGATGAATTTTGTCAGAAATATATTTATCAGGCAACTGTGGATGCCATGGCGGCAGAGGGCAGACCTTTCAAGGGAGTTATTTTCTTTGGTCTGATGCTTACACCTAATGGTCCCAGAGTGCTGGAATATAATGCAAGATTCGGTGACCCTGAAACACAGGTAGTACTGCCTCGTATGAAGAATGATATTATTGAGGTAATGGAAGCCTGCGTGGACGGTACTTTAGACCGGATAGATTTACAGTTTGAAGACAATGCAGCGGTATGCGTAGTACTTGCAAGTGAGGGATATCCTGTTTCCTATGAAAAGGGCTTTGTAATCAATGGATTAGAGCGTTTTGAGAAGGAGGAAGGCTACTATTGCTTCCATGCAGGAACCAAGCTTACTGAAAAAGGTATTGTAACCAATGGTGGACGTGTGCTGGGTGTTACCGCAAAGGGTGCGGATTTAAAAGAAGCAAGAGCAAATGCATATGCGGCTACCAAGTGGGTTGATTTTGAAAACAAATACATGCGTAATGATATAGGCAAGGCAATTGATAATGTAAATTAAATTTTTTGCCTGCCGGAATGGAGCAAACATGGATGCACGAGAATTGTTAAATGGCTATAATGTACCTACTAATTGTAAAAAATGTGGCGGAATCATGATTTTTAAAGGCGTTGGCGAATATCAGTGTGAGGATTGCGGAAGTCTTGATTGGGACGATTATGGAAAAGTTAGGAATTACATTGAAAAGCATAGAGGCGCTACTGCTGCGCAAATTGAGGCGGAAATCGGTGTGTCCCAGCGTTCCATTCGAAAAATGTTAAAAGAATCTCGTATAGAAATTGCAGAGGGTTCTAAATCCTTTATGCATTGTGAAGTATGCGGTAAGGAAATCCGTAGTGGACGTTTCTGTCATGAATGTGAGATGAGGGTACATCGCAATATGGAAGAACAGTATCGTGAAGCATTGCGTAAGGATGTGAAAGGTTACGGAACCAATGAAGGCGGAGATACCGGACACAGACGATTTATGAGAGAAGAAATGTAATTTTCATATTTATTAACTTTTTTTAAGAAGGGAGTACAGAAGTACACATGAAAACAATAACAAAAAACAATTGGATTAGAAAGGCATGTATGGGAATTTTTTCCCTTGTGATGGTATGCATGCTTTGTCTGACAGTAGAACAGCTTTCCATGGTCAGCTATGCGCAGAGTGCAGGAAAGGTTACCGGTGATAATGTAAATATCCGTAAGGAGCCTAATTCAAGCAGTCAGAAAGTGGGAAGTGCAAAGAAGGATGCCAGTGTTACCATTAACCATCAGACTCAGGGCAGTGATGGAAAGGTATGGTATCAGATATATGTTGATGCCAATACCCTGGGTTATATCCGTTCTGATTTTGTAAGTATTACAGATGGAAGTACCCCTGAAACAGTGGATGCATCCGCAGCTACTTCCAATAATCAGACTACCACTCAGACAAACACTCAACCGGCAGGTTCTTCTTCAGAAACAGCAGTAAATGTAACCGCAGTAGAGCCTATCAGTGCAACAGTAACCGGTGGTGAAAACGTGCGTGTACGTGGAAATGCGTCTACTACCAGCCAGATTGTTACTACTATAGCAAATGGTTCTGCTCTTACTGTTACCGGTCAGGCAAATGGTTCTGACGGAAAGGTATGGTATCAGGTTGCATTTATTTCTAATGGTTCTGATGTTACCGGATTTATCCGTTCTGATTATGTAGTTTTATCCGGAGATATCGTGGAGGCAACACAAACTCCTGAAGAGACTGCACCGGAAGAATCAACTGAGCCCGAACAAGCACCGGAGCCGGAAGAAACCAAAGCCTGGGAAACCCAGTTGCAGGGAGACGAATGGTTCTTGTTGAACATGGACGAAGGCTATCAGTATTCCATTGAAAATATGTTTAATGCATCCAAACAGAATGGAGAGGCTTTTGAAGAAAGTCAAAAGACTGTAAAGACCCAGAAGCTTGTAATTGTAATTTTAGTAATCGTAATTATTGTTTTGTGTGCAGGTTTGGCGCTCTTGATTTTCAAGATTAATGATATGAAGGATTCTGCTTATTTCGCAGAGGTAGAAAAGGATACCATGCGTAAAAGAGGTTCTGAAAAGAATCAGAGTGATAAAAAAGTAATGCAGAATGTAGGTCCTGAAAAGAGAAATGGTAGTGGTGCGCAAGGAAACAGACCTCAGGGTGGACGTCCACAGCCACAGGGCGGCAGACCCCAGGGAATGCAGTCTCAGGGCGGTAGACCTCAAGGAACAAGACCTCAAAATGGTCTGCAGATGGGTGGTCGTCCTGTCAATGACAGACCCGGTACAAGACCTGTACAGCCTGTAGGAAGTCGTCCCGTAGCGGAAGAGCCGGTTGTAGAGAGACCTGTAACGGAAAGACCTGTTACCGAGAAAAGACGTATGGAAAGACCTGCAATTGACAAGGCTGCAAGCGACAGAGTAAGTACAAGACCTATTGGTGAAAGACCCTCCGGTGTAAGACCTGAAGCAGTAAGACCGGAAAGTGACAGAGTGGTACAGCCCGGCGGAGGTCGTCAGGTAGGTGAAAGACCTGTGGGTGTAAGACCTTCTGCACAGAATCAGGGTCAGGTTAACCCTAACAAGAAATCTAAGAATTTTGCATCCGATGATGATGAATTTGAATTTGAGTTCTTGAATTGGGATGGAGAAGAATAA
>JAGAMG010000041.1 GCA_017624835.1 Lachnospiraceae bacterium
GAAATTCAAAAAAATAGCAAAGGGAGATAAATTACTACATTGTAAAACGAAACCCAAAATCGCTACAGACCTTGAATTTAAAGGCTTGTAGCGATTATTTTGTCTATCAAACTGTCAAAGACGGGATTATATCAATTTCTTGTAAATAACACAATTTCAAATGAGAGCAGTAGGAGTTCCTTCTTTGAAATAATTGAATAAATCAAATGTCAATAGTATAATTGATTTGTTCGGTATGGTTAAATTTTTTAATGAATTGAAATTCAAAGAAAGCAGAGGAATTCTATGACTAAGCGAAAAGAAATAAATGATAAAATAGTCGAATGGATTACTAATAAAGCAAAACAGGAGTATGCTGATGATATCAGTCTTGTTTTACTTTATGGTTCATATATTAATGGAACAGCAAATAGTAAATCGGATGTAGATTGTTATTATATCCCGAAAACAGAACGTGGATATAAATTAGGCGTAGGTTTTATTATAGATGGCGTTGGATACGATTTGTTTCCTATATCATGGGAGAGAGTTGCACGAATTGCAGACTTACAGGAATGCTTGTTGCCATTAGTGGGAGATGTTCAAGTAATTTATTGTGGAGATTCGAGCGATTTAGAACATTTTAAAGATATACAATCTAAATTACAAAGCAATCTTGCTAATGACAAATATGTAAAAAGTATCGCTGAAAAGAGATGTCTTGATGCATATAAAATGTGTGAGCAGATGAAGTTGGATTGTAATTTATCAGAGGTTCGTAAAATAGCTGGACATGTAATAATGACACTTGCAGATGCTGTTGCAATATATAATCATGATTATTTTCATTTTGGACTAAAGAAACAGTATGAGAATTTAAAAAGTAATTTCCCTGATATTCCGCGAAATATTGTGACCGGATATAAGAAAGTAGTTACTTCTTTAAGCGAAAATGATGTAAAAAATAACACTATTGATTTATTAAAGAATGTATGCGATTACATGCATATCACGATAGAATCGCAAGTAGATACTATACCCAATAAAGTTATTAAGGCAGAACATGTTAATGCATCTTGGCTTGCTGGATTATATGAAGAAATCAGTTCGACATTTAATAAAATTTATGTTTGTTGTGAAAATGACAACTATATACTTGCATTTCTTACAGCAGTGTGTTTGCAACGTGAATTAGATGATGCAAAGGAAGCAGGCTGCCCATCATATGATTTGTTAAGCTATTATGATTACAGACAGTTAAGTAAATTCGCTGAAAAAACTCGAATGATCGAAACTGATTTTATAGAATTGATTACTAACAATGGTGGTATTATCAAGTCATATGAGAATTATGAGCAGTTTATTCAAGCAAGGTTATAAAATTTAAATATATGTGAATTGATTACCATTGATGATGATTTGGAGCGACAGTTTTATGAAAACGAGTGCATAAAGGAAAAATGGGATGTCCGAACATTAAGACGGGAAAAAGATGCTGCTTTATTTCTTAGGCTGGCTTCCAGCAAAGATAAAGAGGGAATATTAGCTCTTGTCCAAAACGGAATTACCTACCAGACGCCAGAGGATGTTATCAAAAGTACTTATACCCTTGATTTCTTAAATATTCCACAGATGGCTATGTACAGCGAAGCTGAGCTTGAACAGAAAATCATTGATAATCTGCAACAATTTCTGATGGAACTTGGCAAAGGCTTTACCTTTGTCGGCAGACAATATCCGATGACAATAAGCAATGTCACTTACCATTGTGATTTGGTATTCTATCACAGAATTTTAAAGTGCTTCGTGCTGATAGACCTTAAAACAAATGCCGTGAAGCATCGTGATATCGGTCAAATGAATATGTATATGGGATATATTGCAACGGAAGAAAATATGCCAGATGACAATCCGCCGATTGGCATTATTCTTAGCAAAGAAAAGGATGAACTGCTTGTAGAATATGTCACCTACGGTATGGACAGCAACTTATTCGTTTCAAAATATGAGTTGTATTTGCCAAATCGGGATGAATTAAAGCGTTTAGTTGACAGAATTATCGAAGAAGATATTCGGCAAGGGTAATCAGCGTTATGCGCTTGGTGTCTGCTTCCACAGACTGTTTACTCACGTACATTATATCAATTTTTGTTAATAACACAATTTCAAATGAGAGCAGTAGGAGTGGGGGAGGAAATCACTTCCTCCCCCACGCAACCACATCTCCAATACTCTCTTTATTACAGAAATCAACCATCCCACCGTAGGTAGACAATAACTGCTTATCTTCCGAGGTTAATTCTTTTTCAGGTTTTTTCAGCAACATTTTTCGCAACATTCCCATCATGGCTTTATGAACCAGACTGAGTCTGGAATAATCGATTCCTCCTTGCAGGTGAAACAGCGTGATTTTTTCAAGCATATCTGCCGGAATCACCTGCGCAATAGCTTCTCTTATGTGGGCTACATTTGCCTGTTCACTGGGACTTGCAAGACCACAGGTGAAAACGGCAATTTTCTTATTACATATCAATTCCCAATTTTCCATCAAAAGCTTAATACCGCTTACGCCTCCGGCATAAAGTCCACCGCCGTAAATAATGGTATCGGCATTTTCCAAGGCAGAAGAAGTTACTTTTTTGCGCTCTATCAAAGGACAGGAAAGGCTTTCTGCAATCCAGGTTGCGTAGCGTGCAGTATGCCCGTATTTGGATTCATAGATTACAATTGTATTGTTCATATCTCATTAGTTCCTTTGCTATATAAATTTATCTAAAATGTCACAGTTGCGCCATATGTAATTGTATAGTATACTGATTAAAATAAAAATGCAATAGATTCACCGAAAGTGCTACAAAACAAAGGATTTGTGCCAAAAAGTTACGGAGAATGTTTACAATAAAGATGAGGTTAACGAGATGGAAATTTCGAAAATGAATGGTCATGCCAGACAACGGGAACAGTCAGGGCAAATGATTGAAACTGCTTTGTTTGAATTGTTAAAAGAAAAGGAATATACACAGATTTCCGTTTCTGAAATTGTGGAAAAAGCCGGAGTTGCCAGAAGAACCTTTTATCGTTTGTATGATAATAAGGAAGGAGTAATTGAACAATATTTTAGGCGCTTGTGCAGTGTTTACAAGAATTCCTATACGGCATTAAAAGGCTATGATTTGCAGCAAATAGCCAAGGATTATTTTTCTTTTTGGTATGAGCAGCGGGAAAGGCTATTGATTTTGCATCAATCCGGGTTAAGCCATATGCTTTATTATGGAATTAACAGTGCCTCCACAGCGGTTATCCGAGGACGCATAGGGGATGAGGCGTTGTATCAGCTACCGGAGCTGGAATACTTTGCAACTTATTCTGTGGGGGGCTTTATAAATTTACTTTTGTTGTGGATAGAGAAGGGGATGGAAGAAAATGCGGAGCAGTATTCTAGGCGTGTAGGCAGTGCCATAGAAAAGTTTGTGAAGGAACGTTTATGAAGAAGAAAGGGAAGGTTATAGCTATGAATATTAAAGAAAATCATTTTACATGTAAACGGGATGACTTAACAATTCAAGGAATGGAATATCTGCCGGTTGATTTTGATGAAAACAAAAAATATCCGGTTATAATTGTAAGTCATGGTTTTACGGGAAATTATACTACAATGGCAGTTTATTGCAGAGAATTTGCAAGAATGGGTTATGTGGCATTTTGCTTTAGTTTTTGTGGAGGCGGAAGACTAGGGGAAGAGGACTCCACTAAAAGTGAGGGGAAGACTACAGATATGACGATTGCTACTGAGGTGGCAGATTTATGTGCGGTAATAGATTTGGCAAAAAGTAAAGCCTATGCAGACCCAGAAAATATAATACTGTTAGGAGAAAGTCAGGGGGGATTTGTGTCAGGATTAACCGCTGCAAAATGTGGTGATGCAATTAAGAAGCTGATTATGATATATCCTGCACTATGTATTCCCGACCATGCCAGAAGAGGTTGTCTTGGTGGAGGGAGTTACAATCCGCAGAATGTTCCGGAAACTATTGATTGTGGGGCATCTGTATTGGGGAAGGCATTTCACGATGAGGTAGTTGATATGGATCCTTATTTGGAGCTTGCAGCATACAAAGGCCCCGTTTTAATTTTACAGGGATTAAATGATACAATTGTGAATTATTCCTATGCAATTAAGGCAAAGGAAAGCTACCGCGAAGGACAATGTCATTTGATGCTTGTCAGAGATTTAGGTCATGGATTCAATGAAATGCAACAGGAGAGTGCACTTGCAGCTATTAGACAATTCTTGCAAGAAAAGGAAGAAATACTGACGATTCGTGTAATCATTACCGGGCAGGAGTATGCTAGGGAAGGTGAAGTGCAGAAAAATACTTACTTCTTTACAGGGTATTGTGAAACAGAATATTTTCAGGGAACCATTTTGTCGGAAGGCTGTGATGTACAGGAATATCATCCTGAGACGGGATGGGAAATCAGAGCAGAATATACTTTGGTCGGATTAGACTGTAATGGAGAGAAATGTTCCATACATATCATAAACCAGAGAAAAGGAGAGGATTGGAAGCCTGTTATTAAGACGGATAGTGCCGCACTTAAATGGCTGAATGGTGCTGACTTGACAGCAATACTTGAAGGCGGAAGTGGTGGACCAACAGTCAGGATTTTTGCACATACGGAGAGGAAAGTGTAAGAAAAATGGAGTTTTACCAAATTTACAATCCCCTCACAGCACATCCTTTCGAGTGCTCTCAAAACTACATGGAATTCATCCCATGTCATGCCCTAAAACCCTATATAAAATGCTTTTGGGGAACCCCAAAGCCCATAGTCAGCAAAGTGGAAAATGCGGAAAATCAGGAGAATTCAACTAGGGAAATCATAACACCCGACACTTGCATGGACATTATATTTCGTGTAAATTTCACTGAAAACAGGATACAAAGCAGCTTTTGTGGAATTGATGACAGGACATTTTCAGGGGGAAGCAAAAATGATAAGGAAGAAGTGATATTCACTTTTGGCATACGTTTTTATGCATGGAGTGGAATTCTTTTTGCGGAGGAGTCCATGCGTAACACGCGGAATCAATTTTTTGATGCAGGGTATCATTTTGACAAAATAAAAAGAAAAATAGAAGCCATGCTTTTTGATGTGAAGGACATGGAAGAATTGATTGCAGTTTCAGAAAAAATATTGCTTGAACAACTGAAAGAGTCAAGGAAAAATTCGCTTGTTACGGAAGCCGTTGGTATCATTCTTGCAAATAAAGGCCGATTGCAGGCGGAGCAGCTTTCAAAGGAGTTACATATCAGCAATCGTCAATTGGAAAGGGTATTTCAAGAATATATAGGAATATCCCCCAAAAGTTTATCAGCAATGGTTAGGTATCAGTATTTGTGGAATGATATACTTTTTACGCCCCAATTTAACATATTGGATGGAGTTCATAAATATGGCTACACAGACCAATCCCATCTGCTCCGTGATTTTAAGAAATTTCATTCTATAAATATTGCAGAAGCCAAGCGGTATGCAATGAAGGATGTCGCATTTTTACAAGATAAAATATAATTTTTATATTATTCTGGTAAAAAACAAGGAGGCAGGAACATGGAATTAACATATAAGAAAGCACGAGAGTTTATTTATCGAAATGCCAGACCCATTGATTTAGCAAGATGGCAATATCATTTTGAGGATGGGAAAAAGGAAGAGGTACTCAAGGTATTAGCATACTATCAAAATGAGGATGGTGGATTTGGGCATGCCCTGGAAGCGGATTCGTGGAATCCCCATTCTACACCGATTCAAACATGGACTGCTACGGAAATTTTAAGAGAGATTGGGTTCGCGGATAGAGAACATCCGATTATGCAAGGAATTTTAAAATATCTGGATAGCGGAGCATGCTTTGATGGGCATTTCTGGTATGCCAGTATTGTGAGTAACAATGATTATCCACATGCTCCATGGTGGCATACGGAGGAAAGTAGCATCTGGGGTTATAATCCTACAGCATGTCTTGCGGGATTTGTCATCCGGTTTGCGGACAGGGAAAGTGAGCTTTATGAAAAAGGGTGCCAAATTGCCAGAGAAGCTTTTGAATCTCTTAGGCAGGAGCATAGAGTGGAAGGAGAAACCCTTTGTTATATCCGGCTTTTGCAATATTGCAGGGAGGCAAATGTAACAAATTTGATAGATTTGGATTGGCTTGAAGAAAAAATGCGTGAGGCAGTAAAAAAGAATATCTGCCCCCGGAAAGAGGATTGGGAATTCAAATATGTTTGCAGACCTTCCCAATATGTTGAGGGGAAAGAGTGCATTTTTTATGAAGACAATAAGGAATTGGCAGATTATGAGTGTGAATTTATTGCAAATACCCAGTTGGAGGATGGCTCCTGGAATCTGAATTGGCAATGGAAGGATTATCCTGAGGAATGGACAATTGCAAGAAATTGGTGGAAGGCGGACAGAGCCATTCATAATTTGTTGTATATGCGGGGAATGGGTGTATAAGGTTGTGTATATTATGAGAAGCTGTTGGAGTGTTTCATTACAAACACTCCAACAGCTTCTCATAAATTGACTGATAATGCGTTCCAATAATTCCAAAATCCATCTCCTTATAACTCCATACAGCTCTGGAGATACCATGCATCTCAAAGACAGCATGAATATCTTCAAACCAACGTAAGGTTGCCTCAGGACAAGCCTGGTCGATGACACCATATTCACCACAGTATAATGGAACATCATACTTTTCTGCAATTTCCAAGGCTTCTTGAAAGAATTGTTCAAAGAATTCCTTGCCGCATTCCAGATTGGATAAATGTTCAATAGGATATGCATGATGCGGGGCAATCAGGCGGTGTGTTTCATCCAGATAGTGGCTTACAGATTCCGGATAATTTACACGAAAATCGGAAGGCATGTTTTCAATCCAACCTGCTGCCTGGTGGGTAAAAATCAAAGGCTCATAACAATGAAAATTGTAGACAATTTTATTATCATAGGGAGCACCCAACTCTTTTACGGAAATGACACTGTTGTTGCGGGTGCCGCCTAAAATCAGCCATGTATCCGGTGCAATGGCTCGAATTGCTTCAATGGCATGTTTGGCGATTTCATTCCACTTATCAGCGCAGGAAGGATCTACTACCTCATTCAGCAGTTCAAATGCAACATGCTTGCTGTGCTTACCAAAACGATTTGCCAGTCTGATCCATAGATTAATAAAACGTTCCTGCAATTGTTCATTGTGGAAAAAATCGGAGGAATAAGCACTGTCATCAAATACATATCCGGCAGTTTTGTGGAGGTCAAGCACCACATTCAACCCATATTCAAGACACCAGTTGATACCCCGCTCAATATATTCATAACCTTTTTCAATAGGGTTTCCCATTTCATCTTCAAGTAGTTCAAAATCCACAGGAATACGGATATGGTCAACGCCCATATTGCTAATAAATTCAATATCTTTTTTGACAATGAAGGTGTCCAGATGCTCTTTATTTAAATCATGCTGTGATAACCAGCCCCCCAAGTTGATTCCTTTTGTAAAGCCTTCAAATTTTCTCATTTTGCTATCCCTCCGTTATAAATTACGTTTGCTTCTATTAAAAGTAATAACATGATAGGATGCTGAATATATATTGCGTTTGTTGTATTTTTATGGTAAATGTGTCATAATCATATATACTTTTAGTGAAGTAATTTGATGGAAAGATGTGGACAAAATGAAAAAGGAATTTGTATATAAAGAATTTTTAAGAAAAGAAGAAAATATATTGAGAGCTCCCTACAATCCTGAACTGGAATTTTATGCTGTGATTAAGTCCGGTGATATCAAAAAGACCAGAGCATTATGTGAAGAACCTTTGACCAAGAAGAAGGGATTGGGAGTCCTTTCCCATAATCCATTACAGAATATGCGCTATCATTTTGCAATAACCATTGCCCTGATAGCAAGATATTGTATTGAGGGTGGCATGGATGTGTCTACCTCATATGCTCTTAGTGATTTTTATATTCAAAAGGCAGATGTCTGTAATAGTCTCGATGAACTGGATTATTTGCATCAAAAAGCGGCTCTGGAATATGCAACTCACATGCATAAGCTGCGAAAGCATAAGATATCCTCCATCCATATAGTGAAATGTATTGAGTATATACAAGATAATTTACATACCAGAATAACGATTGACGAGCTTGCAGAGTATGTGGAGTTAAATAGGTCCTATTTATCTAAACTATTCAAAAAAGAGACAGGCGTATCAGCCAGCGAATATATCAAACAACTGAAAATAGATGCGGCAAAAAATATGCTTATCTATTCCAATTTCACACCCTCTGAAATTGCATGTATTCTGGCGTTTGCTGACCAGAGCCATTTTACCGAAGTGTTTCGACAAATGGTAGGTGTTACCCCCAAAAAGTATCAGTCCATGCACTTGCGTGAGATTTCTTTGAAGCAAAAAGATTTCTTGTAGTGTCTTCGCACGTAAGATTCCCACGATTTTTCATTGACACACCCCCGCTTCCTAATCTATAATAGACCCAGACAAAACAAGAGAGAGGTGAAAGGATGAGAAGATAATCGACTTTTGAAGACATAAAACGTTTTGATGTATCTTCCTGTTAAGGCAGGGAGTACTTGTTTTTGTGTTGCCAAAAGTGGATTATGTTCTCATAACCTCTCTTTTTTGGTGGAAAAATTTAAGCTTTCTATAATGATAAACGAGGTTATTTTACGGGCATAGACTCCTTTGGCAACGACGGAGAGGAGGAATTTGAATGGCACAAATCAACGTAAATAATCTCACTTTTTATTATGAGACAAGTTTTGATAATATATTTGAAAATGTGTCTTTTTCTATTGATACAGATTGGAAGCTGGGATTTGTTGGGAGAAATGGAAAGGGAAAAACCACATTTTTTAATTTACTGCTTGGTAAGTACGAATATACAGGTTCTATCAGCACTAATACAGTATTTGATTATTTCCCATATCAGATAAAAAGCGAATATCTGAATCAACCGGCAGCAGAATTCATGGAAGAACTGAAAGGCGGAGTGGAGCAATGGCGTGTCATATGCGAATTGGACAAGCTGGGATTGGATGCGGAAATATTGTATCGCCCTTTTGCTACCTTAAGCTTTGGAGAGCGGACTAAGGTTATGCTGGCAGTTTTGTTTTCCGGGGAAAATGACTTTCTGCTAATTGACGAGCCCACCAATCATCTGGATAGGGAAGCCAGAGAAATTGTAAAAACATATCTGGCAGGAAAAAAAGGATTTATTCTGGTATCCCATGACAGGGATTTTCTGGATGCCTGCATTGACCATGTGTTGGTGTTAAATCGACAGTCCATCGAGGTGCAGTCCGGCAATTTTTCCGGTTGGTGGGAGAATAAGAGCAGGAAGGATGCCTTTGCCCAAGTGGAAAATGAGAAGCATAAGAGAGAAATCTCCAAGTTGAAAGCAGCATCGGAACGAACCAGGCAGTGGGCAGAAAAAAGCGAGAGCACGAAGATTGGATATGACCCTATAAAGGAGCACGACCGTTCTAAGTCTACAAGGGCCTACATCGGTTCCAAGACTAAGAAAATGCAAAGCAGAGTGAAACAGATGGAAGCCCGCATTGACCAAGAAATCCTGGAAAAGGAAGGACTGCTTCAGGATATTGAAAATCCGGTGGATTTAAAAATAATGCCGCTGGAACATCACAAGAAAACTTTGCTTACAGCAAATAAATACAGTCTCCAATATACGGATGCACAGGAACCTCTATTTGAAAATCTAAGCCTCGAAATCAATCAGGGCGACCGGGTATTTTTGAATGGGGCAAATGGCTGCGGCAAATCCAGCCTGATAAAAAGTATCCTGCAAAAGGCGTCAGAAAAAGATGCAAAATCGGAGGATATCAACCTGACAGAAAGCGGAATGCTACAGCTTGCATCTGGACTAATTATCTCCTATATCAATCAGGACACTTCTTTTTTGCATGGTAATATCAAGGAATTTTGCAGGAAGCGAAATCTGGAGGAGAGCCTATTTTGTGCAATACTGCGACAACTGGATATGGAGAGGGTTCAGTTTGGAAAAAACATGGAAGATTTTTCGGAAGGTCAGAAAAAGAAAATTCTGATAGCAGCCAGTATTCTGACGCCTGCCCACTTGTACATATGGGATGAACCACTGAATTATATTGATGTGTTTTCAAGGATGCAGATTGAAAAGTTGCTGCTTACCTATCAGCCCACAATGCTGGTAGTGGAGCATGACGTAAAATTTCGGCAGCAGATTGCGACGAAGACGATAGAACTGTATTGAAACTATTGCAGGATTTACAGCAATCTCGTAAAATATTTTTAGAAGGAGGGTTACGTCTATGAGAAGAATGAATGTTTTTAGTATTGTAACGGATAGTCTTGAGGATTTTCGTAACATGGCGGTAAAGGCAAAAGAGATGGGGGCTACCCATATTATGGCAGCGGATATGCCTCGCAGTCGCTGGATGTGGGAACAGGATTTGAGCGACCCCTATCCCAATTGGAGTATGGGACATGCTCAGATTTTCAAATTAGTGTGCCCTCCTGAGTTAAAGGAATTTTTACCCCAGGAGCATATTGAGGAATGCTTTGAATTGTTGAAGGCAAGATGTGATATTTTAAAGGAAGTGGGATTAAAGCCGGCACTTTTTAGCAATGAGCCTTTTTGGCTGCCGGAGGAGGTTTATCGTGCCCATCCTGCCTGGCGTGGGGCGAGATGTGATCATCCCAGACGTTCCAGAAAGCCCTATTACAGTCCCTGCATTGACAATCCTGAGGTGCTGGCAATGTACAAACATGCTGTGAAGGTGCTGTGTCAGGAGACGGGCATTGATTACATTAACTTTATGAGTAACGACAGTGGCGGTGGCTTGTGCTGGAGTACCGGAACCTATGTGGGACCCAATGGACCGGAAAGCTGTAGAGAAAGAAGCATGGCGGATCGAGTTGCTGGATTTGTGGATGCACTGACAGAAGGAGCAGCAGAAGCCGGCGTTGATATGGTGGTTCATTTTTGTTCTGAAATTGACTTTAAGGCAAAGGAAATTTCAGTTTCAACAGCATGCCCCAAGCTGAAGGACAATCAGATTGTGAATAAAATGAACAATAAGAGTGAAGTGGTAGTGACTTCCATTATAGATGTGGGAGTTCCGGGGAAGCCTGTTAAGAAAATTCCCCATATGGTAAAATTTGTAAAGTTTGCCATGAAGGCAGCTGCTTTGGACACTCCTATTGTCATGAGGGATATTCCTCGTTCGGATTTGGATGAGGCATGGGAAGTGTTTGCCCAGATTAAAAAACAGAATCCCACCGGCATCGATGAATGCTTTAAGGTGTTGAAGGATGCGGCTGTAAACATTGTAGGTGAGGAAGCGGCCGGTAGGCTGGTGGATGTATGGTATCAGATTGACGAGGCATATAACCATCTTTCCCATACAGGCTTGGATTTGGTTATGTATGGATGCCAGCATCAAAGGTGGATTAATCGTCCGTTCGTGTTATTCCCCATGGAGCTTGCGGAGGAAGACCGAGCCTATTACAGAAAGTTCCAGTTTCAGGCATTGACTGAGGAGAATACCAATGACTTAATGAATCTTCAGGGAATCGAAGGGGTAAGAGGATTTACTGCCACCTTTATGCTTGGAGAAACCATGAAAAAGGCAATAGCAAGTCTGGAATTGGCAATTGCAGGAATAGAAAGTATTCAGGAAATCCTTAAGGATGAAGAAAAGTGTAGCAAGCTTACTCTGATGAAGAAGCGTTTGCTGGCAGAAAGGTGCTTCTATAGAAATATTATTCATGCTGCACGTTTTCAGGAATTGGTGGACAGGACGGATTTTGAAAATCAGCCAACCTGTGAATTGCGTTGGCCTACCAGAAATGATTCCCGCATTGAGGAATTCCAGAATATTACCAGAGCGGAGATTGATAATACCTATGAATTGATTGATATTTTGGAAGGAAATCTGGAGGAGATTATTCTGTGTACCACACCGGAAAAAGAGGATATTTTCCTGTATAGTACGGAATTTATTAATCAGTTGAAGCGAAAAGCGGAAATTATGCTGGAGCATATGAATGATGGCATCAGAGTATATGAGACACATAATATTTAAAAGTGTAATCACCCGGAGTAAATGTAAGCCCCGGGTGATTTTTATTCCCTTTTCTAAAATGTATAATAATTGATTCTGCATAGTTTTTATGTGATTTTGGATAAGAAATTTGCAGAAATGCCTGTTATGATAAAAGTGAGGCAAAATGCCTTTTGGTATGGAAAGCAAGGAACATAATGTGAAAACAAGGAGAGGAGAACGCTTATGTATGATTTAAGACCTTTTATTTCAGAAATTAAGAAAATTGTGGAACGCCATTATCTTGGTGAGCCCGGAAAATATGCAAGATGGATTACCCAGGATGAAAAGAACAGTCGAGATCTTGGTTTTATACCCTACGGCTGTGCTAATGCTGTGAATATTTTATATACCATAAATGAACTGCCCACGGACATAAATGAGCGGGAGCAAATGGTGAAGGTTTTACAGGAATTTCAGAATGAGGATAATGGTCTTTTTGAAAATCCGGGAAATTTTGCAACTCATACAACTGCTTTTGTAAGCGGTACCCTGAATTTGTTGGATGCAAAGCCACTTTATCAGGCAAAGGAATTTGAAAAGTACATCACGAAAGAAGCTCTGTTTGCGTTTATGGATAGTATTGATTGGGCAAAGGCACCTTGGCTGGGAGCCCATCTGGGAGCCGGAATTTATGCATCCATGCTGCTCACAGAAACTGCTTCCGATGAATGGGAGGATTACTATTTTGAGTGGCTGGATAAGAATGCGGATGCAGATACCGGGCTTTGGAAAAAGGGAGCTTTAGAAGGCGCAGAGGCTTTCCATTACCTTGCCAGCACCTTCCATTATGTGTTTAATTACGAATATGCAAAGCGTGAGCTTCCTTATCCGAAGGCACTGTTAGATACTTGTATTAAGGCATATTATGACGGAGTTTGCATGGATTTTTCGAAGTCCGTGGGTTGGCAGGATATTGATTTTACTTATCTGCTTGCCAGAGTACAGCGCCGTGCCGGAACACGATATGAAGAAACACAAAAGATTCTAAAGGAAATAGCGGACGGATTAATCACGCAGCTTCTTCAAATGAACCCGGAGGAATCTGAGACGCTGAATGACTTAAATACTCTTTTTGCCATTGTATGTGCTTTGGCTGTTTTACAGGATGCCTTGCCGGGGCACATCAGAACCTCTAAGCCGTTGAGATTAGTTTTGGATAGAAGACCGTTTTTATAGAATGGAAAAGAGCTATATATAGTACAAAAGTCTTAGTGCATTCCCTGCCACGCCTATGGTATACTTAAAAACAGTGAACCTATTAATGTATTTAAACATATAAATTCGTTAGGATAAAAGGCAGCAGAGGATACAGAAGTTATGGGAGATATGTTTTACAACAGCTATAAAAGAAGATTTATAGGGGCAGATAAGAAGCGAACCAGGCTTTTTGCCGGGAAACTTTATGTGGTGATAGGAATACTTCTGTTGGTATGGGCTCTTATTTCCATTCCTTATCATGCGGAGTTTGTAAGTGAGATAAGCGGGGATATGATGCAGGATGGAAAGGTCTACTATATAGAGAGTTTACAGATTTTGGATGCGAAAGTGGATGATGATGACCAGAAAATTTTTTGTATAGGAAAGTTTCAGGATAAGAATGGGAAGGATTGGATTATCTCCTTTAATCCCGGGAATGATGAGCTTGTGGCAAAGCAAATTTTGTTAGCAACAGGTCTTGGAACAAAAATCGATGTAAAAACAAGCGGATATGTGTATGTGGATGATAACCTGGGAGATGCAGGAACTTTCTATTCCATACACAGCAAAAATTACGGAGATTTGGATCAAGGGAACATACTGAAGCTGCAGGCGGATTATCTCTGTGATATCAGTGGTAATTTTACGGTAGCCACAATTTTGTATCCGGGGTATATAAGAGGTGCATTTTTTGTTGGAATAGCCGGCTTACTATATGGGGGATTTTTGTTGTTTAAATATCGCACGGAAAAGTAAAGGGCGTATTTATAAATACAAAACAAGAGGAGGAGTAGAGCATGATTGCATCTGCAGAAAACAAGTATTATCAGAGCTTATTAAAGAAAGGAAACGGAAGTATCTTAAAGGCTATCCGGGCGGATAAAGGTGCCGGAAGAGGATTGATTGCCGGAGGTATTGTGCTTTTAGGTTTTGCGGTGATGTTAGGGCTTCCTTGCGTATTCTTTGCAGCATCCAGGCTGGCAGGACTTGGGCTTTTTGGATTGATGCTTTTGCCCGGGATTTTAATGATTATCCTTGGTATTATCTTGAAAAATAAGAGAGAAGCAAATTGGCTTTCCTATTATCAGAAGGAGTATGGTTATACAGAAGAGGATTTGTTACAGGCTGATAAGGAACTTTCGTCCGATTCTGTAAAATTGGTGCTTTGTAGAGCAGTCAATGCTACAATAGAGGCTTTTGTTTATGGTTTTATTACAGAAAATTATGTGCTGATAAATGGTGTATATCCTTATCTGAAGAAATTGGATGATGTTATTGCGGTGGCATTCTCTGACAGTACTCTTCAGTGGTGCATGGTTTGCATTACCAAGCAGGACAAGGATGTGATGGCGATTCCTTTGCATACGGATACTGACAGAAAACCTCTTCTTTGTCAGGAGGTTATGCAGGAGATGTGTCGCAGCAATCCTAATATTCTCTGTGGACAGCAAATTGTGTGTGAAGATAAGTTCTATATCTTAGAGAAAGATGGAGCAGAGCTGATTCGTTTATATAATGAAGGACGTAAGCTGGAAGTTGTAAAATAATAGTTGCGTATGATATTTAATTTTTTTTAATAGGATGTTAAGAATCCTTAATTGGACAATGATGAGAAGCTGTGCTAGAATACATTCTTATCAAACGAAACTGATTAAGGAGGAATGTACCTATGAAAATGAAATATAGAAACAATATATTTTTTACAGTTATATTAAGTTGTGCCATTTTCTTGGCAGGCTGTGGTGCTATGCCGGGTACAACTGAATCCCCAATAATAGAGTTGACACCGGAACCAATACCGGAGCAAATGATAGAGCCTGTGCCGGAACCTACACCGAAGCCTGAACCGGAATCAACACCACAACCCACACCAATACCCACAGCGGAACCTACCACAGAACCCGACAGTGAAAATGGTGCCTCGGGATTAGTAGGAGAATTGACCACCAAAACCATAATACCCAATGAAAGCAACGTAAAGACTCTGGGAAGAACGGAATGGGTGGATGATACCCTGTGGATGGTACTCCCCGGTACCGGTGCAGAGTTTACTTTTGTAGGAACGAAATTGGAATTAACCCTGCAAGCGGATGAAAGTACATATTTAGGGGACGTAAACAGTCAGGCGCGAATTGCAATTTATGTGAATGGTGAGTGTACTATTGATGATATGATTGATAATCTGGAGGGAACCTATCAGGTTTTTGAAAGTGAGGAGGTTCAGGAGTGTACCATAAAAGTTGTGAAGCTGTCAGAAGCGGTATACTCCAGTGTTGGCATTAAAAGCATGAATGTGACCTGCATCGGAGACATTAAGCCTACAGAACCAAAGGAACATTTGATTGAATTTGTTGGAGACTCCCTTATTTGTGGATTTGGAGTTGAGGATGAGGATGTACATAATCCTTTCTCTACAGCTATGGAAAACGTAACCATGGCTTATGCATACAAGACGGCGGAGGCATTGAATGCTGATTATAGTATGGTGGCATACAGTGGCTATGGGGTGATATCCGGCTTCACGTTTGGCGAAAAGGTGGAAGCTCAGCAGTTGCCCACTTATTATAGTAAGCTTGGAATTACCAATGTTCCCTATCTGGGTAGAAATGCAGTAGATATAGAATGGGATTTTTCTAAGAGACAACCGGATTTAATCGTGGTAAACTTAGGAAGTAATGACTATAGCTATACAGGAGATGATGGCGAAAAGCAGCAAGAGTTTGCAAATGGTTATGTGGAATTTTTGAAGCAGATTCGCTCCTTAAATCCCAATGCAACGATTCTGTGTACGCTGGGAATTATGGAAACGGAATTATTTGATGATGTGCAAATGGCTGTGCAGGATTACACCATGGAGACGGGGGATTCCAATATTCATACTTTTGAATTTACTGTGAACCCGGAGGAAGATGGTTTGATGGCAGGAGGACATCCCTGTGAGGAGAGCTATGGAAAGGCAGCAGGACAGCTGACAGCAAAAATTCAAGAGATTATGGGATGGTAAAACTAAATAAAGAGTAGAGGAAAGCCCGGAGCAAGCGTGTCAGCTTCGGGCTTTCTGTATTCCGTTTTCTTTGCGGAATTTCAATGGAGATATGCCGGTGTGCTTTTTAAAACAGTCGCTAAAGTAGGCATTGCTGGAAAAACCGGATTCCAGGGCAATATCCGTCATGCTAAGCTTCGTGTCTACCAATAACTTGGTTGCACAACTCATTTTTTCATTTAAAATAAATTCTGAGAAGGAGGTGTGCAAATGATGGATAAATAGTTTTGACAAGTAAGATGCGGATATGTTTACATGTCTTGCTGTTTCTTCTAAGGAAGGATTTTCGCGCAGATGTGCTTTTATGTACTGAATGGCATCTGCCAGAAAATCATTCTTTTTTTCCAAACTCAAGATATGGGCTCCGTTTATAATACGTTCCCTTAAGCAAGTGATAATCAATTGGTTTAGAAGTCCCTTTAACAGCAATTCAGAATAAGCGTTATAGGAATGCCACTCTTCTTCCATTTCCATTAAAATCTTCATGATTTTAGTCTGTGTAGACTCATCAAAGCGAAGCACATGTTCTTCACAGAGCATGTTGAAAGTACCCGTGCCGATGATTTTCAATAAATCAGCAATCATATTGTCCGTGAATTTCAGTAGAATGCGCTCGTAGGGTTCCGGGGAGATGTAGGTAGTGCGACGGTAAACATTCTTTGGGATGAAAGATAATTCACCTGCTTGAATAATAGTAGTAGAATCCTGGGAGTAAATCAGGCGGTCACCACTTACCATGTATGAAATGCCATAAAAGTCTGTGTAAGCATCTGCAGTGGGCATTTCATAATAGGGGGGACGAATCTGACGGTCAAAATTAAAGTTATAGCCTTGTTTTAATGGACGGGGCATAATGTTCTCCTAATCAAAAAAATAGTAGACGAAATCTTAAAAATTGCTCTGATTATACCATGTTTCAATAAAAATATAAATGCTTGAAATCTAAAAAAATAATATAATTGTATTTCTGGAAAGAAGAAATTTACAAGGCTATTATGATAAGATATGTTCACGCTAATGAGAAAACGCGGTTGAGGTGATGATATGAAAATGGATGCGAAGTGGGTGATGTGCCCCAATTGTCACAACAAAACAAGGCTACAGGTAAGGAGGGTTACGGTTATTATTCATTTGATGCTGTATTGTCCTAAATGTAGGCAGGAAAAGCTTGTGAATATCAGAAATTACTGTGTGGAGGTTGTGGGATAACCTGAATTAGTTTTCTTTCTGGCACAGGAACAGTCTGTGGAGGAAATTTCTGCAGGCGGAGTAAAAGGTTAGGGATTAAGGGGGAACAGGTATGTTAAATAAAATTTTTGTACGGATAATACTATTTATAACTTTTTCTGTTTCTTTAAGGAATCCTGTTCCTCTTTTCCTAATTATAGGTACGAGCAATTGACTTTTTCATCTGAAATTTATATACTAATAAACAGGGACGGCGTTTCGACGGCGTCCTATTTTTCTAAAAGGATAATAGATACATGAAAAAGAAAAAACTTCTCTTCCTGGATGCCGACGGCACCATCTTGGACATTAAGCGGGGCGTAGCCCCGGATATACCCAATGCTATCAAACAGCTTACTGAAAATGGACACATGGTCTTTTTGTGTACGGGAAGAAGCCGTGCCTTTGTGCCCCGTGAATTGGAAAAATTGCCTTTCACAGGCATGATTACCAATCTTGGCGCTTATATAGAATATCAAGGAAAGCCGGTATATGAAAAGGAAATATCTCTTGCAGATGCGGCATATGCAATGAAAACCTTGCGAAAATATGGCTTAGTACCTGTTATGGAAGGAAATACCCATATGTACTATGATAAGGCGGAATATCACACAGGAGTGGATTGGTATGCGGATTTGATTACTCAGGAGATAGGGGAGCGGTGGCGTCCTATTTTAGGAAATGAAGATAGTCTACATATCAACAAAATAAGTGCGAAACGCTTGCCGGGATGCAATGCGGAAGCTGCCTGCCGAGAACTTTCCTATTTATTTGATTTTATTTGGCATGAGGGAGCTTTTGTGGGAAGTACCATAGAAATGATTGCCAAAGGACATTCCAAAGGGTTGGCAATAGCTATTATGTGTGGGGTATTGGGAGTGGATAAGCAGGATACGTTTGCTTTTGGTGATAGCAATAATGATTTAACCATGTTCCAGGTAGCAGGAAATAAAATCGCCATGGGGGATGCTTCCTCTGAACTGATGTCAGCAGCGGATTATGTGACTGCAACTGCGTTTGAGGGGGGAATTACAAAGGCGTTAAAATATTATGATTTAATTTAAAACAAATTATATACGAAGGAAATATACCAAGAGCCATATATACAAAGAACCATCTGGGTAGTGATAAAAAATTGCTACCCGGATGGTTCTTTTTTTGTGTTGTCCTCGCGTTAAAGTGCCTTTTGTTTAATTAACTGAATCATAGCTTCTGCCACGTCCGCATCAAACTGGCTGCCTTTTCCATTCTCCAATTCCTGAAGAATATAATCTATAGGCAGTACATCACGGTAACTACGCTTGGAGGTCATGGCGTCATAGGAATCCGCTACGCTGATAAGACGAACCAGATAGGGAATTTCATCCCCCTTAATTCCATCGGGATAGCCGCTTCCATCCATTTTTTCATGATGCCATCTTGCACCCTGTTCGATATTGGCGATACCCTTGAAGTTTTTCAGAATATCATAACCGATTTCGGGATGCTTTTTCACTAAGGCGAATTCTTCCTCTGTAAGCTTTTGCGGCTTGTTGATAATAGTATCGGGAACACCTATTTTTCCGATGTCATGAAGTAGTCCCATAAAGTAAACGGTATCCTGATCAGCAGCGGATAAGCCCAGCTTCTTTGCCAGCTTCTTGGAATATCTTGCTACTCGGATGGAGTGTCCCTTGGTGTAGGCATCCTTGGCATCGATGGTTTGAGCTAAAGTTGTCATTGCCTGTAAGGATAACATTTCCATTTCGCTGGTCTTGGTTGCTACCTCGCCCTGCAAATAGCTTTGTAGCTGGTCTGATTCCATAATACGGTTGATTCGCTCCAGCATGATATCCGGTACAAAGGGTTTGCGGATGAAGTCCATTGCACCTGCCTTCAGACCATTCAGTTCTGTTTCTGTATCAATATCCGCGGATAAGAATACCACCGGAATATTTCGGGTACGTCTTTTGCTTTTCAGATGCTCTAAAACTTCAAAACCGCTCATGCCGGGCATGTGAATATCCATTAAAATCAAGTCCGGTAGTGCTTCTGCAATAATGGCAAGAGCCTCCGGACCACTGCCGGCGCAGGTTACGCGATAATATTTCTCCAAAATCTTCTTGGCAGTTTTTAGACTGCTCTTATCATCATCCACAATCAGTAAGCTATAAATCTCCGGTGTTTCCGGCTGATTCTGTGCATCCTTGGCTTTGATAAACAGGGTACTGATATTGTCTAAAAGCTCTCCATATACATTCATCGCATGGTCGTGGTTGGCTCGGATGTATTTGATATCCTCTTCCTTGGCGGCATTTTCCAAGTTCTTTGCAAGGGCGGAAAGCTCTTCCGCACCGATGGATTTGGCAGTGCTCTTCAAGGTATGTGCAAAAATTTGATAATTTGCCCAATCCTGGCTTTGGAAAAATTCTTCCATGGAATGTCTGCAGTCGGATTCTAAAAAGGTTTTTACAATATCCAAATAAAAATCCTTGTCCCCACCATAGAAGGAAAGCCCCAGCTTAGTGTTCAGGAAGTTAATACTTTCAATATTGTTGATACTGCCTGTGTTCTTAATTTCTCCGCTGGATAGAATTAAATCCTCCGGCAGATATTGTTTCAAAAGCTTTAAGAGCTTATTTTTTTGAATGGGCTTGGACAGATAATCCGTAAATCCATATTGCAGATATTCCTCTTTGGCGCCCATAACTGCATTGGCAGTAAGGGCGATAATGGGCATATCCTGTGATTTGCCATCAGCCATTTCCTGAATGTGACGAAGGGTTTCGATACCATCCATTTCCGGCATCATATGATCCAAAAAGACGATATCATAATGACTCATGCGCAGTCTCTTAAGACATTCCCTGCCACTGGTAGCGGTATCTACACGAATAAGTGTATTTTTCAAAAGTCCGGAGAATACCTTCAAATTCATGGGCACATCGTCCACCATAAGAATGCGGGCATTGGGAGCAAAGATGGAGGTTTCCATATCCGATGTATGCTGCTCAAAATCCTTTGACAGGCTGCCAATAGGAGTATCAATCACAATTTGCTGGGGAAGGGTTACCGTAAAGGTGGAACCGCTTCCGTAACGGCTTTTAACAGAAATATTGCCGTTCATTAAGGTTACCAGATTGTGCACGATGCTAAGTCCCAGTCCGGAGCCTTCAATATGATGGGTCTTGGAATCTTCAATGCGGCTAAAGGATTTAAAAAGTAAGGGAAGGGCTTCTTCGCGAATACCCATGCCGGTGTCTTCCACGGTTAATTCCAAGAGTAATTCATTGGCACCTGTTTTGGTGCCATCAACCTTTAATGTCACTGTACCGGTGTTGGTATATTTGATGGCATTGGTTAGCAGGTTAATCAAAATCTGGCGAATACGCACCTCATCACCGTGCAGGCGATTGGGAAGGGATTCTTTACAATGAATCACTAAAAGAAGATCCTTTTGATCCGCTTTGCTTTTCACAATGCTGCAGCTGTCATTAATGACGGAAGCAAGGTCATAATCCATTGGTACAATACGCATTTTTCCGGCTTCAATCTTGGAATAATCCAAAATGTCGTTTACAGTAGCTAAAAGGCTTTTGCCGGCTGTCTGGATTTCCTCAGTATATTCCCGAATATTGTTTTCAGCAGTTTCCTCAGCAATCATTTCCGTAATACCCAAAACGGCATTGATGGGGGTTCTGATTTCATGGGACATTGCAGTCAGGAATTGAGCCTTTGCTTCGCTGGCATACAGGGCTTTTCGGCGAGAGTGCTCCGTACGCAATACATCAGTCAGAGCCTGCGCTGATGCTGCCAATAGCAGAATGATTAAGCCGTAGCAGAGGATTCCGCCGCTGGAAAGTCTTGTTTTATTTAAAGCACTGATAAGCTGTATGCTGGATGCCAAAGCAACACCGCAGATTCCATAGGCTATAATGCGATAACTTTGAATGTGCTTATTTTTGAAATCCAAGAGTATGGTAATAATAGTCAAAAGAATCAGTAAGGCAAATATAAGGTAGGTGGTTCCATGCATATCTGCCTGATCTTTTTTGTTTGTAATAATACAAAATGTAGTAAATACAAAATTAAAAATGGTTGCAATTTCAAGAGCTACATAATAAATATGGTAGCGTTTATTTTGCACATTGTTAAGATAGATGGCAAAAGGAATGGGTATCAGGGCTAATAGGAAGCCTGAAAAGGCACTTGTAGCTGATACATTGGGAAAGAATGCCTGTCGGATTTTGGTCTGGGTAATAATCCACATGGATGTGGCAATAACGCACCAGCCCAAATAGGGCAGATGGCTTTGGGATTTAAATTTGTATTCCAGCACCCAGCTGACAAATAAGCTTCCTAAACCTAAAAACAGCATAAATACAGCAGGAATTAAAGTGTGTAAATTTTCGTAAAAAAGCCCATATACGATGCCAAGCTTATCGCCGTATAATACACTGCGCATAACACCCTTATAGGAGGAGTTGGTGCAGATGTTTACACGAAGCGTTTGACCGGAATCGGAGGGCTCCAAGGGCACAAAGATGTATGTGCTGGCACTGGAAAGTCCAAAGGGTCTTGTATCCTCGGTAGAAAAGCTTGTCCGAAGGGTATCTCCGATATAAATCTCCATGTCCTGCTTAGAGGTTCGAAAGCACAGCCACATATGAGAAGGAAGTGCTTCGGGCAGTACTTTTTCCAATATGGCAGTTTCCCCGGCCTCCACATCACAGGTGCCGGGAAGCTCAATGGGCACTTTTTCACCGGTATAGAGAACCTGTGTCCAGCCGGTGTCAAAGCTTTCGGAAAAATAATCCTGAGGATTACGTTCGCTGGGTAAAAATATCTGGGAAAGAATAAACCAGAGACAGAGAGCAAAAAACATGCTCAGATATATGATTTTGATGGTAAATGCCAATTTTTCGTTGTTCTTTTTCATAGGTATCACCGTATCTTTCGAATTTGGGTAGTTTCAACTCGCAAACCCGCGCTTCGCGCTTATTGTCTGCTGCGCAGACGGTTTGCTCGTTGAACGTGCAAGAAAAACAAATGCCGCTGCGCGTCGCTTGTTTTTCTTTTGCACTGTCCACATTATAACATTTGTATTACACTTTTTCTAGTATCTTACTTGTCAAAAATGGGGGAGAGTATTATAATTGTAGCGAAATTTAAGTTTTATTGTATGATAGGAAAGGAGATAGGGACGATGAAGATTTATAATGTAAAAGATGTGGACGGATTTTTTAAAGTGATTGATAGCTGTGAAGGCAAGGTTGAGTTAATTACAGGTGAAGGTGACCGCCTGAATTTAAAGTCCAAGCTTTGTCAGTATGTTTCTTTGACCAGCCTTTTAAAGTCCGATGTGGAAATCCCTGAGTTGGAAGTAGTGGCTTATGAAGCCGGTGATACGGAGAAGCTGATTCGATTCCTGATGGAGAATCAATAAACAGGGTCTATAATATTAAGAAGAAAGAGGACTGAATCCGGTGTTCATGTAATGATGAGTAAGCCGGAATCAGTCCTTTTTGTGTGAAGCTTGTTCTGGTTTATCTGGATTCCTTTGCAGATTTATCCGGTTGCATGGATTGACGGTATTTTAATGGAGTAACGCCGGTGGTCTGTCGGAATATTTTCTCAAAATAAGTGATGCTTTCAAAGCCTGAATTGCCTGCAATGTCGGTAATACTGTCATCGGAATTGGCAAGCAGCTCTTTGGCATGATTAATACGTTGAATATTAATATATTCAGTCAGCTTAAAACCGGTTACTTCATTAAAAATATTACTAAGATATCCTCGGCTTACAAAAATATGGTCTGCTACCTGCTGCAAGGATATGGGCTCCATGAAATGCTCTTTAATATACATGGTTGCTTCATTTACCTTTGTATGCTTGGCGGATTTGGATACTACAGTGGAGGTGGTTTTGGCGGCAATTGTGCTGCATCTGGAAATCAGGATGAGTATTTCCGTCAATTTCATTTTTATTGCAACCTCGTAATTGGCCTGTTTTGTAGCCATCTCCTGATAAATATCGTCGTATAGTCTGCGTAGATACTTTTGCTTGTAGGAATCCAATTGGATTACCGGTTGATTAAAATAAGAGTCCAGGGGGGGCATCCCGGTCTGGCGAAGAAAAGGATTTAGCCATTCTTCGTTCAATATAAGTAGAATTCGCTCATGGCTGTCAGTGGAAATGACGCTGGAGGTTCGGTGGATAGTTCCGGAAGGAACTAGTACCAGAGAACCCGGGTTAACATGATAAGTCTGCCCGTCAATAAAGTAAAAACGTTCTCCCTGTATTAAATAATATATCTCATATTCTCTATGTAAATGCTGCTTTTTCATGTTGTAGGAGTTCTTTTGTACAATATGTGATATGCGAAAATTCTTTGTTCTTTCTTCAAAGATAATATTTTTCATGAAATACTCCTTGTAACATGGTTTTTTGTTAAAAGTGCACAAAAAATGGCGTGATTTTTTTAACGTGCCCGTGCACCGTATGATAAATAAAAGTTGAAAACCGAAATATTTGGTGGATATATTTGTAGATTATTATATAAGATTCGAGTAAAATTTGCAATGTGATGTGAAAAAGTTATAAAGGAACGAGGATGAACACAACAAATGGAAGGGAAAATTCTATTTACCACCGCCAGAAGCTTTGGGGTAGAGCTTGTGGATGATAATGCGGATTACAGAGCGGAAAGCTATGATATCTATATAGATGGTGTCAAAAGAATGACAACCGAAAAAACCATTGAGTCCGTGTACGGATTAAAGCCTGATACAGATTATGTGGTACAGCTGGCAAGAGGAACGGATTTTTCAGAAAAAATCTCCGTACATACTGATTATGAATTTGTTACCTTAAATGTAAAGGAGTTTGGAGCAAAGGGAGACGGCGAGACAAATGATACAGCTGCCTTACAGGCGGCAATTCTCAGTTGTCCCGAGCACAGCCGTGTTTATGTGCCGGAGGGTGTATATCGATTTACCCATCTGTTTCTAAAGAGTCATTTAAAGCTGGAGCTTGCAGAGGGTGCAACCCTGTTGGCAATTCCTGATAAGACCTTGTTGCCCATACTTCCGGGCAGAATTGAAAGCTATGATGAAATCGGTGAATATCTTCCGGGTACCTGGGAGGGAAGTCCCTTAGATTCCTTTGCGAGTATTTTGACAGGTATGTATATAGAAGATGTTGTGATTTGCGGAAATGGAATCATTGATGGAAATGCAAGCTTTGATAACTGGTGGGATAAGGAAAAGAGAAAGAACGACCCGGCAAGACCGAGGATGTTATTTTTAAATCACTGTAAGAATGTGACCATTCAGGGTGTGACCATAAGAAATTCACCATCCTGGAATTTACATCCCTACTTTTCAGAGAACATTCGGTTTTTAGATATTAAATTACAGTCACCTTTCAACTCCCACAATACGGACGGCATTGACCCGGAATCCTGCACGGATGTGGAAATTGCCGGTGTGTACTTTACGGTGGGCGATGACTGTATCGCCATCAAGTCCGGCAAGATGTATATGGGGAAGACCTACCTGACTCCATCCAAGAATATTGTAGTTCGCAATTGTCTGATGGAAAGCGGTCACGGTGGCGTGACAATCGGCAGTGAGATTGCAGCCGGTGTGGACAATATTCTGGTAAAGAATTGCTTCTTCTTAAATACGGACAGAGGTCTTAGGGTAAAGACCAGAAGAGGCAGAGGAAAGGATTCCTATTTATCGGGAATTACCTTTGAAAAGGTAGTTATGGATGGTGTGAGAAGCCCTTTTGTGATTAATTGTTTCTACTATTGCGGTACGGATGGAAAGTCCGAGTATGTAGGTACCAAAGAGGCTTTGCCGGTGGATGACAGAACGCCAAGAGTTGGTAAAATCAGGATTCGTAATGTGGAATGTCGAAACTGCCATGTGGCAGGGCTGTACTTCTACGGTTTACCGGAATCCAAGATTGAATGTGTTGAAATGACTAATGTTCATATTTCCTATGCAGAGGATGCCAAGCCCGGAAGAGCAGCCATGATGACGGGCTGTGAGACGGTTAGCAAAAAGGGTATCTTCGTGCGAAACGCTGATAAGGTTATCTTGAGAAATGTTACGCTGGAGGGCAACGAAGGCGAGGCAGTGGATCTTGATGGTGTAGAAGAGTGGAAATGGGTAGCAGATTTCTAAATAAACATTGCAGATTACGGAGGGAAAGCAAACAGTATGCTTAGGAAATTAAAAGAAAATTGGAAAAGCTGGGCGATATATATAGTGTTAATTATTGCTGCCGGCATTTGGATTGCGGTAAGTAATCCGGACAACAGCTCGCCAGAGGATAAGGAATATTTGGAATCCTTAATGGCTAAGGAGTATATTGAATTTGAGTCCTTTGGAGAGGTATCCATTTCCTATTCCAAGCTGGCTGCATCCTATGAGGAACAGGGCTATACAGGTACGGATGAAGTGATTGCTCTGGCACCGGGAGAGGCAGAAACAGACGGCGTGTTGGAAAAAGGAATTTATGGATATGATGGAGACGCTTTGGTGTTAGGTGAAAATACCAATGCTGAATGGAACTTTCAGGTAAAGGAAGCCGGTCTTTACGGTATTACCGTAGATTATGCCGGAGTGGATGGTGACGGTTCCAAGATTCAGAGAGAACTTCGCATTGACGGAGAACTTCCCTGTGAGGAAGCTACCAATATTTACTTCTACAGACAGTTTGTAGAAGCTGAGGATGTGAAGATTAACGAAATCGGTGATGAGGTATGGCCCTCCCAGGAAGAGGTATCTACCTGGCTAACCCGTGAAATTCATGATTCCAAGGGCTTTGACCCGGAACCCATGTATTTTTATTTGACAGAAGGAAAACACAGCCTGTCCTTTGGCTATGTGGATCAGCCCATTGCTATCCGTGAGGTAAGAGTGGAAGGTAAGCAGGAGATTCCTTCTTACGAAGAAATGAAGCAGGTTTATGAGACAAACGGCTACAAGAAAGCCGGCTCAGGAATGGGAGCTTTCATGGAAGGTGAGGAATCCTCCTGGAGAAGCGACTCTATTATTAGAAGAGAGAGCAGCGCTAACCCTAAGATGTCCCCCTTTAACCTCTATCATCGTGTACTCAATAACGTGGGCGGAAGCCGTTGGAACCGTGGAGAGCAGAGTGTAAACTGGACCTTTGAGGTTGCAGAGGACGGTCTCTACGAAATTGGAGTAAAGCTGCGTCAGAATAAAACAGAGGGTATGCCTGTTTACCGACAGATTCTGGTGGATGGCGAAGTACCCTTTGAGGAATTTTTGGAATACAAATTTGAATATGGGGATGATTGGTATGGTACCACATTGGCAAATCAGGATGGTGAGCCCTATCTGATTTATTTGGAGAAGGGTGTCCATGAGCTGACCTTTACGGCGCAGATTGGTCCCATCCATGGGGTAATCCAGAGAGCTACCAATGATGTTTCCGTATTATCCGATATTACCAGAGACATTACCAAGATTACAGGTCCGGAACCTGACCCTAACTATGAATATAATTTATACAGATTGATGCCGGAATTGTCAGGAGAATTGGCAGAATTGGCAGATAGCATCGAAGTGGATGCAGAGATTTTGCATCAGATTACCAATCGTACCACTTCTGCTGAAAATAGTATCCGTTCTATCGTAGATACCTTAAGAGAATTCTCAGCAGATGTGGATACCATTCCTAAGGCACTTGGAGAATTGGAAAATGCCCAGACCAGCTTGGGTAGCTATATTACAAGCTTGAATACCTCACCTATGTCCATTGATTATATTGAGGTACTGTCCCCTGAGGATGAGTTTGTGGCTGAGGATGCTACCTTCTTTGAAACATTTTATGTATCCACCGTTAACTTCCTGTTATCCTTTGTAAAGGATTACGATGCAGTAGGTATGACTGAGGAAGACGGTGAAAACGTAGTTCTTGAGGTATGGATTGGCCGAGGTTCTGAGTGGGGCGAAATTCTGAAAGAAATGATTGATGAGAAATTCACTCCCGAAACAGGCATTCATGTAAACTTGAACGTAATGCCCAGTGGTCAGCTGAGTACCGGTGGTGTCAATGTATTGATGCTGTCCTTAAACTCAGGAACTGCACCGGATGTTGGTTTGTCAGTTGATTATAACTTGCCCTCCGAATTTGCATTCCGTGATGCGGCAGTGGATTTGACACAGTTTGAAGATTATGAAGAAGTGGAATCCTGGTTCTATGATGCCAGCATGATTCCCTACAGATTTGGCGATGGCGTGTACGCATTACCTGAGACCATGAACTTTACGGCAATGTTCTATCGTAAAGATATTGTTCAGGAGCTTGGAATTAAGCTTCCCGATACTTGGACGGAGCTGTATGAGGACGTATTACCTGTTCTCTATGAAAACAGTATGTCCTTTAATATGTCCGTGGATACCTCCGTATCCTCCAGCTCACCTGCGGCATTAAGTGGTTTTACCATGATGCTTTTGCAGAATGGCGGTTCCTATTACAGCCCGGACGGAAAGTCCAGTGCAGTAGGTTCTCCGGAATCCTACAAGGCATTTAAGGATTGGACCAATCTGTACAGCCAGTATGAGGTAGATGAGGAGTCCAACCTGTTTACACGAATGAGAACCGGTGAGACACCTATTGGTATTGGCGGATACTCTGCATACATCCAGTTCCTTACATCTGCACCTGAATTATATGGACGATGGGGTATTGTTCCGGTACCCGGAATACAGAATCCGGATGGCACTATCAACAGAAAGACAGGTTCCATTTCCAATACAGCGAACGTAATTTTAGCGCAGTCCGACAAGCAGGAGGCTGCATGGAAATTCCTGAAATGGTGGATGTCTGAGGAAACACAGACAGAGTACGGAAGACAGCTTGAGGCAATTATCGGTGAGTCTGCCCGTTGGAACACAGCAAACGTTGAAGCATTTTACAATCTGCCTTGGAAGACCGAGGATAAGAATACCATTCAGGGAATTTTGGCTGAGGCTGATGAGCAATACATCGTTCCTGGTGGTTACTTTACCTGTAGACATTTGATTAATGCATGGAACAGCGTAGTTGTTGATATGGAAAATGCCCGTGATGCATTGGAGAAGGCTGTTAAGGATATTGACAAGGAGTTGAATGCTAAGATAGAAGAATTCAGCTTGCAGGATGTAGAGATTATTCCACAGGAGGATGGAGAATGAATGCCAAAGTAAAAAGACAAAAGAGTAAAATGGATACTCGTAAGTCAATCACCGGATACCTGTTTTTGGCACCGTTTTTGATACTGTTTATTACCTTTACCATGATACCTATAGCGGTAGCAATGGGATTGAGTCTGACCAACTATAATCTGGTTCAGACCCCTGAGTTTGTAGGACTTACCAATTACCGAAATTTGATTTTGGAGGATGATGTCTTCCTGAAATCACTTTCCAATACCATTATTTTTGCAATTTTAACCGGTCCTACCGGATACCTTGCCTCTTTCATGATGGCATGGCTGATTACCTTGATGAATAAAGGACGTGGCGCATTTGCTCTTGCATTTTATGCGCCCTCCCTTACCAGTGGTATTGCCATGTCAACCATCTGGCTGATTATCTTCTCCGGTGACCGTAATGGTTACTTAAATAACTTCCTGATGAATCTGGGAGTTATTGTAGAACCTATTTTGTGGACCAAGGATGCAGATTTCCTGAAATGGGTTATCGTAATTATCTCCGTATGGATGAGTATGGGTACCGGATTTTTGGTATTCCTGGCAGGTTTACAGAATATTGACCCTTCCCTTTATGAAGCAGCTAAGGTGGATGGTATGAAGAGCAGACTTCAGGAGCTGCGTTACATTACTCTCCCTTTGATGAAGCCCCAGCTTCTCTTTGGTGCGGTTAATGCGGTTGTAGGTGCTTTCGGTATCTTTGATGTTGCCACATCCGTTGCCGGTATGCCCAGCCCCAACTATGCGGCACATACCATTGTTGCACACCTTTATGACTATGCGTTCATCCGAATGAACATGGGATATGCTTCTGCGGTAGCTATGATACTGTTCCTTATGACATTTGTTATCGGACGTATCTGTTTCTATGTATTTCGGTCAGAGGAGGAATAATGATGGCAGCGATAAAAAAACCAAGAATCCGATTGAAAAAAATAAAATTCGGCCATACATGTCTGGTAATCGGAATGCTTGCCCTGGTATGCTTTACCGCATTGCCCATGGTTGCAATGATTTGCCGTGCATTTATGCCCCTGGATGAGTTATATCTGTACCCTCCCAGAATTATTGTACAGAAGCCCACTCTTTCCAACTTCTCAGATTTGCTGACATCCCTCAGTGCTTCTGAGGTACCCTTTACAAGGTACATATTCAATAGTATTTTTACCACGGTAGTAACCGTATTTTTAAGTATTTTTGTATGCTGTGCAGGTGCTTACGGACTTGCAAAGTTTAAGCCCAAGGGTTCCAGTACAATCTTTGCGGTTATCACAGCAGCGTTGATGTTCTCCAGCTATGTAACACAGATTCCTAACTACCTGATTGTAACAGAGCTTGGACTTGTAAATAGTTATTGGGCGCTTATTTTACCTAAGATAGCAGTGGCGTATAACTTCTTTTTGGTAAAGCAGTTTGCAGAGCAGTTGCCGGATGCGGTGTTGGAGGCAGCGAGAATCGATGGGGCAAATGAGTTGTATACCTTCTGGAAAATTGCAATGCCCCTTTTGAAGCCCGCATGGAGTACCTTGGCAGTATTCTCCTTTGTAAATAACTGGAACGATTATTTCTCAGCACTTGTTTATATCAACAAGGATGCAATGAAGACCCTGCCTCTTGCGTTACAGACTCTTGCAGGTGGTGCAGGTGTTGTTGCAAGATCCGGTTCCGTAGGTGCCGCTACATTGTTGACTACGCTTCCTACAATCATCGTATTCTGTATCATGCGTGGTCGAGTAATGCAGACAATGACATATTCCGGTATTAAGAGTTAAGACGGAGGAAACATATGAAGCGAATGACCAAAATAATTACATATTTATTGTCGGTGCTGGTGCTTAGCTGTTCCTTCGGGAATGTGGCTATGGCAGCAAACGGCGTATCCATCGTACAGGATGCGGATATGCGTTTTGTGACGATTCCCACAACCTATGAGGTGGAAACCACCTATAAAAATCTGGAGGAATATGGTTTCCTGAACCATGCAGAGGATTTGTTCATGGATAAGCAGGATAATCTGTATGTAGCAGACTCCGGTAACAATCGTGTTCTGAAAATTTCTCCTCAGGGAGAGGTTGTGGCAGAATACACAGAGGCCTTTGGTGTAGCATTAAAAAATCCTAAGGGAGTGTATGTACACGATGATGACGAAACCATATGGATTGCAGACACCGATAACTACCGTGTAGCTGTAATTAATCAGGATGGCAGTGATGCACAGGTATTTTACAGACCGGAAAGTGAATTGCTGGAGGAAAGCTTTACTTTTGCGGCACAGAAGATTTATATGTCCAATACAGGCTATATGTATGTATTATCCGGTACTAACCTGATGAAGATGGACTCTAAGAATGATTTCCGTGGTTATGTAGGTGCAGCTACCGTACCCTTTAGCTTATCCAGACTTTTAATCAGAATGTTTGGTACCCAGTCCCAGATTGAAAGAACTGTTAAGCAGGAGCCTTCTGCATATGATAATTTCATGATTGCATCGGACGGAATGATTTACGGATTGATGTCCAATGAAAAGACCGGTCAGATCAGACGTCTGAATTCCGTAGGTACCAATACCTATCCGGATTTGGTTTACGGTTTTGAAATCACATTGGATGATAAAAATTATACCGGAATGAAATTTTCCGACATCACCGTAATGGATAACGGTATTATTACCTTATGTGACAGAAATACAGGTCTGATTTACCAATATGATCAGGATGGTGATTTGCTGGCAGTATTTGGTGGAACCGGTGATAAGCAGGGTGTTTATACCAATCTGGTAAGTATTGTACATGACAGTCAGGGTCGTTTATATGCTCTTGACTACACCGCAAACAATATTACAGTATTGGCACCTACCAAGTTTATTGAGCTGGTTCATCAGGCGGTTGCCCTGTATCAGGCAGGTGACTACGCCGGTGCAAAGTCTTATTGGGAGCAGGTGTTGGAAATTGATTCCAACTATGCGTTGGCACGTTCCGGTTATGGAAAGGTCTTGTTTAAGGAAGGTCGTTACAAGGAAGCAATGGATCAGTACACCTTAGGTGGTGACAGAGAGGGTTATTCCGATGCCTTTGCAGAATACAGACATGATTTATTCCGTAATTATTTCGGATGGGTATGTCTGGCTGTGGTAGTGCTTTTGGGTGGCTTCTGGTTCGGCTTTAAGAGAGTGAAGAAATATATCGACGGTGTTGCTCACCGGATAGAATACGGAGGATGGTTATAATGAAAGTATTGAAAATGTCATTATTGGTTTTATTTCATCCGGTTGTAGCATTTACCTATATCCAGAAGGAAAGAGAAAATTTTAAGTGGTATCCGGTAGCAGTGCTTTTGGGGCTTGCGGTTCTGGTAAAGCTGTTTTCTTTACAGTTTACCCACTATCCCTTGTCCAATCTGGGAACACGTCCTAACCTGTTGTTTGAATGTGCAACCTTGTTTGTACCTTTGATTTCCTGGGCGGTGGCTTCTTATCTGATGACCACAATTATGGATGGTGAGACCATGTTTAGAGAGTCCATGCTGGCAGCATCCTATGCATTGGTTCCTTACATATTGATAACAGTGCCTCTTACATTGTTATCCCGAATTTTGGAATTAAATCAGGGTGGATTGTTCTATAGCGTGGAAGCCATTGCATTAGGCTGGGTGGTCGTATTAATTATTATCAGCCTGAAGGTAATGAATCATTTTTCAGGTGGTAAAACCCTGGTAATTATTCTGTTATCCCTGTTCACAGTAGCAATTTTGTGGGTTGCGGTAGCTTTGCTATATACTCTTTGTGCGCAGTTCATTGACTTTTTGGTACAGGTGTTTACAGAAATCAGATACAGATTTTAAGAAAGGAAGAAGACAATGGGAAAATCAAAAATATTATTACCCATACTGGCTGTGGTGTTGTGCATAAGCTTATGGTTCGGCTTTGGTGCACAGGCAGAGGCGAGCACTTCTTCCGCAGTGCTTGAGAATGAGCATTTCAAGCTACAGTTAGTAAATGATTATTCAGAATTACAGCTTACTGACAAACAGACGGGAACTATTTGGTCCTCCTCTATGACGGATCCCACCTTTGCAATTGATAAAGTCAGTGCAAAGTGGAAACAGAAGATGCAGTCTCTGTTTACGGTAAGTGTAACAAATTTAAAAAGAGGTTTCGGTACCGTAGCGACCTTTGATTTAAGTGGAACTCCTTATACAGCTGAGGAATATAAGACGGAGAACGGTATCGGTGTTAAGTATGATTTGAGTGATCCCGGCATCAGATTGGCAGTGGAATTTACATTAACTGAGGATGGGGTATCCATCAAAATTCCCAATCAGGGCATTGAGGAATATGGAGAGACCTTTAGTATTACTTCCATAGATTTGCTGATGTTCTTTGGTGCCAGAACGGATAATCAGGAGGGATACTTCTTCTATCCCGATGGCAGTGGTGCCATCATGAGATTTGATGATCAGTCCCATATGAGTGAGACCGCAGTCATTTATGATGTGTATGGCGATATTACTGCCAATGAGGAGCTGCTTGGATTGTTTGAAAATGCAGACCCGGTAGTGCTGTTACCGGTATTTGGCGGTAACTATGGCAAAGAAGGTTATGTTGCTTATGTAACACAAGGAGCAGAAAGCTCCAGAATTACCGTGACTCCTTCCGGAAAGATTATTCAGGCTAACTATATGTATCCCAGCTTTATTTACAGAAGAAGCTTTTTGGATCCCAGAGTAACGGCAAAGACAGTGCAGACCTTTGATGCCGACAGGATTACCAGGGATTATGAAATTCATTATTCCATTCTGCCGGAGGGAAAAGCAGAGTATGCGGATATGGCTTCTGTATACAGAAATTATCTGGTGGAAAGTGGTGCGATGGAAAAAGCACCGGTAAAGGATAATTATACTATTGCCCTTGATTTATTTATGGGAATCAAGGAGGAGGGCTTAATCTTTGATACCTTCCAGAGTGTAACGGACTTTGCTCAGGCACAGGAAATTCTTGCAGATTTAAAGAGCAGTATTCCCGGAGAAATCGATGCAACCTTAGTGGGATGGACCAAGGGTGGCTTTGGCTCTGAACCGAAATTCTTCCCTGCAAATCGTCAGCTTGGCGGAAACAGCGGTTTGAAGAAGCTGGCGCAGTATACTAATGAAAATGGAATTAAATTGTCATTGGCAGCCAATTTCTTAACGGTAGCTGAAGAGGCATCCGGTTATTCTAAGAATAATGATATCGTATTCTTAAGTAACTATCAGGCATTAACCAATAAAAGAGAATCTGTTTACATGATTAGCCCCAATGTGGCATTGGAAAATTTCAATCAGTTTATGAAAAAGGCTAATCAGTATCCGGTGTCCGGTATTAAGCTGGATAATCTGGGTAACATGATGTATTACAATTACACGGAGAAGAATGTAGTGACATCTGAACAGTGTCAGCAGTATTGGAAGGATATGCTGAAAATGGCGAAGGATACGGTAGGAAGTGTTACTGCAGAGGGTGGAAACGGATATGTATTAGGACTTGCGGATAAGGTAACACAGATTCCTATAGCTGATTGTGGTTATCAGATGACCACGGAAGCAGTTCCTTTTTATCAGATTGTAGCCCATGGTTATGCGGATTATACCGGTGAAGCATTAAACTTAAGCAGTGATGCCCAGAGACAATTGTTAAAGTGGATTGAATACGGCTATCTTCCTTACTTTGAGGTTACTTATGAATCCGCAGAAAAGCTGATAAATACAGAATACAGTGAGTTGTTCAGTTCTGCATATTCCGCATGGAAGGAAGAAATGGTAGAAGCCTATACCATGCTGGAGGATGCGCTTAAGGATGTGCGTAATGAGGAAATCATTTCCCACGAAAAGGTAGCTGAGGATGTGTACCGTACCGGATATGCAAACGGAATCGCTGTTTATGTAAATTATAATAATGTTGCAGTATCTGTTGACGGTGTCGATGTTGATGCTTACAGCTACAAGGTAATGGGAGGCAACTAAATGAAGAAAGAAAAAGCAAAACAGAAACGAAAATTCCTGACCATGGAGAAGCGCAGGGTTGTGGAAGCATATATGTTCATATCCCCCTGGATTATCGGTACGGCTGTATTTTTCGTAAATGCGATTATATCCTCCATAAAATTGAGCTTTAGTGATATCGTTCAGTTGAAGGGTTTTGTAATGGAATATGTTGGTCTTGCCAACTATGAGCATATTTTCATGTTCGATATTAACTTTATGCCAACCTTTATTGAAGTAGTTGTGGATACCTTGATTAATACACCACTGACTTTGGTATTCTCATTGATTATTGCAATGCTGATTAATCGTAAGGCACCCGGACGTGGTTTCTTTAGAACCACCTTCTTCCTTCCCGTACTTTTGGGAAGCGGTTATGTAATGGAACAGCTTTTGCAGATTGATGCAACCGGTGCAGTAGGTGTTGGTATTACCCTTCCTGCTATGTTCCAAGGAATTTTGGGAAATACCTTTGCGCCCCTGATTCAGGCGGTGCTGGATAGAATTACAGTTATCCTGTGGAGATCCGGTGTACAGATTATTTTATTCCTGGCAGGTTTGCAGGGAATTTCATCCTCACTGTATGAGGCGGCTAAATGTGACGGTGCAACCCAATGGGAGGTATTCTGGAAGATTACACTGCCTATGATATCCCCCATTATCCTGTTGAACTTTGTATATACCATGGTAACTTACTTTGCAGCAGCGGATAATGCTCTGGTAAAATACATTATCAAGTCGGTATTTACGGATAAGCAGTTTGCCCGAGGCGCTGCAATGGGCTGGGTATATTTTGCCTTTGCCTTTGTAATGTGTGGTGTGGTGTTTGTGGCAGCAGCAGGATTATCCAAGAAGGAGGAAAGATAATATGAACGCTTCGACCAAAAAGAAGGGCTTATGCCTTTGCTCAATTATGTTCCCGAAAAGGGTCGATAGGCTGGTGGCTACAACTAAATTAAAAAAGTTCATAGTTACATTTGCATATTATCTGGTGCTTTGCAGCTTGGCATTTGTATTTGTCTATCCTTTTTTGAAAATGTTGGTAACTTCAGTAATGTCTGACTCGGATTTGGTAAATATTACAGTTACCTGGTTGCCCAGTGAAATTGTATGGGAAAATTATAAGGTTGCTTTTAAGCAGTTGGGTTATAAATCCTACTTTATCAATTCCCTGCAGATTACTCTGATTGGAACATTGGGACATTTATTATCCTGCTCTTTGGCAGGCTATGGCTTTGCAAGATATAAGTTTAAGTTAAACGGTGTCCTGTTTGCAGTGGTGGTGCTGTCCATGCTTGTGCCCGTGCAAACCCTCATTTTCCCTCTGTACATTCAGTACAGTAAGATGGGATTGATTAAGGTATTGAAAGGGTACGTGCCCATTCTCCTGCCTTGCTTCTTTGGATATGGCTTAAACGGTGCGTTTTTTATCTTCCTGTTTAGACAGTTCTTTTCGGGATTGCCTAAGGAAATGGAAGAGGCAGCCAGAATTGACGGTTGTGGAGCATTGATGACCTTCTTTAGAATTATGCTTCCTATGTCAAAGGCATCCATTCTGGTATCCACCGTATTATCAGTAGTGTGGCATTGGAATGATTATTTCGAGCCCAATATTTATATTACTAATGGCGGAGACCAAGTATTGCCCAGCCGATTGCCCGCCCTGTATAAGCTGTTAAATATGGAAGAAACCATGGACTTGGTAGAAGAAATGGGTGGATTTTTGTTTAACAACGGTATGCTGATGGCAGGTACATTTTTGGTAGTATTACCCATCCTGATTATCTATGCTTTCTTGCAGAAGCAATTTATGGAAGGTGTAGAACGTTCCGGTTTGACAGGTATGTAAAAAAAGGGTATAATTGGAATGTGCCCGAGCAAATTTAATGGATATATGCGCGTGACGCTATATTATAAAAAACTATATATTTTTTAGGAGGAAAGAAATGAAAAAGAAAGTATTATCTTTACTTTTAGCTTCTACTATGGTTCTGTCCATGGCAGCATGTGGAAGCTCCGAAGAAGCTCCTGCAGCTAATGATAATAGCGCAGCAGCACCTGCAGCAAGCAGCGATGCAGCACCTGCAGCAAGCAGTGAAGCAGCACCTGAAGCTGAAAAGCTTGATTTTGGCGGACAGGTAATTACCTGGTTGATTCGTGACCAGCAGGTAGACCCCGCAACAGGTGATTCCCGTATGAATTATCTTTACACCATCGAAATGATTGAGAAAGAACTGAATGTTGATATTCAGTGGGAAGTTCTGGATGATGACGATGCTGTATTAACTAAATTAACCTCCGGTGAGCTTCCTGACCTGATTTCCTGGAAGTGGAATGATCTTTACCGTGAGCAGGGTGGTATCCCCGGACTTTACAATGATGGTATCTGTATTGATTTGACAGAGATGATTGAGACCAAGATGCCCAATCTTCAGGCTGTATTTGCAAAGCATCCCAATGTTGCTAAGGATATGAAGAACTCTGATGGTCAGTATTTGTACTTCCAGAGAATCAATCCTTTGGAAACTGTAGATGATATTATGGCATCTACCTCTACCGGTATCATTATCCGTCAGGACTGGTTGGATAATGTAGGTATGGATGTTCCTACTGATATCGCTAGCTGGTATGAAGTTCTTACTGCTTTCAAGACCATGGATCCTAACGGAAATGGTGAGCTTGATGAGCTTCCTTTCGATGGCTCAGCAGATGGTTTGAGATTGTTTGAAGCTGCATTTGGTATGGATCAGGCAGCGTATATTGACCCTGCTACAGGTAAGGTTGAGTATGGTGCAAGAAGTCAGGCATACAAGGCATTTTTGGAAGAAATGAACAAGTGGTACAGCGAAGGTCTGATTGTAAACGTATATGCTAAGGATGATAGCGGCAATCTTACCGTAAACACAGTAAAGGATAAAGATCCCGGCGGATCTAACGAAAACATCGGTGCTGACCTTGCAGGTAGCTGGAAGGGTCTGTCCAATGCTAATGGTAAGGACTTTGTTAAGACCTTGAAGGAGAAGAAGCCCGAAGCTTCCATTACTCCTTGTCCTTGGCCTGCAACTGCAGATGGCAAGGTTTACTCTGAGAGAACCGTATCCTCTGTACAGGCTGAAACCACTTTGGTTACTACCGACTGTGAATGCTTAGATGCAGTAGCTGCAGTTATTGACTGGATGTACTCCGAAAAAGGCTCCGAGCTTATCTGCTGGGGTGAAGAAGGTGTTTCCTTCGAGTATGATGCAGATGGCAAGAGAAAGCTTATCTATGTACAGGATCCTGAAACCGGCAAGGATGTGACTCCTAAGGCTGAGCTTCCTTACGATAAGGACGGCGATGGTGTAAACGATTTACTTGATGTTTACAAGATGTATGGTAACACCAGTACTTACCTTCCTTCCTATGGTTGCTTCGATATCAACCTTGCAACCCGTGATGAGTGGTACAAGAACTCCTCCAAGGTTTGGGCTGAGTGTAGCTTTGATATCCGTTATCCCGGTGCAATTACCCTTTCTGCTGAGCAGGCTGATAAGGTAAGTGTTGCTAACAACCAGGCTCTGTTTGATTACATTGCAGAGATGAGGATGAAGTTCATTACCGGTGAAGAGCCTCTGTCCGGATTCGATAACTATGTAGCACAGTTAGAGACTATGGGTATGTCCGATATCGTAGCTGTATATCAGGAAGCATATGATGAGTATATGTCCAGATAAGTAATAAATGTAAACGGGTACAAGGTGTCGCAGGGCATTTTGTACCCGCTTTTTATTCTAAAATAAGTCTTTATAAGGTTGTTATGGAGGAATTAGGGATGCTGAAACAGCAGAATGTTGAGAAGTTGGAAAAGTTTATTGCTGACTTTTATCAGGATTTAAGTAAATGTAATCTGAACAAATGGAATTATGAGGATGGTTGCATTTTATTGGCAGCCATTCAATTATATGAAGTTACGGGTGTAGAGAGATACCGGGATTTTGTATTGGAATTTTTGAATGAATATATCACTCCTCAGGGCGAAATTAAAAATTATCACCGGGAGAATTATAAGCTGGATGATATAGCGCCGGGGCGTGCTTTGATTTTTGCCTATGAGCAGACCGGGGAGGAGTGTTACAGAAGAGCCATAGATGTGCTTTTGAAGCAGTTGGAGGAACAGCCTAGAATCAAGGAGGGGAATTTCTGGCATAAAAAGATATATCCTAATCAGGTATGGCTGGATGGTTTGTTTATGGCATTGCCCTTTTATATGGCATGTGATACCAAGCTGGGCAAGAATGAGCATTATGTGGATATTTGCAAGCAATATCAGCTTGTTGTGGATAAAATGTTTGATAAGGAAAAAGAACTTTTCTATCATGGCTATGATGAATCCAAAGAGGTATTTTGGGCAGATAAGGAAAGCGGCTGTTCTGCTAATTTCTGGCTACGGGCAATTGGCTGGTTTTTGGTGGGCTGTGTGGATACCATGGAAGAGATGGACAGAAAGCTCTATGATGATTTCCGTCAGCTGGCTGATATTTATAAACAAGGTATCAGAGGAGTTCTAAAGTATCGTGATGCTGAGAGTGGATTATTCTATCAGGTGGTAGATGGAGCGGCTATTGACGGAAATTATCTTGAAACATCAGGTTCTGCCATGATTGCAGCTTCTATTTTGAAAGCATGCAGACTGAAGGTATTATTACGTGAAAAATATCAGGAAATCGGAGAAGGTATTCTGGAGAATATCATAGAACAGAAGCTTCAGGAGGTAGAGGGTGTGTTAACACTCAAGGATAACTGCAGTGTGGCAGGCTTGGGACCGGAAGGTGACACCGGAAGAGATGGTTCTGTAGCATATTATTTATCCGAAAAAGTGATTTCTAATGATAAAAAAGGAATGGCTGCATTATTTATGGCATATGCGCAATATTTGAAGTTGAAAGAGGCGACGGTGTGAAACCGCCGCTTTTTTGACTGTTAATTGTTGTTATTCAGGGGATTAACATAAGCAATTTGTAATGCCTTGTTGGTATTGGTAAGCATCACACTTAAAATAATATGTCCTTCATCCAATTTCCAGACATCTCCGTAATTAGTGGCATTTTCCGTATTATAACCACTTTTGCCGTGAGTGGCTTCCAAATCGGAGTGAATTTCGTTATAAAGTGTGAGAAGAGAAGCTTCGTCCGGTGCACTGTATGCCCACGCAACACTCATCAGGATACCCTTGTCATTGTACATATACTTTATGGTTCCATCTTTATCATAATAGCTGCCGGTATAGGTGTAGGTAGCACCTCCATAGGTGGAGGCATAGGAGGAAGTATATTCGCCTAAGGAATCAAAGAGTTCCGATTCTGTAGTTTCCCAGCCTAAATCCGTAAAGGGACAATCGATGGGAGTAATAGTTTTGGTGCAAGCGGTAAAATGCATGCATAGCAGTAGACACAGGAGTAGATAAGTTATAGCGTTAAAAGTTTTATGATAATGTGTTTTGAAAATATAAGTTGGTTTTTGCATAATTTTTATGTCCTTTATGGAGTAAATATTTTATTTGAATTCCGTCTTGGTAAACTGCTTGGGAGTAATTCCCTTGTACTTGTGAAAGGTCTTGATAAAGTAACTTTCGTCATTAAAACCGCAGGAGATAGCCACCTCTTTTATGGAAATATCCTTGGTGGACAGTAGCTCACAGGCACATTCAATACGGTAATAATTTAAGTAATCAATGGGGGTGCGCTCCGTCATTCCCTTAAAATAACGGCAGAAGTATTTAGGATTCATGCCTGCTATTTTTGACAAATCATCCAGACTAATGGGATTGGCGTAATTGTCGGAGATATAGGATAATACATTCTTTATAGAAGTAATGCGGCTGGCAGCGGCACTGTCATAGACACATTCTTTATATAAATGATTCTCTATAATAATACTCATGAGCAAATAAAGATAACCCTGAGTGGCAAATTCGTATCCGGGCTTTTTTTCTGCCAATGTATGACATAATTTTCTGATAACCGGAAGAATATTTTCGTTATAATCTGTTAGAAACGGGAAAATGGTAATCTTTTGGGTCATAATATCATGCACTGTCTTTGCACAGGCATGATTTTCTTTTTCCAAAAGCTGAAAATCAAAAACGATGCATTCATAGGTGCCATTATCATGGGGGATTCCGCCGTGAAGGGTACCGCCTGTGATGAGCACACATTCTCCGGGATTCAGGATACGGGTTTCATTGCCCAAGGTCAAATGAAAGGTGCCGGAAATAATACGGATAATTTCATAATGTGTATGCCAATGATGGTGCATATGATATCTGGGTGCATGATGGGTCAGGTGGTAAAAACCAATAGGGAAATTAAAGGTTCCCTGTTCCTTGCGTTCCTTGTAGTCTATATATTTCATAAGTAGCCTTTCAAAAGAAGTGAATATTTTACTATTTTTTTATATTATATCACTTTTGTTTTTATATTCCAATGATTAAAATAAAAACAACAGCGCGAAACGTTACGCGCAAAATGATAAGTAAAAAATAATGGGAGGTTTTAAAATGGCAGAAAACAGATTAGTTGGTGATTATCCCGTAATTGGCATCAGACCTACAATTGATGGACGCAGAGGCGTTTTGAAGGTTCGTGAGTCTTTGGAAGTGCAGACCATGAATATGGCAAAGTCCGCAGCAAAATTATTTGAAGAAAATTTAAGATATTCCAATGGCGAGCCTGTAAAGGTTGTTATTGCAGATACTACTATCGGTCGTGTAGGTGAGGCAGCTGCCTGTGCAGCTAAATTTAAAAAAGAAGGGGTTGATATTACCCTGACTGTAACTCCCTGCTGGTGTTATGGTGCAGAAACCATGGATATGGATCCTATGACTATTAAGGGGGTTTGGGGCTTTAACGGAACTGAGAGACCCGGTGCTGTTTACCTGGCATCCGTTTTGGCTACACATGCACAAAAGGGACTTCCTGCATTTGGTATTTATGGTACTGACGTACAGGATGCAACGGATACTACCATCCCTGAGGATGTAAAAGAAAAATTATTAAGATTCGGACGAGCAGCAGTGGCAGCAGCTACCATGAGAGGCAAATCCTACTTACAGATTGGTTCCATTTGTATGGGTATCGGCGGCTCCATTATCAGTCCTGAATTTATTGAGGAATACTTAGGCATGCGTGTGGAATCCGTTGACGAGGTAGAAATCATCCGTCGTATGACAGAAGGTATCTACGATAAGGCTGAATATGAAAAGGCTCTTGCATGGGCAAAAGAAAAATGTATTGAAGGCTTCGACAAGAATCCGGAAGAATTACAGAAGACCCGTGAGCAGAAGGATGGCGATTGGGAATTCGTAGTGAAGATGATGTGTATTATCAAAGACCTGATGAATGGTAATCAGAATCTTCCTGAAGGCTGTGAAGAGGAAATGGTAGGACATAATGCTATCGCAGCAGGCTTCCAGGGTCAGAGACAGTGGACGGATTTCTATCCTAACTGTGACTTCCCTGAGGCAATGCTGAATTCCTCCTTCGACTGGAACGGAGCAAGAGAGCCTTATATTCTTGCTACTGAGAATGACGTATTAAATGGTCTCGGTATGTTATTTATGAAGCTGCTCACCAACCGTCCTCAGATGTTTGCAGATGTTCGTACCTATTGGAGTCCGGATGCAGTTAAGAAGGCTACCGGCTATGATGTGGAAGGTAAGGCAAAGGATGCAGGCGGATTTATTCATCTGATTAACTCCGGTGCGTGCTGTCTGGATGCAAACGGTGCTGCCAAGGATGCAGAGGGCAATGCAGTAATGAAGCCCTGGTATGAAGTAACCGAAGCGGATCAGGATGCTATTATGAAGAATACTACATGGAACTATGCCGACTTGGGATACTTCCGTGGCGGCGGATATTCTTCCAGATTTGAGACCAAGGATGAAATGCCTGTTACCATGATTCGTCTGAATCTGGTTAAGAACTTAGGACCCGTTCTTCAGATTGCTGAAGGTTGGACTGTTGGATTGCCTGAGGATGTTTCCGATACTCTTTGGAAACGTACTGACTATACATGGCCTTGTACCTGGTTTGCTCCCAGAGTAACCGGAGAAGGTGCATTTAAGACTGCTTATGATGTAATGAATAACTGGGGTGCTAACCACGGTGCTATTTCCTACGGACATATCGGAGCAGATTTGATTACCCTTTGCTCCATCCTCAGAATTCCTGTATGTATGCACAATGTTCCGGAAGAGAAGATTTTCAGACCTTCCGCTTGGAATGCATTCGGCATGGATAAAGAGGGTCAGGACTACAGAGCTTGTGAAGCATATGGCCCTATGTATAAAACAATCAAGTAGTATTTGTATAAAATGAATCAAGGCTGAGTGGCTGCCGTGCCGGGAGCACGGCAGTCCGGCTTTTTGAAAAAACGTCAGGATGAATAGGGGATTTTATGGCGGCAACGATAAGAGATATTAAAGAAAAGACTGGATTATCCCTTGCTACAATTTCCAAATACATCAATGGCGGTCATGTTTTACCTGAAAATAAAGAAAAAATAGAAGCGGCAATAGAAGAACTTCATTATGAAGTAAATGAAATTGCCAGAGGACTTGTAACCAATAAAACCAAAACCATAGGCATTGTAGTATTTCGAATTGAAAGTCTCTTTAACGGAACCTTACTTCATTATATCGGTAATATTCTCCGTGAAAAAGGCTATGGGCTATTAATTTGTGATTCCTGTGATGATGAGCAGATAGAAGTCGACAATGTAAAATTCCTGATTGGAAAAAAGGTAGATGGTATTTTAGCCATTCCGGTATCTGATAATTTTTCATTTTTGGAAAGTGCAAGGCAAAGAAATATTCCGGTGGTACTGATTGACCGTTCCATTAAGGATGCCGCCTGTGACTGTGTTAAGATTGATAATCGAAATGTGGCAAGGCAAGCTGTGGAATATCTGATTGGAAAGCACCATGAAAAGATTGCAGTGATTTGCTCCGGTAAGGAATATACGGGAATCGAACGTTACAAAGGATTTATGGATGCCATGAATGCAGCAGGGTATAAGGTTCCGGAAAATTATTATAAACCGGGAATGCATTGTGTGGAGCATGGTTATGAAAGCATGAAAGCATTGTTGGAGCTGGAAGAAAGACCAACGGCTGTTTTCATGACCAATTATGAAATTACATTGGGAGCAGTTATGGCATTACAGGAATCGAAATACAGTTGCCCCAAAGATATTTCCGTGTTAGGCTTTGATAATTTGCTGCTGACCCATCTGGTAGAGCCCAGGATGTGCATGGTAGTACAGCCAATGCAGGAATTGGCGGAAAAGGCTGCGGAAATTATTTTACAAAGAATTGAAGGTAAAGCAGAAGAGAAGCCCATTGAGATTGTATTGAATACCCAAATGGCAGAAGGGGATTCGGTCAGGGATTTATGGGAAAATTGATTTTTTTTTAATTGATGAGTGAAACGTTTCACTGTAAAAACTATAATTGTGAATATTGTACCATTTTTTTACATGATGTTGCATAGATAAGTTGTTGACGGTGTGAAGTTATTATGGCATAATAAACACATAGAGTGAACCGTTTCGTTTTAAGGATTTTTAGGGTTATTCGCTAACAATCCAAAGGATGAGACAATATTAATTTGTAGTTGGGAGGAAGAAAATTGGAAAAGATTAAACAGAATCCACTTGTGAAAAAAGTAGGATTTAACAGAGTTGTATTATGTTGTGTACTGATACTGATGTATGTGCTGTTTTGTATTGCATCACCCAACTTTGTGGGTTTACCCCGTATCTTAAGCGCATTAAATTATGCATACTTTCTTGGATTTTTATCCTTGGGCGTAACCTTTGTTATTGCAACCGGAGGAATTGATTTCTCCATCGGACCGGTAATGTTCTGTTCCGCATTGGTATCCGGTTATTGCCTGACCTCTTATGGGATGCCTGTTGGAGTAAGCTTAATAATCAGTATTGCCGTAGGCTTACTGTTTGGTATTTTTAACGGCTATTTGGTAGCCTATTGGTCAGTACCTCCTTTTATTGTATCCATGGCAAGTATGAACATTGCAAAGGGTGTTGCTTCCGTATTTACCAAGACCCAGTCCGTAAGCTGGCCTCAGGGAGCTTCCGACCAAGGATGGTTTCGAAAACTAGTAAAGATAGGAAATATTCCGGTAGGTCTATTTATCTTCATTGCAGTGGCTATTATCTGTGCAATGATATTAAATAAGACCAAGGCAGGACGTTACATATTAAGCTTAGGTAGCAATAAAGAAGCAGTGAGATTATCCGGTGTTGATGTTAAGAAGTGGGAGATGCTGGCATATGTCATTTGTGGAATCTTAGTAGGAATAGCAGCAATCTTCTTTGTAGGCGCATATACCACTGTACAGCCCGGATATGGCGACCAGTACAATAATGAAGCAATTGCAGGCTGTGTAATGGGAGGAACCTCCATGGCTGGTGGTCTTGCTTCCATCGCAGGAACCGTAATCGGTGTGTTTATCATCGCTCTTTTGCAGGAAGGTATTCTGGCTCTTGGCTTCACCAAGGATTACCAGTTGATTATCACTGGTATCATCGTAATCGTAGCAGTTTATGCAGACGTAGTTGCAAGACGCAGAAAGAACTAGTGAACAGGAGTAAGCAGAGAATATTTTAGTAGAAAGGTGAAGGTAAGACAATGGGCGAAGTAATCTTAACCATGAAAGACATAGATAAATCTTTCCCGGGCGTACATGCTTTGGATCATGTAAGCTTTGAGGTACAAAAGGGCGAAGTACATGCGCTGATGGGAGAGAACGGAGCAGGAAAATCCACCCTGATGAAGGTGCTCACAGGTATTTATACCAAGGATTCCGGTTCCATTATATTTGAAGGCAAGGAAGTAGAGTTCCATAATGCAAGAGAGGCTCAGGATGCAGGTGTGGTAATTGTACACCAGGAGCTGAACATGTTAGGTCATCTGACCGTGGCTCAGAATATATTTATTGGCCGGGAGTTCAAGAAGGGCATCAAGATTGATGACAAGAAAATGAACGAAGAGGCAAAGAAGCTTTTTGATAAGCTGAATATTGATATTGATCCTACAGAAACCATGAGTAATCTGACCGTAGGAAAGCAGCAGATGTGTGAAATTGCCAAGGCAATCTCACATGATGCCAAGGTAATTGTATTTGATGAGCCCTCTGCAGCGTTGACCGAGGCTGAGATTCAGGAGTTATTTAAGATTATCAATGACCTTAGAAAGCAGAATTTGGGTATCGTTTATATCTCTCATCGTATGGATGAGATTAAGGTAATCACAGACCGAGTAACTGTAATGCGTGATGGTACTTATGTAGGAACCTTAATTACCAAGGATTGTACCAAGGATGATATCATCAACATGATGGTAGGTCGTGTAATTTATGAAGACCCTAAGTCCAAGAGTATGGTGGCACCGGATGCCCCTGTGGTACTAAAGGTAGAGCACCTGAATGCAGGAAAGATGGTACAGGATGTTAGCTTTGAGCTTCGTAAGGGTGAAATCCTTGGCTTCTCCGGACTGATGGGTGCAGGACGTACCGAGACCGCAAGAGCTATCTTTGGAGCAGACCCGAAACAGAGTGGTAAGATTTATGTAAACGGCAAGGAAGTAACCATCAATTCTCCCGAGGATGCAGTAAAATGTGGTATTGGTTATCTGTCTGAGGATCGTAAGCGTTATGGTATCGTAGTACAAAAGACGGTTGCTGAGAACTCCACCATGGCATTCCTTGAGAATTTCGTGAAGGGACTCTTTATTGATAAGAAGGCTGAGAAGGATATTGCACAGAAATATGTTGACTCTCTTGCAACCAAGACTCCCAGTGTGGATCAGTTGGTAGTAAATCTGTCCGGTGGTAACCAGCAGAAAGTGGTTATTGCCAAGTGGCTGGTAAGAGACTGTGATATCTTAATCTTTGATGAACCTACCAGAGGTATTGACGTAGGTGCAAAGAATGAGATTTACAAGCTGATGAACAAGCTGGCAGAGGAAGGAAAATCCATTATCATGATTTCCTCAGAAATGACTGAAATATTGCGTATGAGTGACCGTATCGTAGTTATGTGCGAGGGTAAGAAGACCGGTGAAATCGGTATTGAAGAGGCTAAGCAGGAAACTATTATGAATATGGCAACACGAGAGATTAAGTAAGGAGGAAACCATGAATAAGAAAAATAACGTTTTATCAAAGTTTAATAACCAAAAATTCATTGTACTCCTGGTGGTAATTGCACTGTTCATTTTCTTTAGTATAATGAGCCCGAACTTTAGAAAGTACACCACAGTCCTAAGTATTTTGGATTATTCCTACTATATTATTTTGATGGCAATCGGTGTTACTTTCCCTTTGATTACCGGAGGTGTAGACCTTTCCATCGGTACCGGACTTATTTGCTATTCTTTGGCAGGCGGTTATCTGATTGTACATTGTGGTTGGCCGACCTGGGCAGGAATGCTGGTATCCGTATTGTTTGGTGTATTAATCGGACTTTTAAATGGCTGTCTGGTATCCTTGATGAACCTGCCACCTTTCCTGGCAACGCTGTGTACCTGTATGATAACCAGAGGACTTGGTTCCCTGTGTTCTAAGGGATTTGGTATTCCTTGGCCTACCGCCGGTACGGAAGGAAGCTGGTTTAGAAATATCTTCAAGATTACAGTGGGTGAGACCAAATATCCTATCGGATTTATCTGGATGATTTTGTTGGTAATCGTTATGGGATTTGTTTTGAATCATACCAAGATTGGTCGTTATACAATAGCAATCGGAAGTAATAAGGAAGCAGCAATGCTCTCCGGTATTAACGTAAAGTTTTATCATACCATGGCATATGTGATTTCCGGTTTCTTTGCAGGACTTGCAGCAATTGCATACTCCGCAGTATTTGCAACTGTACAGCCCGGTAGTGGTGCAGGCTTTGAGCTGGAAGCAATCGGTGGTGCTATCATCGGTGGTGTATCCGCAAGTGGTGGTGTAGGAAGTATCAGCGGTTCCTTAATCGGTGTATTCGTAATCTGTTTGTTAAAGACAGGACTTCCTTACATTGGCTTACAGGCAAACTGGCAGCAGATTATCACAGGTCTTGTACTGATTGGTGCAGTATTGGTAGATATTCTGAAAAAGAAGAAAGCAGTAAAATAAAACGAAACAGGTATGTAAACCGCAAAGGGACGGTTTCATATAAAGCGCGTTAAGCGACAACTTTTCTTAAGGAGGAAAAAAGATGAAAAAGAAGGTATTAGCATTACTTACAAGTGTAGCATTGGTGGCTACTATGTTAACAGCATGTGGTTCTGAATCCGCAGGTTCTAAGGGTAGTGGGGACTTAAATTTTGAAATTATCGTTAAGTCTTATCAGTCTTCCTATTGGCAGGCAGCTGTTACCGGTGTTAACCAGAAGGCTGGAGAGCTTGGTGTAAAGGTTAACTGTACAGGTCCTAACGCTGAGTCTGATATTGCAGATCAGGTTAATATGTTAAACAATGCAATTAATAATAAACCCGATGGTATCGGTCTTGCAGCTTGTGATCAGGACGCATGTCTTGACTCCCTGCAGACAGCTATGGACGCAGGAATCCCCGTAGTATGTTTCGACTCCGGTATTCCTAATGCTCCCGCAGGTTCCGTATTATCCACTGTTGCTACTGACAACTATGCAGCAGGCGCAACCGCAGCAGATAATCTTTACGCAGCATTAAAGGATACCATCGCAAGTGCAACTGCACCTGTTCGTGTTGGTGAAGTTAACCAGGAAGCTACTTCCGAATCCATTACCAGCCGTGGTTTAGGATTTATTGATAAGTTTACTGAGCTGGCTAAGGCTGATGGCAAGAGCGTAGCAGTTATTGGTAATGAGTATTTCGTAAACAACTGTAAAGAAGCCGGTTCAGAAGCAGATGCAGACATCATCATCGAAGTTGCAGTTCCTGCACAGACCACCGTTGAGCTTTGTGCTACCGCAGCAGCTACTATCCTGAATAAGGACGACACCATTGGTATGTTCGGTTCTAACCAGGTTGCAGCAGAAGGTATCTTAAGTGCAAATGAAAACCTTGGCGTTTTGGGAACAACCCCCGGCGAAACCATCTTAGCAGCAGGCTTTGATGCAGGTTCCGTTATTAAGTCCGCAATTAAGGGCGGTACCATGTATGGTGCAGTTACCCAGTCTCCTTTAGCAATGGGTCAGACAACTGTTGAAACTCTATATAAGATTGCTAACGGTGAAAAGGTATCCGATATTCCTACTCAGGGTTACTGGTACAATGCAGACAATATGGAAGATGCTTCCATCGCTCCTAACCTTTACGACTAATTATGAAACTGTATAGTATATAGGAACAAATAATAAGAGGGACTGGGATAATATCCCGGTCCCCTTTCACAGTATGAAAAATGGAGGATTTAAAAATGTTAAAAGGTATTCCTAAAATTCTTTCCCCTGAATTATTAAAGGTATTGGCTGAAATGGGTCACAGTGACAGACTTGTTATTTCCGATGGTAATTTTCCTGCTGAGTCCATGGGAAAAAATGCCATTGTAATCCGTTGTGACGGACATGGTGTGCCTGAACTTTTGGATGCAATTTTACAGGTATTCCCTCTGGATACTTACGTAGAGAAGCCTGTGAATCTCATGGAGGTTATGCCCGGGGATAATGTGGAGACCCCTATCTGGGATGTTTATAAAGAGATTATCGCTAAGTATGATGACAGAGGGGCGGATGCAGTAGGAAATATTGAACGTTTTAAATTTTATGACGAAGCAAAGACAGTTTATGCTATAATAGCAACAGGTGAGTCCGCACTGTATGCAAATGTGATGCTGCAGAAGGGTGTTGTGGTAGAGTAGGTTTGTATTGAAGAAGTGTGCTTTGACACAAAAGGATGCATAGTTTTTGGTGCCGGGGAGGGGGCAAATATATTTTTGCCTCTCGGAACTGCGGACTTAAGAAACACTATATGTTCTGCGCGAAGGTTGAGGTTGGCAACGCACACGGTGCAAATGCGCGTCCGTGCGCAGTTGCACCTTAGCGCCCCGTCCGTGGAGCGCTAGTGCTGGGTATTCGAGGCAGAACATAAGAGTTTCTAAAGTCCTCCGTAACGTTCAGAAAAAATATATTTGCGCCCTCCCCGGAGCGAAGTTTATGTATCCCCTTTTTGTCAAAGAAATAATATTTCAATACAAATTACTCTACTTAAAATAATAAATGTATGATGGGACAGCCCGGAGGTTGAGTATGTTAGAGCAAGTGGTTAGTATGTTTGATGATTATGAGAATATGCTGAAGAAACTGAAGAAGAAATCTTATGAAGAGAGAATGAAGGGATTCAGGGAGAAGTATGGGCATTATTTCACGGAAATGACTGCGTATGTGGAAAATACGGATTCTGATAAGAGGAATACTGCATGTCTGGAGATTGCAGAGGCTTTTATTGGAGCCGTGCAGGAGAAATTTCAGGTGAATGGTAAAATGAAAGGACGTACCCAGGCGGACTTGAATTTCTTTATGATTTATTATGTGTTCCCTGCAATTTTGTTGACTGAGCATGAGAGTGCGAAGGAAATTGCAGATGCTATCTGTAATAAGTGGGGAGCAAGTTTTAAGGATAGTAAGATTGGTTATACAACATACGATAGTCTGTATGGGGCGTTTCGGGAGAAGATATTTGGAATTTTCTAGGAGGAAAGCTTATGGGTAAGTATTTTCTTGCAATTGATATTGGGGCTTCCAGCGGCAGGCATATCTTAGGCAGTGTGGAAAATGGCAAAATGGTGCTGGAAGAGGTTTATCGTTTTTGGAACGGTATGGATAATGTGGACGGAACCCTTTGCTGGGATGTGGACAGACTGTTTAGGGAAATCATCGAAGGCATGAAGAAATGTAAGGAACTGGGGAAAATCCCTGTAAGTGTGGGAATTGATACCTGGGGTGTGGATTTTGTGTTGCTGGATAAGGATGATAAGATTATCGGAAAAACGGTGGGCTACCGTGACCATAGAACCGATGGCATGGATGAAGAGGTTTATAAAATTGTAAGCCAGGATGAATTGTATGAAAGAACCGGTATCCAGAAGGCAATATATAATACCATTTATCAGTTGATGGCAGTAAAATTAAATGCGCCTGAGGATATGGAGAATGCGGCGGCAATGTTGATGATTCCGGATTATTTCCATTATAAGCTTTCCGGCAAGAAGGTGCAGGAGTATTCAGAGGCAACCACTGCACAGTTAGTAAATCCTGCAACCAAGGATTGGGATTATGAGCTGATTGAAAAATTAGGCTTTAATAAGGAGATGTTCCAGAAAATCCTGATGCCGGGAACTAAGATTGGAAATCTGACCCAAGAGGTGCAGGAATTGGTTGGCTATGATTGTAATGTAATTTTGCCTCCTACTCATGATACTGCATCTGCCGTGATGGCAGTGCCTACCAATGAGGAGGATACCTGTTACATTAGTTCGGGAACCTGGTCGCTGATGGGAGTGGAGCGTGCTGATGCGGATTGCTCCAAGGCTAGTGAAATTGCTAACTTTACCAATGAGGGCGGCTACAATGGAAGAATCACTTACCTTGCCAATATCATGGGACTTTGGATGATTCAGTCCGTGCGCAATCAGTTGGCACCGGATATGTCCTATGGGGATTTGTGTGAGCAGGCGGCTAAGGAAACCATTTCTACAGTGGTGGATTGTCAGGATTCTAGTTTCCTGTCACCGGACGATATGGTGGTGGCAGTGAAGGATTACTGCAAGGCGTCCGGGCAGCAGGTACCGGAAACCTTACCTGAATTGGCATCTGTAATTTACAACAGTTTGGCAAAGTGCTATGCAGAAAAACTGAAAGAGATTGAGAAGCTGACCGGAAAGAAATATGACAAAATTAATATTATCGGCGGTGGTTCCAATGCCAAATACTTGAATGAGCTGACTGCAAAGTATACCGGTGTGGAGGTTCATGCAGGTCCCGGGGAAGCGACGGCAATCGGTAATATTCTTGCCCAGATGATTGAAGAGGGAGTGTTTGCAAATCTTGTGGAAGCAAGACGGTGCGTGGCAGATTCCTTTGAGATTCAGATTTATAAGTAAAAGGGTCGGTTAGTATTAAGCACAATAAAAAACGTCACGGAAGAGAATATATTGAATTCTCATATCGTGACGTTTTGTACTTGTACAATTTTTGTTTACTATAATATTATCTATTCAGAATCAGCTTGGTCAATTCAACAGGCTCAACAATCTTGCCGTCTTTGTAAACACGCATGTTTCCGGAAGCGATTTCATCGATAAGGATTACTTCGTCGTTGTTGTAACCGAACTCGAATTTGATATCCCAAAGATCAAGACCGATGGACTTCAAATCATCAGAAACAATCTTGGTAATCTTTAAGGTCTGTTCCTTCATGCTTTCGAACATTGCAGGAGTCATGATGCCTAATGCTGCAAGACCTTCACCGGTAACAAGAGGATCGCCCAGAGCATCATTCTTGAAAGTACACTCTACGTAACCACCTTCTAAAACAGTACCGTCAGCTATGTACTCGCCATATCTGCGGATAAAGCTTCCGGTAGCAACCTGACGGCAGATAACTTCCAAACCGTGACCAAATACGGTAGCAGGAAGAACTTCCATGGTAGCATTCTCAACATCAGCACTTACATAGTGAGTCTTGATGCCGGCAGCTTTTAATAATTCAAAATAGTGAATGGATGTCTCGAGATTTGCTTTGCCGATTCCTTCGATGGTCAGACCTACACTGTTTTCACCGGGATCGAAAACACCGTCTTTGCCGGTACAATCATCTTTGAACTTCAGCATTACATTTCCATTGTCGAGGCTGAATACGTCTTTGGTTTTACCTTCATAAATTTTTTTCATCATTGAGTCTCCTTCAATTTAAAAGATGAGTGTTAATAAAATTAACATGTTAATTGGATTAACATCATTACTTTAGCACAAAACATTCTCCATGAAAATATTTTTTTTGAAAAATGAAAAATTTTTTTTCTACTACTTTTCTATCAGAAAAAATTGGTATATAATAGGGATGTCTTTTTTGAGACGACACTGATACATTCTAAATTATCAAAGGAGAAATGTTAATGAAACAGGATATGATTGTAATTCTGGACTTAGGAAGTACAGAGAACACAGTGATTGCCAGACAGATTCGTGACATGGGCGTATACAGTGAGATTCATCCTCATGATATCACTCCCGATGAACTGAAGGCATTAAATAATGTAAAGGGTATTATTTTAAACGGTGGTGAGAACAGAGTAGTTGACGGAGCCCCTGTTGATGTAAGTCCTGCAATTTATGAATGCGGATATCCTGTTATATCCATAGATCATCCCACTGCAAAGTGCGAGAAGCAGTATGCAGAGATTCCCGGTGAGGATGTTATCAAGGCATTCGTTTTTGACGAGTGTAAGGCAGAAGCTAATTGGAATATGAAGAACTTCATTGAGGATCAGGTAGAGCTGGTTCGTCGTCAGGTTGGTGATAAGAAGGTTCTGCTGGCATTATCCGGTGGTGTGGATTCTTCCGTTGTTGCAGCTCTGTTATTAAAGGCTATCGGTGACCAGTTGACCTGCGTACATGTTAACCATGGTCTGATGCGTAAGAATGAGTCTGAGAACGTAGTGGAGGTATTTAAGAATCAGTTAAATGCTAACCTTGTATATGTAGATGCTACCGACAGATTCCTGGACAAGCTTGCAGGTGTAGCAGACCCTGAGCAGAAGAGAAAGATTATCGGCGGTGAATTTATCCGCGTATTTGAAGAAGAAGCAAGAAAGCTGGAGGGTATTGATTTCCTGGGACAGGGTACCATTTATCCTGATATCATCGAATCCGGTACCAAGACCGCTAAATGCGTAAAGTCCCACCACAATGTAGGCGGACTTCCTGAGGATTTACAGTTTGAATTGGTAGAGCCCCTTGCACAGCTTTTCAAGGACGAAGTACGTGCCTGTGGTGTAGAGCTTGGTTTACCTGCTGAGATGGTATACCGTCAGCCCTTCCCCGGTCCCGGACTTGGTGTTCGTTGCCTGGGTGCCATTACCAGAGAACGTCTTGCAGCATTGAGAGAGTCCGATGCAATCCTGCGCGAAGAGTTTGCGAAGGCAGGTCTTGACAAAAAGGTATGGCAGTACTTCACCGTAATCCCTGATTTCAAGGCAGTAGGTGTAAGAGACAACGCCAGAAGCATGGGCTATATGGTAGTAATCCGTGCCGTAAACACCGTTGATGCAATGACTGCTACTATTGAAAGAATTGACTATGATATTTTGGAAAGAATCGTAGACAGAATTACCGCCGAGGTTCCCAGCGTGAACAGAGTTTGCTATGAACTTACAAAAAAACCTGTTGCAACGATAGAGTTTGAGTAAGCTACGAGTGTACAAAGGCACACCCAATTATCCCCAAAGGGCAAGAATTGGCAGCCTGAGAAGAGAATATCGAGATAAGCAAGAATAGACCTTGTGTAGAGGAAAAGTCCTCTGCATGGGGTCTTTTTAAATGCAAGAGACCTTGAAAA
>JAGAMG010000001.1 GCA_017624835.1 Lachnospiraceae bacterium
AAGGTATCTCAGGCATACTTTCTTATGCAAAAGAGGGCGTCAGGCTCTGGTTTCGGACAAAACGTCCGGCTTACCGTCAACTCTGCCTTAAGCTGACCGCTTAAATAGATAAAAGAATAGTTCTCCCAAAGTCCGGTTCCGACGGGGCTTATTAAAGTGCCTATATTCATAGAACTGCCATTCTTCATTTCTCAAAAAAACGGTAGATTGGTACTTGGGAAAGTTATATTCATCTTTGAATTACATTTTGCGGAAACTCAAAAAAACCCCAAAATATTTTTGAGAAAAGGACAATTTGATTTTTAGCAATACAACTCTTCCTCATTCCGATAATTCAAAATATCCTCATTCAACACCACCCCAAAATCTTTACCAATCTGACGCAGGTTCTCATCAGTAATTACCTGTCTTGGCTTGCCATCGGGAGTTGCTGCTAATGCAATGGAAGCAATCTGTGCAGCCTTCTCAATGGTATGCATCAAACCAAAAGCAGTGTCAAAATCCGGACCGGATACAAATAATCCATGGAATGCCCAGATGGCCGCCTCATAGCTTTCCATCTGTACACAAGTAGCCTTTGCGATTTCAGGACCTCCGGGAACCATCCAAGGCACTACTCCCACACCGCTGGGGAATACCACACAGCACTCTGTTGCACTCTTCCAAAGCATTCTGGTAAATACCTCTGCCTTCAAGGGCAATACATAAGTCATGGCAATCACATAAGGTGTATGGGCATGATAAATCACACGGTTTTGTCCATTGGTCACGCGCTTGCGCACGGAATGATTCATGAAATGGGTGGGGAACTCACTGGTAGGTCTGCCGCCCTGCTCCAAGCCCCATACGATACGATATTTGTCGCCGGTATCATTGATTTCTACAATACAAATATTATTCTGTGGCTCCAAATTTACATTCTGTAAAAATTTACCACTGCCCGTGGAAATAAAATATTCTCCCTTTAGGTTATCAGCCTGCACACCCATATCAACCCATTCACCGGGAGTCTCTTTAAAATAGCGGCGACACTCTTCCACCTCTTCCGGCTTCATGCGGTAGGTCAGATTACCTCCATTACGCTCATGCCAACCCTGACGCACACCATCATGACACATATGTATATACTCTTCAATAATTTTCACACCAAATATATTGTTCATAACCTGTTTCTCCTTTCACGTCCAACCTCTATATTCCTAAATAAGGTAAGGCTCTGCTTACCCATTCCGTAAGCAAAGCCCTACACCATTTTACATTATATTACTTACGGTTAAGAAGTACTTCCTTCTCATATGCATCAACTGCAGCAAACATATCACGGTCAGCAGGAACACCACATTCTTCACAGTAGTATGCCCATACATCGCCAAGAGGATACATCTTAGCTTCTTCCTGACGCAGCATAAGCTCAGTCATTCTGTTCTCATCCTGCAGCTTCTTTAACTCTGCATTAGGAGTACACATAGCTGCAAGTAAAGCCTTCTGCCAGCTGCGGAAACCGGTAGCCCATGCAGAAATACGGTTAATGCTTGCATCAAAGTAATCAAGAGCCATGTATACACGTTCAAGACCATCACATCTTACGATTTCCTTTGCCATCTCCTTGGTCTCATCATCAAACAATACTACATGGTCACTATCCCAACGGATAGGTCTGGTAATATGAAGAGCGATTTCAGGGAAGAAAGCAAGCAAAGCAGGAATCTTATCAGAAACCACTTCTGTAGGATGATAATGTCCGTTATCCATCAAAGGCAGACAGCCGTCATGGGTTGCAGCAAAGGTCAGAGAGAACTCTGCACTACCTGTAGTATAGGCTTCCACACCGATACCAAATACCTTGGATTCTACGCAGGGCTTAACCAAGTTCTTATCGAAGGGCTCAGCAAGGATTGCTTCGATAGACTCTTTATAACGTACTCTGGGTCCCATACGATCAGCAGGAACATCCTTGAAACCGTCACCGGTCCAAATATTCATTACACAAGGAACACCGGTTTCCTTTGCAAAATATTCAGAAATACGGATACATGCCTTACCATGCTCAATCCAGAACTTTCTGGTCTCTTCATCAGGACTGGATAAGGTCAAGCCATCCTTTACCTTGTCATGGGAGAAGAAGGTAGGGTTGAAGTCAATACCCATATTTCTCTCCTTTGCAAACTCTACCCACTTAGCAAAGTGCTTAGGCTCTAATTTATCACGATCTACAAACTCGCCATCCTCAAAAATAGCATAGCAAGCATGTACATTCAGCTTCTTCTTACCGGGCATCAGGCTCATTGCCTTATCCATATCCTGCAATAACTCTTCGGGAGTTCTTGCCTTTCCGGGATAGTTACCGGTTGTCTGGATACCACCGGTAAGAGGACCGTCATGGTCAAAACCAATAACGTCATCACCCTGCCAGCAGTGAAGGGATACAGGAATCTCCTTTAATTTTGCGATTACTGCGTCGGTATCAATACCAACAGTTGCATAATACTCTTTTGCTGCTAAATATCTTTCCTTGGTTGTCATTATTTCATTTCCTTTCTTATATATATTTGAAGCATTTCACTTCTTAAATTCCTTGTTACATATTATTTATGCATCGTACTTTGCAATGGGGAATGAATTAAATACACATTCTCTTGCTCCCCATAAATCCTTAACAACTCCATCCGCAATCATCTGCGCAGTCAAGTTACCGATTGCAGTCGCCTCGGTAGGACCCGCATATACGGTTACGCCGGTAGCCTTCGCAGTCAGTCTGTTCAGATAGTCCGCATTTGCACCACCGCCTACGATATGTATTCTATCGTAATTTTTACCGGTAATCTCTTCAATCTGCTTAATGGTCTTTGCATAGCACTGTGCCAGGCTGTTATAAATAACCGCTGCCACATCCGCCAAGGTCTCAGGTACGGTCTGACCGGATTCTTCACAGGCAGCCTGTACTTCCTTGGTCATATTCTTGGGTGCCAGGAAACGGTCATCATTACAATCTACAATAGAGGTAATGGTGCTCTTGGATGCCATCTCACAAATTTCACCAAAGCCCAACTCTCCGCCAATTTCCTTCTTTACGGACTGAATCATCCACAATCCCATGATGTTCTTGAGATAACGGAAACGATAATCATAACCGCCCTCATTTGCCAAATTGTTTGCCTTACTCTCAGGGGAGCAATTTGCCTCTAAAAGCTCGGTTCCCATCAGGGACCAAGTACCGGAGCTGATATATAAGGTATCCTGCTGATTGCTGGGAACTGCCATAACTGCAGAGCCGGTATCATGAGTTGCAGGAAGCACCACCTTACAATTATATCCAACCTCTTCCTGTACTTCTTTGGTTAAATCTCCAAGCACAGTACCTGGGGTAACCATCTTTTGGAAAATATGCTTAGGATATCCCAATCTCTCTATTAATTCCATATCCCAATCCTTGGTAGTAGGGCTAACCAGCTGTCCTGTGGTTGCTTCTGTATATTCGGTTGCAGCTACACCGGACAATAAATAATGGAAATAGTCAGGTACCATAAGCAGAGTTTCTGCCTGTGCCAGCTGCTCAGGCTTCTTTACCTTCAAAGCCATCAACTGATAGATGGTATTGAACATCTGCTTCTGAATACCGGTTCTTGCATAAAGCTCATCCTCAGGAATAATCTTGTATACTTCCTCATCCATTCCCTTGGTTCTGCTGTCTCGGTATGCTACCGCATTGCCGATGCGATTGCCTTCCTTGTCAAGCAATACAAAGTCAACACCCCAGGTATCAATTCCCACACTTACAGGAATCTTACCTAATTCCTTACATTTCTTCATACCTGCTTTAATCTCAGCAAACAAACGCTCAGCTTCCCAAACCAGCTCGCCATCCTTCTCCACCATTCCATTGGGAAAACGATGAACTTCCTCCAGCACCATCTTACCATCTTCCATATGTGCCAAAATATGTCTTCCGCTGGATGCACCAATGTCTACCGCCAAATAATACTGACTCATTCTGCTATATCTCCTTTCTCACGTTCCAAAAAATGTCATGCAGCACCTTCACAATCCGCATAACCACTGATAGTATTATCATACGCATTTTGAAGGAATAAAAAAAGGACACCTTTTGGTTAAAAAAGTGTCCTTATTTGCCATTATACTTTTTCAAATTTATTTACTTCATCCTGCAATTCTTCAGAAATCTTCTGGGAGTCTTCCGTAGCATCCTGAATCTGTGCCATTGCGTCAACCAATACGGAAGCATCCTCTGCCACGCTGGTAACCGCTCTCGCGCTCTCTCCCACGGTTTCAGATACATTCACAATACCGGTGTTCATATTCTGCATGGTATCATTAATGGTGGTTGCCTGTTCCACAAACTCCTCCAAAATACGGCTCATTAAATCTGCATCCTTCTCATACTGATTTACCACCTCTACAAAGGAATCATAGTCCTTCATAACATCCGCGCCAATAAAATCCAGCATTTCACGAGCATGCTGTGCCAGCTTACCTACTGCTTCCGTTACCAGATTACTGATATCCTGTATGTCATTTGCAGTTTTACTACTGTTTTCTGCCAACACACGAATTTCATCAGCCACTACCGCAAAGCCCCTTCCTGCTTCTCCTGCTCTTGCAGCTTCAATAGAAGCATTCAATGCCAACAGATTGGTCTGACTTGCAATATTCAAAATATTTCCGGTAAGCTCATTAATCTTATCAACATTCTTACTTTCCGTTACCGCATCATCCAACTCTGAGCCAATCTTTTTAAGCACATTTACTGCATTATTTTTACTTGCAAAAGTTTCCTTCTGCATCTCTACCGCACGTGACTTAATTGCTTCCACCGTTCCGTTACCGTTATCAGCACTGTCATTCATACTCTGAACTCTTTCCAGAATATCATAGCTGCCGCTGGCAATCTGATCCATAGTTGCATTAACCTCCTGCATACTTGCAGCAAGCTCTTCCATGGCAGAAGAAATGTTTAAGGCACTCTTATTGGATTCATTTACCTGAGTTGACACAGTATTGGCAGCCTCCAGCATTCGCTTGGACTGCACTTGCATATTATTCATAAGCCCCTGCAAATGAACAATAAATCCATTAATTCCTTCTGCCAGCTGTCCGATTTCATCCTTGGACTTTACTGTGATTCTCTCAGTCAAGTCTCCTCTGTCCTCTTTCATTTTATCCACGATTACTGCCATCTGTTTGCTTGCACTACGGGCGGGCTTGGCAATGGATATGTTAACCAATACGACTACCATTATCATAAAGACAGCACTAATTCCAAGTAATATGTAATCAAAGACTACCGTACCATCAATTCTTACCGTACAATGATTTAATTCATAATCAATACTTTTCTCAAGTTCTTCTATCCCCTGCAAGTCATTGGCATGTACCAATTCTTCATACTGATGCACATAATCGGAAATATTCTGATTAAATTCACTTGTCGCATTCCATGCGGACAAATTCAGATATACTGCTATTAATAAGAAAATACCCATTATTGCTACCATAATGATAGCTTTGATTCCAATACTCCTCTTCATACCCGGTCTCCTTTGTACTTATATTTTCTCTCAATTGACGCTATCGCGCGTCATTTTTATCTTATCTATATTGATGTACCACAATTTTGTTTAATGTTCAATATTTATCACACAATACCCTTCTCTTATTTCTCATGCTCATATACCCATACAAGTTCCGTTCTATCCGAATAAGCCACAATACTCCCCTGCTTATCAGTGCGAAATATCTTTACTCCCATACGTTCCAAATGTTCCATAGGCTCCCTATGGGGATGCCCATAATCATTTCCCACTGCACAGCTGATTACCCCTACGGATGGAGTCACTGTCTCCAAAAATTCCTTGCTCGAGGAGGTACTGCTGCCATGATGCCCCACCTTATACACATCGCAGTCAATATCCAATCCATTTGCTAAGATATCCTTTTCCGCTTCCTCCTCACAATCTCCTGTAAACAGGAAGCTATTTTCTCCGTCTCTTAAAACCAATGCAATGCCACTATTGTTAGGGGTATCATAACTCTTATTGGGAGCGATAATAGTAAAGTTTGCATTACCAAGAGCATATTCACTGCCAATCTCCGGGATTGCATAATCCAAATCCTTATATTCCAAGGTATCCAATAATTCCTCATAGGTTCTGTTTTCTCTGGGAAAATCTCCCATAAACATGGTATCCACAGGAAACTTGGTTACTATAACATCTGCTCCGCCTATGTGGTCTGCATCGGTATGGGTAAGAATTAAATAATCCAATTTTTCAACGCCTTGCTTTTGTAAATAAAGCTGTACTGCGGTTCCATGGTCGTTATCCCCTGCATCTATCAGCATCGCATGCTCACCGGATTTTATTAATGTGGCATCCCCTTGACCTACATCAATGAAATGCACCTCCATAGTGACATTTTCCAATGCCATTTTTTCCACAGAGTCTTGCACATTCCCCTGCAATATATCTGTGGGGAACACTCTGATACCGCATATCCCAAGAAACAGAATTATCCATGCGATTACTCCGCTTTTCCTCTTTCCTTTTTTCATGGTGCTTACCCTTTACTTACCCGAAACTTCCTCGGTGTCATCCCATACTTCTTCTGGAAAATCCGATGAAAATAACTAATATTGTCATAGCCCACTTCCATGGCAATATCCATTACCGACTTGGTAGTAGTATGCAAAAGATAAGCAGCCTGACTTAAGCGCTTTGCCTGCACCAGCTCCGTATAGGTCTTGCCGGTACGCTTCTTGATTTCCTTGGAAAGCCAGTAAAAATCATAGTGAAGCTGCCCTGCAAGCTCTGAAAGTTCCCCATCACGATAATGAGTTTCTATGTAACTAAGCACGGAAATAATCAGCTTTTGCTCTCCCTTAGTATCCGTTTCCAGCTTGTCCATATAGTTCATCAGCTGTAAAAACAAAAGTCCCATGGTAACCTGATTAATACTCCGCTTATTGGGCTGCTTATTGCGAATGGTCCAAATCAGATTTTCCACCAGATTTTGCACCGGCAATATATCCGCAACTTTAAAATGCAGGTATCCTGACACCTCATTATCTCCTCTCAGACATCCGATAATAAAATCCCGCAACAAATTTTCCTCTGCATCCATCATGCTCAGTCCATACTCAAAAAATTCCGGCAAAATAATGAAATTTACCGCAATGTCATCTTCTCCTGCAGGATAAATCTCCTGGGTTGCTTTCTGATTCAGGAAAAGTAGCTCTCCCTGTTTTAAAATCACATCTTCCCCATTTACCACATGATGGGTACTGCCGGAGCACATGTAAATCAGCTCAATAAAGTTGTGGGTGTGCTTGGGAAAATGCACAAAGCGGGTATGAGTACGCACCTGAATCATTTTGCCCGCATCCAATAGCTTCTTAGCATCAATCACATCTGTTTCCTGGGACATGTATATGTTTTTTTCAATTTCCTGACTTCCTGCAAGGAGCTGACGCTCCTCCGGGGTAATTTCCTTTAATTCCTTTAATAACGCTTCTGTCATATTTTCCCTTTCCCAGCCCCATTACACGCGCTTACTTTTTTACAGTATTCTGCTCTAACATTTTAATAGAGTTCAGATAATCTATTTCTACTTCGCTAAGTGTCTTAGCTTTATATTTTTTATATTCATCAGTCGCTTTATCTACTGCCTGCTTATGCGAAATACTTCCATTTCCCTGCAACAACTGTTCTCCACTCATAGTGAGAATACGATCCAAATGTTCTGCCCAATCTTTCATAGTCATTGCCTGTTCACGCTCTGCTTGCCGTTCCGCAAAATCCAAATATCCAGATACAAGCTGCCCCATCGCGCGAAGTTCTTTTTCATCCAAATAGTTTTTGGCTACAACTGCTTCTTTCAATGTCGGCTGTTTTCCGGCAAATGTAGTAAGTCCCATGAAATCCTTTTCCGCATCTGCTCTTGTATAAATAACCTCCGCTGCAGTCTGTCCATGAATCGCATAATGAATTTTATTTTGGACTTTTTTGAAAAATTGAATGGAAATTTCAGCTTTTGGATCATAGTCTATGCTAGTAGCATAGATTTCCAGAACCTGTCTGTAAAATACCTTTTCTGAAGCACGAATATCTCGGATTCTTTCAAGTAATTCCTTGAAATATCCGCCTCCTCCCAAATTTTTCAGACGCTCATCATCCATGGCAAAACCTTTTTTCATATATTCTTTTAAAATATTTGTTGCCCATATTCTGAACTGTGTACCACGCTTGGATTTTACACGATAACCAACAGAGATGATAACATCCAGATTATAGAAATCTACATCGTAAACTTTTCCGTCTGCAGCAGTGTAGGCAAATTTTGCCCATACTGATTCTTTCACCAATTCGCCTTCTTTAAAAACATTTCTAACATGTTTTCCAATAACACTTCTGTCTCTCTGAAATAATTCTGCCATCTGATCAATAGACAGCCAGACTGTATCCTCATCAAAAGTAGTTTCAATCTTTGCCAAGCCATCTTCTGTAGTATAAATAATCATATGCGATTTTTGAATTTTTTCATTATATTCCATCTGCTGCACCTCTTCAACTCGTATGCTAATTCCTGTTTCTACGATCCTCCTGACCACCGGAAAATCGTGTGCAGTATCATATCACAACATCCGTTCTGCTATATATTTTGCTTTTTCTGATTCCCATTTTCTCCAAAAGGCACACCGCCTCTAAGCTATCCGTAAAAGGAAACATATCCACACCAACACATTTCGTTACCTTATAATCTCGCTTCGTCAATATCTTCAAATCCCTAACCAAAGTCTCGGGATTACAGGAAATATATACCACCTTTTCAGGCTTCATCCTAAGCACCGATTGTAAAAACTCCTCGCTGCTGCCGGATCTGGGGGGATCCATCATGACCACATCCACCTTTGCCTCCTGCTCAGCCATTTCCACCAAAAACTTTCCCGCATCATTCTGATAAAACTGAATATTTTTGATACCGTTTTTCTTAGCATTGTTTCTAGCATCACGGACAGCATCCCCATTTAATTCCACACCGATTACCTGCTTTGCTCCATCACTGGCAATCATGCCGATGGTTCCGGTACCACAATAGGCATCCACTACCATTTCTTTTCCTGTAAGTCCGGCATATTCCAATGCCTTTTTATACAACTTCTCCGTCTGCACCGGATTTACCTGATAAAAGGACTTGGGGGAAATGCGGAAGGTCTTACCGCAAAGTACATCTTCAATGTAACCCTTACCATAAATCACCTGTTCCTTGTCTCCAAGCACCATGCTGGTGCTGCGGTTATTCACATTTACCACAATGGTGGTAATCTCAGGATGAAGCTTAAGCAGTGCCTTTACAAAATTATTTTTAGAAGGCATTACCGGAGAACTCAACACCAGCACCACCATAATCTGTCCGGTTACATGTCCTGTTCTGATTAACACATGGCGAAGCAAACCATAGCCGGTGTCCTCATTATAAGCACGCATCTTAAAAGATTTCATTAATCCCCGGATGGATACAATAATTTCATCCGCCTTTTGATTTTCAATGAGGCAGCTATCCACAGGTACAATCCGATGTGTTCCCGCCTCATAAATTCCCGAAATGGTATTGTGCTTCCTATCCTCACCAAACACCGCATGAACTTTATTGCGGTAATGGGCCGGCTCCTCCATGGCAATGGCTGGCTCCGGCTTGCAGTAGAGCTTCATCAACTCCTGAAACCATTTCTCCTTTGCCCGAAGCTGCTCCTCGTAGGGCTTATCTATCCAATTACAGCCACCGCATTTCCCTGAAACAGGACAGAGCTGTTTGAAACTATCATTTTGTTTTCTATCTCTTCTATTTTTATTGTTCATAATTTGTACCTTTCCCCAATTCCCATTCACAGAAATCGTAACAGTATTTTACCACACAATAAAGGGAAAGACCACTCCGGTCTTTCCCTTTTCTCTATTTCCTCTTTGACAATTTCCTATTGGATTACTTCGCCCTAAGTTCTTCATTTGCCTTTTCCACTTTCATTTTGGAAAGTACAAAGGTAATTAATAAAGTGATAATCACAGGTGCCCACAAATACATAAAATTAAGCATACTCATACAGGAACTGCTCTGAACAGTAACCATACCGTCAAATCCACTGGCATCCAAAAGCCAACCGGTAATCGCGGTTCCAAGTCCGCCTCCCAGCTTGACTCCCAAAGAAGTACAGGAATACATGGTTCCGTCCACTCTTTTATTCTTTGTCAAATAGGTATATTCCGAACAGGATGCAATTACTGCATTCATATCTCCCTGCCAGGGTCCCATTCCAAATGCTGCCACAGCAGTAAACAACAACATATCATCAAATAGTATTTATTGGATAATAACAGCTTAGCAGCTTCTACAAGTCCGTATTTTTCTTCCCCCGCTTTGGCAGGTTCACCCTCTGCCAATTCCTCCTCTGCAAGCTCCTTTACAGACAAAACTGATATCGTATTTACGACTAGTCCTATTATCGCATAGATAATTGCAATATTTCTCCATCCTTCTGCCCCACCGCCAAGTGCCGAAACCGCTCCGACAGTAATAGACTGAATCAACAAACTGGTAGAAAAAGCAAAGATAAAACGGTAAGCCCCCATCTGCACTCGTTCCTTACTATTTTTAGTAACCAACGCCGTTAGAGCAGAGTAAGCAATATTATTGGCAGTATAGAACACCGCATTTAATAAAGTATAAGCAATAAAAAACCATGCATATTGTGCAACCTTTCCCATATTAACAGGAATCGCAAAGATGGCAGCCAGCGTAATGGCACATCCTATGTATCCCCACAGCATCCAGGGTCTTGCCTTCCCCATTTTACTTTTGGTCTTGTCAATCATAGAACCAAAGAAAATATCTGTCACACCATCAAAGAGCTTGGAAATTGCAATCAGAGTACCAACGATACCTGAATTTAATCCCACTGTGTTTGTCAGGTATATCATTACAAAGGACGATAAAAATGCTTATACCACATTTCCCGCCACATCACCGGAACCATACCCAACCTTGTTATACCATTTTAAATGCTTTTTTCACCCATAAAAATCTCTCCTTCACCGAAACATGCATTATTTTTTAGTTTTGAAACAATTTGAGATTATCATGATTTTCTCTTTACGCGCACTTCAAGTCTATATGCACAATTATAAGACTTTGCAGCATTGCATGTCTATAAACTGCATTGGACAAAACATGCACAAAATGATACAATCAATTTATAACCAGAAAGTTTCCCATTTTTAAGGATGTGATTACCGTATGTATACCAATACCGCATATTTAAATAATTCTCTAATTGATTTTAAGGATAAAAGCCGTCCTCTGATTGTAACCAGTTGCGGTAAGTATCAAATTTTTACCAAAGAAAAGCTGCCCACCTACAGACCTCGCGGAAGGATTGATTTTCAGCTTCTATATATTGCTTCCGGAAAGGGACGATTTTATTTTAAAGAAGATAAGGAAACTATTGTTTCTGCCGGACATATGGTTCTTTACTGTCCACGAGAAATGCAAAAGTATGTTTACTATGCAGAAGATCAGACAGAAGTATATTGGGTTCATTTTACGGGCAGTAACGTAAAGAACATTTTGAAAAAGCATTCTCTGCTACCGGACAACCACATCCTCTACAGTGGCACATTTCCCGAATATCAGCAAATTTTTCAACAAATGATACAGGAACTTCAATTGGGGAAGGCAGATTTTGAAAATTATCTTTCCCTCCTTTTATATCAATTATTTATTATAACCGGCAGACATCAGACTGAACCGAAAACCATCTCAAATGCAGTTCAAAAGGATATCGACTATGCAATACGTTACTTTAATGAAAATTATTATAAGAATATAAATATTGATGAATTTGCCGCCTCACTAAACATGAGTACCTGCTGGTTTATCCGCAATTTTAAGCAGTGTAATCAAATCACTCCCATGGCATATATTTTAAATATCCGTATTGCCAATGCTCAGAATTTGTTAGAAACCACTTCTTACAATGTAAGCGAAATTGCTTCCATTATTGGTTATGACAACGCGCTATACTTCAGCAGACTTTTTAAAAAACAAACGGGACTTTCACCCTCCCAATACCGAAAAAAATATTCGATTGGCACTCATTAAAAAAGACATCCGCCCACTTTTGTCTCATTTGTGGGTTGATGTCTTTTTCACTCACTACTTATAGGCTTCTCAGCCAATTTTCAATAAAGGTACTTTCATATTCATGTGCCTTTACATTGGGATGCTTATTTTTCTCACAGACAATAAACTGCTCCATGCGAAGTTTAATCGCCTTTTCACAAACCTCTGTCTTTTCCTCCACCCTATGCATCATGGGCACCTGATAATCCCCTGCCACATCCAAATAGGGAATTGCCCATTTTCTTGCCACTCTGCGAATGGCTTCTGTATGAGGGAAAGCACAGCCGTTGGTTACAATAATTCCGATTTTTGCATAGGGATGATTGGTAATCAGATATTCCAATACAAGATTCCACGCCCCGTAAAAAGTGGTATTTACCGTATCGTCAATCTTGCCGATAGGAGCATCCTGATGTCTTTCATCATCGTTAATGCCAAAGCATAAGGTAATATAATCTGCATTCTTGGGAATCTGCTTATATCTTTCAATGGAAAAGCTGTCCTGTCTGGTTCCCAGATTGGTCATGGTAGAACCACACTTTGCCTCATTGATGATTTCCATATGATTTCTTCTGCCGATAAAGAAGGGATATACCTTGTTTTTTCCGGCATATAAGCCCTCTGTAAAGGTAAGGTCTGCGTCCGTGGAATCCGTAAAATCACCTTCTGTAAAGCTATCACCACAGGCAACCCATTTCTTGCCCCATAAAACATTTGCCTGCTGTAACTCTTCTACCATTTTTGTTAATTCTTCCATTGTATAACCCATTTCTGCCTCCCACATTTCGCTTTCGCAATACCATTTGTACCAATTATAGTGCTATTACCACAATAAGTCAATTACTCTGCCTTCTTTGCAGCCTCCAACTTATGTTTACGACGATTCTTAACCTCATCACTCATGGGCTTGATATCACCTGCTGCCGTTAATGCCATCTTAGTCATAAGAGGACCAAACAACTCGTAAATCAATACAGCAAATAAGGTAATATTACGAATCAGATTACCCTGCTCTCCCAACTGCATTGCGGTGGTACACATACCTAGTGCCACACCTGCCTGAGGCAGAAGGGTAATACCTAAATATTTGCAAATCTGAGGCGCACACTTGATTGCCTTGGCACTGGCATAAGCACCAATATATTTTCCCAAAGAACGGAACAGGATATATACCACACCGATTCCAACAATGGCAATATCAGTAAATACGCCAAGCTCCAGTTCCGCACCACTAATTACAAAGAACAATGCAAACAAAGGAGAAGTCCACTTATCGGAAGCTCCCATCAAATCCTCTGAAAGCACACAGATATTACAAAATACAGTTCCCAGCATCATACATACCAGCAAGGAGGAAAATCCTACATGTACCGGTCCGATTTCAAATTTTAAGGTGGATAAAGCCACTGTTAAAAATACAAAGGCAATGGTCATGTTTAAACGATTGGTATTGGAATTGAACAGTTTTTCCAGCTGTGTTAAAAGCCAGCCCATTACTGCGCCCAAAAGTAAAGAACATACAATTTCTACAATGGGATTAATAATAATAGACACCATATCAATAGTTCCGCTTACCAAAGTCTTAGCAATTCCAAAGGATACTGCAAACACAATCAAACCTACTGCATCATCCAATGCAACAATGGGAAGTAACAGCTTGGTTAAAGGACCATTTGCCTTGTACTGTCTTACTACCATCAGGGTTGCAGCCGGTGCAGTTGCCGTTGCAATAGCACCTAAGGTAATTGCCTGTGCTACGGATAACTTATCCGGCATTGCCATATGTACTGCAAATAATGCTAAATCTACCAACAGGGTTGCTGCCAATGCCTGAAAAATACCAATAATCACTGCCTGTTTACCAATTTTCTTCAAATCACTTACGCGGAATTCATTTCCGATAGAAAAAGCAATGAAGCCAAGGGCAACCTGAGACACAATACTCAGTGCTTCTACCTCTCCCATGGAGACAAAGCCCAAACCTTCAATATGCAAGGCTCCCATACAGTAAGGTCCTATCAGCACTCCCGCAATCAAATACGCCGTTACCGCCGGCAATTTAAATGGTTTGAATGCTCTGGTCATTAACAGACCTACTAAAAGTGCTATGGATACTGACAATAAAATATTCATAATTCATTCCTTCTTTCAAGTTACATTTTGTTTATACTTTTTTAATAAATCCATGCGGGGTACATGATACACCCATTTTCCCACTAATTCAAGAGTAAAAATATACAGTGTTTTAGGGAATATTAGGTGTTGTAGAAAAAATTTCAACAATTTTGAAAAAAACTATTGCATTTTTCTTAAAAAGCTGATAGAATACATTTTGTCAACGGGGTGTGGCTCAGCTTGGTTAGAGCGCCGTCTTAGGGAGGCGGAGGTCGCGAGTTCGAATCCCGCCACTCCGATACAAGGTTCAATGCTTAATGCTTTGAACCTTTTTTATTTTGTATGGCTTCCAATCAGCACACTTTTACAAAAACCAGTTCATCATTTCTATACATAAAAAACAGCAGCCCATCCTCAAGCTGCTGTTTTTGTTATCTAAATTCCTTTAAAATAAAAAGTAAATTCTTTTTTCTTACTTACATCCAACAAATATTCCTCATGAGTTCTGGACCCCCAGCTATCATCACCGCCCACGCCCATCTGCTCCGATGCAGCGCGAATTACAGTATAATGCACAGGGGGAAGTTCATAGGGATGCATCGCATTCTCCATTTCATGAGGTGTATAGGGAAGTGCTGAGAAATGCATCCTATCTCCTACAAACAAAAGTCCTCGTCCCTGCAAATCCGTTACCTTTGCATAACGCACTTCTGTTTTATTGCCACACTCCTGGGGCACAATGTAGCGAGCCACATTATCTGCCACACGATTTCGATAAATGCCCAGCTTGGCACCTTGCATTTTGTCCAGATAGGTCTCCTCAGGACCATTACCATACCATTCCAAATGGTCATAGTCCGCATCCAGCTTTAACATGACACCAAACTCCGGCATATCTCCCAATTCCTTTACCGGGTCATAGGTAAGGGTTACTGCCACGGTTCCGTCCCCATATACCTTATAGCTTAACCGGCAGGTAGAGGCAGGCGTGGTAGGCATCTGGTACTGATAGGTAATCACTGCACAGCCATCCACTTCCTTTACCACAGGATTTTCCTTAGGTCCGCCGTGATGGGTCAGATACATGCTTGCCAGCTTCCACTGACCGTAACGATTCATCATATCATTACCACAGTCATTATCAATGGGGGCACGCCAGAAATTAGGCTTGGGAATGCTCTTTAACATTTCCTTTCCACCATAACGATAGGAAACCATGCCTCCAAAATTATAGGAAAACAATGCGTCAAAGTTTTCACCCTTTACTCCAAAGTTCAGCTTACCATATACCACCTTTATAGGCTTTTTCACTGCAATGGGTCTGTCAGCTATCAAAGCTGTAGCAGCCTCATCTGCAACCTTGGTAAATACCTTCTGACCAAATGCCACCTCATGTCCTGCCCTTGCCCAAGGAGTATCCTGTTTCAAGCGGAAGGATACGGTAACAGCATATTCCCCGGACTCTTTCGGAAGCTGTACCGGCGAGGGTAACGTAACTGTACTCAAAGGCTCCACATCCGTCATCCATAGCATTTCCCAAATCAGTTTCCCCTCTTTTTCCACCAAAACCATACAATCAAAGTCGCTGGTATCTACAAAAAGATTTTTATTGGTAATCTTGATTTCTTCCTCCGAAATTTCCACACTGATATTTTGGTAATTATATTTTACCTCCTGCATCTTAGGAGAAGGTGTTCTGTCCCCACCATATACAATACCGTTGGCACTGAAATTAAAGTCCGTGGGACGCTCACCACAGTCTCCGCCATAGGCTTGGAATTCCTGCCCATAGCGATTCTTTCTGGTAAGGGTCTGATCCACATAATCCCAGATAAAGCCACCTTGATACAGGGGCTCCGTATCCGTTAAATCCGTATATTTGTGCATGGCACCACAGGAATTTCCCATGGCATGATTATATTCACAACAGATAAATGGCTTACTTCTGTCCTTTTGTAACCACTCTGCAATCTTTGCAGCGGGAGTATACATCTGGCTCTCCATATCGCTGGTATCCGGACAGCGTCTGTCATTAAAGACCCCCTCATAATGCACCAGTCTGCCGGGGTCAACCAAGCGGAAGAACTGAGACATATCATAAATATTGGTGCCACCATAGGATTCATTTCCACAGGACCAAATTAAAACTGCGGGATGGTTCTTGTCACGCTGATACATGGAATTGGCACGGTCTAACAGCACAGCATTCCACTCAGGCTTATTTCCCGGTACTACCGTATCAATATCCGCAATCTTTCTGGCAACAGGATCCCAGGAACCATGGGACTCCAGATTACACTCATCAATTAAGTAAAGTCCCAACTCATCGCACAAGCCATATAACCTGGAATCATCGGGATAATGACAAGTACGAATGGCATTGATATTGTGCTGCTTCATGGTAATCAAATCACGGCGCAGCTCCTCCTCTCTTACTACACGACCGGAAATGGAGCTAAACTCATGCCGATTCACACCTTTAAATACAATACGCTTTCCGTTCAGCTTCATGATAGCATCCTGAAGTTCAAAGCGACGGAAGCCTACCATCTGAGGGATAACCTCCTGTACTCTTCCATCCTCATCCATAACCGTAATCATCAGCTTATATAGATTGGGCTGCTCCGCGCTCCACAGAGCAGGTTTCTCCACAGGAAGTACCAAATGGCACTTTTCTTCCAGATTAGCTGTAACGTTACCTACTTCCTCACGGTTCTTTACCATATTAAAAGTATTCACATAGAAATTGTCTTCTGTATAATGACCATACTTCTCTTCTCGATATAAAGTAACAGCTACCTTACCTGCCGCAGTAGCCTCCAAATCCAACACCAATTCTGCACTGTCAAAGGAATCATTTAACAGGGTCTGTACCTTCACGTCACGGATATGTACCTTAGGTATGGTATAGAGATAAACATCCCTGAAAATACCTGAGAAACGGAAGAAATCCTGATCCTCACACCAGCTGCTGGAGCACCACTTAAATACACACAATGCCAGCTTATTTTCCCCTTCTTTTACATACGGAGTCAGGTCAAATTCAGAGGGTGTAAAGCTATCCTCGCTATATCCCACAAAGCTGCCGTTCATCCATAATGCAAAGGCACTTTCCACACCCTGGAAGGAAATGTAAAGTGGCATTCCCTGCATAGCTTCCGGTACCGTAAAATATTTCACATACTGTGCCACAGGATTAAATTCCTCCGGGATTTGTCCCGGTTCAATCTGCTCCCTGCCATCCCAGGGATATTGCACATTAGCATACTGAGGAATATCATAGCCCTCCATCTGAATATGAGCAGGCACACGAATCTCCGTCCAGCTCTTACAATTGTAATCCATTCCTTCAAAGCCCTTTATGGAAACCGCATAATTAGGTGCATAAGAAAACTTCCACAGTCCATTCAGGCTGTAACGAAATGTATTATCCCCTCTCTCTGCTGCATCAGCACTTGCAAAATACACATGGTCTGAATGAGCCGGCAATCTGTTCTCCTGAAAATATTCCGGATTCTTTACCAAATCATAATTAAAGCTTTTCATTTTCATCCTCCTTGGAGTCTTCCTCTTCTGCACTTTCCTGCTCCTCTTCCTCTTCCTGCACCTTATTTTCCTGCCGCACCTGACATTTCTTTGCATTTCTGGCATTCACATTTTCCCGAAGCAGGGTATAAAAAGTAGCCAAAAGCGGAATAAAGAACAGCATTCCCACTACACCAAAGAGACTACCACCCAAGCTCACTGCCATCAACACCCAAATTGCAGGCAATCCCACGGAATTGCCTACCACCTTGGGATAAATCAAATTTCCTTCCACCTGCTGCAATACCAAAAACAGTACCACAAACCATAAAGCCAGAATAGGATTTTCAATTAAAATCAGAAAGGCTCCCACTGCACAGCCTATAAACGCTCCCACAATCGGAATCAGGGCTGTAAAGGCAATTAACACACCTACCATAAACGCATAGGGCATACGGAATATGGACATAGTAATAATAAACATGGTTCCCAAAATCACAGCCTCCAGGCACTGTCCTGTAATAAAGCTGCTGAAATTTTTGTGAAGCAGGGCTAAAACCTTTAAAATGCTACCGGCTTTTTTTTCTGAAAAGTAAGCACTGATAATACGTCTTCCCTGATCTCCCAAGGCTTCCTTCTGACTTAGGATATACAATGCAAAAATAAAGGCTATTACTACCTCAACCGTTCCACCGATAATACTTCCTGCCACAGAAAAAGTGGAGGTCAACATACTTCCCACACCATTTTTCAGAAAGTTTACCGCAGAATCCATAATGGAATCCCAATTGATTTCTAAACTTTCCAATGCAATAATCTGCTCTTCAATCTCCGGATATTCCACAGAAAGCGCCTCCAGCCTGATGACAACCTCATCCAAAAAAGCCGGAATCTTATTCCCCAACACGGTTACTGTTTTTGAAATCTGAGGAACTACCGTAGCAATTACCAAAACAATAATTAACACTACCACTACAATGGCAAACAGCATACTAATAGGACGCTTTACCTTTTCTGCAAGCTTTCCCTTCCATTTTCCCAACAGCTTCTCCTCTATCATTCTCATAGGAAGATTTAATACAAAAGCAATGGCACCACCGATAATAAAAGGTCTTACCATCTCAATGGTCATTACCAGCCCATTCATTACCGACTTACTGTATACCACTAGCAATACCAAAAAAGCGGCAAATACCATTAATCCACATATTTGTTTTATCTTATTCTTACTAAAACCCATAGCTTCCTCATTTCTTTTATTTTACCTACAGCCTGTTTCCGCTGCCCATCCTACAACTCCTTAATACATGCAATCAATGCATCCACATTTTCTTCCCGTGTTGCCCAGCTGGTACAAAAACGCACAGCACTGTGCCCCTCATCCACGCGATGGTCGTAGGAGTACTCAAATTGCTCTCCCAGCTTCTCCAAATCAGCATCCGGCAGAATCACAAATATCTGATTGGTTCGATTGGGCACCAGATAAGGATATCCCTTTTCCTCAAAAGCTGCACGCAATTTTTCAGCCAATGCAATGGCTCCCTTTGAAATTTCATAGTATAAATTCTCTGTAAACAAAGTATCAAACTGCAATCCCAGCAAACGTCCCTTTGCTAACATGCCGCCCTTTTGCTTGATAAAGTAACGGAAATCCTTCTTAAGCTCCTCATTGGCAATTACCACCGCTTCACCAAAGAGTGCTCCCACCTTTGTTCCTCCTATGTAAAACACATCACAAAGCCGAGCAATATCTACAAGTGTCAAATCATTATCAGGTGCCACCAGACCATACCCAAGACGGGCACCGTCCATAAACAAGTATAAGCCATACTTTTGGCAAACCTCAGATAAGGCAATAAGCTCTGCCTTACTATATATGGTGCCCAATTCCGTAGGATTGGAAATATACACCATTTTAGGCTGCACCATATGTTCAAAGCTACCATCATTGATGTGCCCTACATACGCCGCTTCTACCTGAGCTGCTGTAATCTTTCCGTCCTCGCTGGGAAGACCCAGCACCTTATGTCCACAGGACTCCACAGCACCGGTTTCATGTACATTAATATGACCGCTGACTGCACAGAGTACCCCTTGATAAGAGCGGAGGGCTGAATCAATAACTGTTACATTGGTCTGAGTACCGCCTACCAAAAAATGCACTGCCAAATCCGGATTCCCACAGGCATCTCGTATTTTTTCCGCGGCGGACATGCAATAAATATCCTCGCCGTACCCCCGCGTCTGCTCCATATTGGTAGCAAACAGGCGCTCCAAAATTTTTGGATGCGCCCCTTCCGTATAATCACATTGAAATAATATTTTCTTACTCATTAATTATCCTTTTCCTCCAACAACATCACAAGATAATCCCACACTCTTGCTGTAGAAGAAATGCTAAGTGTCTCCTCAGTAGTATGAATATCACTCATCTGAGGTCCCATGGAAACACAATCAAGGTCAGTAATCTTACTACCCAAAATTCCGCATTCCAAACCCGCATGAATTGCCTCTACCCGGGGTTTTTCACCATACATTTTTTCATATAAGGCTACCATTTTATCACGCAGAGGAGAATTTTTGCGATATTTCCAGCCGGGATATTCTCCGGTAATGGTAATATCTCCCCCTGCCATAACGGTGATAGCTTCCAATTTATCTATTAATGCATTCTTGGCACTTTCCACACTACTTCTTACAGAAAATTCTGCTGTCAATTCGCCAAATACTTCATCAGATAATTCATCCATAAAGTCTGCATCCGCATCCATACAGCTTTCTGCTGCCTCAAGCTCCAAGATACCCATATTTAAGGAGGTTTCTACCAATCCCGGCATATCTGCACTCATTGCCTGAACCCCTCCCGGCAATGCAAACAGGAAAGAAGCTGCATTTCTGGTATCCTCCGGAGTAACACAGGGGTAAACTCCCCTGCCAAGCTCCTTAGTCTCAATAGTAATACCGGGATCCTTGGTGGCATACTCCTCAGCTAAATTTGCTGCAACATCCTTTACAATTTTATCAAAAACTTCCTTATCCTTTTCCTTTATCACAAGCACGGCTCTTGTCTCACGAGGAATGGCATTATCTGCCAAGCCCCCATTTAAGGACTGCATAGCCACAGCAATCTTATCCGAAATTCTCCATAAGAGTCTTCCAAAAAGCGCATTGGAATTTCCCCGCTCCTTGTGAATTTCAGCACCCGAGTGTCCTCCCTGCAATCCGGCTAATGCCACTTCCACTGCAATGCCTTCCACTTCTGCAAAAATAACCGGCACATGGCAGCCCACTCTGGCACCCCCTGCACAGCTGGTTAAAAAAATACCTTCCTCTTCGGAATCAAGATTTATCATTCTGTTACCCTTCAATACACTAAGGTCAATCTCTCTTGCTCCATCCAGACCCACCTCTTCATCCACGGTAAGTACTACCTCAAGTCTGGGATGCTTTAAATCATCAGAATCCAAAATTGCCAGCGCATAGGCTACTGCAATCCCGTCATCTCCTCCAAGGCTGGTTCCTTCCGCATAAATCTTATCTCCATTCACAGCAACCTTTAGTCCCTGTGTCTTCATATCAATATCACAATCCGGCTTTTTTACGGCAACCATATCCATATGCCCCTGCAAAATTACTGCCGGTTCCTCTTCATAGCCGCAAGTTGCCTCCTTAACTATAATTACATTTTTCAATTCATCCTGTATATGAAACAGATTTCTCTCCTTTGCAAACGCAACCAGATAATCGCTAATCTGCTCCATATTCCCCGAACCATGAGGAATCTTGGTAATCTCCTCAAAAAAATAAAATACTTTTTCCGGTTTTAAATTCGATAATACTCCCATACTCGCCCTGTTCCTTTCTCCACATGCCCTTCTTACACTAATATGTTATCCATTTTACATCTTTTTTACCTATGATGCAAGCAAGCAGACACTTTCCGTCGCATATTTATCCATAATTGGTGCTTTATCTTCCCAATTCCTTTAAGCTTTCCACCATATCCAAATCTGATTGTTGAACCTTAATATTAGTAGTTATGGGCTCCTCCCCCGGTTTAGTTACCGTTATCTCTATTATAGTTCCCTCAGGAATGCCATTTCCTCCTAATATCACATTATTGATAAATGCTTCAAATTTAGGATGATTCTTTGAGAATGTATTCTTTGCATTCATTAATTTCATCAATATCGCAGGATTCATCATATTCATATCTTTCTTACTTCCTTTCTATTACCCCAAGCCATTCCAACGCATTCCAAATTCCGTCTTTATCCACGTCAGTAGTAATATAATCTGCCATATCCAAAATATTTTGCGTGGAATTTCCCATTGCAATACTCGTCCCCACACACTTAAGCATACTCAAATCATTATTACTGTCACCGATTGCCACCGTATCCTCCATGGGTATCTGCAAAAGCTTCGCCATATGTCTTATAGCAGATGCCTTGGAGCAGCCCTTAGGAAGAATTTCATAAAAGCCCCGTTCTCTGTCAATAAAATCCAATTCCTCACAAAACTCTTCATAAAAACCCTTGATATCCTCCGGACGGTTCACATGAGCATACAGCTTATCGTACTTTCCAAGTGCCACATCATAGCTATCAAAATGAAAGGTGCGAAACTGACTTACATAATTTCTAAAAAAGTCCGTATACATCCTGTCAAAATGCTGGACATAATCATCCTGACTTCCCTCCAAAATGGCATCTATCCGATGTCTTTTAAGCCCTTCCATAATCTGCTTTGACTGCTCCAAAGTAAAGGTATTATGAAATAACATTTCATCATGATAATAAGCCATGGTTCCGCAACCATACAGATAGCCGTCAAATTCCACCTGACTGCTTAATTCCTCACCAACCATTGCCTTGGTTCGCCCTGTATTTACTATGCAGATATGCCCGTTTGCTCTGGCCTGCCTGATTGCTTCCCCGGCACTTTCCGGAATGCTATCGCTTCCTAAGGGAAGCAAGGTTCCGTCTATATCAAAAAAGATTAACTTCATATTCTTATCCATTCTCTCTTTTCCATATAATATGCAAAAGGGGAGTATCACAAAATAGCAACCATTCTACTATCTTGTAACGCTCCCATCTTTCATATCTTAATTATGCAAGCTTGCTCTTTGCTAACTCAGCTAAGGTCTTGAAGCCTTCTGCATCGTTAACTGCCATTTCAGCTAACATCTTTCTGTTCATTTCTACGCCTGCTAACTTCAGACCATACATAAATCTGCTGTAGGATAAGCCGTTTAATCTTGCTGCTGCATTGATACGAGCAATCCAAAGCTGTCTGAACTGACGCTTTCTTTCTTTTCTACCTGCATAAGCACTGGTTAATGCTCTCATTACAGACTGCTTTGCAATTCTGTACTGCTTGCTTCTTGCTCCTCTGTAGCCCTTTGCAAGCTTTAAAACTCTATTATGTTTCTTCTTGGCATTTAAGCCACCTTTAATTCTTGCCATGTCTTATTCTCCTCCTAACCTGAAATTATAAATAAGGTAAAATCTTCTTCATATTCTTAACATTGGTTGCATCAGTCATTGCAGCCTTTCTAAGATTACGTTTTCTCTTAGTAGATTTCTTGGTTAAGATATGGCTCTTATAAGCTTTTGCTCTCTTTAATTTACCTGTTCCGGTTGCTTTAAAACGCTTAGCTGCTGCTTTGCTTGTCTTCATTTTTGGCATAACGGGTTCCTCCTAAACTTTTCTTAATCTATTTTAACTGTACAACGGATTAGCGCTTCTCAGTTAAAAACATTGTCATACTTCTGCCCTCTACCTTAGGTGCTTTTTCAATTACTGCAATATCGGACAGACTTTCAGCAAAATCATCAAGAATATGCTTACTGTTATTCATATGTGCCATTTCACGACCACGGAAACGAAGTGTAACCTTTACCCTGTCCCCCTTGGTAAGGAACTTTCTTGCTGCGTTTACCTTGGTGTTCAAATCGTTGGTATCAATATTGGGAGACAAACGAATCTCCTTAATCTCAATAACCTTCTGCTTTTTCTTAGCTTCCTTCTCACGTCTAATCTGTTCGTACTTGTACTTACCGTAGTCTACAATCTTACAAACAGGGGGCTTTGCTGTAGGGGCAATCTTTACTAAATCCAAGCCTGCATCTTCCGCCAGCTTCATAGCTTCCTTTGCAGACATGATGCCCAGCTGTTCGCCGTCCTCACCAATCAAACGTACCTCTTTGTCTCTGATTTGTTCGTTAATCATTAAATCGCTAATGGTCTTGCACCTCCATAAGAAAATCAATCGCTATACGCGAAAAAAAGTGGATAGCATAACTATCCACTCAAAATCCTAATCTGAAAACAAACTCCGGGTTATCCCCTTTTGTTTCAAGAATGAAAAAGATGTTGACGCTTACTAGCCCAATTGCTGTAAGGTGAGAGCGGATACTCTGCTTGCTACACATGTATAATCACATGCTCAATCAGAATATCACATACTCTCATCCTTGTCAACAACTTTTTTCATTTTTTAGTCCTGATTTTTAATCCTAGCGCTCCTTAAAAGTAGCACATGCAGTCTCTTCATAGTCAGATGCACCGCCGCCCTTGATGTCCACATGCTCCGCAATGCATTTGTAATTGTTATTATAAACACATTTCACAGCCTCACAATCAATACTGATGATTTTACTTCCGTGAGGCAGGGCACTGGTATAGGCATCCTGACCTTCTCTTCTCAGTGCAAAGCTTTCACAGCAGGTTTCATCCTCCTTATGAGCATGCTTGCCACCTACCATAATGTCACCCTTGCTACAATATCTGTCCTTATTATAGGTACAGCTCTCTACCGCACATTTTAACTCTGCCATACAGACCTCCTTCTGCGCACTTCCTTACTCTTGCTAAAAGTCCGCAGAATTAGTCTGTGAATTTTATTGAAAAATATTCTCAAAATTATTTTTGTTCTTCCACTTCGATTTTGCGAATTTCCTTAGTACGGATTTCCTTGCAAATCTGGTCAATGAAGCAATCTAAAGTCTTCTGTCCTTCATCTCCCGCAAAACGGCTTCTTACGGATACCAAGCCTTCTTCCTCTTCCTTCTGACCTACAACCAGCATATAGGGAACCTTTGCCAATCTTGTCTCACGAATCTTAAAACCAATCTTTTCAGAACGGTTATCGGTAGTCGCCAAAATGCCGTTATTTTTAAGTTCTGCTTCTACCTTTGCCGCATAATCCGCATATTTTTCAGAAATAGGAAGTACACGAACCTGCTCAGGGCACAGCCAGGTGGGGAACTTACCCTCATACTTCTCAATGAGCCAAGCCAGAGTTCTCTCATAGCAGCCCATGGAGGTTCTGTGGATGATGTAAGGACGTACCTTATCGCCATTCTGGTCAATGTAGTACATATCAAACTGCTCTGCCAGCAGGGCATCCCACTGAATGGTAATCATGGTATCTTCTTTACCATATACGTTCTTAGCCTGGATATCTACCTTAGGGCCGTAGAACGCAGCCTCACCAACACCCTCATAGAAAGGAATACCAAGCTCGTTCAATACGTCACGAATGTGTCCCTCAGTCTCCTCCCATACCTCTGCGGAGCCTTCGTACTTGTCAGGGTTCTCAGGATCCCACTTGGACAAACGATAAGTTACATCGTCACCTACTCCTAAAGTATCCAGACAATACTTAGCCAATGCCAAACAATCCTTAAATTCCTGTACCATCTGATCAGGTCTTACGATTAAATGTCCTTCGGAAATAGTAAACTGACGTACTCTGGTAAGTCCATGCATCTCACCGGAATCCTCGTTTCTAAACAAGGTAGAGGTCTCACCGTAACGCAAAGGCAAATCACGATAGGAATGCTGGGTTGCTTTGTATACATAATACTGGAAAGGACAGGTCATGGGACGAAGGGCAAATACTTCCTTATCCTTCTCCTCATCACCAAGTACGAACATACCCTCTTTATAGTGACCCCAATGACCGGAAATCTTATACAAATCACTTTTTGCCATTAAAGGAGTCTTGGTACGCACATAACCGCGCTTTTCTTCCTCATCCTCAATCCAACGCTGCATGGTCTGAATCATTTTGGCACCCTTTGGCATCAGCAGAGGAAGTCCCTGACCGATTACATCAACCGTGGTAAAAAGCTCCATCTCACGACCAAGCTTATTGTGGTCTCGGTTCTTTACATTCTCCCAATATTCCAGATACTCTTCCAATTCTTCTTTTTTATTAAAAGCAGTACCGTAAATACGCTGTAACATAGCATTTTCAGACTTACCTCTCCAATAAGCACCGGAGGAAGAGGTCAACTTATATGCCTTAATTCCCTTGGTACTCATCAGATGAGGACCTGCACACAGGTCTACAAAATTTTCACCCTGACTGTAGAAGGAAATCACGGCATCCTCAGGCAAATCACGAATCAGCTCTACCTTGTAGGGCTCGCCTTTTTCCTCCATGAATTTGATTGCTTCCTCACGGGGCAAGGTAAATTTCTCAAGCTTTTCGCCCTTCTTAATAATCTTCTTCATTTCTGCTTCGATTTTATCCAAATCCTCTCTGGAAAAAGGTGCATGGTCAAAATCGTAATAATAACCATTTTCAATGCTAGGGCCAATGGTCAGCTTTGCATCCGGGAACAGATTCTTTACTGCCTCTGCCATTACATGGGCTGTAGTATGACGAATGGTTGCCAGACCTTCCTTGTCCGTTGCGGTACAAATGCTCAGTTCACAGTCGCTGTCGATTACAGTTCTAAGGTCAACTACCTCTCCGTTCACCTTACCACAGCAGGCTGCTCTTGCCAGACCTTCGCTGATATCAAGAGCAATTTCATAAACACTTTTGCTTTCTGCATACTCCTTTACGGAGCCGTCTTTTAATGTGATTTTCATTTTCATTTCTCCTTCCTGAATCTATTTTCCTGCACTAGAAAGTCCCTTGCAATATTGCTATTGCAAGGGACGTAATATACGCGGTTCCACCCTTGTTACAGTTTCACAACAATTCTTCCATAATTTTTCCTGAAAGCCATTAGATTCACTGTCACTTCATTTGCTCGTAACGGGAGCCTCCGGGCTGTATTAAAGCCACTCCGAGATGGTCTTCCTCTGCTTCCGACAAAACCGCTTGCAGCTCCCTTTCGCAAACTCTCCAATCTGCATCCGGGGCGGTCCTCTCTGGTATCATCCACAAAGTACTGTTCTCTTCAACGTTTTAAAATATGAATACCTCTATTATTGCTCAGAACTTCTGCCACTATCATAGTACTTTTTTTTGAAATTGTAAAGGTTTTCTTTTATAATTGTTTTTACATTCTCATTTAATAATCAAAAGTATAATTACTGTACAACGCCCTTATACCTTCAAAGAACTCCTTATAATTCTCCTTGGTCAGTTCTCCCTCTCCTAAAGCCATACATTGCAGCATTTCCGAATTAATCCATTCTCCATAATGCAAGGTATCGCCATAATTGTCCAGATTATCTATAATGTCAATCCTGTCCGAAAAGGAAAACAAGCGAATATTTTCTGCGGACAGCAAAAGCTCTGTCGCCATCTCCTCCGCCTGCAATTGGGAATTTAACTGCTTTCCTCGCACCAATCCTTCCCAATAACAAATACTGTAGGGTGGGAAAAACAAGATAAATTGCGTATCAGGATGAGCTTGTGCCGTAGCAAGGAAATTCTCCGATACATTTTCCTGTATCATCCTGATTTCTTCCTCAGACAATACTACCTCTTCTTCCCTTATGGGCTGCAGGGTGAAGCTGTTTACCACAGCATCACGGCCAAAGGTCATATAGGGATTCCAATTCCCATATTCGTCCATGGTTGGTGTTTTTTCCCCGGCACGGGTATAATTTACTACCGCAATGGTTTTGGGCACCACCTCTTTATTCAACAAATACTCCACATCATTAAAAGGATTGTCATCATATAAATAATCCGGATTACCTTCATAACCGTATTCCTTGGCATCGGCAATCAGCCGGGTACCATCCAGACTGCACAAAACATACTTAATATCGGAATTATATTCCAAAGCACGTCTGATATGCTCATTCAATTCATGATAGGTAGCACCGGAATAGGATGCTTTTATGGTCTGCGTTCCCCACAAAGCATCAAATTCACTGGGCTTAAAATTCTGTGTCATGCTGGTTCCGGTAATTAAGGCATCATATTCAAAATGTCTTGTAATTCCATCATTCTGATAACGCTCATCCTTTAAAGGATACTCCAAAAAGCCAAGGGGTTGGTGATAATGTAAAAACGGATCAATTATCACTGTCGCTCCGGCAATTCCCAAAAGCATCAACAGGCTTGTTACCAACACTATAATATTCCATTTTTTTGCTTTCATTAAATACTCCTGTTATCCTCCTTCATCAGTACATCCATTTTTTCATCCTAGAAATTAAAGTATAGGAAAGAGGACAAGCCTGACAAGGACACAATGGACCAAACCAATAAAACTATCGTTCCCATTGCCTTCGGCACAGTTGGTTTAAACTCTTTTTCATGACAATTTGCAGGTACCCATGCCATAAATAATGCCGCATCGGTTACTATCAGTGCATGCATTGCCGGAAACGCTTCTATGAAGCTTCCAAGAAACCCTACATGCTCCTCTATGTAGGTAAATTCCAACACATCAAACTGATGTAAAAAATCCAATGACACTTGCAAATTCCACGGTTGCAACAAATTTCCATACATTTCCAATGCCTGTCCTACATTTGCAGAACGGAACATAATCAATGAACCTGCAAAAAAGCTAAAGGTGGACAGACATCGAAGCCACTTAGGCACTCTGTCCCATATATTTGCAAAAATGGAATATAATACACGGGCAATTCCATTCATCATTCCCCAAAGAATATAGGTCCAGCTTGCACCATGCCAAACGCCACTGACAAAAAAAACAAGAAAAAGATTTAGATTCGCCCTTGCCTTTCCTTTCCTGCTGCCCCCCAGAGGAAAATAAACATATTTCCGAAGGAAACGCCCTAACGACGCATGCCATCTGTTCCAAAAGTCCGCAATGGATAAGGCTTTATAAGGAGAATCAAAATTCAATGGCAACTCAAACCGAAACATGGCTGCAATTCCCGATGCCATATCACAATAACCACTAAAATCAAAGTAAAGCTGTAACGCATATACAAGAGCCACCAACGCGGTATCAAGAGCTCCCAAAATCCCTACATTACTATATCCCCAATCAACGCCTCTTCCCAACGTATCTGCTAAAAGTACTTTCTTTCCAAGACCAATGGCAAACCACCAAAGTCCCTTTGCAAAATCTTCATGATGAAAGTTTTTCTTCTTGCTATCCCGAAACTGTGGAACCATCTCATCATGAAGCACAATAGGACCGGCAATCAATTGTGGAAAAAACACCACAAACAGGGCATATTCCAAAAAGGAATAATCCTTTGTCTCTCCCCGATAGGAATCCACCAAATAGGATATTTGCTGAAAAGTGAAAAAGCTGATGCCCAAAGGCATTACAATCTTTAATAATGTCATACTGGTGCCAAAAACAGCATTTACATTTTCCAGAAAAAAATTATAATATTTAAAATAGAAAATTAAACCTACATTGGCGATTACACCAATCCCCAAAAACAGCTTGTGATATTTTTCTGTTTTTTTCGCATAAACTAACTTGGAAAACAGATAGTTGAACAAAACACTACCCACCAGTATCCAAAGATAGCTTACCTGAAAATAGGCATAAAACCAAAGTGACATGCCTATCAGGAAAACCATTGCTACTTTTTCCTTCCCCAGCTTATTCAGCCCAAAATACAGAGCTAATGCAAGAGGAAGAAAAAATAATATAAAAATATAGGAATTAAATAACATAATACCCCCTGAATTATTCAAAACATAATCCCATCTTACTGAATTCTTTCTCCCTTGTCAACAACTGTTCCTCACTTCCGTTCCATCACAAAAAGACATCTGAAAGCCGGAATTCCCACTCTTTCAAATGCCTTTTCTTCTATTCCCATATTTTTACTTCATTACAACATCACCATGCTTATCCATAGCTTCCGTAATATACGCTTCCACTTCTGTACGGGGAATGGCAAGCGCAATTGCCAATTCTCCATACAAATTTTCCTCTGCCAATCGGAAATACTTTGCATCCACCGCAGTTACCTTACGTCCCGCCTCAAGGCGTTTCTGCTTTCTCAGGTAAATGGTTTTAATTATCTTAATCCATTGCTCACAGCTATTTGACTTTATGCAATTACGATATTCCTGCTCTAAAAGCTTGTCATTAGTTATGCTTATCAAAGGTATTTCCGGTATCCCACCAATCAGCTTTTCAGCTTCCTTCCGGTTCAGTACTTTTCTCATAGATTCCTTGGCGGTATCCACCGGCACATAAACGGTACTTCCAGCCATATAAACCGGCTTCAAAATATAATACTCTCTTTTCTTGTCCACACCGGAAATGTCCAAAGTAGTTACATCCTCTACGAAACATACTCCCTTATTACCGTTTACTACATATTCGCCTTTTATAAACACAATGACCTCTCTTTCCCGATATCAAAATACGATACTCTACTATAAGTATATGTCCACATTATTGTTATATCCATATTTTAACAAATTAAACTTGCAAATGTCAGTTAATTTTCCCTAACAATGAAAATTTCGTGAAAATTGCCCATTAAAAAACCGCAGCGCTTTGTGCAAAACGCTACGGTTTTAATGCCCCACATAATGATATGCCAGCCTTGGACTTCCACTTTTCAAATAAATTATCCCACACTTGCGGAAACCATATTTTTCTGCCAGATACTGCATGGTATGATTATCATGGTGAGTGTCTACACGAACATTTGCCACTCTTTCCCTTGCAAAATCTAAGCACGCTTTAAATATTCCCCTTACCTCACCACTGCTTGCAATACGATGAATGGTTCCATAGGGTTCCTCATTCAACCATTGTCCGCCTTCAACATAATCATAGGTCTCTTCCTTCTCCATTAAAAGCACAAAGACTCCTTGAATTACCCCGTCCTTCTTACAGACATATAATCTTTGTTTTTCTATATCCATCTCCAATGTTTCCCTATCAGGGTAGCCTCCGTTCCATTGGTTGGGGTTTCCGTTTTTTCTCATATAAGCCTTGGCAATTCCATAAATCTCAAGGATTCTATCCAAATCAATTTCCTTTGCCAAGGTTATTTCAAGCTCTGAATTCACCATTATAATCTCTCTTTTTCTATGATTCTTTCTTTTTCTATACTTCTCTCTTTTCCATGCTGCTTTTATTCCGATATTTTGAGACTTTACAAACTCTTATAATTGCACTGCCACAAAGGAATCATTTACCAAAATCACCTCATAGCCTGCCGGTAAATACTTTACTTCATTTATCTCCACAATATATAAACCATCCTTATCTGCAAAATCATGCTTCTCCATATTCACAAAATGATAACGCTCCGAATATGGCAACAGACTGCGTCCACCGGTTTCATTCGTTTTTTCCTGATAATATAACGCATCAATTTTACAACTGTACTGGGTAAGGATTTCTGACATGCTTAAATTATACTGCCAATGCATATTCCCTGTGATGTATAAACTATCATACTCCTCCAGAGCATCCGCCTGAGCTGTGATTTCCAAAAAGTCCACATTGAAGTAGGTCTGAATCTGCTCCGCAAAGGATGTCACATAGGTTGCTCCAAACAGCACTGCACAAGCACCATAAGCAAACATTATTACTCTACCTGCAATGCTACACTTTTCCCTTACATTCTTTGTAGCTTCCGCAACGTTTACTTGTTCCACATCCATTGCCGGTTCTGCACCCGTTGCTTTTTCTGCACTTTTCTTTTCAAGACATATGCGCAACCATTGTAAAACTATCCAAATTCCATAACCACACAGCAGAATCAATGGATAAAATATAATATTAATTCGATTTACATTAACTTCCTTTGTAATCAGGCCTGCCCAGATTCCGGTAATTAAAAAGCCCCATAAAGCCAAATCCACCGTCTGCTTCTTAACATCCTTCTCTCTGAAAAGATTTCTTGTAAACTGCACAATTCCTACAAAAATAAATGGAATGGAAATATGATATAAGGGTCCAAAAGCAGGAAGGGCATTAAACAAATGATCCGGCATCTGCAAAAACACCTTACTTATCAATGCCCATATATTTTTTCCCAGTTGTGTAACCGAAAAATTCAAAAACAAAATATCCGTGCTTCGAATACTTTCCGGGAAATAGCACATGGTAAAAAATGGTGTCTCTATGGTAGAACCACCAAACATATTAATCGCCATGGTTATTACTTCCGGCAATGCCACACAGACAAAAATCACTACGCTAATCAAAATGTCCCTAAAAGGAAGCTGTTTCTTCCACAAGCACCATGCTGCATACACAAACAGAAACACCGGTACGGTATAAATAGCAATACCATAGCAATAAAAGGTCAAGCCAAAGCACACCATGGACAAATACAAATATCTTCTTTTTTCCAACCCGAGTAAAAGCAGATAAAAGCCCAGCAAAAACACATGGGGAAACAAATTGCAATCCAATGCCCAACGACTCTGCATAATCTGCCAGGGATTCACAGCTGTAAGCGCCATAACTGCTAAAGCCATTTTCCCGGAAAACACTTTCCGTGATATCAGGTACATCAAAGCAACACCCAAAGTACCGACAATTGCCATAGGCAGACGTACTGCAAAAGCGCTAAACCCAAATACCTTAATAAAAGGCACCATCAAATACGCCAACAGCACACTCATCTGTCCATATTTCCATGCGGTAAAATGCACCGGCATAAACGTACCATACCGATCCGTTCCATACTCAGACAAAGCCCATGCATCCATAGCCAACATTGCCTCATCCTGATTCACTCCATAGGGCAAAGAACCAATCCCGATTACCCGCACCAAAAAAGCTACCACCAAAATGCCCCAAAATATTTTTGTATAGATAGATGTCAGATTTTTCCCAACTGCTTTCATATAGATTTTCTGTTACCCTTTCTGCATCACAAAAATACTTATTTCTCTCAAACACCATTTACTAAATATATCACGATTCCCTAGCAAATGCAATTTTTGCTATGAATTATTGCCCTTTGTACTTTTCACAAAGCAACAATAAAATTTTAAGCCTTAATAAAAACAGCCCGAAGTTGGCGACCGTTCCTATAAAAGGCACTATAAAGACGTCGGCACTTAGGCACCGTACTTTGGTGCCTTATGTGTCCGCTACGTCTTTATCGTAGCGAAAGCGTGCCGTTATAGGAATGGTCGCCTGCTTCGGGCGTCCCATCTATCAATTATAAAATTTTATTGCTGCGCAACATCCTTCATAGAGAAGCTGATTCTACCCATCTTATCCTTACCAAGGCATACTACAGTAACCTTGTCACCAAGAGTCAGAACATCCTCTACATGATTGATTCTCTCCTTAGCAATCTTGGAGATATGAACCATACCTTCCTTGCCGGGAGCAAACTCGATGAATGCACCAAATTCCTTAATGCTTACAACAGTTCCCTTGAAAATCTGTCCTTCTTCAAAATCGGTAGTGATAATCTTAATCATCTCTACTGCCTTATCCATCATTTCTTTATCGGTACCGCATACGGATACATTACCATCATCGGTAATATCAATCTTTACACCGGTACGAGCAATAATCTCATTGATGGTCTTACCACGCTGACCTACCACATCACCGATTCTCTCAGGATCAATCTGGATAGAGATAATCTTAGGTGCATACTGACCAACCTCAGGTCTGGGCGCAGAAATAGCAGGCTTCATGCAGTTATCCATAATGAAAAGTCTAGCTTCACGACATCTTGCAATAGCTCCCTCAACGATAGGTCTGGTCAAACCATGAATCTTAATATCCATCTGGATAGCAGTAATACCTTCGGTAGTACCGGTTACCTTAAAATCCATATCTCCAAAGAAATCTTCCAGACCCTGGATATCGGTAAGCAGTACGAAATCATCATCCGTATCACCTGTCACCAAACCACAGGAAATACCTGCAACCATCTTCTTGATAGGAACACCTGCTGCCATCAGGGACATACAGGATGCACAGGTAGATGCCATGGAGGTAGAACCGTTGGACTCAAAGGTCTCGGATACGGTACGGATTGCATAAGGGAATTCCTCTTCGCTGGGAAGTACAGGAATCAATGCTTTCTCAGCCAAAGCACCGTGACCGATTTCACGTCTTCCGGGTCCGCGGGAAGGCTTGGTCTCACCTACGGAATAAGAAGGGAAATTGTAGTGGTGCATATATCTCTTACTTACTTCATTCTCATCCAAACCATCAATTTTCTGCTGCTCGGATAAAGGCGCCAAGGTACATACATTACAAATCTGGGTTTGTCCACGGGTAAACATTGCAGAACCATGAACACGAGGAATCAAATCCACCTCAGCCGCCAAAGGACGAATCTGGGTGATTTCACGACCATCGGGACGCTTGTGATCCTTCAGAATCATTTTACGAACAGTCTTTTTCTCATACTGATATACTGCTTCACCAAGAATAGACAGCCACTCTTCATTCTCAGCAAAAGCCTCTTCTAACTTAGCAGTAATTACGCGGATATTCTCCTCACGAGTCTGCTTGTCATCGGTAAATACAGCCTCTTCCATCTCTTCGGGAGTTACAATCTTTTTCATTTCCTCGAACATCTCAGCAGGAATTGCACAGCTGGTATACTCATGCTTAGGCTTACCTACCTCAGCAACAATCTTCTCAATAAACTCAATGATTGTCTGGTTGATTTCATGAGCCTTGTAAATTGCCTCAATCATCTTGTCCTCAGGTACCTCATTAGCACCTGCTTCAATCATGATAACCTTCTCCTTGGTAGAAGCTACAGTAAGGCTAAGGTCACCAACCTTCCACTGCTCCTGGGAAGGGTTCACAACCAATTCACCATCAATCATACCCATCTGGGTCATTGCGCAGGGACCATCAAAAGGAATATCTGAAATGCAGGTAGCGATAGCTGCACCAATCATAGCCACCAATTCAGGACGGCACTCAGGGTCAACACTCATTACCATGTTATTTAAGGTTACATCATTACGGTAATCCTTAGGGAACAGGGGACGCATAGGTCTGTCAATTACACGGCTGGTAAGAATTGCATTCTCACTTGCCTTACCCTCTCTCTTATTAAAGCCTCCGGGAATCTTACCTACAGCATATAATTTCTCCTCGTATTCTACACTTAAGGGGAAGAAATCAATACCCTCTCTGGGTTTCTCGGATGCAGTTGCTGTACAAAGTACAGTGGTTTCTCCATAGTGCATAAATGCACATCCATTTGCCTGCTTACCAACACGATTGATATCAACTACCAAAGGGCGGCCTGCCAGATCCATTTTAAAACTCTGATACATAAATCCTCCTATCCATCGCCTTTGCGATTAAAATATATTGTTTGAACAGAGGATGCCGAAACTACTGAAAATAACACCTGCCATACACATGCCATTTTCAGCGGTCTCGGGTTTTCCCTCTGTCCTAAGTTAACTACTCATAGTACTAGAATAAGCGGAGCGCCAAAAAAACCGGCAAACTCCGCTTTCATTATTGGTATTATTTTCTTAAACCAAGTTTCTCGATTAAAGCACGATATCTCTCGATATCCTTTTTCTTTAAGTAAGCAAGAAGACCACGTCTCTGACCAACCATCTTTAACATACCACGACGGGAATGATGATCCTTGGGATTCTCCTTTAAATGCTCGGTTAACTCCTGAATTCTTGCAGTTAAAACTGCTACCTGTACCTCAGGTGAACCGGTATCGCCAGGTGTTCTAGCGTACTCGTTCATAATTGCTGTTTTCTTTTCCTTAGAAATCATTGTAATATCCTCCTTAATTTTGCGTGAATAACTTCACATTATTGCCAAATACTAAGACAGGGTCGGAGTGTCCCGCATCTGAGTATCGGCTAAACCATACTTGGCTAGTATATCATACAGCCGTTTAAATGTAAACAACTATTTTTATTTCCTTGTAGCTTTTTTGGTCATTTTTTCTCATACATCCTACTGTCTGCCAGCTTTACATAATCAGCCATAGTCAGACTTGACTCAGGGTCAGTGACAATGCTTCCCACACTGATACCTAACGTAAAGGGAAATCCCTTCTTCTTGCCTTCCCATGCAAGTTCCCTGCGGATATTCTCAAGCAATTTTCCGGTAGCCTCTTCTGATTCATACCCCTGTACCAAAACATACTCATCGCCACCGGTTCTGGCAGGAACAGCATCCTCATCGCAATACTTTACAATCGCATTTGCCGTTGTACATATGGCAGCATCCCCATACTCATGACCAAAGGTATCATTTATATACTTTAAGCCATCCAAATCAATAAACATAATTAATACCCTTTGTCGCTTTGCATGGAAAATATTATAGAAATTCTCTCCCAGTTTCTGATACCCCATCCTGTTATACATACCGGTCAACGGATCCATCATATACAAATTAGATAACCGACGATTCATATATTCCAGACGTTCCTTTTTGTGAAGATTTTCCATGGCACCGGTAAGTGCATTAATAACCCGGAATATATACTGCTTTTCCATTAAATAAACAGCATTCTTTATTACAAAAAATCCTATAGTATTCCCACCAAAATGTAGAGGAATAAATAGAAAATCTTTTCCACTTTCCGGCGAATCAAACATAGGAAAGATACCTGATATTTCTTTATTCTCCTGCTCCAACCGCCCATCCTTCTCGTAGGCAAACTTAACCTGCAATGTAGAAGGATATCCTGTTTCACAAAAATCCTCCTCCGGAAGCACATTCGCCCATATCTGCTTTTCAAGCTCCTTTTTATATGTACTAATATGCTCATCCAATACCAGATACATGGCATCACATTTCAATGACGGAATACATTGAGGAATGCAATACATCATTTCTTCTACCGTACTACACTGCATCATTTCCGATTCCAAAGCCAGTACCTCTGCGGCAAACTCGTCACTTTCTATGCCATACATAATCTGGTCTCTAAGATATGCCCTGATATCCCGTTTAGTACCACTGTTACAACCACAGCTTTCCTGATAAACAGGCTGTACAGAAGTGTAATTTAGTCTGGAAACTTCCTCTCCATTCCATAGCCTTAGTAAAATATCAGCACACATATAACCGGCTTCTTCCCGCACATGTCCCGCCGTTGTAATACTGGGTACATAATAAGAAGCCTTGTCAAAATTATCAAAGCCTGTTACACAAAAATCCTCCGGCACTCGGTAACCATATTCCTTGGCAGTTTCGCAGACAGCCACTGCAATATTATCATTTACACAAATGATTGCATCCGGTTTGCCCTCATGAATATCCATCAATTTTTTGAAGCTTTGTACTCCGCTTCGGTAATCAAAATCCCCATGATAAAAATCCTCTTCCGAATAGGGAAGATTACATTCCTTCATATAGTCCTTCAGAGCATTAGTACGAAGTACATTCTCATAATTCCCCTCCGGACCCATAATGAACCAGAATTTCTTACAGTTATGCTTCTGATGCAGATGGGCAATTACATCCTTCATAGCCTGATAATTATCAATTCCCACATAATAAAAATCTTCCAATTCATTGGCAATGGAAAGCACAGGAACTCCTGCCGACTTCGCTCTCTGCACCACATCCTGTAACACTTTCCGGGAGCTGATATTATTTAATTCCAATATAATACCATCGAATTCCTTCAAATCCGGCAAATTGTAAATATTATATTCTCCCATATTATAAATTTCATCACTGCTCCAATTTCCTGAGCTGTTGAAAATATAGAGATTTACAGCTTCATCCGTTTCATGAATCCTCTGTAAAATTCCTGCCGGCCAAGCATATGTGCAAAACCGCTTCCAGCCATCCATTATCAAAGCTATCTTTCGCATTGTAACCACCTCTTACTTAATGTTAATTTTATCACATCAGCTTTTGAAATGCAAAATAAAAGCGTTGCCTCCTTCGGGAATCCCTAAAGAATACAACGCTCTCATTTCATTATACGATTTCCAATATGTTATTGTGTTTAATCCTGCAGAACACTTACCGCCTTGTAAGGAGTACGATAATTGTACTTACTAATCTTGATACCGGTCTTAGGACTACTTGCATGAACAACCTGTCCGCCACCGATATAAAGCGCAACGTGGTTAATGGTTCCGCTACCATTGGTGTAGAATACCAAATCACCGGGTTTCAATTCGGACATACTAATCTTCTTTCCGTCGTTTACCTGACTTCTGGAGGTACGGCTCAGTTTCACACCATACTTCTTAAATACACTCTGTACAAAACCGGAGCAATCCGCACCCTTGGTAAGGCTGGTTCCACCCCATACATAAGGATTTCCAATGAACTGCTTTGCATATTCTACGATTTCTACACGAATGTCAGATACACCTTGACCGTATAACAGCTCAGTCATAGTAATTGCAGTATCCAATTTTTCTTCCACACTGACATATTCTGCGGAAACATAAGCATCCTCGCCATCGATGGAAACCTGTACCCAACCATCTAAGGTGGCTACATATTCTAATTCCTCGCCCTTAAGAATCTGGGTCATAATAGCACTGTCAGTATTTGCCTGCTCTCTGACATTTAAACCATCCGTATTAGCAACAGCAACGGTATGCACAAGCTCCATAGCCTTAATTCTGGCATCAGGACCTGTTAACAAAAAGTCCATACTTACATAGCCTTCTACCTCGCCGGACTTGATATGTGCCCATCCATCCGCTGTTTCTACTACTTCACAGGCAGCATCCTTAGGCATCTTTCCAACCAATTTACCATCAGTGGAAGGAAATGCACGAACATTTAAGTTGCCGCTTTCCACATTGGCAACACCAATATTGGTATAGCCCCAAAGCGCTCCCTGGGCATCTTCTGCAATTTTTAAATATTCCTCTTCACTAAGGTTTGTCTCAAAAATAGATGCAACACCTGCACTGGGTAAAACACCACCCTCTGCTGCAGATGCCTGCATGGGCATTACAACCAATCCCAATATCAAACCTGCGGAAGCAATTATTACATTCTTAAACATTTTTTGATATCTCATGTATTGTACCTTTCTAATCAAACATCAGGTAAGTTTTATCAGCAAATCTTTAAATCAGATTTACAAGTTTGTTACAAATTTATTACGCTACAGTTCGATTATACTAGTACTAAAGCACGATGTCAACCGTTTCCAGGCATTTCCTTTCGTATTTCTTAATATTTTTCTTAATAAAATCTTAAAAAACTTACTTTTTTCCTTCTTCAATATCTTTTTTTAACTGCTGTTTTAACTCATCCAAACTTGCAAACTGCCTTTCCGGACGCTTAAATTCATAGAGAGACACCTCTATTTCTCTGTCATATATTTCCTCTGAAAAATCATATAAATAAGATTCTGCTCCCACCACTTTTTTCTCTTCGGCTACTGTGGGCTTACATCCTATATTTGTAATCGCCTGATACATCCTTGTTCCAACTAAAACCTCTGAACGATAAACCCCATTGGGCGGTAACAGCTTTTCCGCTCCCGGAAGCAAATTTACCGTAGGAAATCCCAGTGTTCTTCCGATACGGTTACCATGTACCACCTTTCCCTTAATGAGATAGGGCATTCCCAGCATTTTTACTGTCTGCTCCATTTCTCCGTTCTCTATCAATTTACGGATATAAGTAGAGCTTACTTCTATTCCATCCACCGAAATTTTATCAATGGTTTTTACCTGAAATTTTAATTCCTGTCCAAGCTTTGTCAAAAGAGCTGCATTGCCCGCTCCCTTATTTCCAAAGGACAGATCCGTTCCTGCAGCTACAAATTTTGTATGCATTTGCTTTACCAGAATATCCTTTACAAAGCTTTCCGGTTGGATGGCTGCTGTCTCTTTAGTCAAAGGAAACTCGATTAAAATATCCACTCCCAGCTTTTCAAAAATGCTTCGTTTTTCTTCTTTTGTGGTAATTTCCTTCCCGTCCGACATTCCAAACAAAACAGCAGGCGTTGGGTCAAAGGTAAACACACAGGTCATAAGCCCTCTCTTTTTCTGCTCATTAATTTCCCACAAAAGTCGTCTGTGTCCAAGGTGAACACCATCAAACTTCCCTATGGCAACTGCAGTTTCCCCACCCAGATAAAATTCCGTTGTATTTGAAATGATTTTCAATTCCTCGTCCTACCTTCTTATAAAAACATTTTTACAGGCTTATACCATTTTCGTTCTTTTTCAAAACTGTAAATTCCTACAAAGCTTCCATCCGCCCGATAAACTCTGACCCTATCTTCCATAAAAATTTTATTTTCCTTGGTTTGATTGGGATAAAAGGAATTACCGTTATCCAAAAGCTTCTGCCACTTTTCCTGAACATGCAGCGCAGGAGCCTCTGCAAAACAACTGTCCACAGGCAATACAATTTGCTCCAACTGCCCCTCGTCTCGCAGCTTCTGTAATTCTCCTAGCGTCACAGCCTTATCCAACACAAACTGTGCCACTTTGGTTCTTACCAGACTTTTCATAGTTCCGCCACATCCAAGCTTCTCTCCGATATCTGCGCACAAAGTACGAATATAAGTTCCCTTGGAACAGGCTACCCGCATTTTTACCACAGGCAGCTGCATGTCCAGTATTTCAATTTCCAAAATCCTGACCGGGCGTGCCTTACGCTCCACTTCCTTACCTTCTCTCGCCAGTTCATAAAGCTTTTTCCCATTTACCTTTAAAGCAGAGTACATGGGCGGAACCTGCTCATAATCACCCACAAAGCTCATAATAGCCTTTTCTACCTCCGCCTCGGATACCTCCACCGGTGTTTCTGTAAGAATCTGTCCTGTCACATCCTGAGTATCCGTAGTTTGTCCCAAAAGCAGCTCTGCCACATACTCCTTATCCTTATCCGTAAGCATATCACAAAGCTTCGTAGCACTTCCCAGACATACAGGAAGCACTCCCGTAGCCTCCGGGTCAAGGGTTCCGGTATGACCAATCTTTTTTTGCCCGCAAATCCCACGCATTTTGGCAACTACATCATGGGAAGTAAAACCCGCTTCCTTATGTATATTAATGATTCCGTTTATCATTTTTCCATACCTTTCCCTTATCTGTATTTAATCTGTGATACCATCCAGTTGCTTCTCAATATGCAAAGAAAGATTGTTCACACAATCATGGAAGGTTCCCTTCATACTACATCCCGCAGCACGCATATGTCCGCCACCACCAAAATAAGAAGCCACCTTTGCTACATCCACCTTTTCATCGGAACGCATACTGATTTTATACTCCAAAACATCTGTCTCGTACATAAAAATGGCACAATTTACGCCTTTGATATTACGCAGCTGATTTACAATACCATCCAGATCCTTCGTGCCCACATTATAGAACTCCATGGTTTTTCGGTCAATCATACTGACGATACATCTGCCATCCATAAACCGAATACTTTCCATCAATGCCCTTCCCATAATCTGGGTCTGCACATAAGTTTTCTGATAGAAGGTTTCTTCAATCAATCTGGGAAAATCAAATCCGAAGGAAATAAGCTTTGCCGCAATTTCCAAGGTTTCCGGTCTGGTATTGGAATACTGGAACACTCCTGTATCATGAATGATGCCAATATACAATGCCATGGCAATGTCTTTATCAATTTTTTCCTCTTCCATTAAATCAAAGAGTACTTCACAGACAGAACCCACTTCCGGTCTTATTACATTCAAATCTCCGCAGCCCTTATTGCTGATATGGTGGTCTATATTGATTTTCTTTGCCGCCTCTGTAAAATAACTTTCTGCACCGCCCAGGCGGTCAGCAGAACAATCCAATGCCAAATACACATCAAACTGCTCCTGTTTTGGAAAAGTACTGTCTATCTCATCAAAGCCTCTTATTTCCTTAAAAATATCGGCGGGCTGCTCCAAAAACACCTGTACACTTGCTTCCGGTAAATTCTTACTTAAGTATAAATACAACGCAAGGCAGGAACCTACACAATCCCCATCAGGGCGGATATGACCGCTGATACCGATTCTTTTCGCCTCTTTACATTCGTCCAACAAATTCATTTTCATTTCGCCTCCAATCTTTGAAATATATCGAAAAAGCCTCACAAAGGAGGCTTTTTCACTTATTTATTCTTCATCTTCTTCCATCTCATCCGCTTCGTCTGCATCCATTTCCTCAAACTCAGCATCCTCTGTCTCATCCATGTGACTTCCATCCCTGGCAATCACTTCATCAATTTTATGGGACATATTAACACCATACTCAATGGACTGATCCATTACAAAGGTAATATCCGGTGTATTACGAAGATTAATCTTTTTGGCAAGCTTCATTTTAATAAAGCCTTCCGCACTCTTTAGGCCCTGAAGTGTTGCTTCCCTGGTCTCTTCACCACCCAGCACGCTAATCCATGCCTTACAGCTTTTCAAATCGGGAGCCACCTCCACAGCCACCACACTAGTCCAAGGGCTGATTCTGGGATCCTTAATCTCCCCACGGATAATCTCCGCCAAAACCCTCTGAACCTCCCCATTTACACGGGTATTCTTTACACTGTTCTTTCTCATACTATTTCTCCATTTATGGTTTGAGTACCACGATTATGCTTTTGAAAACACAGCCCTGAACGGCTATTATTCAAAAATTATCGAGGAACTTCAACCATGATATATGCCTCTACGATATCAAGCTCCTGCATCTGATCGAAGCCTTCAAATACCAGACCACATTCAAATCCGGATTTTACTTCCTTTACATCGTCCTTGAAACGCTTCAGGGAAGCCAGGTTACCTTCAAATATCTGCTTACCTTCACGGGAAATACGAACCTTACAGCCTCTCTGGAATACACCGTCAAGCACATAGGAACCGGCAATGTTACCAATTGCAGATGCCTTGAATATCTGACGAACCTCAGCATGACCGATAACCTTCTCCTCAAATACAGGATCCAGCATACCCTTCATTGCCGCCTCTACATCCTCAATTGCCTGATAAATAACCTTATATAATCTTACATCTACGCCCTCACGCTCTGCGGTCGCCTTTGCAGTTACATCGGGTCTTACATTAAATCCAATGATAATTGCGTTGGAGGTACTTGCCAGAGTAACATCGGACTCGTTGATGGCACCTACACCGCCGTGGATACATTTTACCACTACTTCTTCGTTGGAAAGCTTAAGCAGGGACTGCTTTACAGCCTCCACACTACCCTGAACATCAGCTTTAACAATCAGATTCAATTCCTTCAGATTACCTTCCTTAATCTGGGAGAACAAATCATCCAGAGACATTTTACCCTTGGTTTCCTCAAGCATCTTTTCCTTGTTCTGCGCCAAATAAGTTTCTGCATAGGATTTTGCAGTCTTGTCATTCTCGTGCGCCAGGAATACTTCACCTGCACTGGGCACATCGGAAAGACCCAAAATCTCAACAGGAGTGGAAGGACCTGCTTCCTTTACTCTTCTGCCCTTATCATCAATCATGGCTCTTACTTTACCATGGCAGGCACCTGCGGAAATAAAGTCACCCACATGCAAAGTACCTTTCTGTACCAATACGGTAGCCACAGGACCACGACCCTTATCCAGCTCTGCCTCAATTACAAGACCTCTTGCACGTCTCTTCGGATTTGCTTTCAGCTCCATAATTTCGGAAGTCAAAAGAATCATTTCCAATAACTGTTCAATTCCTTCACCGCTCTTTGCAGATACCGGAGCGAATACAGTACTTCCGCCCCAATCCTCGGGAATCAGCTCGTACTCAGCCAATTCCTGCTTTACACGGTCAATATTTGCAGAAGGCTTATCAATCTTATTAACAGCTACAATAATTTCTACACCTGCTGCCTTTGCATGGTTAATAGCTTCCACAGTCTGGGGCATTACACCATCGTCCGCTGCTACTACCAGAATCGCAATATCTGTAGAATTTGCACCACGCATACGCATTGCAGTAAAGGCTTCATGTCCGGGAGTATCCAGGAAAGTAATTTTTCTTTCTCCAACCCTAACAGTATACGCACCAATGTGCTGTGTAATACCTCCTGCTTCTCTGTCAGTTACATTTGTTTTACGAATTGCATCCAAAAGGGAGGTTTTACCATGGTCTACATGACCCATTACACAGATAACGGGAGGTCTTTCCTGTAAATCTGCTTCATTCTCCTCATCCTCTTTCAAAAGCTCCTCAATAACGTCAACCTTCACTTCCTTCTCACAGAGAATCTCATATTCCATAGCAATATTCTCTGCATCCTCATAGGAAATTTCCTGGTTAACGGTTACAATCTTGCCCTGCAGGAACAGCTTTTTAATGATTGCAGCAGGCTGCATCTTCATCTTATCAGCAAGGTCCTTAATGGTAATGGAATCGGGAAGGGTAATGACCTTGATTACCTCTTCTACCACTTCTTCCTTCTTCTTTTCAGGCTTAATAAATCTGCCGGGCTTATTCTTTAATACTTCTTCCTCTTCGTAGATATGGTCTTTTTTGGAGCGTTTATCCTTCTCCTGACTGAAACGTCTCTTATCTTCCTCACGCTTCTTCTCGATATCCTTAGCCGGAGCTTCTGCTGCAAATCCCTTACCCGGCTTGTTATCTGCGAATCGATTTGTCTGTCCGCCATTGCTTCTGTTATCGCGGTTATTATTGTTAAAGCTACGTTCACCGCCGTTGCCGCCGCGACGGTCACCCTGACCATTTTCCATGCCCGGACGACCCTGCCTATTAAAGCCACCCTGTCTATCGTTGTTTCTGTCGCTATTTCTGTCTCCCTGAGGTCTGCCATTATTCATACCTCCTCTGTTCGCACCCTGACCATTCTGCGCACGATTTCCCTGGTTGAAGCCTCCCTGACGGTTATCGCGTCCTCTGTTTTCCTGGTTACGATTGTCCTGATTACGACTGTCCTGACTTCTATTATCCTGATTTCTGTTCTCTTGATAGCGGTTATCACGAGCAGGTCTGTCATTATTAGCTGCTGTATTCTGAGGTGCTGCACTTACCTGCTCCTGTGCCTCCGCTACCGGACGCTTGGGCTGCTGGGGCTTGCTGGGCACCATCTGCACGCTGGGGGTGGGAGAAGGAGGGGTCAGCGGCTTAATAGGGCGAACAGGTGCCTGCACCTGAACTCTGTTATGATTTCCGCCATTTTGAGGTCTTCCCTGCTGATTACCCTGTCTTTGATTATTGTTATTGTTGTTAGGACGCTGTGCCTGCTGCTGATTATTGGAACGTTGTCCGGGCATCTTGGAATTCTGAGGATTACTTACAAAGATAATTTTCTTTTTCTTCTTGGGTGCATCCTCTGCCTCAGCCTTTTCATTGCTTTCCGCCTTATTTTCAGTCTTTACAGTTTCTGTTTTTACAGGCTGTTCTGCCGCCGGCTCCGCTTTTGCTTCCTCTGTCTTAGTCTCTTCTTTCTTAGGTTCTACAGCCTTTGCAGTGCCACCAAACGCACCACGCACCATCTGAGCTGCATCCTCCTCTACAGAACTCTGGGCTGCCTTTGCCTCAATTCCTTTTTCCTGTAAAAAAGCTAATATATCTTTACTTTGCTTGTTTAATTCTTTTGCAAGTTCATGTACCTTTATTTTCGCCATGCTTTCCTCCATTTCTGCCGATTAGGGCTCTACTTCGTTTCTAATTGTTTGATAATCGCATCCGCTAATCCTGCGTCACATACGCCCAGAGAAGACCTCAAGTCTTTTCCGATTGCCCGCCCGAGCTCCGTCTTCGTTCCAAACTCGTAAACCGGGACTTCATAAAAAGAACATTTATCAGTAAATAACTTTTTGGTATTCGCTGACGCATCCTCCGCAATGATTACCAGCATGGCGGAACCGTTCTTTACGGCTCCTTCCGTCTGAAATTCACCACTTACCAGGTTGCGCCCTCTCATAGCAATTCCCAACAGGGATAAAATCTTATTCTGCTTCAAGATTCTCAAACTCCTCCTCTAAAGTGTCATACACTTCCTTTGGAATACTCATTTTAAAGGAGCGCTCCAGCCCTTTATTTTTGCGGGCAAGCGTCAAACAATCCTTACTCTTACAAACATATGCGCCTCTGCCGTTTTTCTTACCGGTCACATCTAAGCATATGTCGCCTTCGGCTGTTTTAAGGACTCTCATCATGTCCTTTTTTCCTTTCATTTCACCGCAGCCTACACACTGCCTCAAAGGAATTTTCTTCGCCATTCAAATTACTCCTCACTCAACTCTTCGTACTCGCCGTCCTCATATCCCTCGTCTTCATACTCATCCATGTAGTCCTCATAACGGAAGCCGGGAGCATCCTTAGCCTGAGTCTCAGACTTAATATCAATCTTATAGCCGGTCAATCTTGCTGCCAGTCTTGCATTCTGACCTTCCTTACCGATTGCAAGAGAAAGCTGGTAGTCAGGTACGACAACCTTTGCTGTTTTTTCATCAGGGTCTGCAAATACCGCTACAATCTTAGCAGGGGACAATGCATTCTGAATCAGGTTACCGGGATTCTCGTCCCAGGTTACAATATCAATCTTTTCACCGCGAAGCTCTTCCACGATGGCATTTACTCTGGCACCGTTCATACCTACACAGGCACCAACTGCATCTACATTGGGATTGTTGCTCCATACTGCAATCTTGGTACGGCTTCCTGCCTCACGGGCAATACTCTTAATTTCAACTGTTCCGTCCTTAATCTCCGTTACTTCGGATTCAAACAATCTCTTAACCAGCTCAGGATGCGTACGACTTACATTAATACGGGGACCCTTGGGGGTATTCTTTACTTCCAGAATGTAAACCTTAATTCTTTCGGTGGGTTTGAACACCTCACCCTTTACCTGCTCACTTTCGGAAAGCATTGCATCTGCTTTACCAAGGTTAATGCTGATTTTCTTACCAACATAGCGCTGAACCACACCGGTTACAACATCCTTTTCTTTCTCAAAATACTGATTATAAATAACGCTTCTTTCTTCCTCACGGATTTTCTGCAGGATAACGTTCTTTGCATTCTGTGTAGCGATACGTCCAAACTCCTTAGACTTAATCTCCACATTTAATACATCACCCACCTGAGCCTTCTTGGAAATCTCCTTTGCATCCTCCAATGCAATCTGGAGACAGTCATCCAATACATCCTCTTTTACGGGAACCACTTCTTTTTCTGCATATACCAGGAAGTCACAGGTTTCACGATTGATTTCAACCTTTACATTGTCAGCCTTTCCAAAATGATTCTTGCAGGCTGTCATAAGAGAATTTTCAATTGCCTCAAAGAGAGTTTCCTTGCTAATCTCTTTCTCCTTCTCCAAAATGTCCAATGCTTCCATTAATTCTTTATTCATCATTTCCTCCATTCCGGCTTACCGCCTAAATTTGTGTGTTTCGTTCTATATCTGTTACGCCAAATGGGCTGTATTTTTCAATATTTCCAAGCTTAAAAATCAAGTGCCAGACGAATCAGGGCAATGGCGGAACGCTCAAAGGTTCGTAAATTCTCTCCCTCTTTAATCACAATAGTATCTGCATCAAAGCTTTCCAGCACACCGGAAAATTCCTTGCATTTATCAATCGCCTTAAACAGCTTAATTTCCACCTCTTCGCCAATACTCTTAGCAAGATGCTTATCCTTCTTCAGGGTTCTTCCAAGCCCCGGACTGCTGACCTCTAAAATATAAGCATCGGGAATAAAATCTTCTTTATCCAAAGCATCGGATAATGCTCTGCTTACATTTTCACAATCAATAATATTAACCCCTTCCGGCTTGTCAATGTAGGCACGAAGATAATAATCACTGCCTTCCTTCACATACTCCACATCATAAATCTCCACACCGTTTTTCTCCGCTATGGGTTGGAGCAGAGCTTCTGTTTTTGCTTCATAGCTTTCCCTTTTGGACATTCACATCCTCCTTTTTCATATCTTAACAACCCCATCGAGTAGGCTTACCTACTCGATGATGCGACATTCACCAAATGAGAATGCAAGCCTTCTCGTTTGGCTCATTGTTTCGCACAAACAAGAAAGAGTGGCGCGCGTCCACTCTTCTAGTAATTATCCTTTATATAATTCGAGTATAGACCTCTGAATTTAAAAAGTCAACTGTTTTTTGAAAAAGGATTAATAATTCTGCACATTTTCCAGCTTGGATACAATTAAATATCTCCTATCATCCTGTCCGCTGATACACACCGACAATACCAACAGCTTATCCTCACCGGATATTTCTACTTCGTCATTGAAGTGCGTTTTACTGTTTCCTCGGCAGGCTTCCAAAGATTTCACAAATTCATCCCTGCCCAGACTGCTTTTCACATCATAATAGGCCGGAATTAATTTGTCATCATAATTTACCGCAGCATAAACGCTGTAGGTAAAGCACGCTTCCGGGGTCTCCACAGTATAGGTATCAAAGCTGTCAAAAAATTCTTTCTCATAAAAATAATCCAGTGTTCCGAACATGGCTCCTGATTTCATATTATGTCCATACACCAGCGTAATATAATCGTCAAACGCCTTGCTGTTGCACACATTGGTATAAATGCAACCGGGATACCCCTTGGAGCCATCTATATTGGTGTCCAGATACTTATTATCCTCCTCCGATTGTAAAATGGGATAATCCACCTCCGTATCCGGCATCTGAATCCAAGCATAGATATCCTTATTTTCCTGCTTCAAAGCTTCAAAATCATGCTTAGCCACATGCACCTGTGAAGAAGCCTGTGACTCTGCTTCCGTCTGCTCATCCTGCTTTGCTTCTGTCTTATCTTCTTTCTTCTCCGGCGTGGTTGCCTGTGTTGTTACCTTTTCAGCCAGCTCCTCAAGCTTTACCACATTCTCCTCTGTTTCTTTCTGATAACTCCAATATGCAAAAATAACTCCACCAATACAAACCAGACAGATAACTATAACTGCTATTATGAATAATTTCTTTTTATCCGGATTTTTCATGATACTTATTATTTTATTCATTGTATTCCTCATCCTGTTTTTATAAGTAAACATGGGCTATTATGACGCCTCATATCGTCTCTCATAAGCAATGCCGGTTCTACCCATCATTCTTTCTACCATTTCACCATAATAGGAATCACTTCTTGCAGCTTCCATTCTCTCTTCAAGAGATAGCCCATTCATAGCATCCATTTTATCGAACTCCTTATGATTAGCATCTTTCTTCCGAAGCATTCTTTGATATTGACGTGTTGCACTTTTTTCTGCAAAGGCCTTATGCGAGTTGTCCCATTCCTTATCCTTTTCCCAAAAAATACCCGTGCTTTGCGCCTCTTCCTTTTGTATTGCTTCTTGCAGTTTTCTTAATCGTTCTATTGTTGCATCTATAAATTTAGGCTCAATAATATCTTCCAATATAAAACGAACATCCTCTTCTTTCAGGTTTTTAATATTCATTGCTAATTGCTTATCCATATGAGGAATCGTTAGCGTATTATCACTACTAACTACCATTTTCATTTTATTCTGTGTTATTCCGTCTTCCGCCCTTACAAATTCTTCATAGTCCACCCCTGTTCCAAATGCCATATCATTATCTATACCATGTACATGAGTATACCTTCCTTTTTCATCCTTTTCAAGAAAAAAGTTATTTATATTCCTGTCACCTTGTCCACAGAGATAATCAAAAACCTGAAGAGAGCTCAATTCCTTACGAACCGTACCTGTCATTTTTGCTTCAATGGCTTTCTCCCTTTTGTCCAGAGTATTGTTTTCTTTTGTCACTACCTCTGCTTTTACATTGTCAATTTCCGAACCAGCAACAACACCCTTGGCTTTAGACATCAGATTTCCGCGCTTCACGGTATTGGTTCTTTTATCCTTTATTTTTACGGTAGCTGACTCTTCTATAATATGTCCCAGACCAAGTAATTTGGCCAATCGACTTGTTGCAACATTTCGCCCGCTAAGATTCAATGTTTCACCCTCATTGAGGATTGCAGTTCTCTTTTTATTAAACGCCCCTACCTTAAAATCACCGGTAACCTGTTTATGGTCTACCACCTCTTCCGGCGCAAAGACTCCTGAATTTAACATTCTTCCCGCCTTATCTCCTTTTTTTGCATTTCCACCCAACTTAGTATACTGAGTAATATCTGCCACCTCCAGCAATTCTTCTCTGGCATTATGCAATAGTTCACTCCAGGATAAATCATTTAATTCCTGTGTGTCCATAAATATGATTTCACGTCGATAGGCCTGAATCATTTCCATATCTTTTAGGGCAAGCTCTTTTATCATTTTTACCTTATTTTTTCTCTCCCGCCTGCACTTGTAGTTCCACCTTTTTTGTTGATATAAGTATCACAAGCCTGTAACAATTTTGTATAACTTTCATGAGCCTCATTCAATGAATCTGCATTGACACGAATGTTATCATTTGTCCGCGTAACAACATCCCATAAAGTCTCTTTTACTGCCGTATATTCAGCAGAATCCTTTTTATTAAAAAAACGCTTAACAGAACCATGAGTATGTATTTTTGATTCATTCATATCATTCAACATATTGCCAAATTCATTTCCTGAATTTTCCTTGCTATATGTCATTTTTTCTCCTTCTTTATCATCACTTTTAGGAGTTCTTCTTTTCAAAAATCCCAGCATACCGATATCACTCTCTTTCCTTCTATTTTTATACTATATATTTCTATCTGCCACTTCCATTATCTCAGCATATATTCCAAAATCCGTATTTAACATTACCTTTCCATTTTTAACATTTTCATTCCTGACACTTCTAAGGATATCTGTCATTTCTACAGGACGATTTTCTGCAGCCGCAAGAAAGGATGCATTTAAAACAATATTTTTAATTGCTCCACCGGACATTTCAAATTGCTCTGCCAAATAATCGTAATTTAATTCCTTTGTTGGAATTTCCCTTGAAAAGCTGCTTGTCCAAAGTTCTTTACGAAGCTGAACATTTGGCAGAGAAAACTCCACTACATAACGAATTCTTCGCATAAATGCTTCATCTATATTTTTCCTATAATTTGTGGCAAGAATGACTATTCCATCATATTGTTCAATTCTCTGCAAAATATAGGATACTTCCGTATTTGCATATCTATCCTTGGCTTCATTCACTTCACTTCTCTTTCCAAAAATAGAATCTGCTTCATCAAAAAAAGTACTGTGTTATTTTTCTCTGCGGCATCAAATATTTCTTCCAAACGCTTTTCTGTTTCTCCAATATATTTATCCACAACCTGAGAAAGTTCAATGCGATACAACGGAAGCTTCAACATATTAGCAATCACATGTACTGCCATTGTCTTACCAGTCCCCGGCGGTCCGTAAAATAAAGCAGATACATTTTTCCCATAAGAATACCGGCTATCCATATTCCATTCATCATATACCTTATGTCTATGCCACACATGTGAACATATATTATTTAGAACAATCTTTTGTTCCGGTAAAAGCTTTAAATCATCCAATGTATACTGAACATGAATTCTTTTTATATTTCCACAGGTCGGATTGAAAAGTACCTCCTCACAGATTCGACTAATTTCCGTTTCACTTACATAACCCTTAGTTCCGCTTCTGGCAATGCGTTCCGTTGCTTTATTAATCTCCTTTGCAGAAAGCTTAAATTTGGCTCCTGCCGTGATACAATCCACCTGATTATAAATGCCCAGACTTTTGGTAAATCCCTGCCATAATGCAATACGTTCATTTCTGCCGTAGGTTGGAATTGCTACCTTCTCCACATGGCAATCCATCCTGGCAATTATCTCTACATCCGGCAATGTACAAACAAAAACTTTAATATTCTGCTCCAATATCGGCTTAAAAAAAAGGTTAATAGTCTGCTCCAATTCTTCTTTATTTACATGATAGAAACAAATAGCACTTTTTAAAAGCAATCCCTCTCGAATCACTAAATTTGCATATTGAACTAACTCCTCTGTTTTATTTTCTCTAAGCCTGTCCATATCAATCATTAGCATTTTTATTCCGGTTTTCTTACAAGCCTTTTTTAACAGAAATTTTTTCCCGGTTCCTGCACCTCCTGTAATATGCACACAATTGATATCTTCTTTTTTCAATATATTTTCTAACTGTTCTTGTACCTCTTTAGAAATAAAGGTTTCTTGTAATTTTTCCTCCCCTGTAAACAAAGTTGCTCCTATCCGTTTCAGTTCATTATCGATAGAATACTCATCTAAAAAATAATCTAACAGTCTGACATCTGCAAAGAATGAATATCTGAGAAATACGGTTTGCTTTTTCTGACATTTTAAAATTCGTTCCGCACATTCTGCTGTTTTCTTCATGTCTTTGTATGCAGCTTCTTGCTCACACATTCCCGAAACAGCATCCAATGTAATACCATTCCACTTTTCAAAAGCGAATTCCAAAAATTCCGGATATAGTAATGCAGTGATACAACAATCCAAAAGCCACCTTCCTGCTTCTGTCTCTCCGCATAATCTAAGCAGTTCTTTATATTTGACAGACTCCATACATTCTTTCTGTAACAAATTTTGATAATAATCCGTCATTTCCTTTTTTCCAAAAAGCTCCGTATCAAAAATTGTAAAATATTTTTTTAGTAATTGTCTGTCATATATTTTTAACTGTATCTGAGCAAGCACTACTTCTGCCAAGCTTTGCAAAAATTCCATGTTTTCTCACCTTCTATATGCTTTTTTCCACATACATCTTAACATATAAGAAAAAAATAATAACTACCCATATAGGTAGTTATTAACCGGTATCCATATAATTTACCTTCCTCTTATCACCGGTAAGTAAACACCGGCGTATCCTTTATCCGATAAGCAAGTGAACTTGTCCTTTCCTTTTGACTTTCCAGCTCTGCTTCCAGGGAGTCTGCTCGATTCTTTAATTGCATCATATCCGCATTTAAGTTTTCAGAATCGTCCCCGGATATTCCTATTCCATCAGCATATTCTTGTAGTTGTAGAAGCATATTCTGAAGCAACACTTCATACTGCTTATAATATTCCACATTATAGGGATCCAATTCCAACACACGGTCAAACTCTTCTATACACTCACCGACAGCAAGCCGGGATGCAAAAAAACTTCCTCTTGCAATGGATGCCGTAATATTATAAGGATTTTTTTCCAATAGTCCGGTTGCCATTTCAAAACTTTCCGGACTGCCCATCTCTGTTAAAATCATTTTCTCCTGTGCAAAAGTATAATTTGGCAGCATGGACAATGCAATATCCCATTTCCCATTTTTACCACAGCCGGTTGCAATTCCTATATACCCGAACACCACTATAAGTACCGGAAAAATCACATAATTCTCCCTAAGCTGACTCTTTTTTTCCTTTACCCCTTCTCCATAGTCTAAGAAAAGACAGGCAATCATAATAATAAAAAGATATTGCAAATGAAAATCCACTAATGATGTCATGCATATAAACAATAATATTTCTTTATCCGCTCTGCTTTGTTTTCCTTTCAGTAACTGCCAGCCAAGAAAAATCAGTAGCAACACCAAAGCAAGTATTCCATAATCAAGGGCAAGCTGCAAAAAATCATTATGTATAAATTTGATATGATACACGCCGCTTTGAAAGGTTCCCTGACTGTAATAATAGCCCAATCTTCCTAAACCAAGCAAATTCTTACATAGTTCCGACAAGCCGTCTCTGTAATATAAAAGTCTTCCCCAAAAAGTAGAATTAGAGGTAAAAATGGTAAAAATTCTACCAATATTGGCGGTATTTCCTGTAACAGCCACAAAGATACCGGCTACCCCGCCAAACGAACCTAAGCCAATCAAAAAGGGCTTGCGAAATGCCTTTCTTCTTATCCCGTAATAACACCCCCAAAGCAGGAAAAACAGCAGCACACTTCTGGAACCAGTAAACAGCAATCCAATAAACAGAAGAAATAGCTTTAAAATATCATATTTCTTTCCCTTTTCTTTTTCCCAATCATAAATCAATATCATAATTCCCAACGCCAGAAACAATGCATTGGTATTGGCATATTGAAAAAAGCCGGACATTCTGCTATTTTCCCAAAAGTACGGTTTTAAGAATGCAAAGGGCATACAAACAAAGGAAAGAAGTACTGTAATGCATCCCGCCAAGGGAAGCTGTCTGACCACATTTATAATCTCCTGTTGCTTTCTGCATCGAAGCAACCACAGCCATAAGCACACCACTCCCAATCTAAGCACTCCCAACAGATTGTCCATATAATCGACAGCCCAAAAGCTTACCAGGATTGCAATACATAAAATTCCCATGGGAATCAAAAATACGATACGCTTGTCCCTTGTGTAAAAGGGTGAGCCCTTAAAAAGCATTATCAATAAACAGCTTACAATAAACAGTCCGATGAAAGCTACCGAATGGTCAAAAAAGCCACCATTCAAAAATAACGCCACACCCAGAATAATGGATAATACCTTCATTTTAGTTCCTCTCAATTGAAAATAATTCCCCCAAGAATACTCGGGGGAATTAACTCTATTTCTTTATAATATTAAAATTGTTACCGGATTAGAAAAATAATTCCTTAAGATAATCCCAAAAACTTACACCTGTTTTAGGGGATACTGCACCGGAACTGCCATTTGCTTCAACCTTATACCATGCTATTGGAGACAAAGAGGTAAAGGTTGCTGTAATGTTGCCATCTCCGGCAACTGCGGGAACATATTCAATGGTTCCATCATGCTTCACATGCAATACCACAACCTTATCACCGGCTTTTACCTGTGCCGCAATATTCGCATCTGTAAAGGTAATCTTTGCACCCTTGGAAATGTCCACGCCACCTTCAATTGCCAAATCCAAAGAACCTGCTGCAAGTACCTTACTTACCTTCATAGACGGAGCATATTGATTCATGGCACCTACCGCATCGGACAAATGCTCTACCCAATAAACCAGATTATTAATGGCATGCTGTTCTTCAGAGCTATTGGCACCTTTTATTTCTTTCACATATACGGAAACTTCCTTATCTCCTACAACGGCAGGAGTGTCGATTTTATACTGTTCCTCATCGTCCTCTTCCGGCTCTGCTTCAACAGGATCACCATCGTCAAAAGGACTCTTTACTTCCCAATCTAAATCATATTTTTCCACATACGCATTTAAATCGCGGACATATATATAACTAAAGCCTTCCGCATCAGATGTATTAAGACCGATTCCGCCATCATTTACTGCACCTGCATCATTACCTGATACAGATATCGCCACATTGGGAGTTCCCGCCTTTACGTACAAATAAGTTAAATACTCCTCTGACATAGCAAACTGAGATTTATCCAAAATGTTCAGTCTATAATGATGAACGGTCTTTCCGAACTCTGATACAGTGGTAGTATAATCATCAAAGGAAGTGATAGGGGTCTTTTTATCCGCTCCGTAAAAGGTAGGATATGTACTTGCATTGATTGCCGGATTCTCAGAATATACATAAGCATATGCATATCCGTCGTCATTCATCAATGCACAATCAAAATAGAGTAATGTTTTATTAATGTAGGTTGAAGTGGTTCCTGAACCACCTACAGGATTTCCTGCAGCATCAAAAAAGAGCTGGGTATAGTTTCCTTCTTTGATATCAGTAGGCAAGGTAGGAGACAAGGACACCCGTGCAAACTTATATTCGTCATTAATATACTTATCGTCATTCGAAATATCAAAGGTAACTGCTGCATCAGCTAAGCTTACAGAATTAGGTGGGCAAAGTGCTGCCTTCCAGCCTGTCACATCCACGGTTGATGCCAAATCATAATCCAGACTCATGCGAAAATAAATCTGAGTACCTGCCTTTGCAGACTCATACCAATCATACTCTGAATAGTCAATTTCAGAGGAGGGAAATGCCTGTACTGTTTTGGCAGGACCAAAGGACATTGCAATTGCGGTAAAGAGCAAAAGTGATGCTAAAAATGCACTAATTTTTTTCATGTGTATCTCTCCTGTTTTCTTTTGTTCTATCTTGTTTTAGTCTAACATTTGACCGATTACCTGTCAAGGAAAAAGGGGGCGCCGCTAACAAAAAAAGAAAAAGTGGAACAAGTCCACTCTTTCTTAACCTAAAATATAATTTCCGCCCAATACAACGCCTCCGGCATCTGCTGCAATCGGTGTGGACAGACAACCATTCTTATCCAAATAGCAATGCATGTCCATATTACTATTTGCCCGTAACAACACCACATTACAGTGCATCCCCAATGGAGTATACTCCTCTAAAAAGCTTCTCAACCATTCACGCGATATTTCTTTATCCGATTGGGACATATCTATAATCACAGTAAAGGTATCCTCATTCTTTCCAAACAACCGCTCGTACACTTCCAGTAAATTGGAATTTTTACTCATCCAGTCATGCCACTTAAAATACTCTACAATCATAGCCTTATGACCGGTAACCAATTCTATCATTTGCCCCATTACTTCCTTGGTGCCTCTTCCGCTCTGGATTTTTTGCAAATTTTTTATTAAATAGCGTAGCTGCTCCGGCGAGTACTTCTTTCCGGCCGCCCAATCCCCCGTCCATTGAGCAAAAAGTGGGAGATTTTCTTCCGAGGTTGTCTCATAATCCAAGTAATTCGGAATATACTCCACTTCCTTCTCCAAATCCTCATACAGACTCTGCATAACCGCCATATAGCGTTCAAAAAACTCGCCTCTTTCCTGATGATAAATCTCAGGAAGATATTCAGTAAAGCTTCCGTGAGGAAATTCCACATGAAAACCATCAATGGTAAAACTACTGTCCACACGTGATCCGGATACACTAATAAAAATCCATAAATACCGTCCCTGCAATTCATGCAAAAGCATATCCGAGGTATTCACCTTTCTGGTATAGGAGTATTCCTTCAACAATTCAAGCTGTTCCATAGGTGTACAACTTTCATCTTCCATTATTTCCTGAAGATCCACATTGGTAGCAGCTGCTATTATTTCATACTTACATCCATCAAAATTACCATTCATACAAAGCCTGTGCCAGGTTCCGTTGTAATCTCCGGAATCAAACATTGGTGCCAGAAAACTGAAATAGCCACCGCCATTTCCTACCAGCCTATGTTCCTTTGACAATTCCATCCGGTGCCGTTTTCCTCTTGCAAGAGCCAGCCGATAAAAATTCACTTTTTTTGTTGTTTCTACCATGCCGGTATACCTCCTATTGTTACTGGCAATATTCTAAATTGTTTGCTTCCAAAAAGCTCAAAGCATCCTCATTCAGTAGAATATCCCCTCTGTCGTTTTTGCTTGCTGCATTGCCGATACGTTCCAGGGTCAATTCCTGAACCTGTCTTACTCCGGGCAGTGCTTCCAATTTGGTAAATAATCTACCGTAAGCCACCACACTTCCGAAGGGTGCCTTCTTTCTCTGATAATCCACTTCATTCCGTATGTATTCTTCAATCTCTCTACGAATTTCCGGTGTATCCTGATACAATGCAATCTTTCCATGCACTTCAATCCCCACATACTTAGGAGATACAATACTTATCTTCGTATTCACAAGCCGATAGGGTTCAATATAATCTTCAATCATCTTTTGATATATATTTCCAAGAACAGGGCGCTTCTCCGTACTCTTAGGCTTTACAACCACTACAACTTCATTTGCTCCCCGTTTCTTTCTGTATAGATTTCCATACACCCTGCCCGGGATAACATGCGCCAATTCCAACATCAACCCCGGAGTTTGAAGTACTCTGTCCTCATAATCCTGACTGGATGCCATTCGATTCTGCACAAAGATTTCATTTTCCATGCGCTCCATCATCTGAGGAACCGTTTCTCGCTGTCTTCCCCCTTTAGCCGGTGCCGGATTCCAAACCTCACAGCCCTGTGGAAGCTGCAAACTTGTTTCCTGAATCTCTCCTGCCAATACATTACCGCCATCCAGGCGGGAACAGGTTAGTCCTGTCACACTTACCGGCATATTCTGCATGGGAACTGCTCCATGGATACCATCTCCAAAACGTATTACCTTGCGCTGACGGTCATACTGAAACACTTTATCCTCATAACCGGCATTCTCCAAATCTTCTGTGCAATGCCAGATTTCACACTGCTCTTTTTCATTTTTATCAATGCTCCACAGCGCCAATGAGAAGGAATAAACATCCGGCCAGTCAAAATCCAATTCCTGACCGGCACAACCATTCGTTCTTCCAAGCTTTAACTCTGTCAGGAAATCGCCTTCCTGACAAATGGTTTGTTGCTGAACTACCTTTAGAGGATTCACATATACCATTCCCATTCTGGGAAGGCAGTCATACTTATTCTCACGAAGGATACAACGAATATAAAATGCCTTTCTCATACCTTCCGGATGACGCCAAATTTTCATTTCACTGACTCCATGCACCTTCACAAAACCACTTTTCAACAATCCGCAGGTTTCATCCTCTACCTCTAATGTTTTCCAGCCGCCATTGGCATAATACTGCCATTCCAATTCACATAACCTGAAATCCTCGGTAAAAGGATTTCGTTTTTGATTCTCATCCACACAAAGATACAGACTATCCCCTTCTGATAAGCATCTTTCAAAGCCCAAATATAGTACTGCTTCCTGCATAAACTGCTCCGCAAAGCACTCTGCATACTCTCCATCCTGCCCTGCAAAAGCGGTTAAATCCATTCCCTTTCCATCCACCTCATTTAAGAAAGAACAGAAAACATTGTGGACATATTTTTGACCGGTTACTGTCTCAAAAGGAATGTCGCCGGCCCAAAACAAAGTGCCTTTGGGAATTTTCATTGCCTCACTGATATTTTTTAAAACCACATACCCTTCGGCAGCACGTTCCTTCCTGGGTTCAACTCCAAGGAGCTTCAAATATTTCTGTACATGAATATCTCCTGTTGCATTCATGTAATAATTCAGCATATCAGTCAGCCATGCATACATCTGTAAAACTGTTATTCCCGGATCATGACTGTTGAAATCTGTCCATTCATCCGTCATAGCAGGAATACGACTGATAGCTCTTTGCATCATCTGCTCATAGGTTATATCATCTAACTGCGGTACTTTTAACATGCGCTCACCTCAATATATACGATATGTTCCCCGTTTACTGCCATAATAAACGGATTGCTCATCTGTTCATAAAACATATCTGTTACCTGAACTTCTTTTCCATCCACAAGCGCCGTCATCACAATCTTTGAAATATTGCATCCGGCAATACCATTGCGCAGACAGGCAATAATCTGGGAGGTTCTCGGCAACTCACCAATCTCCCAACCGTTGCCGCTCACACCACCCTCCAGCGGATCTATAAATTTCTGTATCATATCCGTAGCCTTCTGCTGCAGATCATAGGCCTGTTCCATGTTCTCTTTTTCCAACCATACTCTCACATTCAGCTTCACAAAATAGGGCTGAACCAGAGTTAACTCACGACCCATGGCAAGTAACGCACTATCCTGCATCAGGCGATCACGTATGGCCTTTTTTATCTCCGAAAAAACATGTGCACCCTTTTCATACTCTTCAATCAATACTGCTATAGTCACATTGTCCCTGGAAGGATTCCCAAGCATATCCACATGACTAAGACATTTTACTTTCCGAATACCATAAGCAGTCTGGGAAATAATATCAAAAAAGTCTCGGTTTGTTACTGCTCGATTTCTGGTTCGCAACATACCGGATACCAGACTCATACTATTCTTCTCCGTATATCCGTCATAACCACCATATGTGGGAAATGGATTATTTACAGATGAAATATAGCGCACTGCAGTTCCAAGCACTTGAATAGCTCCCTTGGGAACATTTGCACAGGAGCCGGTATAATTACTGTGCTCCACTCGAATATGAGGTCCATCCGGCAACAATTCATACTCGGCAAACGCATGCTTTCTGAAGTGTAAAAGTCCCTCTGCCATATCTACGGTATAGGTTCGACCACCTTCATATGCCTTTTCGGCCCGTCTCCACAAAACCCAATTCTCATTTTCTCCCTCTTTTTCCAATACCCACACAGAAAGTTTTAATAAATTCTGCTGATTTAATTGGATATCCACTGCATTATCCATATCCTGTAAATAGAATTCCTCGGTTACGGTATTTACATTAACCACTCTGGCCATGTTAGGATATATACCTTTAATCAATGGTAACGCATACTCAGGATTTTCCTTATTATAATTAATAAATCGCAGAAAATATCCTTCATAGCCATATAATGTTCGCTTTGCCGCATCCTTTGGAATCATCATCAGCATATTACCGGAACCGGTAAAACCATCCGTATAATCCACTGTTTTTACTGCTGTAAACCCTCTATCCGATAAATACTCCACCTGGAAATTTACCGGTCTGTCATTGTAATTTTCAATGTCAAAGAACAGACTAAAGGGTGTCCCTGCCATGGATTGAGAGAAGCCTAAGTACATAGTTCTGTATTCATGCTCAGTCTGATAAAAGGGAGAAACATTTCCGCCTTTACTCAAGCTTTCCGTTACATCCTTTTCTTCAAAATTATTTTTCAAAAGAGCATGCTGTGCTGTCTGACGATTTTCCATGTAAGAATAGGATAGATTCAACCCTGTCAAAAAAGGACACTTATATACTGCCGGTACCTGATAGATATTCTCAGCCCGAATCAATCTTGCACGGATTCTTCCCATTCCATCACCGGCACCATATTCCGCCATATCCTCAGGACAAATAAACTCCAATGTTACCGGTCCCTGCGTAGAGCCATTAAACATGGCATTAATATGTTCCTCTTTAAACAGATTTTTCCAACCTGTATTACTCAAATACTCCCAAAGGACATAATCTGCCATTACCTCTGCAGAGCGCATGCTGGCTGCCTTTTTGGGCTTTTTCATAATCGCCTTGTACTCTACATCTAATTCGGGAATCTCCAATTCTTCTTCATGATTCCGATAAGAAAGCTGAAATTTCATCTGAATCGTGGCACCTTTTCGTCCCAATGTCTCTTTTTCGTCAAAGGCAAACTCATTGTATAATCCCAATGGTTTCCCGAATGGATAAACGCCCCCTCCGGTCTCACTTATTCCATTGACAAAAATTTCCCCGGGAATAATCTGTTCCCGATGGAATCCCACGGAAATACTTCTAATATAAAGATTAGGGAGCTCATCCTTGCAAAAAAGAGTAAGATAATAGCTTTCTTTTTGTCCCAGCTTCACTTTCTTTGGAGCGTAATCTTCCATTTGAAGATGAATGGCTCCATCCTGTATTTCTACTGCCGAAAATACAAGTTCTCCCTTTTCCGGATCCAAAATAGCCCACTTTACTGTTGTTGAGCATAATGCCTCTAACAATGCCTGCTGCTCCGTCTCTGTGAACGCTTCAACAAATACATAAAGATCCAATCCGTTTAAATGAGAAAACAATTCATCAAAGCCTAAATACAACCTATGCTCTGAAACATTTTCCCCTCTGATGTCAAACCCATAAAAAGAAGCCTTTTCTTCTCCATAGGGAGATACCACTACCCTATCTGTGCTCCGTTCTGTCACTGCAATCCATTCCGGAACTGTATCAGACACAGTCATATCATGCTCAGTCTCAAAAATCAGTTCTTCTTCCCCAACACCTGTAGCCATCACACGTGTTTTTGCCGGAACCGGAACCATACCTTCATATCCTGCCACAGGATGAAACTGCACATACCCCTTAGAGGCACTAACAGGCTCCTTCAACAAAGAATCAAACATATTTAAATATTGAATCCTATGCTTTGGAATTACCCTATCATAACGTTTTGCACATTCATCCAACATTCCACCACATAAATTTGACAAAACAGAACCCGGATCACTTCCGTCCTTTTTATAAGCAAATTCCGGAACATAGGAATTCATCAATCTCTGTAATTTTTCATATGTATTTTCCATGTTCATTCTGATTTCCTTCTCCTTCCGGATTTTACAATTCTCCAATACCTTCCACCAGATAATAGGGGAATACCAGGTTATTAGGGTTATTGGTTGCACGCACGGTATAATTGATGTTTAAATAGACTTTTCCATTTTGAATATCCTTTGTATCAACCTCAACACCCACATTTATAACGCGAGGTTCATATTTCATCAAAGCTTCCCGCACTTCACTGCCCAGCCGAATTTCAAAATCCGAATCCGGCAATTCAAAAATATATTCATGCAGGTTACAACCGAAATCCGGTAGCATTGCCCGCTCTTTCAATCTTGTCATTAAAATAATATATATGGCCTGACGAATATCTTCTTCACTATCCACCATAACAAACTGCCCTGTAGCAGAATCAATATGTGGTGGGAACGCAAATCCCCGCCCCAAAAAATCTTTGGATTTCTCCATGCCTATCCCTGCCCTTCTTTATTGGCTGCTGCATCCGTTAGTTAATCTGTGTAACTGCTCCCTTTAATGCCAATGGTCCGGACGCCTGCACATTTACCTGCGCCTGTCCTTTTAACTCCACCTGGGCACCCTGCATTTTTAATCCGGCCTTTGCATTCAGTCCAATTTCATTATCTGCCTCAACTGCAATTTTAGTTCCCTTTAATAAAACATTTCCACTGTTTCCATCCAAAGAAAATTCTGTCTTTCCTGCAGTCATTTTCAGCGTTTTTTCAGCACTAAGCTCTATGCCGCCATTTTTATAATCCAATTTCAGTAGGTTTTTTTCTGTTTTGTCTGAAATAGTACAACATTCATTCTCATCATCAACAAGAATTTTACTTCCCTTTGGCGTAGTCAGAGTAATCTTCTGTTTCCCCTCATCCTCATTAATCAGAATATCCATACCGCCTTTGGTCTTAATATGCTTAATCAGATTCTTTTTATCAAAATTTTCATTTACTACAGCGGCACCATTGGGGTATAAGCTTCCCAACAGAAAAGGTTTTTTCAAACTTCCTCCAATGAAACCTACCAAAACAATTTCATCAATTTCCGGCACACAATACATTCCGTAATCCTTGCCGGTATATGGAGACAACAATCTTACCCACTCACACATATTTTTACCGGTTTCCCACACAGTAAATTCTACCTTTACCATGCCCTTAAACTCTGCATTATTATTCTCTACCACCGTTCCCTGGACAAATCCCGGTATCCGTTGGTTATCATAATACTCATTATCTCCGATTAACAAATCTGTTATGGAATTCATAAACTGTTCACTCCTGCTTTAAAATAGGTTCGATATCCTGACTCATCTATCACATGCTTCACATATTGAATATAATATTTCCGGTTCGCCTGAGAGGAAAGACTTTCTACCTGTACAAAGCGCCCCGGTGTCAATTCCGGAATACCTACGCATTCACATTCCAGTTCTCCGAATTGATTGGCAATTGCCTCAGTTCTTGCTTCCGCTCTCTTTTTCGCTTCATTTGCATCCTTTACTCCCGGTTCATAAAATACCTGTTTGGAGCTTCCAAGTAACATATTGGCACTGGAACCCTTTGCAAATTTACCGGAAACCGTAGCATTACCCTTAATCTGCTTACCGTTACTCTCATCAATGGAACGAACCTCAATTTGTTTCACAAGGGCTTGTCCCGATACGGAAAATTTTGCACCTATAATCCCCTGCTGAGGACTAAGCTTCATTAAGGTAGATGTAACCTTCTGTTTTTTACGGAAATATGCTTTTCCCTGAATAATAAAAAATTCATATCCCTGTTTTGATGCCTGCTCCACAATCAACTCATAATCAGTCATCATATGACTTCTGAGCGGAACCTCCTCCTGGGGACAGGTATCCAATTCTTTTCCTGATAAATAACTGCTTACCGGAGACTCCGAAAGTATCTTCTTCACCACGGCATCAGCACTCTTTTCTGTAAAAAATTCCAAACGGCGATTCTTCATCAAAAGTCCCTTGGCATCCATGCACTCCACTCGTATTCCAAATTCCTCCGAATCCAGACCATAGTAATAATCAATCTGATTTACATACCCGTTAAACACAGATTCCTTTCGTACATACCCTATGGACACTTCTACCTTTTCACCAATCTGAACACCTGAAATATCTGAAGAAAAGTCTGTTTTCTCTACATCATAAGCACCGGCAATTACAAAAACACATCCTGATGCTTCATATCCGCTGGTCAATTCTATTTCTACACTGACAATATCCAAATCTTTTCCGGTCATTAACTTTGTGCTTCCAACCGTGATTTCAACCGCCGGAGCACTAAAATTATCATATTTTTTTACCAGTGATTTAAAATCAGTTGTGGCACTCATCAAATTCATCTACGTCGCACCTCTTTTTGTGTACCTATTCCTTTTATAAAGAAGGAACCTTTAATTGCTTTGTATAATCAACCTTCCTTGGATTCAAGATACCATTCTCTTTAGCTATCTCCTTCCAACAAGAGGCATCCTGGTATTCCTCATCTGCCAACATCCAAAGTTCATCCTTCTGATGCAACATCCTATACTTTGTACGATCCGGTGACTCTCTCGGCTTGGCACCTAATGTCTGCAAAACATTTTTGTCCTCCCCCATAATCTCCAAATCCAATTCAGCGCGTACCGGATGACCGTTACGATTAAACATCTTGTAACTGATACTCATACTTGTAATAAAGCCTTCAAACTCCATGTTACCCCAGGAAAACACCACCCAGCTCTGTGTATGAGTTTTGGGATACATCTTCATCAGCATGGAAAGCTCCTCACATATACCGGTCAATTCCTTATCATCATTGATATATTTTTGTAAACCGGACTTTACTACATACCCGGGATATTCCGTAGCAGTATCCAATAAAAGCTTTACCTTCAAATTTGCAAGCCTGCTACCTCTGGACTGCAAATTTCTTGGATGAGGCTCCTGTAATTTTCCGGTAGTATCCGTATAAGCTGCCTTTCGACTAATAGAATATTCCGTTGGATTAAACTGTACCGGAAGCACTACCTTTGAACCCTTTTGAGTACTCATATAGGTAAGCGTTGCCTTTTTCAGTTCTCCATCTCCAAATATCAATTGTTTTCTTTTACCCTGTTCTGTCAGTATCTCTGCCATCAGATAAGCCCCCTCCTTCCTCTCTCAGTCTTTAATTTATCTTCCAGTCTTCTGTAAATCTTATTGACTATCTGATTTACATTCTGATTCAATTGTTCTTCCATTGTTTGCTGCACTTCCCGCTTGATATAATTGGCACCTTCGCTTTCCGTCCAAATTGCAGGATTACTCTTTAACACTTCACGTACAACGTTTTTTTGCTGCTGTATCATTTCTTCCTTGTGTACAATGGTTTTTTCTTCCACATTTTTTATATTCCTTACAACATCGTTTACCTGTTGCTCTAATCGGTTCGTTCTTTCCTCCTGTTGAAGAGTCAAATCCTCTTCCGAGCGATAAACAATGTTTGCCGGCTCCAACTTCTGAACAAATGCCAACTCACTTAATTGGTGTTTTACAACCTCATTACTCTCAAATACATTTTCTACCTCTTCATTGACTTGTCGTATGTTTTCTATCTGATATCTTTCCAAAACCCGAGACATTCTTGTATGTAATTCTTCTGTTGTAGTACGAGAATCAGCATACTCCATAATCACCTTTGAGAGCTGTTGAAGTGCAACAGTTTTTGCAGCCGACTTCACCCGACTGACCGGTACCACACCGGCACTTTCCATACGCAACAAAATTTTCTCTGCCATGCTTTGGGACTTCTCTATCAAAACAGAATGCTCCTGAGCCACCTTGGGAATTTCCGGAGGTTGTTCCATTTCCCTTTGCACAAGCTGAGTCATTTCTCGATACAGTTGTAAATCTGTTTCATTGGAATATTCTAAATGCAAAGTATCTTGCACCATTTTACGAGCAGTTAATGCCCGGCTGTTATTTTCCCATTTTTTTACAAGGGATACCTTTGGCACCATCTCACGCAATACATTTCTTCTTAATATCAGTTCCCCATTGCGCTCTATCTGCTCTATATGATTTTCAATTTCTTTTTGTTTAGCAAAATATTTTTGTACTTGCTCCAAGGTTTGCTGCGTTACATTTATTTGTTTTTCTTTCAGAATTTGGTTTTCTTCCAATATCCGTTGTTGTTCCGTTATCTGATTTTCTTCCAAATAAGTAAATGTAACCGGTTCAAGTACCTGCTCTCTTATATTTTTCGAATTTGTATGTATATTATTTTCTACAAATCTTTCATGCATCGTCCCGCCTTGGCGAATATCTTCTACACCGGATTCTAAAATGTTTCCAATCTGATGCATTTCAGTATTTATAGTATTGTGACTTGTAGCATGCTCCGGATGTTTCTCTGATATATGCTTCTCTGATATATGCTTCTCCGATATATGCTTCTCCGATATATGCTCCAAGGAATTTTCTATTTTCTGTTCTCTGTTTTTTTCTTCTCGCTGACTTCTTTCTACATCCCGGTGGTAATTGCTGTTTACATCTCTATTCACAATTTCATCCGTATGTAAGCTACTGCGATTAAATACATTCAACTCTGACTGAACCATTTCATTTACATTTGATTCCGTCAAATAT
>JAGAMG010000042.1 GCA_017624835.1 Lachnospiraceae bacterium
AATACATTGGTTAGTAAGTATTCTGTTGTATCTTGCGCAAGAGTACACTATTTCGTGGTCAATGAAATAGGACTAGAACATCAAGAAACCCTTTATTTTACTAGCTTTCCTGTTGTTGCTCCCATTATAACTCGTGAACATCCCCTGTACAATCCCCCCGGTAATAGTCAAAAGCTCCGGGTCTGTGATGGTAAGTTCTATTCCTCGGTTTATATTGTTATTATCAAGTCGGACTCCTGTAATTTCAATATCATAATATTGCGTGGTTCCGTCCACTGTACTGATAATCTGGGCATAGCCCTCCTGTATTTCCTGTTTAAAAGCAATGGGTAAGGGATTTGCGGTTGCCATTCCCATTGCCTTTTGATTACAGACTCCAAAAAGACCTCTCTCAGTATTTTCCGTAATGTCTCCCAAAATCCTTGAGTCCGTATACATTATCATTCCTGTCATTTCGCCGGGTGTACCGTTCTCCCCCTTGCGTATGGATACAATTTCTGTTTCGTATAAAGTACCGTCATTGGTATCCAATAAAGTGCTGGTGTCCACATCATTGATTCCATGTCCCAAAGCACCAAAATTTCCCTGACTGTCGATGTAGGTCATAGTCCCCACTCCCTGAGTGTTGTCCCTTACCCAGGTACCGATTTTATAAAAGCCGTATTGATTCTTCCTGGGCTGTACCCGCACATCCATCAGTTCTCCATTACGCTCCAACGTAATGACCTGCTCCTGTCCCTTACACTGTTCTATTTTATCAATAAAGTCATTCTTTTCGCTGACCGGCTCTCCATTTAACTTCTGAATATAATCCCCGGACTTCAAAATATTGTCCGCCGGAGAATAGGTCATACCATCCTCACCCTGAAATTCTCCCACACCAATTACCAATATTCCGTCTGTCTTCACGTAAATTCCTACAGGCTTTCCTACCGGTATCAATTCTTCTTCCTGAATAACCGAAATCCCCACCTGCTTAAAAGGAAGAAAACCAAAGAGCTTAACCTCCATTTGATAATTGCTGTTTTCTGCGGCTTTCATGGTAACGGCTTCGCTTAAATCTATGGTTACAGCCCCCTTGGGAATATTACTTTTTCCCTGCTCACTGACACTGATAATTTCAGCTTTTGCAGGAACTCCAAGGTCAAAGGACTGCTCCTCATTGGCTCTGATATGGATTGTGGAAGGAATACTGCTGTCTATGGAATAAAGAACAAAGCCTGCAAGTGCCACGCTACTGACACTTAATGCACCTATCAGCGACCATCTGTAAATACGCAATCTAAGCACTCTCTTTTTCCAAGCCTCTAAAATAACTACAGCCTCGTCCCCTGCCTGTTTTTTAATTCTTTCACTCTCACTCACCCACAATTTCATTACCGCTATCTCCCATATTCATTACCTTAAATACCTTTGTTAGAAAGAAAAAAGCAAGTCCTTTCTTATACCAAAAGACTTGCATTTCTATTATGTGTACTTTCTTACATTTTACTTATGGGAAAATTATGCTTTTCTTTTATTTTAAAAATTGTTTAACTTATCTAATAATTCTTCAACCATCTCCCTGGTCGCAAATCCCTCCGAAAAAGCACTGGCACTGCCTGTGGCAAGCCCCATATAAAAAGCCGCTTCATACTGCTGCTTCTCCATCCAACCTGCCATAAAACCGGCGACCATGGAATCTCCTGCTCCTACACTGTTCATTACCTTTCCCTTAGGTGCCGGTGCCTGCAAAATACTTCCATCTGCCGCAAGCAGCACTGCCCCTTCACCTCCCAGGGAAATTAACACATTTACCGCGCCCATTTCCTGCAAACGTTTTCCATAAGGAATAACCTCTTCCCTAGAAAAAAGCTCTACTCCAAAAAGCTCATTCAATTCCTGCAAATTCGGCTTTATCAAAAAAGGATGATATTCCAATACCTTCCATAAAAGCTCCTTTGTGGCATCGACCACAATTCTGACTCCTCGTCCCTGCAAACGTTGCATGATTTGACAGTAAATATCCGAGCACATGGAAGAAGGAATGCTACCAGCCAAAAACAGCACGTCTCCATCCTGCAACTGTTCCAGCCTTTCCATAAGCTCCGCTACTTTAGCCTCTTCCACCACCGGACCACATCCATTGATTTCTGTTCCGTCCACGGACAAAAGCTTCATATTGATTCTGGAATTTCCACTGTCCAGCTTAATAAAATCAGAAGCAATCCCAAGCTCTCGAAGCTTCCTGACAATCTCATCCCCTGTAAAGCCTGCCACAAAACCTAATGCCCTATTCTCCAACCCTAAATTCTTTAAAACAATGGAAATATTGATTCCCTTTCCACCGGGTAACAGCTTTTCAGAGCTTGTTCTATTGGTATATCCCAGTTTGAAATCCTCCACAGAAACAAGATAATCCAGGGAAGGATTGAAAGTTACTGTATAAATCATATACACCACCTCCTGATATGAAAAAACTAGGAGCGGCACTGCCTTTTATGCTGTCCTGCCTGTGCTTTCATTTCCCTTGCATTGGATAATGCTGCTTCACTGAGCTCATCGCTTCCCAAAAGTCTTGCCAATTCTGCCAGACTCTGCTCCTCTTCCAAGACCTTAATATCCGTAATAGTATGATTATCCTGACTTCTCTTGGCAATCACAAAATGAGTATCTGCCATAGCTGCAATCTGGGGCAAATGAGTAATACAAATTACCTGATGGGCACCTGCCACAACAGCCAGCTGCTCCGACACCTTCCAGGCTGTTTTACCACTGATTCCTGTATCTATCTCATCAAAAATAAGGGTATCAATGGCATCCCTTCCGGCAAGCACTGTCTTAATTGCCAGCATTACTCTGGAAAGCTCACCACCACTGGCAACCTGACTTAAGGGCTTTAAACTTTCTCCCGGATTGGTGGAAATCAAAAATTCCACATCATCATAGCCCTTTGCGGTAATCGTTTGTTCGGGTCGAACTGCAATTTCAAATTCCACAGTAAGAAAATTTAATCCAACCAAAGCCACTTTTAATTTTTCAGACAACTGTAGGGCATTTTTTTGACGAATCCCGGAAAGCTTCTCACAAGCCTTATGCAGCTTGGCTTCCTTTTCAGAAAGCTCCTGCTGTAATTTTTGCATATAGGCGTCATAATCCGCCAGTTTCATAAGTAGCTGCTGTCTGCTCTCGCCATAGCCTATAATTTCTTCTATGGTATTTCCGTATTTGCCCTTCAAATGATTGATTACATTTAATCGTTCCTCTACCGTACGGAAATCCTCTTCATCAAATTCACAATCACTGATATAGGTTGATACATCCCGGTTATAATCAGCCAACAGACTTTCCACCTCTGACAGCTGACTCTCTAATTGCTCCAGCTTTTCATCATACATGGTTACACTTCTAAGTGCTCTTAAAGCTCTGCTCAAGGCACTTCCCGCACCACTGTCAGAATCACTTCCACTATATAAATAGCTTTCTGCCAGATTTTCCGTAATTTTTCTGCTATTAGACATAAGACGATAGCGTTGCTCCAGTTCCTCGTCCTCTCCCACACACAGTTTTGCCTCATCAATTTCCTGATATTCAAATTCTGCCAAAGCCTGCTCCTTTGCCTTAGCTTCCTCATCCATGGATTCCTCTTCTATGGTTTGTTTCAGACTCCTGCATTCTTTAAATAGCTCTGCCACTAACAAAGCTGCCTCATCCAATTCCAAACCTGCATAAGCATCCAAAATTTCCATATGCTTCTTTTTATGAAGCAGTGATTGATGCTCATGCTGTCCATGAATATCAATCAGCACCTCCGCCAATTCCTTTACCTGCCTGGCAGTTACTGTTTCTCCATTGATTCTGCAAGTGCTCTTCCCCACCTGCATTCTACGGCTGATGATAATGGTACCGTCTTCTTCCATTGCCAAATCCATCTCCTGCATTTTGGCAAGTACCCTTTCATCCTCACAGGAAAAAACAAGCTCCACCAGAGCACTATCCGTTCCCTGCCGAAGCATTTCCTTCTCAAATTTGCCTCCAAGTGCCAAATTGACAGAGCCTATCAAAAGGGATTTACCTGCACCGGTTTCTCCGGTCAGAATATTAAGTCCCCGGCTGAATTCTACCTCTGTCTCTTCCATCAAAGCAAGATTTTTCACATGTAAACTTTGTAACATATTACACTCTCCTTATGCACCTTCTCCCGGATACATAATCACATCCTCCGAACGCATCCCCATACGTTCCGGTACCCAAATCCTTATTTCTCAATCATAATATGGATTTTTTCCATTAATGCCAATGTTTCCTCGGTGGTTCTTACAGCCACCATAATAGTATCATCCCCCGCGATACAGCCCACAATCTCAGGAAATTTCAAGGCATCCAAAGCAGCCGCCACTGCCATTGCCATACCGGATACCGTCTTTACCACCAAAATATTTTGTGCCATATCCATGGATGCAAAACCATCACGCAATACACGGATATATTTATCTCCCATATGACTGTCATCCTGCTTCAGCACTACATACTTTTGCTTTCCGCTTCCGGTAGGAATCTTAGAAAGCTTCAGCTCTCTGATATCTCTGGAAACCGTTGCCTGGGTAACGGTAAAACCCGCCGACTTTAAATAGCTTGCCAACTCCTCCTGAGTTTCCACATCATATTTTTCTATGATTTCCACAATTTTACGATGTCTGATTTTCTTCATCCCGTCGTATTCCTTTCTTATTTATCCCGCATCTTTCTATGTAGCATTTCCAGGAAGCTTACCTGATTTAATCGTATAAACTCAGTTGTTTTTTCTGACTGCACAATTCGGATTCTATCCCCCGTACTTAGGGCAATCTTATGACTTCCGTCAAAATTGGCTTCCACCGTCTGTGGTTGTCCTTCCCTGCCATTGGGAATTTCAATTTCAATTACATCCTCGGGAGGCAGAATAATGCTTCTTTGATTCAATGCATGGGGACAGATTGGGGTCAGCATAATCAGCTTTGCCTTAGGCTCTACCAAAGGTCCTCCTGCGGACAAATTATAACCCGTGGAACCGGTGGGAGTGGTAACAATCATACCATCCGCCTTGTAATCATGCAAAAACTGCTTGTTCACATAGATATTAAACTTTATGATTTGCAGGGAACCGCTTCTGGAAATAACAATATCATTTAATGCCCAGCCTTCCTCACAGCTTCCGTCCTTATGGATTACCTTTCCATTCAGCATCATACGGCTTTCCTGTTCATACTCTCCCGCAATCAAACGTTCCAAGGCTTCCTCCAGATAGGCAGGCTCTATTTCCGTCATGTACCCCAAGGTACCTAGATTTACACCGATAATAGGAATATGTAGCTTCTTGGTCTCTCTGGCGGCCTCCAGCACCGTACCGTCTCCCCCAAGTACTATCATACAATCCACATCCCTGGGAATATCCGGTGCTGCATCCTCGCAGTCCTCTTCCTGCTTCTCCATCCAATCCGCTTCCTTAATGCGCAGACTTACCTTCTGCCCTCTGGTAGCCAGATAACTGTGGATATATTCTGTTGTTGCAAGCATCTTGTCTTTATGTCTATTGGTATATATCAGAAAATGCTTCATCTGCCTTCTCCTGTCATAGGATTATAAACTATGTGAATGCTCTACAATTCCTTTAATAATTTCATTCCATTCCTGTGTATAGGATAAACCTGTCTTTTCCAGAATAATTTCCTTCAATCGTTCTTCCGCATCCTTCTCGGACAACTCCTGAATCTCTTCCGAAGGCTCTTCCTGTTTACATATATGCAGTAAATATTCAATATTTCCTTCCGGTCCCTTGATGGGAGAAAACTCCAGATGCAATACTGCAAAACCGATGCTGTCTGCATAATCAATAATCTTGCGGATAACCTCCTCATGAATCTCCGGTTCCCGTACTACACCGTTTTTGCCCACCTTGTCTCTTCCTGCTTCAAACTGGGGCTTTATCAGACACACCATTTGTCCCCCGGTCTTTAAAAGATTCCTTGCCGGAATCAAAATCTTGGTTAGAGAAATAAAGGACACATCCACACTGGCAAAATCCAAATCATCCTCTATATCCTCTCTCACCATGTAGCGGAAATTGGTCTGCTCCATACATACCACCCGCTCATCATTGCGCAGCTTCCATGCAAGCTGTCCATGCCCTACATCCACTGCATAAACCTTTGCTGCACCATTTTGCAGCATACAATCTGTAAAGCCTCCGGTAGAGGAACCGATATCCATACAGACACAATCCTCCAAAGCAAACTGCCACTGCTCCATTGCCTTTTCCAGCTTTAAACCGCCACGGCTTACATATTTTAAACTACTGCCTCTTACCTCTAATTGAATCTTACTTACATCAAAGGAGGTTCCTGCCTTATCCTCCTTTTGTCCGTTTACATAAACATTACCGGACATGATAATAGCCTTTGCTTTTTCTCTGGAGGGGGCATAGCCCTGATTTACCAGAATTACATCCAAACGTTCCTTCATTTTATTTCTCCAGCTTCTGACAGATACGTTCTACAATACTTTCTGTATCAATACCGATTTCCTTCTTTAAAAGCTCCACATTACCGTGCTCCACATACACATCGGGGATACAGATATTCAGACAGGCAATGTGCTTTTCATGGTCATTCAGGCATTTCAATACCTTTTCACCGTAGCCGCCACAGGCTACATTTTCCTCCATGGTCACAATCAGCTTATGAGTTTCACAGGCTGCCAATACCGCCTCTTCATCAATGGGCTTTACAAACCGCCCGTTAACAACACTGACCCGATAGCCCTTTTCCTTTAATTTATCCCTCACTGCTTCTGCTGCCTTTACCATACTTCCAATAGCAAACAGTGCAACCTCAGATTCTCTGTAAATCCACTCCGCCTTACCACATTCAATGGGTTCTCGGTACTCCTTAAGTCCATCATAGGCATTGCCTCTGGGATATCGGATGGCAATGGGCTTCCCAAAATTCACTGCAAATTTCAACATGTCGGAAAGCTCCCATTTATTCTTTGGAGCACAGACATGCATATTGGGTATACCGGACAGATAGGTAAAATCAAAAATTCCCTGATGGGTTTCTCCATCGCTACCCACCAGCCCGGCTCTGTCGATTGCAAATACTACCGGTAGATTCTGAATACATACATCATGTACTATTTGATCATAGGCTCTTTGCAGGAAGGAGGAATACACGGCTACCACCGGCTTTAAACCGCCTGCCGCCAGACCCGCCGCAAAGGTTACTGCATGCTCCTCTGCAATTCCCACATCAAAGAATCGATCCGGGTACATATTATGAAAACGCTTTAAGCCGGTACCATCCGGCATTGCTGCGGTAATTGCCACTATTTTTTCATCACGCTGTCCCAGCTTGCACATTACAGTGGAAAAAATATCCGTATAATTGGCTGTCGTTCTGGGATGGGAAGGAATTCCTGTTTCAATATTAAAGGGTTCTGCACCATGAAATCTTGCCGGATGTCTCTCCGCAGGAGCATATCCCTTCCCCTTCTGGGTCATCACATGGATTAATACTGCTCCCTTTACTCTTTTTGCTTCCTTTAATACTCTTACAAGTCCCGGAATATTATGCCCATCCACAGGTCCTAAATAGGTAAGCCCCATATCTTCAAAAAGCATTCCCGGGATTACCAACTGTTTAAAGCTACTCTTGGCACGACGGATATGGTTTACCATATTATCTCCGCCCTTAGTTCCGCGAAGAGCATTATAAACCCCTTCCTTCAAATCCAAATAGCTGTCGGCAGTTCTGATATTATTCAGATACTTGGACACACCACCTACATTCTCGGAAATGGACATATTATTGTCATTTAATATAATAATAAAATTGGTTTCCAGCTTTGCCGCATTATTCATGGCTTCATACGCCATACCACCGGTCAGGGAACCGTCTCCGATTACGGATACAATGGTATTTTTCTCGCCCTTAATATCCCTTGCCTTTACCAGACCAAGTCCCGCAGAAATAGAAGTAGAACTATGTCCGGTATCAAAAGCATCGTAATCACTTTCCTTGCGCTTGGGGAATCCACTCATACCACCAAACTGGCGTAGGCTGTCAAAGCCTTCCTTTCGACCGGTTAACAGCTTATGGGTATAGGATTGATGTCCAACATCCCAAATCAGCTTATCCTCAGGAAGATTCAACGCCAAATGTAATGCCATGGTAAGCTCCACCGTTCCCAAATTGGAGCCCAAATGTCCACCTGTAACACTGATTTTTTCTATCAAAAAATCCCGGATTTCCTGTGCCAGCGCATCATAATCCCTTTTATTTATTTTCTTAATATCATTTGCATTTTCTATTCTTTCCAATAACATATGCCTGTCCTCATAGAGCACTCACCTAAGTGATGTACTCAATCTTTGTCAGTTTCGTCTGTGTATCAGTTGTAAAATCAATGCCTCCAAAAATTCATGTTCTCCGGGAAAGCTGTTGAGAATAGTTACTGCCTCATTGGACAACCTTTCCACTTCTTTCCGGGAACTTTCCAAACCATTGATGGTTACGTAGGTCTGCTTATTATTTTGTGCATCACTGCCCACCATCTTACCAAGCTCTTTACTGTCACCGATTACATCCAAAACATCATCCTGAATCTGAAAAGCAATGCCGATGTTGTAAGCACACTTTTCAATGGCAGCAACGGACTCCTTGTCTGCTCCTGCCAAAATAGCTCCCACCATCATGGATGCCTGAATCAAAGCTGCAGTCTTATGCTCATGGACAAACAAAATTTCCTCTGTGGACAACTGTCTGTCCTGATTTTCTGCTTCTATATCTACAGTTTGCCCACCTATCATGCCATAAATTCCTGCTTTTTTGGCAAGCACGGAAAGACTCTCTGCCACAGCACCCATACTCTCCAAAGTCTGCTCCTGATTATCCTTTACTGAAAAAGCCTTTAGTGCGGTTTCAAATGCATAATTTAACAGTCCGTCCCCTGCTAAAATGCCCATGGCATCCCCGTAAACACTCCATGTGGTTTTACGACCTCTGCGATATTCATCATTATCCATTGCAGGCAAATCATCATGCACCAAAGAATAGGTATGTATCATTTCCATGGCTGCCATAAAAGGCTTCACAACAGAGCCCTCTCCTCCAAACATCCGGTAGGTTTCCTGCATCAGCATGGGACGCAGTCTCTTACCACCTGCAAGAAGACTGTAATTCATGGCTTCCAATACTGTTTTCTGATAACCCTCTTCTTTGGGAAGATAGCTTTTTAAAATTTCCTCTATTTCATATACCTTTGCCTGTAATAATTCCTGAAATTTACTGTTTTCCATATCCGTTTCCTATCTCCATGCATTGTCCGTCCGCAAATCACACTACAGTTCTTCTAACACACCCTGCTCACTGAGCTTCAATACCTTCTTTTCCACCCGGTCTATCTGCTCATTGCATTCTTTTAATATTGACATACCTGTACTGTAAGCCTGAAATGCCTCCTCAAGAGAGATTTCCTCAGTTTCCAGCTTTTCTATGGTTTCTTCCAATCTTGCAAAATTTTCTTCTAAACTAAATTCCTTCTTTTCTTCGCTCATATACAAAATCCTTTCCCCTGACGCTTCTCTCAATTTTCTCTGTTATTTTTTTGTACAGCCTCCACTTTGGCATCTATGCTGCCATCCTTTACCCGGATGGTAAGAAGCTGCCCTGCTTCCACCCCTTCAATGGAACGAATGTTGCGTCCTGCTTCATCCTCCACATAGGAGAAACCACTGTTTAGCTTCTCCAAAGGTGACAAGCCTTTCATTTTTTCTATATAAATAGCAAGCTCATGCCTTTTTGCCTGTAGCAAAGCCTGCATCCTGTTTTCCAATCTTTCCTCCAGGGACAGACTCAAATGCTTCTTTTCCCGAATTCTGCTGGCAGGACTTAAATATTTCAATTGCATCTCATAATGACGCACTTCTTCTCTCTCCTGCAAAATCCTTTGTTGCATCCTACGCTGCAACGCTTCCTGACAGTTCTGTAATCCTGCCAAAATCTCCCGGATATCCGTTACCGCAAGCTCCGCTGCCGCAGAAGGGGTTGGTGCACGCAAATCAGAAACAAAATCAATAATGGTAGTATCCGTCTCATGCCCTACTGCAGAAATAATGGGAACCGTACAATCAAACACCGCCTGAGCCACAATGCGCTCATTAAAGGCCCACAAATCCTCGATGGAACCTCCACCCCTGCCTACGATTATTACATCCACCCCCATGCCCTCCAAGGCACGAATACCATTCACAATACTGGCAGGTGCTGCATCTCCCTGCACTATGGCAGGATAAAGAATTATCTGCACATAAGGATTTCTTCGGGAAGCAATCTGGATAATATCCCGTACTGCTGCCCCCGTATCCGCAGTAACCACACCCAATGTTTTAATATATTTGGGAATGGGCTGTTTATATTCCTGAGAAAACATGCCCAATTCGGCCAATTCCCGCTTTAACTGCTCAAATTTTTCATAGAGAAGTCCGGCACCGTCCAAAATAATCTGCTTGGCATAGAGCTGATATTTACCATCACGCTCAAACACATCCACAGTGCCTGCTACTACCACCTGCTGCCCTTCTGTCAAACGAAAAGAAAGACCCGCCCGATTACCTGCAAACATCACACAGCCAACGGTTCCTTTAGGATCCTTCAATGTAAAATAAATATGTCCCGAGGAATGATACTTGCAGTTACTTACTTCGCCCTTTACGAAAAGTCCCTGTAAAAGATAATCCTGTGTAAACATATTCTTGATATATGAATTTAATTGTCCTACTGTATATACGTTTTTAATGTCTGTAACCATACCCTTTCACACTAATCGGACAGCTTTGCAATTTTTGCCAAAATAGCATTTACAAATCCGCCTGAAGTCTCCTGTCCATACTTCTTAGCAATCTCAACTGCCTCATTTATTGCCACGCTGTTAGGAATCTCCTTGTCAAAAACAATTTCATATACTGCCAGACGCAAAACAGTCAGCTCCACCTTACCCATACGGGTAGTATCCCAGCCTTCCGTGTTGTCATTAATGTATTTATCAACATCCGGCAATTTTTCCTGAATTTTACCAAAACGATCCTCTATATAATCAGCATCCTTCTGATAGGTTACCTCTTCATTATCTTCTATAAACAGCTTTGTCTGTTCCGGCATATCCTCCGGGGAATTAAATTCCACACGGAATAATAGCTTGAAAACCTGTTCTCTCTGCTCGTGTCTTCCCATATTTTCTGTTGTCCTTTATTATTTATCCTTTTTCATGTTCACGCCTGCAATGCGGATATTTACATCGGAGCAGGACAAACCGGTCATATTTTCAATGGCACTCTTAACCTTTTCCTGAACCTTCTGACAGGTAGCAGGAATATTGTAACCATACTCCATGGTTACAGCCAAATCAACCTTTACATTGTTATTCAATACATCTACTTTTACGCCCTTGGTCAGCTTCTTTACACCAACCTTGCTCATCAGCTCATTACTGATATTACCTGCCATTGCACTGACGCCTTCAATTTCCGTAGCCGCCAAAGAAGCAATCATTGCCACCACATCATCGGCAATCTGCACGGTACCAACGCTCTCCTCATCCTTTAAAACAACTGCATTTTTATCTATTTCTCTTTCCATTAGGTTTCCTCCTGAAAAAATCACATTTTATCTGTTACCCTACAGTATACCAAATTCCTACTGATTTGTCATCCAAAAAGTCAATGACAATTGTTTATCATTGCTGGCATAAGCCACACGAAAATCCCTATCCTGCAAATAATCAAATATTCCCTGATTATCAATCAGTTCTGTTTTTATCTCCAAAAAACAATCCTCGTCCGCACATTTTACAGTAACATCATTGTTGCCGTTTTCATATGCTTTTTCAAATAAAGCTTCCATCTGCTCCCTATCATAAGTGGCAAACAAAGCTCCCTGCCTCACATAATAATTGGCTGCCTGGTCGGTACATTCCGGAAGGGGTACACAATTTTCAAAGGAGTGGGTTGCCAATATCTGTTCCGTGGTAATGCAAAAATAATCATAATTAACTTCCGGTAATTTTTGTTCTTCCAGCTCTGCACTATCCATCTGATAGGAAGCATCTCCCCAGGTAGCATCCAGATAATAAAAGCTGCCGTCAACCTTTACCAAATTCCATGCATGTCCTTCTCCCGTATCTACAGTCCCCTGCACTAAGGTGCAGTCCATACCAAGGCGATTTAACAAATACTGCACCGCCTTGGCATATCCCTGACATACGGAACGCTTATTTACAAAAACCGAATAAATATTCTGATTATCCGGTGCATTCAAGTCATAATCCGTATTGCGGATAATGGTTTCATACACATACTTCACTTTATCATATTCCGATGCATCTTCTGAAATACCCGCCAACACTTTCGAAGCCGCTTCTTCAATTTCCAGCTTACGCTTCTCCACTTCTTCCGGAGACAATTCATAGCTGCCGGAAAAGGATATGGCTACCAATTTATCGCCTCTGCAAAATTTGGTATAGGTGTAGCCATTTACATAAAAAAGCTCCGGATGATCATTCAGTACACATTGGAAAATCTCATCAATACAACCTTCCTCAAGCCCGGCCTCCAGCCCATCATCGGAAAGTCTCACCTCATCCTGCATACCTTCCAATGCCCTAACCATATCCTGATACCAAAGCTTTTTTTCCTCCGATAAGATATCATAGGCATAACGATACATATCCCCGGGCAAAGAAGTACTTTCTTTAACGGTTTCCGGTGTTTTCTGTTCCTTATTCAGATTTTCTTCTATGTCCTCCAGCCTAAGCTGCACTGTTTCCGGTACTTCTGATACTAACTCCTCAGCAGTGCAGGCAGTTAATGTAAGCAACATTACCACCCATCCACAGCACAGCAATGCCTTTTTCAGCCTAATAACCATCCGTTGCTCCCTTAGATTAATTTCGTCCAAACTCCGTCAAAACAAGACCTTTATTACGATCTAATGTCATACCCACACTCCAGGAATTTACAAACAGAAGCAAAGGATTGCCCTTCATATCCTTAACCTTCTTCATATCTGAGGTTCCAACCAGCTTCGCCAAATCCACTTCCTCTTTATTTTCAATCCAGCGGATATGCTCATAAGGCAGATTTTCCAGACGAATTTCTACATTATATTCATTTTCCAAACGATATTTTAAAACATCAAACTGCAGTACTCCTACTACACCTACGATTATTTCTTCCAGTCCCGTATTATATTCCTGGAAAATCTGAATGGCACCTTCCTGGGCAATCTGCTCAATTCCCTTTACAAACTGCTTTCTCTTCATGGTATCCACCTGACGCACTCTGGCAAAATGCTCCGGTGCAAAGGTGGGAATTCCCTCATATTCAAACTTTTCCTTGGGCATACAAATAGTATCTCCAATGGAAAAAATACCCGGGTCAAAAACACCAATAATATCGCCTGCATAAGCCTCGGACAAAATCTTACGCTCGTCCGCCATAATCTGCTGGGGCTGGGAAAGTCTCATCACCTTATTGCCCTGTACATGGCGAACTTCCATATTGGCATCAAATTTACCGGAACAGATACGCATAAATGCAATACGGTCGCGATGAGCCTTATTCATATTTGCCTGAATCTTAAATACAAAGGCACTGAAATCCTTTTCCGTAGGCTCTACAATACCGATATCTGCCTTTCTGGGCAGGGGTGTGGTGGTCATATTCAAGAAATGCTTCAGGAAAATTTCCACACCAAAGTTAGTCAACGCAGACCCAAAGCATACGGGAGTCAAATCGCCACTTCTTACGGCATCCAAATCAAACTCCGCGCTGGCGCCATCCAAAAGCTCAATTTCCTCCAACAGCTTGTCCGCAGCTGCCTCACCGATGATTTCCCGCAAATGAGTCTCATCCTGTACGGGAATCTCTGTCGCAGTACCTTCCTTGGTTCCCTTTTCCGTATCGGAATAAGCAATAACGCATTTTTTCTCCCTGTCATAAACACCTTTAAATTCCTTACCGGAACCAATTGGCCAGTTTATGGGACAGGTAGCAATGCCAAGCTCCTTCTCTATATCATCCAAAAGCTCAAAGGTATCGTTTGCATCCCTATCCATCTTATTAATAAAAGTAAAAATAGGAATCTTACGCATTACACAAACCTTAAACAGCTTACGAGTCTGTGCCTCCACACCCTTGGATGCATCAATTACCATTACCGCCGAGTCTGCTGCCATCAGGGTACGATAGGTATCCTCTGAGAAATCCTGATGTCCCGGGGTATCCAAAATATTAATACAATATCCGTCATATTCAAACTGCAATACGGAAGAGGTAACGGAAATACCTCTCTCCTTCTCAATCTGCATCCAGTCAGAAACGGCATGTCTTGCAGTTGCTTTTCCTTTTACACTGCCGGCAAGATTAATGGCACCTCCGTAAAGCAGGAATTTCTCCGTCAAGGTGGTTTTACCTGCATCCGGGTGGGAAATAATCGCGAATGTGCGGCGGCGGTTGATTTCTTCTGTATAATTACTCACTTGTGGGTCCTCCATATGATTTATTTTTTTTGAATGGGACGCCCAAATGGGGTTGTGGATAACCGGACGCTTGGGGCAGAAGTATATTCTCATTCGGAGGCGCTCTCGCTCGGATAAAAACGTAGCGGTACTAAGTTCGAAGAGGAATAAGCTCGCTTATTCCTCTCCTCACTAAGGACCGACGTTTTTATACGCTCCTCATTGAGAACATACTTCTGCTCCAAGCTGGTTTTTCATACGCTATTTGGGCTGTTTATTGATAAAATATACTATCTATATCATGGCTCCACAACCGACCACTCTCCCAAACAAATCAACCGCCGCCTAAAAAATAGTAACATCGCTAGCGAAAGTTGTTTGAATGTTTCAGTAGACCTGGCTATGGAACATATTTAGTATTTGGGGGGCGATATGCTTACGACCTAAGGGCTTGTCTCAGTCTAGGCTTGGGGGTAGTGGTGGGTCTCAATGAGGGGCGTATAAAAACGTCGGTCCTTAGCTCGAAGAGGGATAAGGTCGTGCATACGGCCTTATTCCTCTTCAAGCTTAGTACCGCTACGTTTTTATCCGAGCGAAAGCATCCCCGAATGAGACCCACCACTGCCCCCAAGCCGGAGCCTGCACCAATACCCCTAGGTTGGAAGCATACTCTCCCCCTCAAACTCCGGCGTAATGTGGAAGTAGTCCAAAACAGTCGCTCCGATGTCCGCAAAGGTGGAGCGGGTTCCCAGATTGCCGGGTTTCACTTTCTTTCCATACATTAATAAGGGGGTATACTCTCTGGTATGGTCGGTGGTGGCAAGGTAGGCAGGATCGCAGCCATGGTCAGCTGTAATCATGAGAATGTCCTCTTCTCCCATCTTTGCCATGATTTCCGGTAGTTTTTCGTCAAAGTATGCCAGTGCCTTGGCATAGCCGTCAATGTCACGGCGATGTCCGTAAAGCATATCGTAATCCACCAGATTAATAAAGCACAAGCCTTCAAAATCCTTGTCAAGGTATTCTAATGTGCGCTTGATTCCTTCTTCATTTCCGGCAGTGTAAACATGCTCCGTAATGCCCTTTCCAACGAAAATATCCTGAATCTTGCCCACTGCAATAACATCCTTGCCATTTTCCTTTAATTGGTCAAGCATGGTGTTTGCCGGAGGCATAATGGAAAAGTCATGTCTTCTGGAGGTTCTGGTATAATTTCCGTTCTCTCCGATGAAGGGACGGGCTATAACACGACCTACGCCATGCTCACCCTGAAGAAGCTCTCTGGCAATCCGACAGTATTCGTAAAGCTGCTCCACAGGTACCACATCCTCATGGGCTGCCACCTGAAAAACACTGTCCGCAGAAGTATATACAATCAGGTCTCCTGTACGAACATGCTCATCTCCATATTCTGCAATGACTTTCGTGCCTGAATAGGGAAGATTGCACAGCACTCCCCTGCCTGTCTTTTCACAAAAAGCATCCAATACTTCCTTGGGGAATCCCTCCGGGTAGGTAGGTAAGGGCTTGGGGGACTGAATTCCTGCAATTTCCCAATGACCAATGGTAGTATCCTTTCCCTTGGAGCTTTCCGTCATTCTGGCATAGGCTCCCACAGGCTCCGTTCCTTTTTCTCCTACCGTTACGCCGTCAATGTGAAACAAACCAAGGCGTTGCATATTAGGCATATGAAAAAACGAGCTGGTGGACACGCTCCTTAGGGTATTGACATTTACATCACCATAAGAAGCTGCATCCTCCATCTCTCCAATACCAAAGCTATCTAATACAATCAAAAATACTCTTTTCATGTAATATCCTTTCCTTTCGTACATCACTTCAATATATCATATTTTTTATGTATTGTACACAATTTTCCTATTGAACAACCGTGCTAATTACAATATTTTCTGCTGCAATATCTGTTTTGCGTGTTACAATATCCTCAATCTGTGCTCTCTGCACATCGGACAGCTCTGTTGCATTTACCACTACATCCACGCCGTCACCGTTAATACTTACCACCACATCGGAAAATCCCTTTGCTTCCAGCAGAATTTCAGCCGCAGCTTCCTTTTCTGCATAATCCGTCATTTCTACCATATTATTTACCGCATCCTGCTTCTGGGTATCGGTAAGTCCGCTGCTGTTAATAATCTCCATTAATGTTTCTTTATTTTTAGCACGGGTCTGCTCCTTCAAAAGCTTTGCATCTGAAAGAATAGTCACTCCATCCGTGGAGGTAAATACCGCTTCTCCGGGAATTTCCCCTTCCTCCGGGGTAGCCTCTGCCAAAAGCTCTCCATCAGCACTTTCTGCTACCTGCATACCTGTATCTAAATAATTCTCTGCAATCACATCCGCTTCCGCATCCAGACTTTCAATTTCTGTAATTCCTGCGGATAACAAATCCTCCTCTGAAAGTTCCAGCATTCCGTCTAATTCTGCCGCTTCTGCGATTTCTTCAGCCGTATAGTTTTCCGTAATTACTCCTGTAGAATCCACTTCGTTAATCATTTGATCATCCACAGTCAGGTATTCCTCTTCCAGATTGTCCCCCGCAAATTGTAAGTACCCTGCAATAGCTATCATAATTGCAAGTGCGGTAATCATAAGCTGATTTTTCTTAATTAAGTTTTTCACAGTGCTCTCCCTTTTCCTATTGCAGTTCTTCCGTATAGTACCGGAACACTGCTTTCATTTTTTATATTTCATTGTATGTAGTCCCACAAGGATATATACCAGTTATTTTTTCTCCATAGGTACCACCTTTACCTTATGTGCCTCCACATCAAACAGTGCCTGTACGATTTCCGAAATACTTGTGTTTAAAGAACCTTTTCCGGCTCCCTGTGCCACCACCAGAACCCCTTCTATTTCCGGTAAAATCTTCTTAATTACATAGGGCTCACTATCCGTCCCTTCCGTCCGGTAAATGGTGGTTTCTGTGGTCTCAGTCTGAGTAGTATTCCGCACACCCCCCTGCGAATCCGTCTCCTGTATATTGGACTGCTTTATGGGAGCATCCTTTTCCACCACCAATTCCTCCGATGATTGCAGGGTTATCATCACTGACACCTGTCCCACCCCGTCCACGCCCTCCAGCATTTTCTCCAGACGCTTCTCCAGATAATCAGCATAATCCAGACTTCCATTGCTTCCATCCGATAACAGTTCGCTTTCTTCCGATAATTGATTCTTTCCGGTCACTCCTTCCGTTTGTTTTTTCGTCTGTGTGAAAGAAATACTGTCAGAATTACCGGACACTTTTCCTCCTTCTCCGTCCTTAGTGGGTAACGCTATAATAAACAGCAAAATACCGGTTAAAACCAGAATAATCAGATTATCCCGTTGAAACCATTTATCCAACCCTTTTTTCTTAAACCATTCCATTCCCATTATTCTTCCTCCCGGGTAATATGAATTTCTTCTATTCCAATCTGCTCTATCTGGATTTCCCGGGACTGTGCTTCCCCTTCCATCTCACTTTGTCCCTCTCTTTGCATTTCCGTATCTGCATCCTGTAACTCCTGACGCTTCTGTAATTCTTCCATACTCATCTGTTGCAATCGCAGCTCCGTACCTGCCGCCGCTTTTGTTGCCTGTTCCATACTTTCGTCTAAGCGTTCTTGAAACTGATTAATACTTTTTTGCAATTCCAAACCACTCCCCCCAAAAAACAGCTCCGAAACAGGCTGAAAAATCTGAATCAATATCATTACACTGAACAAAAGTCTTAAATATTTCCCATAGGACTCCTTGGGACGAAAGTGTAAAATTGTCTGTGCACAGATCATAAAAATGCCGATTTCACCGATAAACGACTGCATCTTCCCCTCCTAAAATCCTCTATTGGTTGACATTGCCACAATGGACAAGGTAATCAGAAACAAAAACAATGCCGATGCCGTTGTGCGAAGCAACAGCATACAGGAATCTCCGGTCTTGTCCACGCATGCAGTAAGTCGCTTATTACTTACAATCCCCATAACTGCCGCCGCTCCCTTTAATAAAAAAGCCATAAAAAAAATCTGCAACAATGGTGCCGCACACATTACAATCAGTAAAATCAACAATATAATACCAATACTATTTTTTATCACTACCGCAGACCCAACCACCAGCTCCACCACTCCGTCCGCTGCATTTCCCACTCCGGGAATGGCAGAAATTATCTTCTGCAAAGAAGAAGCCTTCACGGAATCGATTACCGGTGTGACCACTGCCTGAAAAATACTGATACCTGTTACAATCCCAAGGGCTCCCTTTAATATCCATCCTATGGACTTTTCCATAAGTTTAATTAATAAATTCAACTTTTCCTCTATCCAGATACCATTTATCAAAGTCAGTAAGCATTGGCTATAGATTAACGGAATTACCACCCCTATCAATATTTTTTCTGCCCCATAGATTAACAACAGCATTAATTGATAATATGCCCCCACGGTAGTGGTTCCTGCCGATAGACCAACTGATATAAGATAAGTAGGAACCAGCAATTTGATAAACATGACAATATTTTCTATGGTATCCGATGCCGTTTCCAAGGTTTGTCCAAAGCATTTTAACAGTACGGCTATTACTAATAAGTACATAAAGTAAAAGCCCAAGTCCGCCACCTGATGCTTATCAAAAATTTCAATAAAATGAGTCATAAGAGCAGCTACAATTCCCAATACAATCAGCCACACAAAAATGTTTTTCATCCCCGTTGCAGAAACTGCCATCCCGGATATAATCCCCTCCAAAAACTGTGCCATTGCTCCCAAAATATCTCCGGACATTACCTGACTCATCAAGGACGAGAGAGAAATGTCATACTCCGGGAATAAGCTTCTCATTCCCTGCTCCAGCTCATCCAGTCCGTAATCCTGCCAGATATTTTCCAGCTCAATCCTACCATCCATCCATTCTACATCCTTTTCTAAAGCATTCCCTGTATCTGTTCAATTACTGCAAACAAAATAGGCAGCCCTGCAAACATTACCGATAGCTTTCCTAAAATTTCTATTTGGTCGGAAACTGACGCAAAACCTGCATCCTTACAAATCCCTGCACTAAATTCACAAATGTAAGTAATGCCGATTACCTTTAATAATATAGAAAGATATCCCTGCGAGGCTCCCAGATATTGCCTGATAAAGTCCAATTGGTTCATAACCGCTTCAATCTGCCTGACCACATAACCAAACACCAGAATACTTAATGCAAACCCTATGTACAGACCATACTCCGGCTTTTGTGCTTTAAATTGAATTGCCAAAAGCACCCCCACAATGCCAAATAATCCGATTTTTATAATTTCCGTCATGCTCCTACCCTTTCAAAAGCCCATCTTTCTTTATAATGCAAAAAGCGACTGCACGGTAAGAAATAAATCATATATGTAAGGCACTATCCATGTAAGAACCAAAATAAGCCCTGCCAGACTGATTAGAAACGCATGTTCCTCCCGCCCGCTATGCTTCAACACCTGACTTAATATGGTGATTAAAATTCCTACTGCTGCTATTTTAAAAATCAGACTTACTCCCATACTTCCTCACATTCCCCGGCACATTTTTAAAGTAATATTACCACCAACAACAGACCGCTCATTGCTCCCAAGCCCACAGCCATTCTGCATTTTTCAGTATTTTCTTTATCCAGACGCTTGGCAGTGGCCTCCAACAATTCCTTGCTGCGTTCAATGGTTCTTAGTTGCATGCTTCCATCCTCAAAGCTTTGTCCTACTGCAAAGGCTAAAAAATCCTCTTTATCCTGCTTTGTAACAGGAAGCTTTTGCAAACATTCCTCCATGATTTCACAAAACACTTTGGGAAAACTTTCCCCGGGATTTTCCTGCATACAGTGGTATATCCCCAAAAAAGCCTCTCCAAAGGGCTCTGGCTGCCGTTCTCCGATACGCTTACAGCATTCCGGCAAGGGCGTTTTCCCATATCGTATTTCACTCATCAGCATTTCCAGGATTCCTTGTAAACTTCTTACATTCTTCAGTCTCAGAATAAACTGCCCGCGATACCACATTCCCAATCCCAGACAGCCTATTATAATCATGCTTCCACCCAACAAACGCAGCATAGGCTTCCTCCTTATTCAAAATCTCCTTGATAATGGGCTTTCCGTTTTTTTTTCCTAAAATAATAAAAAGATCAAACATTTCTTCCTGAACCATATGATTCCATTGAAATCTTCCGGCCATATCCGCAAGTCCTTCCCCATGAACCGTGGCAAGGATTCCCACTCCGCAATAAACCGCCATACGAAGTGCCCTTATATCTTCTTCTCCCCCAAGCTCATCAACAGCAATTACTTGTGGCGACATAGAACGAAGTAAAAGCATCATTCCCTGGGTTTTAGGACAAGCATCCAACACATCCGTTCTCATTCCCACGTCATTTTGGGGCTGTCCCAAGCAGGAGCCGGCAATTTCCGAGCGTTCATCCACCACTCCCACACACCTTCCCATACCGTATCTATTGCCATCCGATACCTGTCTGATTAAATCTCTGAGTAACGTAGTCTTGCCACAGCCGGGTGGTGAAATAATTAAAACATTCTTTAATTGTCCCTTCTCATACAGATGGGGTAATACCTTGTCCGCTACCCCCTTTATCTGATGGGCAATGCGAATGTTGATGCAGGAAATATTCTTTATGGTGCGAATGGAACCATCCCCCTCCTGCACTACTTGTCCCGCAATTCCTACCCGGTGTCCCCCGGCTACCGTTAGAAATCCCTGTTTAAATTCATCCTCATAGGCATACAGGGAATAACAACAAAGACAATTCAATATTTCTTCCAGTTCTTCCCGCCCTACACAATAAGCAGAATCCGGCTTGTCCTGAATCTCTCCCCCTTCATCCAGAAAAGCCTCACGCCCTCCAAGTATCAGTAAAACCGGTCTGTCTAACCGTATTCTGATTTCCTGTAAATCCTGATAAAGAGCTACCGTCTCCCTCCAAAAAGCTTGTCTTTTTGACGGAAACAACTGTAACAATTCCTCCTGCATGACCCACCTCCTATCCTGCAACAACACTTTCCCTTTCTCCATATATATGACACTTCGGACAAGATATGCCTGTGACTTGTATAAAAATTCCCCTCTTTATCCTGATTTCTACACTTCATTTTTACATACAGATATGTTATACTTTTCTACATATTGCGAAAGAATGATACGGCAGTCGAACGATACTCTGAAAGTTCCTGCCAGGAAAGGTTGGATTCTGCATGAAAATTATTATTGTAGGATGCGGCAAGGTTGGCTGCACCTTAGTAGAACAGTTAAGCGGAGAAAATCATGATATCGTTGTTATTGATGAAAAAGAAGAAAAAATAAACCCCATTACCGATGAATTTGACGCCATGGGCATTGTAGGTAATGGTGTCAGTTATCAGGTATTGAAAGAAGCCGGAATTGATCTGGCAGACTTACTGATAGCAGTAACCGGTTCTGATGAACAAAATCTGCTTTGTTGTGTTATTGCCAAGAAAACCGGCAATTGTAAAACAATTGCAAGAGTCCGTAACCCTATCTACAATAAGGAAATTGGCTTTTTACGGAAGGAATTGGGGCTTTCCATGATTATCAATCCGGAACTTGCCAGCGCGGCTGAAATAGCACGCATCTTCCAATTTCCATCAGCAGTTAAAATCGATACCTTTTCCAAAGGACGTATTGAACTGCTTCACTTCCGTGTAACTTCGGACTGTCTGTTAAATAATTATGGTCTGATTCACATTCGTAGTACTTTAAAATGTGACGTACTTGTTTGTATGGTAACCAGAGGGGATGAAGTATTGATTCCTCGTGGTGATTTTGTATTCCATGAAGGGGATATCGTTGCCATTGTGGCAGCTCCGCCGAAAGCCAACGATTTCTTTAAAAAGATTGGCATAGACACCGGTAAGGTTCGTACTGCCATGATTGTAGGTGGCGGAACCATTGCCTACTATCTGGCAAAAAGACTGACGGATGTCGGTATCAGTACCAAAATAATTGATTCTGACCCTGCCCGCTGTGAAGAGTTAAGTGAATTACTGCCTAAGGCAACCATTATCTGTGGTGATGGTACGGATGAGCGCCTTCTTCTTCAGGAAGGAATTGCTTCCGTGGAAGGCTTTGCAGCATTAACCGGCATGGATGAAGAAAATATACTTCTCTCCCTCCATGCCAAAAAAGTTTCACACGCCAAAACAGTTACCAAAATTAATCGAATCACCTTCAACAGTGTGCTGACGGATATGAAACTGGACACTATTTCCTATCCGCGTCTCACAACTGCTGACATGATTATTAAATATGCACGTTCCATGAATGCTTCCTTAAACAGTAATGTAGAAAACCTCTACAAGCTGGAGGACGGTCGTGCTGAGGCCTTGGAGTTTTCCATTAAAGAGCCTTCTGCAGTTACAGGCATTCCTCTTGGAAAGATGCATATACGCAAAAATATCCTTATCTGTTGTATAAACCGCGGTGGACAAATTATTATTCCCAATGGTCAGGACGAGCTTCATGTGGGGGATTCCGTAATTGTGGTACTGACCCACTCCAGATTAAATGATATTAAAGAGATTCTGGAGGATTAATTATGAATTTTGCAATTGTACGTTATATTATAGGTTTCCTATTACAATTTGAGGCAGGCTTTCTAATTTTACCCGGCATTATAGGCATCCCTTACGGTGAAGCCTTTGATTCCATTACCTACTTTGGAGTTGCATTGCTTTGTTTCCTGATTGGCAAATTATTAAGTAGGAAACGCCCCTCTCCATTTGAATTATATACCCGTGAAGGTTTTGCTGTTGTGGCATTGGGTTGGCTGATTTTAAGTATGTTTGGTGCCCTTCCCTTTGTCATTACCGGAGACATTCCCAGCTATATAGATGCACTTTTTGAAACCATATCCGGTTTTACTACTACCGGTGCCAGTATTCTATCCAATGTAGAAGCCTTAAGCCACGCCAATCTTTTTTGGAGAAGCTTTACTCATTGGATTGGCGGAATGGGAGTATTTGTTTTCATTATGGCAATCCTTCCATTAATGGGCGGTACCACCATGAATCTCATGCGTGCCGAAAGCCCCGGTCCTTCCGTTGGTAAGCTGGCTCCCCGTGTAAAGGATACTGCCAAGATTCTTTATCAGATTTATATTGGCATTACTCTTGCAGAAATGATTGTGCTATGCTGTTGCGGTATGGAATTTTTTGATTCTATAACTACAACTTTCGGTACTGTAGGTACCGGTGGTTTTGGTATACGAAGTGACAGTATTGCGGGATACTCTCCACTGATTCAAAACATAGTTACCTTATTTATGATTCTCAGTGGTATTAACTATACCGCATACTTTTGTCTATTAAGCAAGCAATTTAAAGAAGCCTTTTCCATTGACGAAGTAAAATGGTATCTTCTGATTATTTTTGCAAGTGTGGGCATTATTTCCTGGAATATCCATGGTATGTATTCCACCATTGGCGAAACTGTCCGACATGCATTTTTTCAGGTAGGTTCCATTATTACTACTACAGGCTTTGCAACCGTGGATTTTAATGCCTGGCCGGAGCTTTCCAAAACCATATTAGTCTTGCTGATGTTTATAGGTGCCTGCGCCGGAAGTACAGGTGGCGGTATCAAGGTATCCCGTATTATCATTTTGTTTAAAGCTGCTCACAAGGAGCTTTCCACAATGATACATCCCCGCCTTGTAAAAAAGACAAAAATGGATGGTCATGTGATTTCTCATGAGACCCTGCGTTCTACCAACGCGTTTATCGCAGTATATCTGATTATCCTATTTGCTTCCGTTCTGCTGATTTCAGTGGATAATTATGATTTTACAACTAATTTTACCGCTGTCGCAGCAACGTTGAACAATATCGGACCCGGACTTGAGTTGGTAGGACCTACACAGAATTTTGCCCTTTTCAGTCCTTTTTCCAAATGCATATTAATGTTTGATATGCTTGCCGGACGTTTGGAGCTCTTCCCCATGCTTATTATATTACTTCCTTCCTGTTGGAAGAAATATTAAATCAAAAAGGTTACAGCATAGATATTGATGTGTGCTGTAACCTTTTAATATACTCTGATTATCTAATTGTTTGCTTTCCAATCGGTTGGAGCATGCTCTACCAGGTAGATACATTATGATGCAGCTTATAGTAATCTCCGCCCAAATATTCCACCTGCAATTGGATTGCAAAATTCTCCATTTTCAATTTCTTTAAAGCCTCATTTACATAGCCCTTTTTGTGTTCATTCTCTCCATACGCCTGTTCTATGGATTCCCAAAGACTCTTGGGCACAATATTAGTAAAGGTCTTAAGTCCGGTTCCCACCTTTTCCATCTGTGTCAGACAGTCTGCATAATAATCCGCCATAGTTTCCACTACATCTTCTTCCAAAATTCCGGCTTTTTTCAGATTTTCTTCTTTCTTTTGACGCTGCTCTGCCTCATATGCTTCCTGACTGTCAAAAGGCTTTAAGGGCCACTCTAACGGCTTATTCTCCGTCTTTTCATAGGCATCTCCATGAGAAACAGTTACTACACAGACCGGCAAATTCACTGACAATCCATTTCTCGCATGGGTTGCAGCAAACTCTGTATCGGTTTTGTTATAATAATCATAGGTGGAAGGATTGGTATCATCCCAAGTCACATCCACATTATAAAATCTACCGCCCAGCTTAATAATATTCCATGCATGATCCCCTTGGGACAATCCGGTACAATAATAACAGGGGATGCCCAGCTTCTGCATAATATATTGAAAAGCTCTGGCATAACCGGCGCAAACACTTTCTCCGTTTACAAGAGCGCTATAAGCACTTTGCCCCATATTGGCACCTTCCTTATAGGTAACTCTCTTTACCAACTCATCATGTACTACCTTTTCCTTTGCCTCCAGCTTTGCAAACTGATCAGTAATGGAAATTATCTCCTTTGCCTTTGCTTCAAATTTTTCCTTGGACTTTTCAAAATCTTCCACGGTTTCATTAAATTTAAGTATAATCTCCAAACAACTGTCATTTTCCAAATACTTGCAGGAATATGCTGTTTCCAGCCAGAACAGTTCCGGATGGTCATTGTAAACAGCCTCAAATACCTTTTTTAAGTCAGAATTTCTGTAGGCAATTACCGGAGTAAAGGAAGCATTTCTATCCAGAGCATTTGCATATATCTGCTTATATATGGTCTGCCCATCCTTATCCAGCATTCCAAAGTAAGGATATATTTCCTCATCAAAGGTCAGATTTTCACCGGATTCTCCAATATCCAGACTATCTGTAAGCTCCTTTGCATCCTCATAAGCAACTTCTTCGCCTTCAATGGTTACAGGTTCATATCCCACCATCGTGCTTGCCTGCTGCTTGGTTCCCACCTCCTGAGATTCTTCCCCGGTGGAAGGCAATATTTCTATTACTACTTCGTCTTTTACGGCAGCTTTCTCATTCAGTTTTGCTGAAATAGATTGTGTCAGGGAAGGATTCAATGCACAAACCAATATTGCTCCACATCCCAAAACAATTAAAATACAAATACTATAGAAAATATTTTTTAATAGCTTCAATTTTCCATTCCTTTCCGTTATGGCTGCATTTGCTCCAGCAACCATTCCTCCAGAAGATTCAGATTTTCATCAGAATGCTCCACCTCTCTTGCATATCGGTAAGCCAATCTGACACACTCCTGCTTATCTATATATTTATCGGCTAAAAACCAGCTACACATTACAAATTCCTGTAGGAAAGCTACAGAAAAAACTGCAAGTGCCGCCTTGCTGAAAATACAATCGTCATATACTGCCCCACAAAAATAGGTATACAGAAAGAAAATTAGCAACTGTTGCTGATAATTTTCCCATTGTACTCTCTGTTTATCTTCTCCCAAACATTCCTTACAAAAGGCTTCGTATATTTCTTCGTAGTCCTTGTAATCGGCAGAATACAGGATAGCTTTTGTCTGCTGTAAAACCTCTGACCAATCTTCCCTTAGCCGTTCCAATTGCTCCAGCACTCCAAAGCTTTCCTTTAATCCCCTGAAACGTGCTTCCCCTTCAGGCAGCTTATATTCTTGCTGCAATCCTTTTATTTCCGCTTCCGTAGCCAGGTCTGTTTCCAATGCAGCAAACTGACTAATTACCTGCTCTATATCAAAAAGTCTTTCCTCATCCACACATAACTGCACTTGCCTTGCCATCTCCAACACCAAAGCCATTCGACAGTTCATAGGTATCCTTTTATTCTGTACAATGGAAAACAGCACCGCTCTGGCATCCTCTAACTGGGTAAACAGCAAAAAATCAAAGTCCTCAAATTCTTCTGCCAAAGGATCCTCTTTTTCATCCTCTGTTTCCAAAAAGTTTACCTTCCCCTGCCAGTTCAATATGATATCTGCCGCAACCGGACAGGATAACGACAGGGACCATTCTCGCAAGCCTTCAAACTCCTCCACATGTCTGGGATACCTTGTGCAGGTTTCACACAGCCATTCTTCACCCTTGTAAATTACCAAATCACATAGATTTTGTTCATTCAGCATACTGCATCTTTTATGAAACTGTAAAAAGCTTCCCTCTTCCCAATCAATCCCATTTAAAAGTCTGCCAGAAACAAAATCAGCCTCATCCGTTGAACTTCTCTTTCTACTAATCTCCCTGTCATACCTTTCCAAGGAATCTTCATCAATCATAATCTGCCAACCTGCACAACAGGTATCCGGGCATTTGTCTGCTGTACACTGAAAACGGTCAAAATATTCAGGTTTTAGGTATCTCATGCTGAAATTCCTCCGACAATACTTTTCTTATCTGCACCCGTTTTGCAGTAATTCTGCTCATAAGCTGCAACGCTTCATTGCCATTCTGATGACGTGCCGCTTCCCGGATTCCTTTCAAATAATTATCAAAACAGGTAATTCCCAATTCTTCACAATGCTGTTTCATACGATTACAATTATTCATAACCAAATGCCATTGTTTTCCCTGAATACAATGACCTAACCGCAAAAAGTCCTGTCCCTGTAAAAACGCTCTGATTTCCCAAAGCTGTTCTTCCTCACAGTCCTTCCCTTCTTGATTTTTGATACCCAACAAGGATATCACCTGCTCATATGTGTCCATTCCTTTATTCCTGCCTAAAAAATCCCGGATAGCGCTCTTGACAGCTACCCGGGAAATCATTTTATGTACTGCACTGATTACTTCAAAGTATCTTCCATGGTCATACCATGTACTACAGTTGAAATACTTGCAATATTCTTGGAAATCTGCTCGTTTAACTGACGGCTTTCCACGGACAGTGCTCCAACCTCTTTTGCAACAACCGCAAAACCTCTACCCACATCACCGGCTCTTGCAGCCTCAATACTTGCATTTAATGCCAAAATATTCTGACGCTGCTGAATACGATTCAAGGCATCCGTATTCTGCTGAATCTCACCCACCAGTCTTTCACATTCCGTCACACCACCGGTAAGCTTTTCAATCAATGTGCCGTTGTATTTGGAATTATATTCCGCATTGATAAAGTTGTTTAATACTTCACCCAACAAATTGGCAGATGCAATAATCGCCTCCTCGGTCTTAACACTAACCTTATCAAGTGCACGAAGATAGGTATCCTCATCAATTCCCAATTCTCTTGCAACCTTAGCAAATTTCTCTTCATCAGGATTTTCAGGAAGTACCTGACCTCCAATAACGGAACCAACCTTCTGCCCATTAACCACAAGGTCAATACCGAAATCAACCAAGCCTGCGTGACAATGATATACGCCTTTTCCTTCTCTGTCACATTGCTCGCAACGCTTCTTACCTTCCACACTTCCTCTAGTCAGCTTAATACAGAAGTCAGTAAAATTATAGCAATCAGAAATATAATTGCCGTCAGCACCAACCGCCACCGTCGCAAGACCAGTTGCCTTTGCCCAATTGGACATGATTTCTTCAAACTTTTCCATGTTTGTAAAGTCTTGGATTTTCATAATATTCGCCTTCTTTTCTCCTATGTATTATTGACCTTCTTGCTTGCATGCGCAGAAGATAATTATTATGTAATCATTATATCAGTTTTTTATTCAAAAGAAAAGGAATTTTTCGCTAAAATACAACTAATTTTTCCCATTGGCAAATAATTGTCTCACAATTGTCCACATCAATGTTTTCTACCGCTTCCTGTAACTGCTTAAAGAGAAGATTCTGCTCCTGAGGATAGCAAAACTCGTCCATACGATTCATGATTTCCTCCATGGTATCAATATCCAAATTTTCTACCGCCTCCCGCAGTTGTAAGAAAAATTCCTGTAATAATTCCTTGTGAACCTCTTTCTTTTGCACATCATTTTTACGCTCCTCAAAGAAAGGTCTGAAAACAGGAATATAATCACAGTACTGCTGTAACATCTCTTCTGTCTTTGCCCGGATTAATTCTACATCCCTTTCATTACCTGCCTGTTCCAGTCTGGCGGCCTTTTCAGACAGACTATGGGCACCGATTTGCTTGGAGGCACTTTTCAGGGCATGAACCTCTATGGTATATGCCGTCCAATTTTCCGTTCGCACCATTTCCCGTATATGAGAGGTTTTCTGCTCAATTACCCTGTAGTAATCCTTAAGCACACTCCAAAACAGCTTTTCTGTGCCCAAAAGCTTAAATGCCGAAGCCACATCCAAATCACCGATGGGCGGCAAATTATTGGATACCTGACTGGTAGCTGCCTCCTTCTTGGTTACACGAACCTTCTGTATTTTCTCTGCCGGAAGCCATCGTTTTACTTTGGAAGTTAAAATCCTGATTTCTATAGGTTTTGCCACAAAATCATTCATACCTTCCTGCAAAAACATTTCCATGGTTCCTCCTACTGCATTAGCAGTCAGGGCAATAATAGGCACAGCGTCATATTCCTTATGAAATCTTCTGATAATATGGGTGGTTTCCACACCGTCCAATTCCGGCATCATATGATCCATAAATATCATATCATACATATGATTAGAAATTTTCTCCACTGCTTCTTTACCGCTAAGAGCCGTATCCACCTTCATCTTTAATGGCTCCAGCAAGCCTTCCGCCACCGTCAGATTAATAGCATTGTCATCCACTATGAGAATCTCTGCCTCCGGTGCAATAAAATCAAAGCTTTCCTGATTCTGTTCAAAATAGTCATAATGAATGCTTTCATTATCTAAAATCATGGCAAGATTTAAAGTATACAAAGGCTTCTTTACAATACGGACATTTTTGATATCCCTGCCCATATTTTCCGAAGCCTTTATGAGCAACACCGAAGTAATTTGAGGATTGGTTTCCATAAAATGACGTACCCTGTCTGTCAATCTTGCTGATTCCACAAAAAGATATGATACCTCTTCTTCGTATAAGGATGTAATTTCCTCTTCCGTTCCAAGTTCCAAATATCTGACACCCAATCGTTTCGCTGCTGTCACAAGACCTCGTCTGGCATATTTATTTTCAATCAAGCCTGCTATTACAATTCCTGTATCATTCCTAATTGAGATACTTGGAGTATGATTTAATACCTTCTGAGGTAATTCAAAGGAAAAAATACTTCCCTTTTCGTACACACTTTCCACCTTGATACTACCATCCATCAATCCCAAAAGCTGTTTACAAATGGCAAGTCCCAATCCGGTTCCTTCTATATTGCGGTTTCTCTTACTGTCAAGCTGCTGAAAGGATTGGAAAAGCTTATGTAAATCCTCATCCTTTATACCAATACCGGTATCCTCCACTGCCCCCTTCAATAGAATCAAATCCTCTGATTGTTTTTCGAAGCCAAGCCGGAATACTACCTGTCCCTTTTTGGTAAACTTTACTGCATTATTCATAAGATTCAAAATAATCTGTTTAATGCGGTCACAATCCCCATAAAGCTTATGCGGAATCTTGGGATCAATATCTAAAATCAATTCCACATCCTTATCCACCAATCGGGTCATCACGATATTAGTTACATCATTTACAATGGACATGGGTTCATATTCCCCGGGCACAATATCCATCTTGCCGGATTCTATTTTAGAAAAATCCAGAATATCATTAATGATTGTAAGTAAAGACTTACTGGAAGCCTTTATTTCATTAATATATTCTCTCGCATTGTCGGAAAGTTCTTCTCGCAATGCCATTTCTGCCATTCCCAATACTGCATTCATAGGGGTACGGATTTCATGACTCATATTTGCCAAAAAATCCGACTTCATATTCGCTGCCCTTTCCAGCTCCAAACCGGCTTTACGAGTTAAATATCTGCTATAGGTAATATCCGATATTACATTGGCTATGGTATAAAGAAATTCTGCTGCACTCTCTATCTTTTCCTTTGGTACGATATTTACTTTTTGAGCTGCCTTTACATATTCATCCGGATCCACTCCCAATTCTCCGGCAACCCTTCTGACCAAATCCTCCTCCGGCTCTCCCACTAACACCTGACCACCGATAAAACATCCAATCATCTGATCATTTGCCATAATGGGTGCTGCAAAGTCCACCAGTCCTGCATGGCAAAAATAAGTAATGGAACGCCCTCTCCGCAGTGCTCTGGCAGCACCTTCCGTATCACATTCCTTACATCTCAAACAACCCAGTTCAGTGCTTCTGGTATATTTCATACAAAAATCTGAGAAATTACTTCCCCGGGTTATTGCAACACCATCTGCATCCGTAGTAAGTGCAGAAATTCCTGTCATATTGGAAAAAGCATCCTGTATTCTCTGTAAAGTTTCTACATCCACCAAGTCAGTCAACTGCAATTTTTCTTCCATACCGTTAACCTTATCCTTCCGCAGCAAATTCCTTATCCGATAATACTTTTAATACTATTTATAAGCTTTTCTCCGTCAATTGGCTTTAACAAATAGCCCTGAGGCTTTAAGCCTACCAGTTTTCTGATTTTTTCCCTGTCCTTTACACCGGTCAAAAAGACAACCGGAAGCCTTGCCGTCTTGGGATTGCTTCGGATTTTCTCCAATACCTGCACTCCGTTCTCCCCGGGCATTTCATAATCTAATATAATCAAATTGGTCTGTTTACTTTCCAAAAACTTATAAGCAATGGCACCACTGATTGCAGTTGCCACAGAATAAGTATCCTTTAACTGTTCCTTTATCAGCTTTAGCATCATGGGATCATCATCAATTACCAATACATGCTTTTTAGCAACCTCCTCCGCAACTGCACCACCTACAACCGGAACTGTTTCCTGTACTTCCGGCTGTGTCTCTGTTGCCGACTGCTCTAAATCCTCTGCCCAAGGTGCTGACACCGACCGTTTCTGCTGCTTCATATCCTGCTGTACAACATGAGGCGTCGGTCTCTTAGCATTTTTCTTCTCCTCAGTTAATCCCTTTATTTCCTGTGCATGCTCTAATGCCAAATCCACAATATCATCACTAAGCTCATCAGGACTTACTACCCTTGCAGCCAGTGCTTCCACAACCTTCTCCTTAATGCTTCGCACCATGATGGGCTTTTTCAAAATCATATCTCCCATTTCCCCATGGGCTTTATGAAACTCCTCGCATTCTTTCTGTTCCCCTGTCAGAACCAAAAAGACATTATTTTTTTCAATATCAGCCTTCAGGGCGCCAACAATATCCGTACGTTCCTTCTCCTCCTTACTCATACAATAAACAATTGCATGAGGCTGAAAATAATGAATATGACTGGAAATGTCACTGAAACGCATGGATGAGGTCTGCATCTCAAAATCCTCCTCCAAATGTTGGAAAAAGTCACCAATTAACACTTTGTTTCTTCCTATCAATAGTATTTTATACTTCATATGTATACGCCCCTTCCTATAAATATTGGAATTTTCTAACAATATCCTGCTTTTTTCTTTTTTTTATTAATTTTATCACATTTTTCTATTTTTTACTACACAAATCGAATATATTTTCTTTTTTTCACTTTTTATAAGGGCAGTATTATTACAAAGGCTTTTCCCCTATCCCCTTCTTCCTCTTCATAGAAAATAACACCGTGATGACATTCCAAAATTTTTCGAGCAATTGAAAGCCCCAAACCGCTTCCTCCCTTTGTATTACGGGATTCATCCCCAACACAGAAAGGTGTAAACAGTTTCTCCTTTACCTTCTCATCCAGATGTTCCCCTTTATCCGCAAAGGATATTTGAATCTCATTCCTTTCGCTTTCCACATTTACCACTTCCTTCATGCTTACCTTACAGACCGTTCCATAGTCGGTATGTCGCACCATATTGGAAAGCAAATTATGAAATACTCTTTTCATTTCCAATACATCAAAGGAATATATACAGCTTTTTTCCGGAATATCAATTTCCAATAAAACTCCATGTTCTTCAAAGGCATTGTAATGAGAAGCCACACAGGAACGTAGCACCTCTACCAAATCCGCTTCCTCCAATTGTAACTTGTAGGTTTCATTCTCCAATCTGGTATAAGTCAGCAGAAGGTCTAGTAATTGATTCATATGCTCCGTCTGCCGGCAAATGGTTTCCAGACATTCCTGCTGTCTCACTGACGGAACATCTCCTCGCTCCAGGGCTTTCGCATATCCTAATACCATGGTCATAGGTGACTTTAAATCATGAGCAATATTAGAATACAGCTCCTGATTCCTTTTATCCCGTTGTATTTTTTCTTCCTCAGCCGCTTTTAATGCTTCTGCCATAGCATTAAAAGAATCTCCCATCTGCTGAAACTCTGCGAATGAGGGCATGAACACCCGGCTTTCCAAATCTCCCTTAGCAACCCTATCCATACTCTCCGTCATCGTTTCTATTGGATACTTTAATTTCCGATAGAGAAGTCTGACACACACCACCGAAACACCAATACGAATAACCAAATTCGCAATATCATCCCGGCTTTCATCGCGCACATTTACAATCTCCACAGTATCACAAAATCCATCATAAACTCCACAACAGAAATTATATAAAATAATACAACAAAAAAACAAAACTACTACATAATAAGAAAAGCGAATTTTTCGTTTCACACCTATGCCTCCATTCTGTATCCAAGCCCTCGTATGGTGTGTATGTAGTGAAACTCCTCATCCCGAAGCTTAGCACGCAGCTTGCTGATTGCCACCATGATACTGTTATCATCCGGAAAGCTCCCATCCTCCCAAACCGCCTCATAAATTTGGTTTTTGGTCAGTACTCTTCCTTGATTTTCCATAAAGAATTTTAAAATGCGATATTCCATAGCTGTCAGTTCTATGTATGTTTCGTCCTGTTTTAACTGACAACATTCTACATCCAAAATCAGATTTTTGCAGCTTAGTTGTTTGTTAACTGTAAGTGGCTCATAACCATAGCAGCGCCTAAAATTTGCCTGCACCCTTGCCACCACCTCCAAGGGATCAAAGGGCTTTACAATATAATCATCCGTTCCCAGACGCAAACCCTTTATTTTATCTGCCAGCTCTGTTTTTGCCGACAAAAAAATAATAGGAACTTGGCTTTCACGCCGGATTTTTTCCACCAGGCTGTAACCATTCATCCCGGGCATCATAATATCCGCCAATACCATATGTACGTCTTCGCTTTTCCATATTTCCCATGCCTGCTCCCCATCATAGGCACAAAAAACTCTATAGTCCTGCATTTCCAAATACATTTTTAATAATTCTACAATTTCCGGTTCATCATCCACAACAAGTATTCTGTACATTTTCATTCCCTCTTTTGATTATTTTCACTAAAATAATGCTCAATACCACTGCTGCCACAACCACCACTACATGGTAGGTATCCCCACCACCCGCAGAATAGACCAACGGACTTCCAAACAGCATAATCCCCTTTTCTTCCAAGAATTCACCTACCACGGACTCCACATTGCAAAGCATATGAGCACCTATACTATACCATATATTTCCTGTTTTTTCATAAATAAGTGAATACAGTATACCAGCCAGCAGACAGGAGAAAAATCCCTGTATCTGATAGCCATGTATCAGTGCAAAAATGAGAGCATTGATTCCAACTGCTGTAACCATACTAAATTGCCCCCTTAACAAAGAATAAAAGCCTTTTCTGAATAAAATCTCCTCTGTTATGGGCGCCAGAATAACACTAAGTAAAATTCTCTGCAAAATCGGCTCTTCCAATCTTTCTTGTATTACAGGAGGGGTATATTCTCCAAAGAAAGTAATAAATAGGAAACTGTAAATAATCTTTAGAGAGCACATTGCAAATACGGCAAATGTCACAGCTCTTCCCAAAGAAAAGTTTTCCTTTGTCTCCACAAAGCTCCAATTTTTCTTCTTCTGAATCATTGCACACAGTAGTACTGCTGCCACCGCAACTCCCAAACTTCCGCTTACCGCATAAAGGAAATCTTCTCCCAAGGGAATCCCCAGTAATCGGAAAACTATATCCATCCCAAGCTGTATCACAAGCGTACTAAATCCAATAAGTACTCCAAACAATAAAAGTATCCTTATAAAAAAGAAAGACTTTTTAAAAACAAGTTTCATAATATTACCATACCTTTCTGTGTATTTGTACCTTCATGCATATTGGTACTTTTATGGTAATATCTTAACTCTAAAGCCTTTCCCTTTTTTGTTTCTATTCTTAAGTTAACCTTAACATTCTTGATTTCTTTTAGTCAATCGATATACTTTAATAATTCATCCTTGCAATTCCAATTGCACCTGTTACATCCAATTTATCCGCATCAAATAACATTTTTGCCTCCAAACTCTGCGGAACACAGGGCTGGATTTTCAAACTGCTCTTTTCTTCCAATGTCATGTAATAGGCAGGCACAAATTAAAACATCATAATCCACATTTTATTTCTGTTTAGCTTCCTATTTTATCCCCTTCTAATCCGTTTTTTCTGTTATCATTCCATTTATATCCCAACTATTTAAGTTTTTACTCACTTTGGTTGGTACATTCTCTTGCTTCAATACCAACTTATCAGCTTTTCCCTCGATTTAGTTGGTTGCTCCTCTTAATTCCATACCAACTTATTGGTTTTTCCTTCGATTTAGTTGGTTGTCATTCTTCCTTCCATACCAACTTATTGGTTTTTCCTTCGATTTAGTTGGTTGTCATTCTTCCTTCCATACCAACTTATTGGCTTTTCCTTCGATTTAGTTGGTTGTCATTCTTCCCTTCATACCAACTTATTGGTTTTTCCCTCGATTTAGTTGGTTACTCCTCTTAATTCCATACCAACTTATTGGCTTTTTCCTCAATTTTGTTGGTATAAAACATATTTCAGCTCTCATATGTCAATATAAAACTATTTTAAGATTTATTTTAAAACGCCTCTTCGCTTTGCTTCTTCTAAAAGCCTTGGCTGTATCAATGGATAAGTCCAATTATCCACCAAATTTTCTGTAATAATTATTTTCTCAATTTCGCTATGTAATTCCTCTTCAAAAGCTTTGATATCCGCATAATACAGCATTCCAAAGCTTTCTCCTCCATCAGAATTATCTCGGACAACCGAATAAGCACATATGGGCTTTATCTCAAAATCAATTGCTCCTGTTTCCTCATATAATTCCCTTTTGGCAGTGTCAAAAATAGCTTCACCCGGTTCTCGATGTCCACCGGGAACCTCATAAGTATCTCTATTCTTGTGCTTGCAAAATACCCACTTGCCATCGGTCTTTGCTATAATGACAGCAAATTTTAGTAATTCATCCTGTACATCTTCATAAAATTTAACTTCCATATTTTCCCTACTCCCTGAAATATTTTCTAAATCCCTTAATCTCGTCATATCCAATTGCCGGGTAAAATTTATGGGCACCTTGGCGATTGAGTCCCGAGCATAATATAGCATAGCTGACATGCTGCGCTCTGCCCCACTTTTCAATGTACTCAAACATTTTCCGTCCCACACCCTTACCTCGATAATCCGGATGTATTACTACGTTTTCAATCAGCATAAAGGGTCTGCACTCCTCGCAAAAATCATCATGAATCATGGCAAGAACAGAGCCGCATAATCTTTTTGTATCCCCATCCTCCACTACCAATAAAAAGGTGTTTTCACTGTTGTTCGCTCTCTGAATCTTTTTAATCAAAAGTGCTTCATCCTGTGCATGGGATGTCAGTTCATCCATCAATTCATTGAATTGCTGAATATCTCTTGCATTTGTTACATCAATCTTCCTAAAAATTAAATTCATCGCTTTCTTCTCCCATCATTTTACTCCCCAATCTCCGCCGAAGATTTAATCTTCTTAATCCACTTACCGCTCCTCAGTCGGATTACACACCATACCGCCTTCAACACCTGATCGATTTTCAGGAAAAAATAAATCCAGAATGCAGGAAGATGCAAAACAAGTCCTGCCACAATTCCCAGTGGGATGGAAGCAACCCATAGAAATATATTGTCTGCCAGCATCAACACCTTGGTATCACCGCCTCCTCTAAGTACCCCCTTAGTCATAATGCTGTTGGTAGCCTGAAATACTACTATAATACAGATAGAAATCATCAATTCTCTGGCTATCGCCTGAGTCTCTTCCGATAAATTGTAGGCAGTAATCATCGGCCCACTGATAAGCATAATAATACCTGCTGCCACCAATCCAAACACAATCCCAAGTCCAAGGAAAGCATAGCCCTGACTGTGAGCCTTCTCCTTATCCCCTTCCCCTAAGGTATAACCGGTTACGATGGCTCCTGCCTGAGAAAAGCCCTGAATCATGACAGAGCTTAACTGCTGGGTTACCGCAGTTACAGCGTTGGCAGCTACAAAGCTTTCTCCCAATCTGCCGATTACCATAGCTACGGAATTATTTCCCAGAGCCAGAATACCATCACTAATCAACACAGGAATACTGATTCTGATATACTCCTTCCATAAATTCCCCACAGGTACAAATAAATCCTTGATACGGAAACCAATCTCCTTATCCTTGAAGAACAAATAACCGCAGATTACCGCAAACTCAAATATCCTGGCAATCAAGGTTCCCACTGCTGCACCTGCCACTTCCATTCTTGGTGCACCAAATTTTCCAAAAATAAATATGTAATTTGCTCCTACATTAATAAAAAACGCTGCAATGGAGGTATACAATGGTATTTTCACCTGCCCCACATTCCGCAGGACAATGGTACAGGTTAACGACAATCCCAATAAAAAATAGGTAACAACAGAATATTCCAAATACCGGATTCCATTGGTAATAATGCCTTCCTCCACCGTATAAATCTTCATAATCTGCTCAGGTAAAAATAGGGTCGCCACGCAAAAAAGTGTTGCCATTGCCAGACAAAGCCGCAACATTATGGTAACGGTCTTTTTCAGGGACTCCTTATCACGCATACCATAATAGCGCGCCACCAGTACAGATGCTCCCATACCGATTCCCATACAGAAAATATGAAAGATATTAATAAACTGGTTTGCCAAAGATACTGCTGAAAGCTGTGTTTCTCCCACCATACCAATCATAATGGTATCCATCATATTGACACCGGTGGTAATTAATCCCTGCAAAGCAATTGGAATGGCTATTCCTGCCACATTTTTATAAAATGCTTTATCTTTTACATATAATTTTTGCATACAATACCTCTATTCTTCACTCAATAATATCAGCACCGCCAAAGGTGCACCATACAGAATGCACAGCCCCACATCTTCGGAGCTGTGCACCTTATCTAAATACTCTGTGTATTCTCCACAATTCTGCCAACATTGACCTTGTAAGCCGCCATGGCATCTACAATGGCATCCACCGCCTGTTCGTTTGCAAGGGAATTGCTATACATATCCGTTACTCTGTCATTCAGATTATCGAAAATCATATCTATCTGATTTACATTTTGATTTTGCTGTTCAATATTATCGTAAAGTAACCCGAACTGCTGATTTAATCGTTCAAAGCTGTCCACCAAATCTGACAGGGTTTTTTCGGATTGGGACAGAGCTTCCACACTGCCTCCCACTCTTTCTGAAGTTTTCTCCACCCGCTTTGACAATTCCCCTACCACTTCAGAAACCTGATTGGAGAAATTGGTGCTGTTTTCTGATAATTCCCGCATTTCCGATGCCAACACTTCAAAGCCCGAACCATTATTGCCTGCATGTGCTGCTTCCACCGAAGCATTCAAGGAAAGAATGGTTAGCTTAAAGGAAATCTCATTAATCTCCTTGGCGATACCGGAAATCTCCTTCATCTTCTCTTCCATAGCACTAAATACGGAATCGGATTCATAAATCATTTCACTTACTGTACCCATCTGCTGATTCATGGCTTCCATATTGCTCTTATTTTCTGCCAACGCCATCTCAAATGCTTTGACCTCTTCATTCAAGGCATCTATCTGTTCTCCCGTTTCTTTAATCTTACCCTGTACCAGATTACAGCTATCCGAAACCTCACTTGCCCCTTTGGAAATGGAAACGGAGCCTGTTTGTAAACCCTGAGTACTCACCTCAATTTTAGCAGAAGAATCGGAAAAATCTTCCTGTAGCTCTCTTCCCATTGCTCTGATGGACTCCAACAGTGTCTCCGATTCCTTGGCACGCACCTCACTCATTTCAATAAAAGCGCGCCCTCTTTTTATCACCAGATAAATCAGACAGGCAGCAAGGGTAAATACTACAACGCACAAAATATATTGGGACAGCTCCTCCGCTTTTTCCGGATGAACCACATACATAATTACCAACAGGATATCAATCAGAATAATCTGCACCTTAGTAAACTGCGGCTCTAAATACAAGCCGGTCATACCAATTACAGCCAGAAACAAAGAAAAATCATCACTATAGGATGCTCCGCTGAACAAAGAAATCATAAATACCAGTATGGGCAAAGCAATTGCCATAATAAACTCTCTGGTATATAAATTCACATTTCGAACCTTCACAATCACAGAAGAACTAAGGAAAGCTACCAAACAAACTCCGATAGCCAGCATGGCTGTAGTATTTCCGGCAGCTACATTTTTGACAAAGAAAAGCCCTGACACTGCCAAGGGTAACCATTGCATAATCTTGTAAATTGACTCATGAGACATAATTTGCTTGGTTTCTTTCTGTTTTTCTGCCATATGTAATGTCCTCTCTTTTGTACAACTTTACTTTTTATTATACAAGAGTTTTCTGATTATTTCAATCATATTATGGCAACTATCAAAACATCTATTAATACCTATAATCCATGGTATCACATTTCATATACGCCAACTGAAAGGCTTTCCATTTTCTACGGGAAACCGGAATCTTCTCACCGTTTACCAAGGTTATGACATGGTTCTCATACTTTGTCACATGGGTAAGATTTACCAGATACTTGCTATGGCAACGGAAAAATATGGTCACAGGCAAACGCTGCTCCCATTGCAAAAGACTTTCCTCACAGCAATACATATCCGTTCTTGTCCACAGTTCACTTCCACCGGACTGCGCTGACAGATAACTGATATCCCGAATCAAAATATTATGCGGTATTCCTCTCCTCATCAAAGAAACACTTTTGGTAAGCTGAAGTTCCTCCATGCTTACCTGCAAATATTCAAATAATTCTCTTTCTTCAATAGGCTTTGTCATAAATCGAAAAGCTCTAGCTTCAAAGCCCTCCTTATAACGATTTTCGTATGCAGTCAGGATAATCACAATGGTACGAGGAAAATATTGTTTCATTTTTTTCAACCAAAGGATTCCATCCTCTGACTCATCCGAAAACTCCAAATCCATAAAAATAATATCCACCGTCTCCTTTTGCATGTAGGCAAACAACTCCGACGGCTTTTCAAAATATAAAAACTCATTCTGTAAATGATTTTTTTCATTAAATTTATTGATTAACAAACTTAATTCCTCTGAAACAATTTTCACATCATCACATAATACAATTCTCATGTAGACTCTCCTTTGTAAAATATCAATAGTTCCGGTTACTAAATAGGCAGATATACCGTTATCGTCATTATCTGTTCTTCTTCCTTTTGTTCATAGCTTCCCCCGTATTTTTCCACAACTCCTTTTATTTTATAAATTCCATGTCCGTGATTTCTGTCTTTCTTATTCTTCTTTTTTCCATCATCCTGTTTTAAAATACTGTTTGCCATCTCAATGGAAAAGAATTTATTCCCCTTTGCGAAGCGTATGATAAGCTGCGCCTTTGAACTCTCCGCACATCGATTGGCAGAAGCAATGGCATTAGACAGCAGATTGGAAAACAGGGTACACATATCCATAGCCGATATGGTTTTGATTTCCGGCAGACTTCCATACACCGTAACTTCTACTTCTTCCCTGCAATAATGGGGCAAATCATAATGAAGAATAGCATCCACTATTTCATTTCCCGATAAAAACATCTTTTTCTGGTGAGAAAATTCCACCTGTAAATCCTTAAAATACTCCTGTAATTCTTCTGTTTTTCCATTCTCAAACAGATACTCCATACATATGAAATGATTTTGAATATCATGTCTGAATTTCCGTATTTCAATATCCAAAAGCTCCATATCCTTATAATATTTTAGCTGTTTTTCTGCCAGTTGCGTATTTTCATCACTGCTTTCCTGTGCCTGCGCAAGAAAGCGTTCTACCACAGAAACAATAAAAAGGATACTAAAGGAAGTTACTGTAAAAATAAGAATTCTATATGCAATTACTTCCCCACAATCTGCATCTTCCACCGGCAAAAAAAGCTCTGCTCTGAAAATATGAATTACCACCAAATCCAACGCATACAATAATATATTAAATAACATTAATTTACTGTCAAAGAAAAACACAATACAAATAAAAAAGATAAAGGTACATTCCCACAAATAATAAGAAGGAAACAGATACATAATAAAATTGTATTGTATAAACAACGACAGGACAATAAAGCTCTTTACATACAGCAAATGCTCTGCTATATAAAAAGAATCCTTTTTGTTCTGATATATAAAGAAAAGTGCTACTGCCAGATAAACAAGCTGGGTAAAATCAAACAGCATAATCTGTGCCCATCGCAGATTCTCATATAATCCAATTAATTTACACGCTGTCCAATAGCTTCCCGCACACATACACAACCCGGGTACCAACAGCATGGCATATATGTAAACAGAATCCCAATACTTCTTAATAATGTTCATTTTCTTTCCTCTAAACGCTCCCAAATTCCGTGTAATACATTCAATTTTATTCTACCTGCTTATTCCAGAAATGCAATGACCGATTAATGGGTTTTTTAGACCACTTAATAGAATTACTCTCTTCTTTTTTCCATTCCATTGTATAATATAACAAGAGATGTCAGAAAAGGAGAAAACTCATCATGGAAAATACTGAAAATAAAACCACTACACAATATGCATCCGCCTTAGACGAGTATATTAATAAAGTTTATTTCTTAGTACTTCTGTTAGTACCCGGTGCATGTCAATGTGCAGGACTTCTTTACACAACTGAAAAAATCTTGGGATTGCTTCCCTCTGTAACTTGGACTTCGTTAATTATTTTTGATATTACCTGCCTCATATATCTGAGTATCGGAATCTATTTTGTCCGTACCAGATTACAAAATGGTCTTGTTGCTCCCGACAAACTAAAAGCAGGTAAAATTTTTCTTGTAGTAATTATGCTTATCCAATTTAATTTTATCCTTTATATGATTCCTGCTACTGATTTTTGGGGATTTGCTTTTTTCTTTGTTATATTGACATCCTTTTTCTTGGATTACAAAATGGTTGCTATAACCTCTGTTGAAATCGCCGGTTCCTTAGTAGTGTCATGGTTTTTGTACAGTGAAATTCATTTACCGCCAAACAATGAATTTTTCATGGTAAATATGATTGACCGCATTGTCTGTATTTCCCTGTCATTACCAACAATCGTTCTATTAACCTATCTCATCCAGCGTTTCCTGGTAAATGCAAAAAAGGATGAGATGGAGCGTAACAATGAGCATGTAAAACAGGTATTAAACTCTGTCCAGAGCTTATCCGAAAATTTATTTTCTGCCGGAACTACCCTTTCACAGATTTCAGAAAATGAGGGCGCTTCCGCTGAAGAATTGGCAGCTACCAGTCAGGTATTATTGGAAAGCAGCAATCGTCTGGAAAACAGAACGGAAGAAAGTATGACCAACCTGAATGAATTAAAGGAATGGGAAACTGTTGTTGCCGACAATGTGGAAAAGGTAGAGCAGACCTCCAAGGCTTTATTAGAAAAATCTAAGGATAACGAAAGATTATTAAACGAATTACATACCATCAATAATGAAGTTTCAAGCTCCATGGTAAATACCGTGGATGTGGCAGGCAAATTATCGGAAGCCGTAAAGGAAATCGGAGTCACCCTGCAGCTTATCAGTGAAATCTCCTCTTCCACCAATTTACTTGCACTGAATGCATCCATTGAGGCTGCAAGAGCCGGGGAAGCCGGACGTGGCTTTGCGGTAGTTGCTCAGGAAGTGGGAAATCTTGCAAACAGCACCAGCGAATCCCTAAAAGAAGTGGAAGCTGTAATTGCCAGAGTACAGAATAATGTAAATGAAATTACTCTGCATGTGGAAGAAAACTCCCAGAAGCTGAATCAGCAAAACGAATACTACAACAACGTATTCAAGGGAATGCAGGATATGACTCAATTACTTACCGTATCCGTAGACGCAGTGAATACCATGGGGGATGCTCATGACAAGCAGGCAGATGTCATCAGAAATACAGTATTAATCAATCAGGACATTGCCGAAAGTATTCGTAACGAAAACCAACAGTTTACCTCTATCAATGCCATGGTGGAAAGTAATGTAAATGATATTACAGAAATGACCTCTCAAGTGAATGCTATCAATGGCATGGTGGATGAAATGAATCAATTGCTGACAAATAACAATTAACACTTCTTCATGTTCATCGACAAGAGGATGCAAGCCCCTTAACAGGCCTGCATCCTCTTGTCATATTCTTATCCATTTATTGTCACATCTACTATTTCTGTACTTAAATTAATGCTGTACTAAAATATCTCTCAGCTCTGTCTGCAAGTATGGTTACAATCACCTTATCCTTACCATACTTTTCCGCCATCTGCCTTGCAGCCCAGACATTTGCACCGGAAGAGGTTCCCACCAGTAAGCCCTGTACTCTCGCCAACTCTCTGGCTGTTTCAATGGCATCCTCATCGGTCACCTCTACAATATCGGTAATAATGCCGGTATCCAATACCTCCGGTACAAAGCCGTCACCAATTCCCTGAATCTGATGCAGTCCCGGCTCGTCTCCCAAAAGGGCGGATACATTCTTAGGCTCCACTGCTACAATCTTACAATCAGAATTTTGCTCTAACAGATAGGACGCAATTCCCTGCAGGGTTCCGCCACTGCCAATGCCGGACACAAACACATCTATCTTTTTCCCAAGCTGCTCCACAATTTCTCTTCCGGTGGTTTGATAATGTGCTGCAGGATTGGCAGGATTTTCAAACTGCTGAGGCACAAAATAATCCTCAGAGGATGCTGCAATTTCCATAGCCTTATCCACAGAACCACCAATACTAAGCTCCGGCGATGTAAGCACCAGTTCTGCACCTAATGCATGAATGATTTTCTTGCGCTCCTCACTCATATTTTCCGGCATTACAATAATAACCTTATAGCCTTTACGAATACCGCAAAGTGCCAAACCAATACCGGTATTTCCTGAAGTAGGCTCAATAATGGTCATGCCGGGCTTTAATTTTCCGCTTTTCTCAGCTTCCTCCAGCATATTTAATGCAATTCTGTCCTTAATACTTCCGCCGGGATTTAAAAATTCCGCCTTTGCAAAAATGTTGTAGCCTGTGGATTCCTCCAGACTAAGCAGCGGAGTATTTCCAATCAATTCCAAAATATTTTTATAATACACCTTAGTACCTCCATAAACTGATTCCAAGCTCCTCCTCATAGAGCTCGTGCTTCGCGTACATTATACCATTTGTTCTACCGGTTGGCTATATGTTTCCTATTCATAAGCACCAATCCTACCGTAATACACACAACCGCCATCACTGCCATGATAACTACCTCCATCACAGAAAGCTCTTCCTTCATCAAAACCGGCAAAACACTTTCCACTGCATCCGGATATTTCATAGCCACAACAGATAGCAGGTTATTAAAGAAATGCAGGAACATACTTACCCAGATACTTCCTGTTTTGTATACAATATAAGCAAAGGCAGCCCCAAGTAACCCTGTTGGTACAAGCTTTGCCACACCATGAAAAGCACCAAATATCACTGCTGATATGAGAATGCCCCACATCACGGAATATCTGTGACGCATGCTGCCAAATACCAGTCCTCTAAATAAACACTCTTCTCCCACAGCCGGCATCAACGCTACCACAAGCACTACCCAAAATACGGGCTTACCCATAATCTCTTCAAAGGTCATTCCCAAGCTTTGCATATCCTCCGGGAACAGTTTGGTAATAATTCCACTTAAGAGAATCACTGCCATATAAGTGCCCAGATAAAGCAAAATGCTTCCCGGCAGCATACTCTTCTTGGGACTTTTCATACCAAACAACTGCTTAATATCCGTTTTCATATACCAGCACAATGCCAGAGGCAATATTAAAATAATAAGCTGTGTTGCCATAGTTCCTAAGAATACGTCCCGAGCAGACACAATGCCGCCCAGATAAATCATTGCCAACAACACAACAATCACGCAAATGCCAATATCTCCTGTAGCCGGAATCGTTCCCTTCTTAATATCCTCTCGCTTCTGAAACAACCGGAAGCTGCGGAACCCATCGGAAAACATAATATCTTCACTATTATACATCTTGGCAAGTACCCAGATGGTAATTATGCTGTATGCCGCATTTACCAAGGCTGTGGTTAATGCCAGGGATACACTCAACTGCTGGGCAAACACCTGCTTAATCAATAGGGATACATTCACAAAGGGTATCAGGGACAGCTTATAATTCAAATCCACAGTGGGCATCATTCCTACCATGGACGCCAGCATAATCACCAGCATAATGGGTGTCATGTAATTATTGGCTTCCTTGGAGCTTTGGGCAAACACACAGAAGCACATACAAAATGCCGTAATTAATAATGCTGTGGTTATCAATGCCAAAAGTACTACCGGAACACTGCTTAAAAACACATCAATAGGTATCTGTATTGCGCTCTCTCCCAACTCCGCCGGTACCGCCATCATTAAAAATAACACGGAACCACCTAAAGCGACCAAGGCTAAAACAGCTGTTGCACAGGCAACAATTGATACGGAAATGAATTTACTCATAATCATTTGGAAATTGGTAACCGGAAGTGTAAGTAAAGTTTCCAGCGTTCCCCTTTCCTTTTCACCGGTGGTAATATCCACTGCCGGATAAAATGCTCCCAATAAAATCGTGGTAATCAGCAACATCCCTATGGAACCGCCTATACTCATTCCCATGCTTTCGGCTGTAGAAACGGAATCCTTGGCTTCATATATTACCGGATATAAAAAGTCCTCCGTCAAGCCCTCCTGCTCCAGATTTTGAAGCAGCAGTTCCTCCCGGTACTCCTCTGCCAAATCCTGCAGGATATCCTCTGTAGAATTTGAGCTTTGATTGGTAGAGGTATAATTGACCTGAATGCGGATACTCTGTTGTTCTTCTGAAAAATCCACCCATACGTCACTTTCTTCTTTTGCAGTATGGGATTCTTCTGTCTTCACGCCCTTAAAAATAAGTTCTGTGTCCAACTCCTCCTGTTCTCGCTGATATAAAGAAATCAAGGGGGTTATGTACGCCTCATCCTCCTGTAAATATCCCACTGTATATGCCTCTTCTTGGGATTCCATAAGCATGGACATACCAAGGGACAAACCAATCAGCAATGCGGGATATAAAAGCAGGGGCATTACTATCATAATAATTAATGTCTTTTTATCTCGGAGAATCTCCGTCATTTCTTTTTTGACAAGAATACCTATCTTCTTCATACTGTTACGCCTCCCTCTGTTGCCTCATCATATATCACATGAAATGCCTTTCTAAGCGTATCAGTCTGTGTCTGTGCTTTCAGTTCTGCCGGTGTACCATGTGCTACGATTTTTCCCTTGCAAATCATATAAATCCGGTCACAAAGCACTTCCGCTTCCTCTAAATAATGGGTGGAATACAATACAGTCTTTCCACTTTCCTTCTGCTCCTGCATAAAACGTATAATGGCATCCGCACTTAAAATATCCAGTCCCAAAGTGGGCTCATCCAGAATATAAAGCTGTGGATCCGCCATCAGACAACGGGCAATGGATGCCCTCTGGGTCTGTCCTGTAGAAAGCTTATCAATCCGATTATCCCCAAAGCTTTCCATATCAAGGACTTCAAAAATATGTCCAATGCGAGCTTCTATTTCTTCCTCACTATGGTCATACAATTCCCCTAAAAAATGTAAATACTCTCGAATAGAAAAACGGGGATATAGCTTTGTATTATTGGATAAATATCCTATTGCCCCCTTCTTCCCTGTTACATCCGTAATTAAATTTCCTGATGCATCCGTAAGCTCCAATTCTCCCTCCGTAGGTGTCATCAGCATTCCCAGCATACGAAGCAGGGTGGTTTTCCCTGCTCCGTTTGGTCCTAATATTCCTACAATTTCTCCTTCTTTTGCATAAAGGGAGGCATGGTCAACTGCCAAAAACTCCACCTTACGGGTTTTCTTCCCTTCCTTGATGCTCTGTTCAAACTGCTTACAGAGATTTGTTGCCCTTATCATAGAGTTCTATCCTTTCTCTCCTCGTTATCTTGTCACATCCCTGCTTTCCCCACAAAGGATGCCATCCATTACTTTATCATATATCCAACTTAGGCGGAACATCTATCTGGTCAGATACATACTTTCCATTCTTCTTCCTCTGTCTGACACATTCTGTCAGTAAATATTCTATCTGCCCATTCACAGAACGGAAATCATCCTCTGCCCATGCTGCAATGGCATTATATAGATTTTCCGAAAGTCTTAAAGGAACCTGCTTCTTTTCTGCCATATTAATACAGACTTCCTGAATTTACAATGGGCTGTGCATCATGATTTCCACAGAGCACTACCAACAGGTTAGACACCATTGCAGCTTTTCTTTCCTCGTCTAACTCTACCACATTGTTCTCATTCAGTCTCTCCAATGCCATTTCCACCATGCCTACTGCACCATCCACAATCATCTTTCTGGCATCAATAATTGCAGAAGCCTGCTGACGCTGTAGCATTACTGCGGCAATTTCCGTAGCATAAGCGAGATAAGTAATTCTTGCTTCCACAACCTCAATACCTGCATCTGCCACTCTCTTCTGAATCTCCTCTTTAATTCTATTTGCTACAATCTCACTGGAACCACGAAGACTTCCTTCGTCCGCCACACCATCTCCTGTGGTATCCACATTCTGCGCCACATCATAGGGATAAATGCGAACAATATCTCGAAGAGCACTATCGCACTGTAAGGATAAATACTCCTTGTAATTATCCACAGTGAAAACCGCCTTTGCAGTATCCACAATTCTCCAGGTAACTGCTATAGCAATCTCTATCGGATTCCCCAGACAATCATTGATTTTCTGACGGCTGTTGCTTAAGGTCATAAGCTTTAGGGAAATCTTCTTGCTAACTGCCTCTCCGGTTGTATGATTTGCCGCAAGTGTTGTAGTCTTCACATCCCCACTCTGACTAAGCTTGGTCTTGGAAGCAGGATTTACGCTTTCACAAAAAGGATTTACAAAATAAAAGCCTTCGCCCTTTAAGGTACCGATATATTTACCAAACAATGTCAGCACCAATGCCTCCTGAGGTCTTAACACCTTAAGTCCGCACCAAAACATCCAACCAAATACCAAATACAAAATACACACTACCATCCCCACTGTGTTCAAAGCAGAAGCCTCCTGCTCCAAGGCAATACCTGTAAAAATAACTCCCATAATTGCCAACACATACAAAAGGATAGTAACACTCAATACTAACAATCCATTCTTTTTACCCTCATATAATTTTTCTTCCATATTCTCCGCCTTTCCCGATGCAGGATACCCTGTCATCTCCAATCATGTTTTGTTTTGATATCATAATGATATCATTATTATTTCTTTCTGTCAATATATTATTCATAGATATATTTTTTAAAACATACTACACACAAAAATGCCAAGAAAAATTTTTTATAAACTTTTCTTGGCATCGGTATTGTTACTTAAAGTTAATTACAATCTTTAGCTTCTGCTCCTCAAGTCTTGCAGTTATACTTCCTCCCATATGCTCCACCAAAGTCTTAGCAATGGACAAGCCTAATCCACTGGAATTTCTGGCAGCCTCCACTGTAAAAAAACGGTCAAAGAGTTTCCCCACCTGTACTTCATTTAAACCGGATGCAGTATTTGCAAAGATAATCCCACCATCCTCCTGTAAGGTAATTTCCAAATCCCCGTCACTGTATTTCAAGGCATTACTCAATATATTATTGAACACTCTGGAAAGAGCGGCTTTATTTAATTTCCTCTCAATCTTTTTTTCCGGCATGGAGATTACAGGGGTAATTCCTCTTCCTACCAAAGCCCCGTATAAGCCTGCAATGCTTTCTTCTAATACCCCATTTAAAGAAACGGCTTCCGGCTCCATTTCCTCCTTGGTGGATAGGATAACAGAATATCGGAACAGCTCCTCCGTTAACTGTTTTAAGGCTTCCGTGCGATTTGCAATTAGAGAAAGATATCTTGCAACCGATTCACTTTTTTCTTCCTGCTCCAGCAAATCCATATAGCCGCAAATAGCAGTAAGAGGAGTCCGTAAATCATGGGAAATATTGGTCACTGCTGCTTTCAGCTCCCGGTCACCGTTCAGATACCTATGCCGCTGTTTTCGAAGCTCCCGCAGCTGCTCATTGATGGCAGAAGCAAGACTTCTCATATAGGAATCATGAGTGGAAATATCAATTAAGGTATTGGTATCTGCTGTGACTCTATCCGCAAAAGCCTCAGCAATTTCCTTTGCCCCCTTTTGCAGCAAATAGATTTTGATTCTCTGCAAAACAACGATACCGAATAATATCCCAATAATTACCCACAACAGAATGTCCATTCCTCCACCTACCGAATATCCTTTTTTTGAAAATATATATTTCCTACTCCAATTCCCATTACAATCCAAAAAATATCACAAACTACCCAACGCAAAGGATTCAGACAATCCATGGCGGACAATTGTGCCGCCTGTCCCATAGGATTCAAATCATGCAATATTTCATATAAAAACCGCCTGATTCCTCTTGCAAAATGAGGATTTAAAACCCCATCCTTATATTCCGGCTGTACTATAATCTGATGGGTATGCAGACATAAAAATAGCATTGCAAACGCCACTGCCATACAAACCATAACAGAAGTTGCCTTCTCCCCCTTCAGCATGGATATCATTCCAAAGAGACTGCACATAGCCAGACAGGTTAAGGCTCCCAGCCCCAGGAATTTCATAAATTCTTCCCCGGTTACATTATTTTCAAAAAGGAAAATCCCCATTCCAACCATTAACCCAACCATCCAAAAATATAAAGCCAATCCGGCTGTCCCTACGGTAAACAAATTGGAACAATAGACAGAGCTGCGGCTTCTGCCTGCAATCAGCTTACTCCTGATAACCCCATCACTAAAATCCTCTCCCACAAAAAAGCTTACCAATGCTGCTGCAATTATTCCATAAAAGCTCATGGGAAGAAAAATCACCCTATCCAAAGCTACCACATAATCCATGGCGGTGTACTGCATTAAAATAAACATAACCGCTACTGCAAGCATAGCTATCACAAATGCCCAAAAACGTTTTTTCCCATACATGCGGTACAAATCCGCATAAAGCAATCTACTCATGGCTTCCACCTCCCACCAAAGAAACATAATAGCTTTCCAGACTCTCATCCCTCTCCTTTATAGAAAGAAGCTCACATCCTTCCTCCATAAGAGCCATTGCAAGCCCGGAAACATTAATCTTTGCAAAGATATCCACCGTTTGTTCGGACACTACTTTATAATCCAGCTTCCTTTTATCTAAAACACGAATAAGTGCCTTTACGTTTGTGACTTCCACCTGGGTACATTTACCACAGGCAGCTTCCAATTCCTCCGCACTCAGCTCCTTTACCATCCGCCCATTATCAATGATACCATAATGAGTAGCGATTCTGGACAGTTCATCTAAAATATGGCTGGAAATCAATAAGGTAATCTGACGTTCCCGATTCAGTTTTAAAATCAGTTCCCTCATTTCTATGATTCCCTGAGGGTCAAGCCCATTAGTAGGCTCATCCAGCACCAGAAAATCAGGGTCTCCTGCTAACGCGATGGCAATTCCCAAACGCTGCTTCATACCAAGGGAAAAATTTTTTGCCTTTTTCTTTCCGGTATGCTCCAAACCAACCAGCGATAAAAGTTCCGTCACGCCATCAAAGGATGGCAAACCTAAAATACGGTACTGCTGCTTCAAATTTTCCTCTGCAGTCATCTCTGAATAAATAGATGGTGTTTCCACCACCGCCCCCATGCGCCGACGAGACTTCACAATATTTTTATCTTTAGATTTCATTCCAAATAATGTATAACTACCGTCTGTAGGCTCCTGAAGTCCACAGATCAATCGAATTAAAGTGGTCTTTCCGGCACCATTTTTTCCCACCAAACCGTAGATTGCTCCTTTGGGAACCTGCATGGAAAGACCACTTAAGGCTTTAAATTTTCGATACTGCTTCGTCAAATCACTTGTTGTTAAAATGTAATCCATATAAGATACCTCCTTTACGAAACCCATTCTACACACCAAAAGTAAAGGAGGCGGTCAAGAAAAGAGTCAAGAAATGGTCAAGATTCCATTAGCATTCTTCTGTCAGCTTAAATCCTATTCCCCACACTGCTTCAATATATTCCTTTTCTCCCACGTCCCGCAGCTTTTTGCGAAGATTACTGATATGCTGTTTTAGAGAATTTTCGGTACAGTCCAAGGTATCCTCACTAATTCGTTCTAAAATTACGGACTTGGCAATTACATTCCCCGCATTTTGCATTAATAGCTTTAATATAGCGTACTCCGTTCTGGTTAAATAAACGGTTTCTCCCTTCACTTTTACTTCCCGGGATACGGTATCCAAAAAAAGTTCACCCACTTCCAGCCATTTTGAGCAGTCAACCGTATTTGCTTTTCTGAGTTGAACCGCAATTCTGGCTAACAATTCTCCGGTATCAAAAGGTTTGGTTATATAATCAACCGCCCCCCCAAGCAAAAGCTTTATCTTGTCCTCTACATCCACTTTTGCACTGAGTACAATGACAGGAATATTTTCAATATGAGGCAACACCTCTTCCAACATATTTCCTATATAAATATCATCATCAATAATTGCAATTGTCTGCATGGTAAAATTCCTTTATTTTTTTATAAAATATTCGTTCTTTCTGTCATATTATGAACTACTTCCTTTATCAAAATAGGCAAAAATGGTTTCGTAATATAATCATCACAGCCCAGCTTCGCAAATTCCACAGAAGTATCCAGCGTTTTATCACTGGTCATAAGTACTACCGGCATCCGATACTTTTCTCTGATTCGCTTCAAAGTCTCCAATCCATCCATTTCCGGCATCTTTAAATCCAACATAATTAAATCAAAATCCTGCTCCTCCAATACCCTAAGCGCCTCCATTCCACTACATACGGATGTAATTTGATATAGCGGTTCATCCCGCATAATATGCGCTATAATCTTATTGTTCATAGGCTCATCATCCACAGTCAGTATTTTCTTTTGTCCGGAATCTGTCTGCCTCATGCTGTAATGCTTATCTTCATCCATCATTTGCAGCATCAATTCTGCAATCACAGGGTCAAACTGTGTCCCCATTCCTTTTTCGATTTCCGCACGGACAATTTCCTGTGGAAGCGCCTTACGATAGCTTCGATCACTTGCCATGGCATCATAGGAGTCTGCCACTCCCAGAATACGTGCAACCTCCGGTATTTTCTCTCCTGCAAGTCCATTGGGATAGCCCTTACCATCATATCTTTCATGATGATACTTAGCAGCTACCGCAATATAATCATTATCCGATATTCCATGCAAAATATGATAGCCCGTCACGGGATGAATCTTTATCACATTAAACTCTTCATCCGTAAGCTTTCCCGGTTTATTAATGATTTCTTCCGGCACTCTTATTTTCCCCACATCATGTAAAAGTCCTGCCTGATAAATTTTCTCCTGCTCTTCCTTGCTTTTTCCCATTTTCACCGCAAGCATTCTGGCATACTCGGCAACACGTTTGGAATGACCGCTGGTATACCTGTCCTTTGCATCTACCGCTTCACTAAGCGCTGTAACTGTCTGTACAAAAAGCTTCTTGGTTCTATCCTGCTGTTTCCTAAGCTCTTCTGTTTTTTCCGCCACCTCTTTTTGCATATTTACGTTATATTCTTCAATGGTGTTATAGTATTTCTTTTCCAAAGTACGATTGGCAAATTCTATGAGATATCCCACCCTGTTTTTCTTCCCATAGGAAATATACCGGATACTTAATTGAAAATATCCATCCTTTACATTAATGTACTTATTTGCATTCTCCTCTCCGTTCCATGCCAAAAGGAATTGAACCACTTCCTGATAAAAATAACTGTCTGATGGCGGAACTTCCTTGTCAACAATCCAATTTTCTATTTCCGGAAACAATTCCTTTGCATAATGATTTGCATTCACATATCGATACTCTTCATCAAATGCAATATATCCATATTCCTTCATTTTTTCAATGGAATTGGAAATGTTAGCAGACATATCATACATATTCATACGTTCAAAATATCGATTCAGCAAGACAATACCTATCAGATAACCTATTGCTAAAAAGCTAACATTTGAACCCGTTATTCGCTCCACAATATATATAAAAAAAACAGCAAAGCAAAGCCCACTCATGGTGATTACCGCCCGGAAGGATATCTGTCTTCTTTTTCTAATGGCATAAATCATATAAAATAACATAATACCCACATAAATAACAGACATCCAAGTATATAACTTATGAAACGGACCATAGGTCTTTATCAAATAGTTATAGCCATTTCCATAACCCAATTCAACATGCTCATAATAAATTTTATAACTGCCCGTTGTCAATACACATGCCATTACCACATTGGAATATAATATTAACAAATTACGTCCCCAAACAGGTATCTTCAAATCACATAATCTGCCCAAAAACAAAACCACAATCAACGGAGTGTAACACGCTCCGATATAGATTAGCTTATTGGAAAGAATTGCGATTTCTAAATTTTCTGCTGTTGCAAGCATATACCTTCCCAAAGAATTAATCGTAACCGACAATGCAAACACCATAAGCATTGTATCCACTTTTCTGTTTGTAATAAATATCCTTATTAACATCATTAGCGATAATGCAAAAACGATAAAGTAAAACCACGATACCATATTTCCCTCCGTTATTTACATATAACATGCTGTTTCTCAGCCTTTGATTGTCTCATTATACAATAGACATATTCTGTCATACTTCTCAAAAAGTCGCATCTGTAATATTTCCACTTCCTGGGACAGGCTTTCCTTGGTAAGCAATTCCAATTCATAGGCTAAATCCCCTGTTTCTGTGGCTCCAATGGAATAGGCATTATTTTTGAAGCCATGTACTCTGATACAATAGCTCTGTCTCTTCCCCTTGGATAAATAATCAGTCAATTCCTCTTTAATTGGCAATTGGGTAAAATCCTTAAATAAATCCAGATAAAAATCCGTGTCACCACTACAGGTAATCAAGCCCCTTTCATAATTAATTTCAGGAAGCTTTTTTTGTAGTTTTTCTAACAATACCTTACTTGAAATCTTCTTTCCGTCTTCTGTTTGATTCCATTCCACAGTATCTTTCTCCCCCTCATCAGGTACAAGTGTCTTATATAATTCCGGGGTAGTACATAAACTCTTAGGTAAGTACTTTAAAATCATATTATCTAATTCTCTGGGAATAATCGGCTTTGACAGAAAATCATGAAAACCTTCCCTGAGGTATTTCTCCCTATCACCAATAATTGCATTGGCAGTAAGCATAATAACAGGAGTCCCTTCACATAGCTTCTGTTCCTTGATAATATGTAAGGTTTCGATTCCATCCAATCCCGGCATCATATGATCCAAAAATACCATATGAAATGCCTGCTGCTTCAATAGCTCCAGACACATTCTGCCGCTATCCACCTCATATATTTGCATTTGCGTCTGTTTTAACAAATTTTTAAAAACCTTTAAATTGATTTTATTGTCATCCACAACTAATATTTTTGCATTGGGCGCCACATAACTTGTCCGATGTGCATCCTCTCTATCTGCCTGCACAAGTCTCTCATGAAAATCCCCCAGAGGAACATCGCTTACAATTTTTTGTTCTAAATCAAAAGAAAACTCACTTCCCTTTTCATACTCACTTTTTATATGCAACTCGCTGCCCATCAGCTTCAAAAACTGACTGGCAATATTCATTCCAAGACCGGTTCCCTCAACATATCTGTTTCTGGACTCATCCACTCTCTGAAAGGCTTCGTAAATTTTATCAATATCCTCTTCTTTGATACCAATACCGGTATCCTTTACAGAATAATGTAAAATAGCCTTTTCTCCCTCAATTGTACTTGTCAGCTTTAAAGTAATCTGACCTACATTTGTATACTTCACTGCATTTGTCAGCAAATTAAGCAATACCTGTCTGATTCGCTTATCATCTCCATAATATTCATTGGGAATATTACTATCCACATCAAATATTAATTCCAGTCCCTTTTCTTTTGCCCTTACCTCTATCATGTTGTATAAGTCATTCAAAAGACTGCCTATTTTGTAATTAGCACAAATAATTTCCATCTTCCCCGATTCTATTTTAGAGGAATCCAATATCTCATTAATGATATTTAATAATGCTGTGGAAGAATTTTTGATATCATATGCATAATCCTTAATATGGTCTTCCCGACTTTCCCGCAAAATCATTTCATTCATTCCCAACACAGCATTCACCGGTGTCCTTATTTCATGGGACATTTTTGCCAAAAATTGAGACTTTGCCTGATTTGCATTTTCTGCCTCTTCCTTTGCTTTCTCCAACTCTGCTGTTAATTTAGCCTTTTCCAGACTACCGCTTACAATCTTCACTAAGCTATTGCACACAGTAGCAACGGCAATATAAATCAAACATCTGGGAACCACAAAAAATAGTGCCAGACTAAAGATGGGATTATTATTTACCTCCACCAATAATAACTCTCCATTGGACACATATTCCTGCATTCTATTGGCAGTCAATAATAGCATGTTAGCATCACAAAGGCCATAATAATACCCACCATACACAATAATTACGGTACTAATAACCGTCAAAATATAAACATATCGCATTACCCTTTTCGAGGAATAAAGTGTTGCATAAAGAAATGGCAAAAGAGCAACCAACACTACATGATAGGTAATCGAAACGCCAATAATGGTAAAAACCAATATTACACTGAATAATATGAAATATTTTGTCCGTTTATTTGACAAGGATATCCTTTTTGTAATCAGAACTACTACAAAATATATGAAAAGAGACGGTATAAATCCTTTCTGCATAATCTTTTGATCAATAATAAATATTCCCAATATGTTTAATAAAAAGGTTACAAAATACAATACCATCGTAATCGAAAAGCATTTCATGACATAGGTATTTGCAATGTATTCCTGATCTTCTATGTATACTGAAATATCATCCGTCTTTTTGCTTAACATTTGTCCATGCCCCCACAAAAAATCTTCTGTATGCTAATATAACCGCCCTTCTCCCCAAGAGCGGTTATCGCATTTATGAATCCTAATTTAACAACAGCCTCCCAAGGGCAACACCTTTATCTGCTCCACATCTCCATAAAGCCTTAGCTGACCATTTGTATATGCTGCTCTTGGCTGTAATTTGCCCTCTGCCATCTGCATAATCACCTCCGCCGTAGTTACAATGATTACATCCCTATCAAAATACTCATAAGGCTCCACATTTACTCTCCCGTCAGCAATTTCAAGGTAAAATGCGCCTTCTGCTTCCCCTTCCACATTAAACTGAAATGCCACATGTCCTACAGCTCTGCTAACCTTTGCACATTTTGTTGCTTTTCTTACGTTTTCCACCAATTCCTCATACGTCATAACTACACCTTCTTTCTACCAGTCCCAATATATTATGTCTTTTTTCTGACAATCCCTCTCTTCAACTTGATTATATCACACTTTTGTTGTTAAATCCACTTTTATTGCGTTAAATTAGTTACTCATTTACTCGATTCACCAGATAAATTCCACCGCATACCAACACCAATGCTGCCACCAGCTCCCAACCAAAGGAGGAGCTTTCTCCCAAGAAAGCAAAGGATAACAGCACGCTGAATATGGGATTGGTAAAGGAATAGATTGCTACTTTTCCCACAGGATTATGCTTCAACAGAATTCCCCAAACGGAATATGCCACTGAGGAAATCAATGCCATATAAATCAAAAGCAATACGGACTGCACACACCAGCCTGTTAAATGACCACCCATTAGCAAACCAAAAATCGTCATAATAATGCCGCCAAAAATAAATTGATAACCACTTAAAACCACCGGGCTCTCCTTTTGGGAATATTTCTTTACCAATGCAGAGGACAGTGCATAGGCAATGGCAGCTATCAAAATAGCGCCCTCTCCCTGAAAGCTAAAGCCACCGGTAAGACCGGAGGGGTCAAAGTTAATCACAATCACTCCTGCAAAACCAATGAGACACCCCAAAAACTTCTTTACCGTCAGCTTCTCATAACGAAACACAAGGCAAGCCAAGAGAATAGCAATAAAGGTCTGGGAGCCGTTTATAATAGCGGACTTTACCCCTGTAGTATAGGCAAGTCCCATGTAAAAGAATATGTACTGAAATACGGTTTGTACCAAGCCCAGCTTACAAACCATTCCCCAGGAGCTTTTCTGAGGAAATAAGGGCTTCTTAGCTATGATACTTCCAAAAATTGCAGTTAAAATACCTGCCAAGATAAAACGCACTCCTGCAAAAAGGATTCGTGATGCCACCTCTCCTGCCCCAATGCCAAACCATTCATAGCCTATTTTGATGGCAGGTGTTGCACTTCCCCACAAAAAACAACAAAGACATGCCAATAAAGCAATCCCCAAAGGTTTTGTTATAAAATTCGTTTCTCTCTTCATCATACTGTTCCTTTCGATTCTGTTTCTGCCTTTTTTCAAAAAGAATTTTTTGATTAGTCTCTATTTATAATATCACAAAACATACCCCAAAAGAACAATATCAAAAAGAATTGATTTTGCTCGGAATAAAATCAATTCTTTTGATATTGTTCTTTTATTTGTTCTTTCACTGAATTGCTCTATAAAATAAACATAATGCACAAAAATGCATAAGTCCATTTAATATTCCGGTTCAAAAGCAAGTACACCACGCCAAAGCAGAATCCGCCAAAAGCTGTATACAAGCCTGCTGCCAGAGAACCTTTGGTAAGCCAATGCGCCATTCCCCATGTAAGTGCAACTACAATGCCACCATAAGGAATATTTACTTTCTGAAACCACAGTTCAAATGCCTTTTGTCCATACACAATAATCAACATGAACAGGACAACCTCAAACAAGTAGTAAATATATTGGAAAGTGAATTTCAATGCACCTAATCTCTGAAATTCAATCAGAAACTTCACACCGCCCCAATCCATATAAGTGCTACTTAAACAGATGACCGCACAACCGATAGCTGCGCCCCACTGCCAGAGTTTGATGGGCTCGCTCTTTTCAAACAAATCAAAGCCACAATCCTTCTTTGCAGATTTCACAGTATACCATGCCATAAATCCCCATGTGATACAGGTAATAATCCAATGCAGAATGCGTTGCCAAGTATTCCAATCCTGCATTCCACAGCCATAAACCAATGGCTCCAGCAGATAAGCATACAACATTTCCATCCCCAAACCACCGAAAGCAGTTAACGCCAACATGATATAATCCATTCCTCTTACTTTCTTCACACTTGCACCTTTTATTGCCACTTCCATTTTATACTCTCCTTCTTTTTACGTTTATCTATTTTTACACTTATTTTCTACTTTTATAGTTACCCTTACTTTTCCCGATTCATTTCCTGCAACATTAAGATATTCTGAATATAATAAATATCCTGATGTCCTGTTATGCCTTCCCAAATAACTTTCCCTAACAATAAACAGGTAAACACGCCACTTGTTATGGTCAAAAATTATGCTTGTCTATCATTTGCTTCCCTCCATTCTAATACTTTTCAGTTTCCGGAAAAATTCATTCCGATATCTTCTGTTCATCACAATCGTTTCCTCATTGAGCAATACCAGCTTCATCCGGTTTTATCAGTCTGCTTTCTGCTTCATTCCTACCCATCAAAACATTCTTGGACTCCAGATAAGTAATGATATCCTGGGTTTCTTGATTCAACTTACCGTAGTGTATTTCTAAATAATTTTCTTTTAGCTTTGGTTCTTGTGTCTTAATCCACTTCATTTCCTCGAAATTAGAATAACACACTTTTTGAGTTTTACAATAGGGCTATGTTTAAGTTGCAATTGGGGATGCGTAAGTTGCAAAAATCCCCTATCCGGTCTTTCAATTACCGGATAGGAGATTCCATTATTTTCTCTTCTGTTCTCTTGTCATCTCCCTATAAGCAGTGGGCGTCATTTCCATTTTCTTTGTAAACTGCCTGATAAAATAGGAATCATACTGAAAGCCTGTTGCCTCGGATATTTCTGCAATTGACAGATTTGTATGAGATAGGGCTTCACATGCAATTTTTATTCTATAGTGAAGCAAATACCCTATGGAAGTCATTCCCACCTGTTCCTTGAATTTACGATTCAGGGTAGTGCGGTTGGTATGTGCCAAATCGCACAATGTCTGCTGTGAAATATCATTAGGATAATTCACATGAATATACTCTAAGCATACATCAACCATGGATTTTGCATTTTTCTCTCTCAAAATGCTGTCCACATCGATAATATCATCAATTAAATATAATGTTTGAAGCAAATATCGGCGAATACGGCAGGTCCATTTGCCATCGCTTTGCGAAAAAGTTTCCGTACCTATAATCGCCATCCATTCACTGATTCGCAGATAAGTATTGGCCGGCAAATTAATGTAGCCTTTATAATGCTCATTTCTTCCCAAAAACAAATTCATCATATTTCTGTCATGCTGGTCTTCTATCTGACTAAATTTATTCTCCTGAAGTGCATGGAAGGTTAGCGAAGAATTTACAAATTGGGGAGCAAAAGAAAATGCCTTGGCAGATAAATATTCCTGCTCGTTGAGACTCAACTCATCCTTTGGAGAAAGTAAAATGACACAAGGAGACTTCAAAATAACAGGCTCCCCATTCAGCATAAAATTCCCCCACCCATTTGTAATCAAAATGATTGTCATACGCTCTTTTAATGGCTGATTTTCAAATATTTCATGACTCTCAAATTCAATAGGGACAATACGTTCCCTGTATCTGTCTACCTGTGGCATAGAATCCTCCATTGCAAAAAGTATAATTATTTGATTGATATAGTTTATTGTAACATACCACAAATGGATTGTACAATAGAGCCACAAAAACCAAGGAGGATTCTATATGAGAAAAAGAAGCAAATGGGAACAATGGTATGTACGATACATCATCAAAAAACCTCTTTTATTCTATGCCTTCCTTTTCCTTGGCATTGCACTTTTCCTGGTAATGTCATTGGAAATAAGAATGGAAAATGGTGAAAGTTTACTCCGCCAAATATTTGTGAATGTGGGGAACAGCCTATGAAATGCAAATTAAACTACCTTACGGCAATCTGCTTTTTATTCCGATACATGCAAAAATATCTCACTAATTTCATCCGCTTCTACCTTGGATGGCTTTTCGATACTGTATTATCAATTGTTATGCCTGTATTATTCGGAATAATGATTGACCAAATCGTATACAAACAAAATCTGTCTCTTTTCTTGAAATTAAGCGGAATGTACGTTATTCTTGCAATATTTTCATGTGTTCTATACCTTTTTATATATGCACAGCATCACTATCTCATAAATATGTTTACGCTAAACATTAAGTTAGATATTTTCAAGCATCTGATGAAATGTAAGGCAGAATATCTGATAGATATGGCTTCCGGAGATATCAATACGCTTTTAGAACATGACAGCAGCGAATGTATGCATTTTATGATTCGAAATGTAATTCACCAATTGAACCACTTGTTGAGTATCCTTATTATTTTAGGTTACCTATGCAAAATCGATATCAGAATAGGACTTTTTGCAATGATTGCAGCGCCACTCTCCGCTTTTCTAAATATGAAGCTGGGCAAAACAATCAGAACCTATGGCGATAAAGCACGAGAAAGCTATGGAGGATATATCAGCTGGATATTTGAACTATTATCTGCACTTAGAGATATTCGTGTCCTCGGTGCCAGGCAGCATGTAGAAAACCAATTTGATAGTTATCATAAAAATATCTATGGTATTGAAAAAAAATCCGGTATGACCACCTACAAGGCAGAAAAGCTTACCGGCTTTATTTCCTTGACCATCAAATTGCTTATCTTTACCTTTGCCGGCTATCTGGCGTCTAAAGAGCAGCTTACCATCGGAGTCCTTACTATCATTATCTCCTTCTATGACTCCCTGACAAATCAGATAAGCCGTGTCAGTAGCTCCTATTTGGATGGTTTACACCGTATTTCCTTAATTCAGAAAATCTACGATTTTCTGCACGCACCTATAGAAGATAATAATACCTCCAAAAAAGAGCTAAAAATCACCGACGGTAATATTGAATTCAATACTTTAAACTTTGCTTACACAAAAGAAGTACCTATTCTCTCTGATATTACCTTTCAAATAAATTCCGGCGAAAAAGTGGCAATTACCGGAAAAAGTGGCAGCGGCAAAACCACCCTTGCCTATTTACTGATTGGATTTTATCAGGCAAAGAGCGGAAAACTACTTATTGATGGACAAAATCTTGCTGAGTGCAGCCTCAAATCCATTCGTCGACAGATTGGCCTCATTGCTCAGGATGTCCTGATTTTTCCGGGGACAATCCGTGAAAATATTATGCTGGGGAATTCCAAGGCTACTGACAAAGAAATCATTGAAGTTTGTAAGCAAGCAGAGCTCTGGGAGGTTATTCAAGCCCTGCCGGATGGTCTTGATACCTTTATTGGTCTTCACGGAAATGATTTATCCGGTGGACAAAAACAACGAATTGCAATTGCAAGAATCTATTTAAAAAACCCTAAAATCATTATTTTCGATGAAGCAACCAGTGCCCTGGATAGTAAAACAGAACTGGAAATACACAATGCATGGAACAAGGTACTTGCCGGAAGAACTTCCATTATTATTACCCACCGTGATACCACACTAATGCATTGTGACAAAATCGTTGAACTCAGGAAAGGAAAGTTATGTTCTCAAAGCTAAAATACCGAAAAGATATAATACATACATTACTCCCATATACCATAGGTGTACGAAAATATTATCTGATGATGATTATTTGTACCGGATTGCTAACGTTGGGGGATTTGATAACTCCCCTGTTTTACAAGCTTTTTATTGATGAGGTAATCATTGGTATGAATTTTCAGTTAATGAAATTCGTCATTATAGGATATCTAACAGCATTTGTAGCAACAACACTTACCGGTTATGCGAAAAAGCATGCAGAGTACACCTTTATACATAAGATGTTATACCAAATAAAAAACAAAATTTTTCTTGGATATCTTTCAATGGATTTTGAGGAATACTCTACCATGGAAGTGGGGGATATGAAGCTGCGACTGGAGGATGACACTTCTCTTCTCAAGGAATTTACTACCACCCAAACCATTGAATATTGCATATCCTTTATTACCATGACTCTATGTGCCGTAATACTATTTTATGCAGATTGTAGACTTGCAATCTTTTCAATAGCTGCCATTCCTGTTACCTTTTTACTGGATGACCTAGTCAGCAGATACGAAAAGAAAATTAATGAAATCAAAAGACAGAACCAACAGAAAAAGACCACATGGCTTCAAGCCTCTTTACTGGGCTGGCGGGAAGTAAAAGCGCTTGACCTAAGCCGCTTACAGCTTAAGCACTTCGTAGAATATCTTCATGTACAAGCACTATGTAATGCAAAATGGATAAATTGCTGGACAGCCAGACGTCTGATTATCCCTAAAATCAAGGAAGAATTTTTTATGCATTTCGGTTTGTATTTTATCGGAGGACTGCTCATTGCCTCCGGCAAGCTTGTGATAAGTGATTTATTGGTATTTGTTGTATATTATGAAATGATGGCAACTGCCATGAAAAATGTCTCCGGCGCAGATGCACAGCTTCAGTCCGACATGCCGGTTATAGACAGATTCCTTGAACAACTGAAAAAAGGACATTGTACCGCCACAAATACCATAATTTCCCAAGACCTTTCCCAAGAATTTCTGGGAATTGATATTCAAAATGTTACTTTTCGATATCCGAATTCTACAATGGAGGTACTGAAAAATATAAATCTCCATATTGCCCCCGGAGACCGCATTGCAATAACAGGTAAAAGCGGAAGCGGAAAAAGTACACTATTAAAATTAATGACCGGAATGCTCTCTCCCACCTGTGGCACAATATTCTATAACGGAATCAATCTAAAAGATATTAACAAAGAACAATTATACCGCCAGATAGGCTTTGTGATGCAGGAGAATATTCTGTTTCATATGAGTATTCGCGAAAACTTACGTTATGGGAAAGCAGATGCCACCGAAGAAGAAATGCTGAATGCCTGCAAAAAATCCGGCATCTATGATTTCATTACTTCTCTTCCCCTTGGTTTAGACACGGTCATCGGTGAAAAGGGGATAAAGCTTTCAGGCGGTCAAAGACAGCGAATCGTATTAGCCCGACTGTTTTTACAGAACGTAAATATTTACATTTTGGATGAAGCCACCAGTGCCTTAGACCAATACAGTGAATCTCTTATTCAAGATACTCTTAAGAATTTTGCTCCTGATAAAACAATTATCATTGTGGCTCATAGGGAATCCTCTATTCGATTATGCGAGAAGCTTGTGAAAATCCCCTGATGGGAAATCCCCTTTTCGATAGTCTTAATGGCTACCGAAAAGGGGGACTCAGTTTCTCCGAAAGGCTCTGAATTTCCTCGTCACTTAGTTCCAAACTCTTAAAATAGCTTTCCGTATCTCCATACTTTTCTCGAAACAATCTAAGGAACTCCTCCATAAACATTTCACAGGGAGTCACAATATTCATATCAATTTCCGGGAAGTTTTCATGTATCAACGCTAAACGCTCTTTCCCATATTCCTTGGTCAGCACATAATTATCTACAATATCTTTATCGCTAACTCCTGCATGAAGTAAAAGAATGGCTGATACCACACCGGTTCTGTCCTTTCCGGCAGTACAATTAAACATAACACCTGACTTTGCATTGGCAATACATTGAAACACATGGGGCATTGCTTTTGCGGATGCGATATTCAGATAACTTTGGGGAACTGCTTCCATGGATTCCGGCACACCGCTACCCTCGTCTATTTGGAAATTAAAATAGGTAAAGTCCTCGTTCTCTGCAAAACCGCTTGTTTTTCTCTCCACATCCTTCTGACCACGCATATCAATAATGGTGGTTATTCCGTGGTTTTTTAAATAATCATAATCCCTCTCACTTGGATAGTTTTGCACATCGCTTCGTAGAATTACCCCTTCTCTTGTGAGTGTCCCGGCTTTTGTCCGATAACCACATAAGTCCCTGGTATTTTGTGTGGTTTTCAACAGACTAAAGGGCTTATTAAGCCATGCCCGTGCGTAAGCATCTACATAATGTCCGCCTCTTTCTAACGCCTGTAATTCCTTAAGACAATCTTCCGTTGCAATGCTTACAAACTCATCCGCCATTGCTTCTGTGAAAAAGAAGATTTCCTCATCCTCTACATCCTGAAAATCACTTGCCATATCAAGCAAGAACCCTTGCACTTCAAAGGGATATAAGGAATGCAGTTTTTCCTTTTCTAATTTTTCTATTAACTGTATCTCATTTTTTATACCATACTTCTTGATGGCATAGGAATTTATCAACCGATAGTCATTATGTAATCGCTGTACATTCCCCGGAATCGTTGGATTCCATTTGTACTTATCATAAACCAATTCACGAAATACCAAATCCTGAATCAGGTGCAAATAATACCCCTTATACAAATCGTCTTTTTTCATTTCCTTTTCAAACAGCGAAAGAAACTTGTCCAAATCATAGGTCTTTTTGCTCTTTCCACACACAGATGCCTTCAAATGACTATCTGCCTTTGGCACTGCCGGATTATAGGCATCAGGCAAAATACAACCTAAGCAAAATCTATTTTTGTCCTTTATTTGAACATGCTTCATCAATTCTTCTGCCACTGCTAAATGTAGAATTCTGGATGCCATAAACCTTCAGCCCCCTTAACCTTTTGGTTTTAATCTTTCTCTAATATAAAATAATCTCCATATTCAGTCCCATCATGTCCAACAATCTTCTTATCCGTTGCAACAAAGCCCAAATTCTGCAATGCCTTTGCTCTTTCCATTGCTGTAGGCACTGCTTTTGTAGCAATTTTATCGCAGTAGAACATATCATATGTTGCAGACTTAATTAGTAAAATAATGTTTTCTATTTCTTTTGCATTTTCATAATCACTACGCAAATCTAAGCGTAATAATCCACACTCATAAAAATGCACATCGGCATCCCTATGGAATAATTCAATGGTTCCTATCACTTCACTTTTTTCTTTATCAATAATAGACCATCGTACAAAATACCTTTTGTCATAGGAAAAAATCCAAAAATCAACTGCCTGCTTCATTCGCTCAATGGCTGTGTAATAAAAATCATCTCCGTTACAATTGTCACTATTGAAAAATGGTACTGCTTTTGCATCAGAATATACTTTTAATAAATCCGATGCGTCCTCCTGTGATATTAATCTCAATCGGTATTTAGCATTCTCAAATTCCGGGCAATATTCATATATGTCTTTCATGATAATTCCTCCTCGCAACATTTGAATATATACTTACAAACACGCCAAAGTAACTTTTCCCTTTTCCTCAACAAATCATTTCCCTATTTTTCAATACATACTTATACCCTTTTATCATAAAATCTTGAATATTATTCGAAACAAACAATTCTCGAAAATATTCCATCATATTTTTATCTTCAATCATTATATCATAAAAATAACTATACGCAGGTTTGTCATCCACACAATATTTCTCCAATCTAGTTTCTTTCAAAATGGCATCAATTACTATTTCTGATAACAACCAAGGTGTGTTTGGCGCATTATACTCATTCTTATTTGAATCGGGAAATACCTCGGACCACTTTTCAAACCAGATAAAATGAATAATTTCATGAATACACGCAAGAATTATCTCTTCTATACTTTTTCTATAGTTAACATCAAAAGACCATTTCTCTAAATACCTCGGACAAACTGCATTGATGGAAAATTCGGCAATAATATCTTTCTCATCTTTAATGGTATAGTCAAATACACTATTTAATATTTCTAATATATCCTCTTCCTCTTTTCTCCAATATCTTTTAATTTCATAAAGTTTTTCAGCAATTACTACTTCACTACTTTCATATTCTTTTTTCAATATAGGATATATTATTTTATAACCTTCGTCCTTTCCCACTTCATACATTTTTTCTAAATCAAGTTCCAAAAACTGCGACAAATATTTTTGAACTCGTCCATATTTCTCTTCATAAAGAATATCAACTATCCCCTTGCAATCCTCCTCCAAACATTTTCTCTTAAATGTTAACGTCATAATTTATCCTTTCTAACGACTCATTCCGCTGTTTTATCTCCACAAAAGGAATTTTAATATTTGACTCTGTTTCCTTTTTCCTTATCCAACTGATACAAAACCTTATCAATCTTTGCAAAGGGAATCTCCGGACAATTTTTCTGCTGATATTTATAACAGTCTGCAATATATTTCAAATACAATGCTACCAGAACTTCCACTTTAAAGGTATTCTTGGGATAATCCGTGCCATATAACTCTCTATATGCCCTTTGGTCTATGATAGGATACACATTCGGAAAGTAAAAATGAAGAACCGTACTCGCCATAGGAAGCTACATTCCTTTGGATCGTAGTAATCCCTCTACTACTTGTGCTGTACTTTCACTATCCGCTGCCTCTGTTGGCGTTTTAATTACTTCCAGCTTATATATCGCATCTATCAATTCCTCTGCCACCTGCGGTCTGCGATTCATTTTCCAAAGCACAATTTGATTTATAATATCCTTATTCTCACGATAGTCAGACCTGTTCGCTTTAGCGATTCTATTTATTATTTCCGTTTCATCATCATAAGTAAATCGGTTAAGTACTTCTTGATAGTTCATTTGTAACCTCCACATCCGGAATTCTTAGTATATATTTATAATATCATAAACTATTTAAATGAAAAATCCCCTTCTTGGCAATTATACATCGCCAAAAGGGGATTTATCATTTCACACTATTTACAATTCAGATGTACAATATTCCATTTATTGTTCAATGCAGCCTAGTCTGTAAGCATGGCTATCCTGTGGTTCATATTACTAAGCTCCATAAGTTGAGCAGTAATATCCTGTAATCATGGCAATACATGCCTGACCACATGTTGTATTTGTTGGTTGCATAACAAGCTCCATAATTAGCCTCCATTCCAATGCATTTTATTTTAAGGGAGTATACAATCTCTCCGAGTCGAGTAGACTAATGCCTCACGACACTAGCCCCTCACAAATCCGTACGTGCGGCTTTCCCGCATACGGCTTTTCATAATAACATTCATTTCTAGAACAACTTAACATATATCTTTGGCTTCGCCAGTGGGTATACTTTCAGCATTTCAATATAACCGTCCCATGTATAGCTTCTTTTGTGGCTCCTTCTGTTTAAAACTTTATATAGATAACGCTGTACAAAGTGTAGAAACGCTCCAATCTTAGCACTGTTGTGTGAAACACCATAGTATTTGTAATGACCAACTAGCTTCAAGTTTAACTTGGAAATCATTTCCTTTACTGGCATAGTGCGATTCTCATACAACCATTCCTTTGTAGCTTTCAGCTTTTGCTGAAATTTCTTGCAATTGGTTTTGAGTTTCACGCAGAAGTTTCTGCTTCTCTTGCCTTTACCACAATAGAATGTAAACCCGAGGAAATCAAAAGTTTCTGGTTTCTTGCCATACTTCCGTTTTGAATTAGTTTCCGCATATCTGCCAAACTCAATCAGTCTGCTCTTGCTTTCTTCCAATTCGAGATTAAATTTTCTTAACCTTTCCTTTAGTAACATATAGTATCTCTCTGCATCTTCCTTATACTGAAATCCTGCAATGAAATCATCCGCATAGACTACCAAGAAGCTATTGCCGAAAGTATTACCCTTTATGACAAACTTGTACCATAACGTCAGTACGTTGTGCATGTAGATGTTTGCCAGTATCGGACTAATGATATTTCCTTGTGCTGAACCCTCTTCAGTTTCTTCAAACACTCCATCCGTCATTACTCCGGCTTTTAAGTATTTGTTGATTAACCAGAGTAGATTTGGGTCTTTGATGTAAAGCTTTAGAAACTCCATCATCCATTCGTGGCTCAAGTGGTCAAAGAAACCTTTTATGTCTGCATCTACTACATGATTTATATGCTCATTACTTATCTGTCGATGTACTTCCTTTATGGCATCATGGCATCCTCTGTTAGGGCGGAAACCATACATACAGTTCAGAAATCTTGGTTCATAAATAGCTTCCAGTATTTTCTTCACTGCCAGTTGCACAATCTTGTCCTCATAGGAAGCAATCCCCAGAGGACGTTTCTTGCCATTTGCTTTTGGTATGAACACCCTAAGTGATGGCAATGGTTTGTAAGACTTATTCTTTAGCTTGCTTACAAGATTTGTTAAGTTTTCTTCCAGATGCTCCTCATACTCTGCTTTTGTCACTTTATCGATACCAACTGCCTTACTACCATCTAATTCCATATGGCATTGTTTCAGCATTGCAATGTTTATCAAGTGGTACAAAGATGTGAACTCTGGCTTTGGCGTAGTTGCCGAAATTTCCATTATTCTTTCTAATTTCGTTCCCATTATTTCCTCCGTCCCTGAGTACGGATAATGTGTCCTCAGAAAGACCGTTATTATGTAGCCCCCTTCCCTCCACTGACATTACCCAGTTTCCTCGGTACTATGAAGCTATCCGACTGCCTATCACTCATCCGTCCATCTCCATCTTCTAGTTGATGTAACGTACTTGTTTACAAGAAGCGATAGGCTCTCCCCAGTTGACTAATTAACCACAATGTCAAGCATGATTGGCTCTTTGACCCCGCAGTGCCGAATGGTTCTCGCCATGCCGTTCCATTCGATGTTGCTTTCCGTATCAGTCACAACGTCAGCCCTCTGTAAGTAACCTTTCGAGGCTCAATCGCATTGCAACCCTACTTGCTCGCTGTCTACGCTTAGCAACTGTCATTACTGACAGCCACCCAAGACTCGCTACTAATCGGTTGGCTAGACCTTAATTAGACAGGATTTTCACCCGTTTGGTTAATTGCCCTTCGCTGGGCGCACGACTGAAATTTTACTATTTCTTTTTCTTTGGATTTGGAAGTTCATCATACATAGCATTGAAAAGCTGTGTTAGGAAATCCTTATTGTCAACATCGTCAACCAACAACATTTCTTTTGCTCCTTCATAGGGCAATTCATAGGCTGCATCTGGCATAAGTGCAATAGCTGATTTAACAGGTTTTACAAGCAGTCTATCATCATATATACCGCCAACAATCTTTCCACGATAATAGATGATGTATTCTCCCATCATCGCTCTATATGTTACTTCTTCTAATTC